>CAZXKO010000079.1:0-21484 GCA_964641665.1 uncultured Acidobacteriaceae bacterium
GGTTCCGGAATTGACGAGGAAACCATTCTGAAAGCGATTGCCTCCGGCGCCAAAGGTTACGTTGACGAGGCCGCTACACCCGCAGAGTTCGCCCAGGCCATTCGCATTGTGAATCAGGGATCGGTTTGGGCTCCACGCAAAGTGCTGTCCATGTTCATTGAGCGTGTGTCCTCGGCGCCCGGGCGGATTTTCCCGGCGGGCCGGGTTACGTTCACCGACCGTGAGAAAGAAGTGCTGGAAATGCTGGTGGCAGGCCGCTCCAATAAAGAGATTGGTGGTCAGCTCGGGATCGAGGAGCGCACGGTGAAAGCGCACGTCGCGAAATTGATGCGCAAAGTGGGGGTGCAGAACCGCATCGCACTATCGGTGCACGCCATTACGCATTCACTGGTTACGACGAAATAAAACAGCTTCTAGCTGCTAGCTGGACAGTTGCTTTCGGCCGAGAGTTTCTAGGTGCTAGAGCGTGCGTTACCCGCAGACACTTACTTTCGTAATCTTGTGGGGTTTCCGTATATCTCGCATACTTTTCTCACCTACCACAGAACCTGGGAGACGGGGTTGAGAGTGGCGATTAGGGTCACTGCTTTCAGCCCCGCATTTTTTTGTTCATTCCATCTCTTTTAGCCACCCATCCAACTCTGGTTAACACACAGGTGCCCGCCCGTCTTGTGGGCTTGACTTCATTTACAATCGAAGCACCAGATCCCAGTGAATCAACGTGGTGAGGAATGATGAAGAAGCTTATTTCGTTGACCCTAATCGTGTCATTTTGCAGCTTCGCATTTGCGGCAGACAATCAGGCGAAAGAATCGAAGGCCTCGGACCGCGCCCAAGCGGCCGCGGACGTGTTGAATCAAATTGAGTCGGCCCCTGACTCCGGTATTCCGCAGGAGATTCTGGGCAAAGCGGAGTGTGTGGCGGTGGTTCCGTCGATGTTGAAAGGCGGGTTCATCGTAGGCGCGAAATATGGCCGCGGGCTTGCAACTTGCCGCACGCCCAAGGGGTGGAGCGCGCCAGCATTTTTCATGACCACGGGAGGCAGCGTCGGTTTTCAGGTCGGCGGGCAGGCTGTGGACCTGGTCATGCTGATCATGAACGATGATGGCATGCAGCATCTGCTTTCGAGCAAGTTTGAGCTGGGCGCTGACGCATCGGTGGCTGCGGGCCCGGTGGGCCGCCACGCCGAAGGCAATACCGATTGGAAGATGCGCGCCCAGGTGTTGACGTATTCTCGCGCCCGCGGAGTTTTTGCCGGAGTGAGCCTGAACGGCGCGGTGGTGAAGCAGGACAAGGATGCTACACGAGAGTTCTACGGGCACATGGTGACTTTCAGAGCATCATTAACCGGCGAGATTGATCCGCCGCCAGCAGCGCATCCCTTCCTGAGTACGCTGGCGAAGTGGGCGCAGGAGGCCGCGAAGTAGGAACGCGGCGACTGAGCTGGGTGGAAGCAGCTTTTGAACGGGAGTTCCCCAGATGATGGCTCCTCCGTTGGCGGGAAATGTGATCGGTTCAGTGGGCGGGGACTTCGTGGTCGCCGAGTGGAAAGACGCGGGCGGTCCGCCTGGACCGCCGCGCTGGATTGCTCCACTTCATCTTCACCGCAACGATGACGAAGCCTGGTATGTGCTGGAAGGCACACTCTGCGTTCGCGTTGGGAAAAACATAGTCGAGGCGCACGCCGGTTCCGCCGTTCTTGTTCCGCGCGGCGCGCCTCACACCTATTGGAACCCGGGCCAGGGACTGCTCCGATACCTGCTGGTCATGACTTCAAACATATATTCGCTGGTGCAGGACATTCACGCCCTGTCTGAACGCTCTCCAGCCGCGCTGCGAGCGGTGTTTGAGAAGCATGACTCCGAACTGCTCGGCGGGTAGGAAGAGGCGCTGCGCAGGAGCGGGCAGCCAAAGGCGGCGGTCGCCAACATACCTGCAGGTATCCTTTCGAAATTTGACAAGCAATTTTTCCGAGTGATACGGTCACGATTCCCCTGATGCGGCGGAAACTCGAATACGCGGCAGCCTGGCCGTTCATCAAGATCCTAGGTCTGATGCCGCGTCCGGTTTCTCGTGCTTTCGCGATTGCCATTGCCCAGGTTGTTTACCTGTTGCACTTTCGTTTGCGGCAGGTCGGAATGCGCAATCTGGAAATGGTGTTTCCGGAAAAAAGCCGGCCCGAGCGAAGGCGTATTTTGCGCGGGGTGTTCAGTTCGCTGGGACGGCAACTCGCCGAACTCTGCCAGTTTCCCAAATACACGGCCGAAAATATTGACGAAGTCGTGGTGTACGACGGGTTGGAGAATTATGAGCGGGCCTACGCTCAAGGCAAAGGAGTTCTGTTTTTGACGGCGCACTTTGGCGCATGGGAACTCTCAGCGTTTGCCCACTCCCTGCATGGTCACTGGCTGCACATTGTGATGCGGCCCATGGATAACGAATATCTCGACCGGTTGCTGCAGCAGTACCGCACCATGCATGGCAATAAAACCGTCAACAAGGATGATTTCGTGCGCGGGTTGTTGGCGGCGATGAAGGCCGGAGAAACCGTCGGTATTTTGATGGATACGAATATGACACCGCCGCAGGGAATCTTCGTGGACTTCTTTAGCATTCCGGCCTGTACGGCGAGTGGACTGGCTCGCATCGCTCTGCGCACGGACGCGGCAGTGGTTCCGGGATTCACGATTTGGGATCCCGCCCTGCAGAAGTACCGGTTACGATTCGATCCCGCGCTCGAATTGATTCGTACCGGTCATCTGGAGGCGGATATTGTCGCGAACACGCAGATATTCACTAGGGTGATTGAGGACTATGTACGAAAGTACCCAGACCAGTGGTTGTGGGTGCATCGCCGGTGGAAGACGCGGCCGGAAGGGCAACCGCCACTGTATTGAGCCCGGTAGAGTTACCTTAAATCGATTGTAAGCAGGATCAACGGACGACCGCTACTTGCACTTCGGTAACCTGCACTGAAAACCATTTTCATGACATTGTAAGGAGAGTGAAAAATCACACGCAAATTGACCAGGTCGACTGGGACCGCGGCCGCGAAGGCTATCTTGACGTTCCGCAGAAGCCGGTCTATGCGCCTGTGGCTAAGCCCGCTCAAAAAAGCAAGGGCGCTCATGAGCCTCTGCTCAGTATTTCCACGCAAGAGCGATTGGGAAGTCTGATCACAGCCGGCGGAATGATATGGGGTGCATACACTGCGACCATACACTTCAGCGGTGTTTTAAGCCTTGATCTAGTCCCTCCGGGTCCGATAGAAGTATGCGCGTTGGGAATTCTCGTCTGGTTGCACGCCAAGTGGCGGCGTTCGACGAAAGTAAGCTAATAAGCCCAGGGGCGGGTTTCCGCCCTACCCGATCTCCCGCCTGAGACTGGACTCTAACGTCCAGGTGCATTTCCAGGTCCAGTCTACAGCTACTCTGCTTCAAATCACTCTTTCCGGTAAAATCGAATCTTCCTATGGATACCTTCGAACAAATTGTCGAACGTGAGCGGCAGTTTTTGCTGCAGACCTATAACCGTTATCCCGTCGTGCTCACCCGCGGCAAGGGAGTGTTTCTCTGGGATATCGCCGACAAGCGCTATCTGGATTTTGTCTCCGGCCTTGGCGTGAATACGCTGGGGCACGCGCATCCGCGGATCGTGAAGTCGATTCGTGAGCAAGCGGCGAAGCTGATACACGTCTCCAATCTCTACTACCACGAGTACCAGGGGCCGCTGGCGGAGAAGTTGTGCGCACTTTCGGGATTGAACCGGGCTTTTTTTTCTAACAGCGGAACCGAGGCGATTGAAGGCTCGATCAAGCTAGCGCGTCTAGCGGGACATCGGGCGGGGGGCGAGGCCAAGTGCCGTTTGGTGGCGCTGGAAGGGTCGTATCACGGCCGCACGTTTGGAGCGCTGTCGCTTACCGGACAAGCCAAGCACCGCAAGGGATTTGAGCCGCTGCTCGAAGACGTAACCTTTGTGAAGCAGAACGATCTGGACGGCCTGCGCGCTGCCGTGAACGACAATACCTGCGCAATTGTGCTCGAGCCCATTTTCGGGGAAGGCGGAATCTACGAGTGTTCGGTGGAATTTCTGCGGGAGTGCCGCGCGCTCGCCGACCGTCACCGCGTGGCGCTGATCTTCGACGAAATTCAGTGCGGGCTGGGACGCACGGGAACAATGTTTGCGTTCCAGAGCTTCGACGTGACACCCGACATCGTCGCCATCGCCAAGCCCCTGGCTGCGGGACTGCCTCTGGGCGCGTTTATCGCCAAGGAAGAATTCGCAAGTGCGATTTCTCCGGGACAGCACGGCACGACCTTCGGCGGAGGTCCGCTGGCATGCCGTATCGCGCTCGAGTTCCTGGCGATTGTGGAAGAAGAGAAGTTGCTGGATAACGTCGGCAAAGTCGGCGCCTACCTGCAGCAGGAGTTAAACAAATTGGTAGAGAAGCGAGCGGCGGCGACAGGAGTACGCGGACGTGGCTTTATCCAGGGAATTCAGCTTGAGATTCCTGCGCGTCCCATCGTGGATGCAGCGCTGGTCGAGGGCGTGCTGTTCAACAGCACGCAGGATACCGTGGTACGATTCCTGCCGCCATTCCTGATGGAAGAGAAACACATCGACAAGGGAATACGGGTGTTGAATAAACTGTTGGGGAAACGGCGGAAGGCGGCGTAAGAATTTTCAGTGGACAAAAAACGCCGTGCCCGCCATTACGATTCCCACGACTCCCAGCAATACGCCTAAGTACCAGAAGAATCTTCTTCCTGAAAGCAGTGTGATTGACGTAATTACCAATCCAACCTCCAGGAAAACCTCGGCCAGGTCAAATCGGTCTGCCCGATTTCGCTCGTGCCCAACCTCGGATTCCATCTCGCGGGCTTTATCCTCGATTTCCTTTTGTTCATCCTTGTAGCGCGTTGCCTCTCCCGAATATTTCTCGCGCAATTTGCCCAGAGCGGCAGCGTCCGTGGTAGCTTCGACCGAAGTCAAATCGACAAAAAGCTCGTCCGTATGCCGACGAATGTTCTTGGCCTGGTAGAACGCCCATTGATCGGAAGACTTTGCCTGAAGCACAACCTCTTAGGTGTGGGCGCGGTGACCGAGCAGCGTCACCACCGCGACTAACACAGCCAACACTGCCATGGTTACCGAGATCGGCGCCAGTGTAGGGTCATGCTTCGCGTGCTCTGCATGTTCCTGCAATTCGGTCAGTTCTTCCGACATCGCGTCACTCTCCCATTACCTTCACGATGACTTTTTTATCACGCTGACCGTCAAACTCTGCATAGAAAATCCGCTGCCACGTGCCTAAGTCGAGTCTCCCCGAAGTAATCGGCACAATCACTTCATGATGGATCAGTAGCGCCTTGAGGTGGGAGTCGCCGTTGTCTTCTCCCGTCTCGTGATGCTTGTACCCCTTGCGAAACGGAGCCAGGTGCTCCAGCCACTGGTCGATGTCTTCGATCAGACCGTTCTCGTTATCGTTGACGTAAACGCCCGCCGTGATGTGCATGGCCGAAACCAGGACCATGCCTTCCTGTACTCCGCTCTTGGCGACGATCTGTTCCACTTGGGGCGTGATGTGGACGTAGGCCCGATGGGTTTTGGTGTGAAACTTCAAATACTCGGTAAGGGTCTTCATCTCAAAATCCTGGTGGGAGTTTGGTTTTAATCCTATCGGAGAGCTTCCGCGACCTTGCCACTCGCAATGAGTGCGGCAAGACGCGCGAAGTCTGCATACATCACCCGATCTTTTTCCATCGTGGGACACACCGACCGGATCGCCGCGTGCGCGACCTGACCGCGCTTTGAAGTTTTCAGCGGAGCCAGGAAGTCGAGTGCCTGGGCGACTGCCATCGCCTCAATCGCCAATACGTTTCGCGTATTCTCCACCACGCGTTTTAGTTTGATCGCGGCGGTCATACCCATGGAGACATAGTCTTCCTTATTGCCGGATGTCGTGATCGAGTCGACCGAGGCGGGATGCGCCAGCACTTTATTCTCGCTGACGAGCGCCGCCGCCGTGACTTGCGGCATCATGAAGCCCGAATTCAGGCCGGCCCCCGCGGCAAGAAATGGCGGTAATCCCTCGCTGAGCGCGGGATTCACCAGCCTCTCAATACGCCGCTCGCTGATTCCTGCCAGCGCAGTCAGTGCAATGGCCAGGAAATCCAGGGCAAACGCCAACGGCTCGCCATGAAAGTTTCCGCCGGAAATGACATCGCCATCAGCATTCCTGGCATCGGTGATGAAGACCAACGGGTTATCGACTGCGGAATTCGTCTCCGTCTCAAACACCACGCGACAATGCGCCAGCGTGTCGCGCACGGCCCCGTGGACTTGCGGGATGCAGCGCAGCGAGTAGGCGTCCTGCACGCGGCCGCATTCGCGATGCGACTCGCGAATCTGGCTGTCTTCCAGCATGCGACGCAGGTTGGCCGCGGACTTCACTTGTCCGGCGTGCGGACGCGCCTTGTGAATGCGTTCCTCAAACGCCGCATCGGTCCCCTTGAGTGCGTCGCAGCATAAACCGCCCAGCACGTCGGCGGTGTCCACCAGAGTTTCTGCCGCAAGGAGCGCCAGAGAGCCTACTGCCAGCATGGCTTGCGTACCATTGATCAGCGAAATGCTTTCCTTGGCTTCAGGCACAAGCGGCTTGATCTGCCCGCGCTTCAAGGCCTCTACGCTGGGAACGCGAATGCCTCTTTCGTCGAAGCACTCGCCTTCGCCGATCAGCGCCAAAGCCAAATGCGCCAGCGGCGCCAGGTCACCACTCGCGCCCACGCTACCCTGCGACGGCACTACCGGTGTAACGCCGCGGTTGAGCATCTCGCAGAGGGTGTCGATGACGACCGCCCGCACGCCGGAGTGTCCTTTGGCGAGCGAATTCGCGCGCAGGAGCATCATGGCGCGGGTTTCGGGGATGGCTAGCGGTTCGCCAACCCCGACCGCATGCGAGCGAATCAGATTGACCTGCAGCTCTCTAATCTGTTCGTGCGCGATGCGTACGTCGCTCAGTTTGCCCACGCCAGTGGTGATGGCGTAAGCGATCTTGTTGCTGGCGACGATGTCGTCGACGACAGCGCGAGCCAGGTTGACCGCCTGCCGCGCGTCGGCGGAGAGCAGGGCCGCGCGGCGGGTTTCAATATTCGCAACCTCGCGCATCTCTTCGAGGGTGAGATCGTTTCCGTTGATGTGGAGCGCGTTCAAAGAAGTGTTCCAGCGTGTCTGCTCGCCGCAAGAAACCGCAAACCCCTACTTTGCCATCGCCGCGCGGAAGGCCGTCAAATACTTTTCTGGCAACGCCGCGACCTTCATCGTTGAGTCGGTGACAATGTGCGTGGTCTCGCCCTCCGCCAGCAGCGTACCGCCATTCGCGCGCAAGAGCTCGTAACTGAAAACCACGACCGACTCGCGCACCGCCTTCAGCCGCGTCCGCACTACGACTTCCTCGTCGTAATATACCGGAGCACGGTAACGACATTTCACATCGGCGACGGCGATGAAGCGTCCGTCCTCGCGTTCCATGTCGCGGTAGGAAAAGCCCATCTCCCGCAGCAGTTCAACGCGGCCGACCTCGAACCAGATCAAATGGTTCGAGTGGTAGACAACGCCCATCTGGTCGGTTTCGGCGTAGCGTACGCGCAGCCGGGTCTCATGAAATGCATGTTGACTTCTGGGACTCATTTCCCCGTCCACACGGGTCTCCGCTTCTCCAGGAATGATGCAATGCCTTCGCGAAAGTCGGCGGTGGTGCGGATCGCGGCATTCTCACGCACCGCCGCGTCAATCTGGGCGTCGAGTTCCGCCCGGGCATGCGCGGTGAGCAATTGCTTGGTGGCGAGCAACGACGCCGGACTGTTCTCCATCAGCAGAGCAGCCAACTGGCGGGCGTGCTTCATCAACTCCTGCGCCGGCACGATTTCGCTGACTAAGCCCATCCGTGCCGCTTCCTCCGCTTCGAAAATCCTTCCCGTCAGCAGAAGATCTCGAGCCTGCTTTTCGCCCACCTGTCGCAACAGAAATGTGGAAACGATCGCTGGTACGAAGCCAATCCGCACCTCCGTATAGCCAAACTTCGCATCGGGAACAGCCAGCGTGAAGTCGCACAGCAGCGCGAGTCCGGTTCCACCCGCGATGGCGGCCCCGTTCACGGCCGCGATCGTCACTTTCGGAAACTCATAGAGTGAGCGGAACAGGTGGACCATGGTTCGCGAATCCTGCAGGTTCTGCTCCGGCGAACGGCCGAGCAGCGCTTTCAGGTTGTCCAGATCCAGGCCCGAACAAAAGGCTTTGCCTGCACCGGTGAGGATCAGGACAATTGCGTCTGACTTCGATACTTCGTCCAGCGCGCGCACCAAGTCATCAATCAGTTCGAAGCTGATCGCGTTGCGCTTCTCGGGACGGTTCAAAGTGATCGTGGCCACGCCGCCGTCGTATGCGAGTTGTATCGTTTTGTAATTCATATCCTGAAACCCCGTCACCGATTTCACGGATTGCCAGGAATCAAAATCATTCTTTTGAACTATCCGTGATGATCCGTGCAAATCCGTGGCTACCTCAATCCGCCGCGTGCGAACTGGAAAACCTCGCGCCGATTCCCGCCGTTGCCTTGAGCAGAGAATCCAACGGCTTCAGTTGCGGCAACTCCGCTGCCCGCCGACTGAGTGTCTCGATGAGGCTCTCAGTCGGGATGTTACCAACCAACGTGTCCTGCGCAAAAGGACAGCCGCCCAAGCCCCCCAATGCCGAATCAAAGCGGCGGCAACCCGCGTCGTAGGCGGCCAGAAGTTTTTCCGCGGCCTGCTCGGGACGGCTGTGCAAGTGCACGCCAATCTCGAGATAGTCGTACTTCGCCATCACTGCGCCGACCAGTTCGCTGACCTGCTGCGGGGTCGCCACGCCCACGGTGTCGGCCAGCGAAATCATCCGCAAATTATCCACTTCCATCAGCGAGATGGCCTCGATCACCTCGTCGGGAGTCCACAGATCGCCATACGGATTGCCGAACGCCATGGAGATGTAAACCACGACGTCGAGTCCGGCGTCGTCGGCCTTGTTCTGAATCTTCTCCAGTTCTTCGAGCGCGTTCTCGGGCGACTGGTTCTGATTCTTGCGCAGGAACGTTTCCGAAATCGAATAGGGAAAACCCAGCGTCGATACGGCTTTGGTGTCAATGGCCCGTTGGGCGCCACGTTCATTCACCACGATGCCGATAATCTCCACGTCATCGGGCGGATCGAGTTCCTTCAATACTTCTTCCGAGTCTGCCATCTGCGGTACAGCTTTCGGCGACACGAACGACACCGCATCGATGTGCTTGAATCCTACGCTGATCAACGCCTTGAGATAATCGACTTTCAATTCGGCAGGAATCAGTCCCGGCAGCCCCTGCCAGGCGTCGCGCGGACACTCAATCAATTTGACTAGATCGGCCATAAAACCTCAGCCACGGATTAACACGGATCAACCATCTCGTTGTCGGATCCGTGCTCATCCGTGAAAATCAGTGGCAAAGCTACGTTTGCAGCACTCCCACCTTGAACTCTGCCACGTCCGGGTTTAGCGCCGCTGCTTCCAGCGCTTGGGTGATCGCATCCCGCGTTTCGATGGGATCGATGATTTTATCGATCCACAGCCGCGCCGCGCCGTAGCGCGGATCGGTTTGCTCGTCGTAGGTACGCTTTACCGACTCGTACAGCTCTTTTCTCTCTTCCTCGCTCAGCTTCGTGCTGCCACGCTCCAGTTGCTTGACTTTAATTTCAACCAACGTGCCCGCCGCAGAATCGCCGCTCATCACCGCGTAGCGCGCGGTCGGCCAGGCAAAGACAAAGCGCGGATCGTACGCCTTCCCGCACATGGCATAGTGCCCCGCCCCGAACGATCCGCCCACGATCACCGTGATCTTGGGCACCACGGAATTCGAAACCGCATTTACCATCTTCGCGCCCGCCTTAATGATTCCGCTCCATTCCGCGTCGCGTCCCACCATAAATCCGTTCACGTCGTGAAAAAAGATCAGCGGAATCAGGTTCTGATTGCAGTCCATGATGAAGCGCGCCGCCTTTTCCGCGGACTCCGTGTAGATCACCCCTCCAAATTCGATTCGCTTGTGGCCCTCATGATCGGTCTGCTGCGCGTGCAGTTTCTGATTGGCGACGATTCCCACCGCAAAGCCGCCAATGCGAGCGTAACCACAGATGAGAGTATTCCCATACTCCGTCTTGTACTCGTCGAAGCGGCTGCCGTCGACCACGCGCGCCAGCACTTCCTTCATGTCATAAGGCCGCGCCGGCGACGAATCGTAGATCCCGTAGATTTCTTCAGCAGCCAGCTCGGGCTCGACCGGTTTTTTGCGGTCCCATGGAGAGAGCCGCCGGTATCCCCACTTCTCCACAATCGAGCGGATGCGCGCGATGCAAGATTGATCATTGGCTTCGCGAAAGTCGACCGTGCCGCTGATGGCCGAGTGCATTGCCGCGCCTCCTAATTCCTCCGACGACACTTTTTGCCCAATCGCCGCCTGTACCAGTGCCGGTCCCGCCAGAAATAATCCGCTGCCGTCGGTCATCAGCACGTGGTCGCACATGACCGGCAGATAGCCGCCACCCGCCACGCACATCCCCATGATGGCGGCGATCTGCGGAATGCCCATCGCCGACATGACCGCGTTGTTGCGAAACACGCGCCCGAAATCGTCGGTGTCAGGAAACACATCTTCCTGCAACGGTAAGAAAACTCCGGCGGAATCGACCAGATAAATCGTCGGAATACGGTTCTCGATAGCGATGTTCTGCGCCCGAATGACTTTCTTCGAAGTCATCGGGAAAAAAGCGCCTGCCTTCACGGTGGCGTCATTGGCGATGATCATCACCATCCGGCTCTCAATGCGGGCCAGCCCGGTGATCACGCCCGCGGCTGGCGCGCCACCCCATTCCTCGTACATGCCGTGCGCGGCATAAAGAGCCAGCTCGAAAAATGTATCGGGATCGGCCAGAAGCGCGATGCGCTCGCGGGCCGTCAATCGCCCCTTGGCATGCTGGTTTTCTATGGCTTTGGCGCCGCCGCCCTCGCAAATCTTTTCGCCCTCATTACGCACTTGCGACATCAGGTCTGCCAGAAACCGCATGTTGGCTTCGTAGCGCGCGGAGGTCGGATCGATTTTTGTCGTCAGAACGTTGGCCGTTTCAGACGAGTTCGCGGAGAAAGATTCGTTACGGTTCGCCATGAGTTGAGAAATCAAGACGCGGACTGATTACGGTATACCACGCGGGCGGAGCGGCGCAATGCAGGTTAGCCTCGATATTCAGATGACGATGCTTGGAAACGAATGCGGCGCACCGCCTCCGCCACGGGATCAGTGGCCACCGCATCGACCAGTCCCATGCGCAAGGCCAGTCCTGCGGTAACTTTCTCAGCGGCCACGAACATTTCCAAGGCGCGCCCTCTGCCAATCAAACGCGGTAATCGCTGTGTCCCGCCCCAGCCCGTGATCAACCCCAGGGCCGCACCGCGATGTCCAAACACAGCGTGCGGAGAGGCAATTCGATGATGGCAGGCCAACGCCAGATCGAGCCCGCCTCCCATACAGTAGCCCGAGACGGCTGCGTACACCGGAGCAGGGAAGCGATCAATCACTTCCATCAACGCCTGCCCCATTTTGGCGAACGCAAGCGCATCAGGTCCATTGAGCTGAGAAATTTCCTTCAAGTCCGCGCCCGCGGAAAAGAAGCGATCGTTCCCGGTGATCACCATCGGCCGCCCATCCGATGCTGACTCGCCGAACTCTTCCGTCAGCGACTGCACACACTCGCGGGTAAGCCGGTTGGTCCCATCTTCCGACTGCAGCCGAAAAAGCCGTACTCCCTGTTGCTCTTCAACGTGAAATCCAGACACGGGCATCGATAATAAGAATTTCAAACGATTGCGCCAAGGCGAAAGGCTGAAGCCGAAAGCCGGAAGGCGGACGCCGGCAGCCGAAAGTTATTCCCTCCGCTCCACCCACTCCGCTAGCCGGCAGCCGTCTTCCTCCAGCTGAAACGTTCCCACGCCAAAACATTCGCCGACGATGCGGTGCGACTCGGGATCGCGCGCGGCGCGCGTGATCCACTGCTGACCCACGCGGTACTGCGCCGCGGTAAACCACTTCTGCGGCAGCACCTCGACCAATCCAGCCTGCGGATAAAAGACAAAAAGAGCAAACGCCGGATCGTCGTTCGACATCGCCTTATAGCTCGTAGGAATGATCAACTCGTCCACGCTCGCCAATTCCGCAGGCACCTCGATTTTGTGCATGCCCGGTTCAAGCGTGAGCGGCAGCTCGAAGTCAGACAGCGGGGCGGTCGCCGAGTAAATGCGGTCCGATGATGCCTTGAACCAGCCCGCGACCTCCGCCAGGTCAAACGCTTTCAGTTGATCAGGATCGAAGCAAGTGAGTCGAATGTTGCGCCCCTCGGGACACCAGATGCCAGTGAAATGCGGAGCCACCAGAAAGGGCCGGCAGTAGGTGTTCAATGCAAGGCGAGCTTTGTCAGGTTCCTGCTGAAGGCCGAGAGTTACAAGGTGGGCGATGGGACCCTGTTCGCCGTGATGGGCCCAGACAAAGTGTTGCCCGGCGAGCGAGCGGAAAGCGGGGAAGGACTTCCAGTACCACGGCACCGGCCCAACAGTTTTCGCGAGGATCTCACGCACGCGGGACGCGCTAACCCCCGACATCAGCCCGCCGCCGGCACGCCGGGCCCCTTCACGTGCGTGCGGATGAATTGGACGATGTCGTCCATCGCCGTGCCCGGCTGGAAAATCGCGGCCACGCCTATCTTCTTCAGCCCCTCGATATCCTGATTCGGAATGATGCCGCCCACGATCACGATCACGTCGTCCATCTTGTTTTGCTTTAGCAGGTCCATCACACGCGGCACGATCGCATTGTGCGCCCCGGAAAGAATCGAGAGCCCGATCACCTGCACATCTTCCTGCAGCGCCGCGGTCACGATCATCTCCGGGGTCTGCCGCAAGCCGGTATAGATCACTTCCATGCCCGCATCGCGCAAGGCACGGGCAATCACCTTCGCCCCACGGTCATGCCCATCCAGCCCGGGCTTCGCTACCAGCACACGGATCTTCGTGTCGGCCATCGCACACCATTTAACCACAGAGGGCACAGAGGAACACAGAGGCAAGCAAGAACATGCGGTAAGAAAGCGTTAGACGGTTTTGATATCCAGACTCCGCCACATGTACCAGCAGGCGACGCTGCGATACGGTTCCCAGGCCTTTGCGATCTTCTCCATATCTTTCGGCTTGGGCAGCTTGCGCTTCTTGTAGTGTTTCCGGATAGCCATCTGCACTCCGTAATCGCCCGTAGGCAGCACATTCGGACGCCGCAGCGAAAACATCAGGAACATGTGTGCGGTCCATACTCCAATGCCCTTCACCTGAGTCAAATGCTGGATGACCTCTTCGTCCGTAAGGTCAGGCAGCCGCGAAAAGTCGAGCAGTCCGCCCGCAGTTTTCGCGGCAAGATCTTTCAGATAGGCCGACTTCTGCTTTGACAAGCCAACGCTGCGGAGTTGCTCGTCACTCAGTTTGAGAATGCCTTCTGGAGTGAGCGGCTCTCCCGCCAGCGCCGCGAAGCGCTTGAAGATCGTCACCGCGGCCTTGCCATTCAGTTGCTGGTAGACAATCGCCTCGGCCAGGCTGCAAAACTCCGGTACCCCAAACTCAATCCGGCAAGGCCCGACGCGCTCAATAATGGTACGGAGCACTGGATCGGATTTCTTAAGATGGTTGACCGCTTTTCGCATCCATTACATTTACCACAAAAATTATTGTCGGGCGAACAAAAAACGAATAACCGCCCTCTCCAATACGCTATTGCGTCTTTTTCACTGCGATTCCCACCACTTCGTATTTCCCGCCACGCAGCAAGCTGGGAGCTCCCACGAAAGCCCGGGCCGGATAATCGCCGTGGAAATAAGTTTTGTAAACACCGTTAAACGTGTCGTAGAACTTCAAGTCCGTGCAGAAAACCTGAATCGAAACCACATCGTCCATGGTCAACCCAGCTGATTCCACCGTCTGTTTGATCCCCTCCATCACGAGGCGGGCCTCGTCTTCGGCGCTGGCCGGTGGCATGCCCGTCTTGGCGTCCAGTCCGATGTGTCCCGCGATGTAAAGCGTGTTGCCGACGAGCACGCCGTCGCTGAACGGAAGAGCCTTCATGTCACTGGCTCGCGGTTTTACGATGTATTTCCGGTCTGCCGCCGCTGCTACAACGCAAACTACGAGAAGCATCAGTCCTACAAGAATTCGCGGTTTCATGGATTCTCCTCAAGAATGGAATGAAGATTGGACTCGCAGAGTACCACCATCAACGGTGAGCCGCCAACAATAACCCGGCCGCTCCGCCGCCTAAAACTACCCACGCCGGACTCACTTTCCACCGCAGCAATACTACGAGCGATACGACTGCGATCGCCCATGCCTGCCATCCCCGTAAGGCATCGACGGCCAACCGGAACGTAACTCCACTCATCAACGCCACGGCGCACACATTTACGGAATCCAGAAACGCTGCCATCCATGGGGATTGCCGCAGCCGGCAGAGCACCGGCGCCAGGAGCGCGACATAGAAAAACGAAGGTAGAAAGATTCCCACCGTGGCCACCGCCGCTCCCGGCGCGCCACCCAAAATGTATCCGATAAATGTCGCGGTCGAGAGAACCGGTCCCGGCGTGAACTGCCCGATCGCGACCGCGTCGAGCAATTGTTGCTGCGTCAGCCAAGCATGCTCCCGCACTAATCCCTGTTCCAGGAAAGCGAGCAGAACGTAGCCGCCGCCGTAGAGTACGGCGCCGACTTTCAGAAAAAATAGGGCGATCCGGGCTATGGAGGGCCGCACGACAACAGCGCCGGTTGCGACTGACGCTAGGGTCACCGCTCCGACCGAACGCAACCAGAGAGTCCAGATCCCTCCGACGCGCGGCACCACGCCCCTTCGCATGAGCATTGGCGAAAAAAGCAGAGCAGTCGAGCCGCGAAACTGCGCAACCCGTCGTGCCAGCATGCCAAGTAGTCCGCCGCCAAACAGAATCACAATCGGATTCAAGCCCAGAAAAAATGCGGTAAGCGAGATAATGCCTAACCCAGCCAGCTCGAAATCTTTCACCGCAGTTTTTCCAAGACGCCAGATGGCGAGGGCAATCACCGGAATCACCGCCGCCTTGATCCCTCCCAAGACGGACACCGCCTGCGTCAAAGTCCAGAAACGCACGTAGGCCCACGCAAATGCTCCGGTGATCAGCGCTGCGGGCAATATGAAACTTGCACCTGCCACGCACAACCCGATCCAGCCGGCGCGCACGAAGCCCACGTTGATCGCCATCTCGGTAGAAGTGGGGCCGGGAATAAGGTTAGCGGCGCCCAGCATGTCGAGAAACTGTTGCCGCGTAACCCACTGCCGCTTGCGAACGATTTCTCCTTCGATGAGGGCGATGTGCGCCGCGGGACCGCCGAAACTGATCGTGCCGAGTTTAAGGAAGAGCCCTGCAAGTTCGCGTAGCCGTGCAGGGAGCGATGAGAGTGTCGCGCCTGCCGTCTGCGTTTCCTGCGGCTCAGTCACGCTCGCTCCATTATTCCTAGGCTCTGGGAGCCCGTCGTTCCGAGACCAGGAGGAAAAACAGGCACATGAGCATCGCAAAATCTGTACGAGCGTCGCTCACCATGAACCAGACTCCCTGGCCGGCGCGTGTTAATTCCGGAATCTTCGTGGTTACGATAGCCGTGCAGATGATTACAAGAAGAGGAATTGCCGCGATGCGCGTCCACAATCCAGCCAGTACCAGCAGCCCGCAAACGATCTCGAATGCTCCCACGAAGTGCGCCGTGAACGCGGGGTGTGGGAATCCGATGCGCGCGAAGCGCTCTACGCCCATCTTCGCATCGGTGTACTTCAGGATGCCTTGGGTGAAGAAAATCAGTCCCACTGCGATGCGGATAAAAATCGTCGCGCTGAAACTGTTGGCGTTTTCACGAAAAGTCATTTAACTCACTCCGCGCATGTTCCGGCCACCGAATGCGGCTAGGAAAGAAATCTTATCGTCTCTTCCACCAGTTTCGCCGTCGGCTTATAGGGATCGCCCGGTGCATCGTATTCAATCGAGCAGTATCCCTTGTAGCCATGCTTCTTCAGAATGGCAAATGTGCGCGCCAGGTCCACATGCGTGCCCTTACCCTGTTCATCGACCTCGCCATCCTTCACATGACAGATTCCGTATGCATGCGCGAACATCGCATCGACGGCGCGATAAGCGTAGTCTTCGTCGTGCGCGGCCAGCGTATTGCCGAAGTCCGGCAAAGCCCGCAGCCACGGGCTGTTCACTTTCTCAATCACCTGCACCAGAAAAAAAGGATCCTCGCTCACCGGGTTGTCATTTTCCAGATGCACCACGACATTTGTTTTCGCCGCATATTCCGCGACGCGCGCCAGAGTATCGGCCGCACGGCCTACGTCCGCCTTCGAATCCTTGGCCCCTTCGACGTGCGTGCGAATGCTCGGCGCGCACAGGGCTGCGCCTACGTCCACCCACTTCTTGCTCGAAGCTACAGCCCGCTCGCGTTCGGCCGCGTCCAGTGAATACTGGCTGTACTCGTCATCCACCGCGATGTCCACAACCGCGGAGTGAGCTTTCTCCACTGCCGCGCGGAACTGTTCCAGGTATTTCGCATCCGTCGAAGGAAACAGGCGGCTCCACGGCTCGATCTTGTGCACGTTGAATTTCTCCGCGACATGCGCCGCAAAATCCTTCAGTTCGATCCCCTGGGAGGCGGGAACCGTGACAGGAGTGGCGTCGTCGCGTCCCTTCGGAGACACAATGAATTCGCGAAAGGGGTACGCCGCTACCGCTACGCGCTGCCGCGGATCGGAAGGAAATTTAACCGCGGGCTCAGATTTTCCCGCCGCACCCACAGATAGCGGCAAGAGCCAAGCTCCGGCTGCAGCCGCAGCGCACTTTTCAAGAAAATTCCTCCGATTGGTCGGGTTCATGCGCGCCAGTGTACCAGAGGAATTTGGTCCCCAGTTCCTCGCATCGCGCCAACCTTAAGAGCCGTCCCATGAATCTAAGGCCCAAACATTACGGGAGCATTCCCAGAACCAACGACGAACCAGTAACGACGACTGGGTGAAATACAATGACGAAGAGATGCCCATCGCGACGGAGCCCATAATCTGATTGCGTGCGGTCTCATGGGAATGCTGGAAGAGGCCGTCTACGACCGCCGCACGGGCCGTCCCATCAACAATAACTTCGCCGACTACATGGTTGCCGTGAACGCAGACGTGCCCGATATCGAATGCATCTTTCTCGATTATCCCGACCCGATCATAAATGAATATGGTGCCCGCGGAATCGGAGAGATCGGCCTGACCTGCTGTGCCTCGGCACTGACTGCGGCTACGTATCACGCCACCGGCGTGCGCGTGCGGGAGTTGCCCATCCGCATTGAAAAACTGATGGCCCGCACCTAACGAAAGTTGACTCAGCGCCACTTGCGCAACTGCTTCCAGACCTGGACCAGAGTCTGCATCTGCCGCGGGCTTGGAAGCCGGCTGTAGATCAACCGGCAATCCCGGTAAGCCTGCTCGTAGAAGTCCCGAACCGCGCCCAGGCTGAGGTGTGCGAGGTTGTGCCGCAGGTCTTTCAGGTCGTTTTCGCTCAAGATGTCCACCTTCTCGCGATCGGGACGCCGGGCCATGGCAGTTGATGCCAGCATATTCGCCATTTGTTCGCCCGCGAGGTTGAGAGAAAGCTTTGGGGAGATTGATCACTCTGGAACAGTCGCTAATAGGAATTGGGATATTGGTGGAGGCGGCGGGAGTCGGACTAATCACTATGTTGACAACACGTAAGTTATTGATTCTAGGAACTGCCACAAGGGCTAAAGAGGCCCCATTGCCCGATCCATTGTACGTTTATTGTACGAAAATACTCTCGCTCTGAGTCCGGCAAACCCCACACAGTGCCCACAGTATCCCATAGATTCCGCCGGGCTGAATTGAAAAAAAGCACTCAGCCCGAAGGCCACCGATCTGCCATTTCCTCGCTATGCCTGCTTGCTCTCTCGAAATTTCCGGTTTGCCGTTCTTAACCGGCCTGCTCACGTCGATGTGATTGTGCAAGGCGAGTCGAATGATCGAACCGATATCGCACGAGTTCTCGGGCATCCCGCCAGCAGCCACCGCTTCACCGTGGTTCTTGTCATGCTTTAACGTTTTATAGACTTTGTACTCGCCGATCTCTGTGACCAGTGTGTTCAACAACCCGTTGAGATTGACGACAGCGTACGCCATACCAGCACCTCTAATTCAGTGATGTTATCAGCTGGAACTCAGTACAGTAGGGGCGGCGCTTGAGTATTAGGCCCACGGGCGGCCCCCATGGCAGGCGTCGCTAGCGGCACTCGACACCATGGTGTCCCGTAGTTCTCGGCGCGCACTCGACGCCTCTTTGCGAAGTGACGGTTTCCTGCCAGATTGGCTCCATGTTCGAGATCAATCAGCTTGCCTTCTGGGTTCTCGTCAGCGTCATCGGTGAATTTGACCTGCATGATCTTGGTCGCTGTGGGGCACAGGTTCTGGGAGCGGCGCTCAATGACCCCCGCTGGAAAAAGGGCGAGGCGGCGCGCCAGTGTCGCTGCGATGATGTCACCGTACGCCGCGGAGTGCGCGAAGGCGGATGGTAGATCAGGCGACACGACGCCTGGCACCAAGAATGCCAAGCCAATGAAGCGGAAGCTGTGCAGGATGAGCAGAGGTCGCAAAGCTTCGGCCCGTTGCCGGAGCCGGAGCTCCGGCCAAATGTATCGGGCGCTGACAATCACCCAGGCAATAAAACTGAATGCGATGCTCAGGAAAAAGCTGAATTGGGGCTGCATAACGGTCCTCCTATTGGAATTCCAGCGATTGAGCGCGGCCGGTGGCGACGAGACGGGCCTTGTCGCGACCCGGTATCGCGGGCTTGGCGGCCTCGGTGATGGTGTGCTCACGCTGCCAGACCTTGGAGTCGCGCGCAAACTGCGGCTGCGACGGGAACGGACGGCGTAGTTGCCGGTTATAACGGTCAAAATTGAAGGCAGGACTGAGCGGGGTGATTAGGAACTGAGCGACTGTGCGAAGCCAATTGCTGAAGGTCCGCTGGTTACCTGACAGGGCCGCATAACGACGAGCGATGGTCTCGAAGTCTTCGGCGGGCCGCCCCGTCACTTCGAGCACGTCGGTAGTTGGTGCGCCCAGTTCGAAGACGCCCCGCTTGTGATCGTCGACGTAGTAGCGCACGTTGCTCATTAACTCGATCGGCATGCCGCCCATCCGGGCGGTCTTCATGAACAGCCAAATGGGCGTCGGTACGACGCGAACTGATCTGCCAATGGCTCGGCCGATCGCCTTCGCCATGTCCTCCGCGCTCAGCAGTTCCGGTCCAGTGGGGCGGTAGCTCGTTCCACCGTGCCGAGCGGGATCCATTAAGACCGCGGCGGCGACTCGCGCGATATCTTCGTTCGAGGTTGGCGCGTTGCGGCTATTGCCGTACATCCAGGGAAAAACGCCGAAATGCACTGCTAACCCGATCGTCACAAGGTAGTTGTCAGCGAAGAACCCCGGATTGACGACCGTATGCCCGACGCCGGCCGTCATCGAGAACAGCCGATCAACGAGCCAGTTCTGACGCGTCGAGAGCGAGGGATGCGAGGGGCTCGCGAGCCATTGGCTCAGGCCGACGATGTGTTCGAGCCGCGCCTCCTTGGCGGCAACTGCGAAGGCGACCGCCCCCTGT
This sequence comes from uncultured Acidobacteriaceae bacterium, assembly GCA_964641665.1. Classification (GTDB taxonomy): domain Bacteria; phylum Acidobacteriota; class Terriglobia; order Terriglobales; family Acidobacteriaceae; genus Gp1-AA133. The sequence continues at coordinate 19,833 of CAZXKO010000079.1, forward strand.
ATCATGTACGGATCGTAGGGCGGACAAAAATAGGCGCGCTGGACGTCCTTCAGCGCGTCGGCCACGCGCTCGACATCGCTGATGTCTGCGACCGCAATCTCGGCCCCTTGGGCCTTCAACCGCGCGCTGCGGCCATCTTCCCGGTGCACCATGGCGCGGACAGGATAGCCGGACCTCAGCAGTTCGGTAGTCACGGCGCTGCCTGTCTTTCCGGTGGCGCCGGTCACGATAATCCTGGGTTTGATCATGATCGTCTCCTTGTAAGGTCTGTCGACTTCGTTTCATTCCATAGGATGATATTAATAATCCTATGGATTCGGATTTTTCTTCATCCTGGCAGAGTGGCCCCTCGGTATTGCACCTTAGGATGATTCGGAGCATCCTATACAGTTGTTATGCGTTATCCTCCGGAACATAAACTCGAGACCCATCAGAAGATCGTGAAAGACGCTTCCGAGCGGGTCCGCGCCGAAGGCTTGAATGGCGCGGCGGTTGCCGCTGTCATGCGAGACACCGGCCTGACTCACGGAGGCTTTTACAAGCATTTCGGGAGCAAGGACGACCTGCTCGTGGAGTCGCTGAGTGAGGCTTTTCGGGAGTTTACTGACACCCTGGTTCGGGCCGCCGAACAGTCGCCCTCTGGGGAGGCATGGAAAGCAATCGTGAAAACCTACCTGCAGCCCGACATGTGCGAACACCCCGAGCGCGGCTGTCCCTTGGCTGCGCTTGCGCCTGAATTAGCGAGGGTAGATAAGCGGATGAAGCCTCAGATCGTTACCGAGTTGGTGAACTATAAAAGCCGAATGGCGCCGTTCATGCCTGGCCGGCGAATCGTCGACAAAGAACGAGCGTTCTTTGCAATTTTTTCAACGATGATGGGAGCAATTGAAATTGCTCGCATGCTGCCGGATCCCGCGATACAAGAGAGAGTGCTTGGAAGCGCAAGGGATTTTCTCTTGCGCAGCTTCTGATCTCCTCGTATGAATTTGTCTACGATCTTTTCCGGGACAGTCGGCCAGTAGGAGTCTTCCAATTCATGTATTTCAATGGCGTAATGACTCAACGTTTATTCAGTGCTGACCTTGCGAAAAACAGGATGAGGAGGCTGGCGCCAATCAGGACCAGCATGATGTGATGGTACAAGTCGTTGCTTGCCGTGCGTGGCCCCCTGCCCGCGGCCAGCGCAGCCATGCCCAACAAAACTCCGCCGAGCGGGATCAAGTTGGCAATCAGCGCGGTGCGCCATTCAAAATGCGAGTGGAAGAACACAGCAGCCACCCCCCAAATCAATGAAAGCCCGCACAGACTCTCTACAATTGCGGCAGGAACGATGCGCGGCTCGTGGAATCGCCCGATGGCGATGCCTGCATGCTGAAGCGCTCCAAAGAAGAAGAGAGCTGCGTTCGAGATCATCACACATCCCAAAAGTATTCTCATCGAATTACTTCTCCCATCAGGCAGTATCCGCTGCCGGTCAACCTGAAATCTCACAGCTGCGCTTCAGAACCGAGTACTGCTTTTGATTGGAGCGAGGCCGGTGCCGCTGCAGCGATCCAGTCTTGTGGCAACTGTCCTACCGGCACCAGCAGACCCTTGTCGAGATAGCGCACGATGCCGGCATAGTGCGCCGCATGGGGATCGTGCGTAACCAG
>CAZXKO010000080.1:0-113538 GCA_964641665.1 uncultured Acidobacteriaceae bacterium
GTCCACGGGCGACCGGAGGAACTCCTGGTCCTGGCGGAAGGCGGCAGCCTTCTTTTGGGGTGGCACGAGCCGGATGAGTCGAGAGGCTCACGTCCGCATCTGTGAGGGGCTCGGGGTGCAATTCCCCGGGCCTACTCGGCGTGCTGGGCGACCGGCATCCCTACCGCGATCTCACCGTACCCTCAGACCTCTACCCGGGTTGATTTGAACTCACCTCCGCGCTGCCCTATACTTGTCGCCCGCCATGAAGGTGGTTGTCATCATTCCGGCTGCGGGCCTGGGCACGCGCATGGCGTGGGCCGGCGGCGCCAAAGGGAAAAAAACAGCACCCTCCAAACAGTTCACCGAACTGGGTGGCACGCCCATCCTGATTCATACCCTGCGCAAGTTCGCCGCGGCTCCTCACGTCGCCGAGATCTATGTCGCGCTGCGCAAGGACGAGATTCGCGGCTTCCGCGAGCGCCTGGAAAAAGAAGCGAAAGACATCCTGCAGAAGAAGGTTGAACTGGTCGAGGGCGGCGCGCACCGTCAGCACTCGGTCGCCAATGCCCTGGCCGCAGTGTCTGCGCAACCCGACGACATCATCCTGGTGCATGACGCGGTCCGCCCCTTTGTCACCCGCGCGATCATCGACGAGGTCATCGAGGGCGCCAGGAAATTCGGCGCGGCGATCGCGGGCATGCCGGCCGTCGACACCGTCAAGCAAGTCGAGCGCACTGCCGACGGTGCCTTGATCACCGCGACTGTGCCCCGCGAGCGCGTGGTAATGGCGCAGACGCCGCAGGGGTTCCGCTATGAAATTCTGAAGAAGGCCTTCGACGAGGCTGCCGCCGACGGTTTCGTCGGCACCGATGAGGCTTCCCTGGTCGAGCGTTCGGGGAAAGCAGTCGCCGTGGTCATGGGATCGCCGCGCAACCTCAAAATCACGACCCCGTCCGACATGCTGCTGGCCGAGTTTTACCTGAGCCATCAAGGAAAGTAAGGAGAAAAACGTTGCAGCCCGCTACCCGCATCGGCTTCGGCTGGGATTCCCACGAGTTCCAAGCCGGCATCCCGCTCAAGATCGGCGGCGTAACCCTGGCTCACCACAAAGGCCTCGGCGGCCATTCCGACGGCGACGTCCTGCTGCACGCGATCACCGACGCCTTGCTCGGCGCGATCGGTGCGCCCGACATCGGGTCTCTCTTTCCGCCCAGCGATCCGCAGTGGAAAGGTGCCGACTCCGTGGTGTTTCTGAATGAAGCACTCAAGCGCGTACGCGAAGCCGGCTACGCCTTGAGCAACGTCGATTCGTCGCTCATCCTGCTCGCCCCCAAGATCGGCCTCCACGCGGCAACCATCCGCGCCCATGTCGCCAAATTGCTCGGCATTCCGGAGGATTGTGTCGGCCTGAAAGCCAAGACTCCGGAAGGGATCGGCACCGACAACGCCGCCATTGCGAATGTCGTTGTGCTGCTGGAGAAAGCCGTCGCCGAAAAACCGCATAACAAAGCGCCACTGAAAGGCGCTACGAGAAAGAAACCGTTAACCTAGACCGGAATGCGTAGAGTTCTTTATTTCTGTTATCCCGAGCAAGTGAGGCGGCCAGCCGAACGCAGTCGAGGGACCTTGTGTTTCGCGGCATCGCCGCCACCGTCTAAGTCCCCGATGACAAAGCCGACTTCTCGGCTCGTCTCCCGTCCGCAGCCTTAACGAGCGCGCTGAAGATCGCGCGCGAGGGCGCATCCTCATCCACCGACCGCTCCGGATGCCACTGCACCGCGAGCACAAAATGATCGGGCGCCGTTCCTTCAATCGCTTCCACCACACCGTCCTCCCCACAGCGCCCCACAATGCGCAAGCCCTCGCCAGCCCGATCCGCGGATTGGTGGTGGCTGGAGTTTACCGGCATCTTCCCAAGATCCACGCCCGTACCCCTCACCACCTCCGCCAGCTTCGAATCAGAAGCAATGTCCACCGTATGCGCCACCGCAACCTTCCGTTCCGCTTCGTGATTGACGCTCGACTCGATGTGCTGCACCAGTGACCCACTGCGATAGACATTCAAAATCTGCAAGCCATAGCAAATACCAAGCACGGGTTTGCGCAGGTTGTAAGCGTCCCGCAGCAGAATCTCGTCGGCCTGGTCGCGCCGCAGGTCCGCGTCCGCCGTCTTGGGACCTCGCGCCGCGTCGTACTTGGCCGGATCGACATCGGCCGGGCTGCCCGGAAGCAGCACCGCATCGCAGCTTTCCATCAACGGCCGCACCGCGCTCACGGGCTGATCGAGTGGAATGCGCACCGGCTCCCCACCCGCCATCTCGACCGCGCGTTCGTACTGCGGCAGTGCGCGCGCTGCGTAGTCGTGGTCACCCGAGTGAGGCACAGGAATGGCAATCCGTGCAGGCATCGCCTTTCATTGTAGCGGCTGAAAACAGGGGCGGCGAGAGGCCCGATCCAAAACGATCCCAGGCGCATTGTCATTCCGACGCGCGAGCGCAGCGAGGCGGGAGGAATCTGCGGTTCCACACCCGATGCAACACAGGAAGCGAATTCGACAACTGCAAGGAGGTTGGTGGACCGGGCGAGGATTCGAACCTGCATCTGCGGATCCTTCCCGCCGTGTTCCTGGGTTACACCACCGGCCCGTTAGCGCCGTCGAGAGCTCTCGCGGCATCCGCCGAAACCCCGCGCTGGACGCCGATTTTCGCCCTCGACCAGGCACCCTGCTTGAGCCGAACTGTAGCAGAGAAATTTGCCGCCAGGTTATAGCCGACTCGATACCGTGGACTCGAGCTGCTCAACAGCCGCGCTACCGGCTCGCGCGCACAATCCCGTCCAGCGTCTTCGATTGCCGGTAATGGCGTATCTCCATCACGATAGACAGAACCAGCGCGATTGAACCGGCCACCATCGCAACCGGGAGCGCGATGTTGCGATAAGCAATCCGCATGTCGGGATGCACACCATGCACCTTCGCTGCAATCACGACGCCCAGAATCGAAAGCAACAGACTCACGGCAAACGAGAAGAGGGCAAGAAGAAAAGTAACTGTCAACACTCGTACCGGGATCGCATACCAGCGGGGTTTCCGCGTCTTTGACGGGGACGGCATAACCCTTTAGATTACACCGCCTTGAACGCTTCGGCCGGGTGCACTGCGGGCGGTGCGCTACAATATCGCCTATGTCGCAGGCAGCCCCGGCACTCACGCGCACTCCCGCGGACGTCGTCCGGCAAACCCCAGTCTCGCAAGCCTCGAACGGTATCTGCTACGCCTCGTCGGGCGAGGTCACCATTTCTGAGGCTGACCTGGAGCGCATGGTGGCCGCTGTTCCGCGCACCGCCGCGGCGGCCCTGGAACGCAAAGCCTATTATTTTGTGCCGCTCACGGTGAGCCAGGGCGAGGACACCGTCATCGCTGACCGCTACGACGTGGGCTTAAGCGACAACGCCGTCTGTCATCGCAACTTGAATCTGGGCGACGCGCAGTGCGTATTCATTTCCACTCGCCTGATGGACGATAAGTTCTCGGTGGCATTCGAGTTCTACATCAACGTGGGACACGCGCTGGTGGAGCGCATCGGAGTATCGCAGGCGTTCGCCGACCTGGCCTGGAAGCAGGTCGAAGCCGGGGTGCGCGGAGAAACTTCGCTCGACGCCTGGGAAGCCCGCAAGGCCGCCACCACTCCCGGTCCCGATGCGGAGAAGTACAAGAACGAGTATTTTGCCGCGACGTTTTCCGACGCCATCTCCATCTACCTGCTGTCGCTCTACTTAGACGTGGACTACTACGATCTGCGCGAGCGCGATTACCCGCTCCTTGCGCCCACTCCGATGGCCGAACGCCTGCGCAAAATAGCGGAGCTGTTCCCTCCCAACCACGGCTTCGAATTCGCGATTTATTACAAGCGAAGAACGTAGAAGCAGGTGTCAGGTCTCAGGTGTTAGGGAGGTTAGGCTCCCGAGACCTGAGACCTGACGCCTGACACCTGCTTTTCTTTTCTCCAGCATTCTCAGAATCCAATACGCGGCAAGGGCAGCAGCGAGGTGTTTCAGCGTGTGTCCGCTCACCAGGTGGCCGAGGGCGAAGATTTGTTTGTCGTAGGTTTCAAGCAGCTTCGCGACAACGTAGAGAGCGACCACGACGCCTAACTCCTTTCCGCGTGTGTACTTGGTCGGGAAGAAAGTCATCACCAGCAAAACCAAAGCTGCGTACACTTGCACGGCTGCGTAGAATCGCAAATCGCCCGCTCCGCGCATTTCACTCCAGTGCCACTGCAACACGCTTAAAACTCCAATCGCCAACAGGATCGGCCACAGCCACAGCCCCACCCGAATGCTGTTGCGTTCCGCAATCACCGCGGCCACGAGCGACATGAACACGATCGTCATGGGGAGGCGGTCCCAGACGAGGCGGTTGTTATCGGGCGCGAGGTGGTAGTACGACGATCCAACCGCCGTCAGCAGAAGTCCGAGAAACACAAACACGTAGAACCAGCGCTCGCGCGAATCCGCGAAGCGGACCGCCAATTCTTGCGGAGTCAGTCGAAGAAGAAACCAGAGGCCCCAGATGCCGAAAATCGCAAAGAGGAGGTTCGAGGCGACGTCGCCGAAGTTGGGGATACCGAGCCAGGACCGTTGATCGGCGAAGTGGTGATAACTGAGAGGCTGGGACGTCCGCGGCGCGAGGAGAACGACAACGGCCATGGTTGCAGTCAGCAGCAGTAACGCCGGGACGGGGTTCTTGCGCGACATGGTTCAGGGAGTATAGGCGAGGGTCCCTGCAAGCAAACTGAAAATCGATCCGACGGCTCGCGGTCAAGGTGTCCGTGCGAGAATCTCATTTTGATTCACTATGAGCTAAGTTATCGAAAGGACGTAAAAGGGTGTTTTTGAACCGAAAACGCGGTTGCAGGCGCCTCGTAGAACGCCCGTTGTTTGCGTTTAGGGGCGATTAGGGAGCACTTTGGGGGTCGGGTCGACCCCAAAGCTCATCCGGAGGCCTGCGGCGCGTCTGGGAGCTTCTAATCGCCTTGTGTTATCCCCGAGCTAAGTGACCGGCAGTTCTCGAAGCGCCCAGACCTCAAATCGCAGAGTTCGCGGAGAAGTGCCGCAGAGGGCGCGGAGGATCCTGTGGTTAAATGCTGCTGACTATGCGCGTCACCGTCCGCTCGTCCGCCAAGATCAATCTCGGGCTGTACATCGGGGCCACGCGTCCGGATGGATTTCATGAGTTGCGCACCGTCTACCAGACGATCGGGCTGCATGATGTCATTCGCGTCGAGGTCGTTCGCGGATCTGGGATTGAAATTCGCTGTGCCGATCCGCGGGTGCCCACCGACGCGTCGAACACTTGTTATCGCATCGTCGAGCGCGGGATGGCTGCGCTCAAGGCCAAAGGTCGAGTGCTTCTTGAAATCGAAAAACGGCTGCCGGTGCAAGGTGGATTGGGGGGCGCGTCGAGCAATGCGGTCGCGGCGCTGATCGCGCTGGAGCGGGCCCTGCGGAAGGAACTTCCCGGGCCAGAGAAGTTGCAACTCGCGGCGGAGGTTGGGTCGGACCTGCCGCTGTTTCTCTTGGGGGGAACGGTGCTGGGGGTGGGGCGGGGTGAGGAGGTGTATCCCGCGCCGGATCTTCCGGCTACGGCTTGTGTGATTGCTGCGCCGGAAATCGGGATTTCTACACCTAAGGCGTTTGCGGATTGGGACGCGCTGCAGAGTCGCAAAGAAAAACCTGCCGAGCTTCGCTCGGCCTGGACGGGCGAGGGCGCCCGTCCCCACGTGGGCGGTGCCGACGCCGGCCGCAGTGCTCGAGTTGAACGCGACAGTCAGGCGGAAAACCCGAATACAGAAAGCACGAATGCGGATCGTGCGAAATTGACGGGGGCCGACCACTCCGATAGAATGATTGAGCTTGGCCGGGTGATTTCTTCGTGGCTGAGTGGCGTTCCTCGCGGAAAGACGCGAGGGCGCGTATCCGGTGTCCCTGCAGGTGGCAGGGGCCGGGCCGAGACCCTGCTTCTCGACCTCGTCCGTACCGGGATTGAAAACGACTTCGAACAGGTCGTGTTTCCTCAATATCCGGAATTGCGTGACGTGAAAGGTGTGCTTGAGCGGGCCGGTGCGTACTACGCGTCGTTGTCGGGCTCGGGTTCGGCGCTGTATGGCTTGTTCCGGTCGAAGGCCGCGGCGGCCAAGGCAGTGATTCGGTTACGCAAGGCGGGGGTTCCGGCCCAGGAAACGTATACTCTGCCGCGCGCGCAGTACTGGAAGAAACTTTGGAATTGACGATTGCCAATTTCCGATTGCCGATTGAAAATCTAGGTACACGTTCAATCGGCAATTGGCAATCGACAATTTCGCATTGTCCGTACTGGGCCGTCGACTAATGGTAGGTCAAGTGCCTTTGGAGCACTTTGTCTAGGTTCGAATCCTAGCGGCCCAGCCAGCTGTTCGGAAAGTTGCGGGTTGCAGAGGATGGCGGAGACCAACGCTGGCTTTGCGAAACTCGAAACCGGAAACTTGAAACTTAGTCTACGAGAGAGCCCCCATGGCAACTTTAGCGACGCCGGCGGAAAAAAAAGGCCAGCAGGTGCCTGAAGAGAAGAGCGAGCGCAAACCGCGCCCGCGCGTGGACGATAAATTCAAGATCTTCTGCGGGACGGCGAACGAAGCGCTCGCCGACGAAGTCTGTCACTTCCTTGGTCTTACCCGGGGCGTGGCGCAAATCACGCGCTTCCGGGATGGGGAGTGTTATGTGCAGATCCAGGAGAACGTGCGGGGGGCGGATGTGTTCGTGATCCAGCCCACTTGCCGTCCAGTGGACGAGCACCTGATGGAACTGCTGCTGATGATTGACGCGCTCAAGCGCGCTTCGGCGCGGCGCATCACGGCGGTGATTCCGTACTACGGCTATGCGCGGCAGGACCGCAAGGACAAGCCGCGGGTGCCGATCTCGTCGAAGCTGGTGGCCGATCTGCTGACCACCGCTGGCGCGGACCGGGCGCTGATCGTGGATTTGCACGCGCCGCAGCTGCAGGGATTCTTCAATATCCCGGTGGATCACCTGTTCGGGTCGCCCGTGCTGGTGAGCTACTTCAAGGAATTGAACCTGCCGAAGCTGACGGTGGTGTCACCGGACGCGGGCGGCGTGGAGCGGGCGCGGTTTTTCGCCAAGAAGATGGACGCGGCGCTGGCCATCGTCGACAAGCGCCGGGTGGAGATGAACGTCGCGGAAGTGATGCACGTGATCGGCGACGTGAACGGGCGTACTTGCCTGGTGATCGACGACCTGATCGATACGGCCGGGACGCTGGTCAAGACCGCGTCGGCGCTGATCGAAAACGGAGCGACGGAGGTGTATGCCTGCTGTTCGCATCCCGTGTTTTCGCCGCCGGCGATTGAAAACATTTCGCAATCCGCCATCACGCAAGTGGTGGTCACCAATACCATCCCCCTGACCGAGGATGCGGAGCGGGAGCCCAAGATCAAGAAGCTTTCGATTGCGGGGCTGATTGGCCGGGCCATTCAGTCGATCCACGAGGAAACTTCGGTCAGCAAATTATTCGTGTAGACAGGAAACGATCTTATGGCAACAGCAACGGACAACAATCTACTGGAAGCGCAGCCCCGCGAGGCGGGAAACAAGAACGACGCCCGGCGGGTACGCGCGAGCGGCAAAATTCCCGCGGTGGTATACGGCGCGGGCAAAGACGCGCTGTCGGTGAGCGTCGATCCCCGCCAGGTTTCGCGGATCCTGAGCTCGGAGACCGGGCACAACACGATTTTCGATCTCACGCTCAACGGCGGCGAGCAGACCAAGGCCATGATCGTGGACTGGCAGTACGAGCCGGTGAAGGGCAAGCTGCTGCACATCGACCTGAAGCGCATCGCCATGGACAAGAAGCTGGCGGTGAAGGTGCCCATCTTCCTGAAGGGCGAAGCGGCGGGCGTGAAGCAGCAGGGCGGCATTCTGGAACAGATGCTGCGCGAAGTGGAAGTCGAGTGTCTCCCTGGAGATATTCCTGGGCACATCGACACCGACGTCAGCGAATTGGTTTTCGGCAAGGTGTTGCGCGTGTCGGACCTGGTACGCAGCGACAAGTTTACGTACCTGACGGACGAGAACCAGCCGGTGGCGCACGTGACTTCGGTGAAGGAAGAAGTGGTCGCGACGCCCGAAGCAGCTGCGGCCGAAGCGGCGACCGGTCCGGTCGAGCCCGAAGTCATCAAGAAGGGCAAGCAGGAGACCGAGGAAGGCGCCGAAGCGGCAGCGCCCGAGAAGGCGGAGAAGCCCGAGAAGAAAGAGAAAAAATGAGCTTCGAGCCCCGAGCTTCGAGCTACGAGCTGAAAGCTTAAGAGCGCAATGGCGTGAAACTGATCGTCGGGCTGGGCAATCCTGGACCGGAGTATGAGCTCACGCCTCATAACCTCGGGTTCCTTACGATTGACCGCATCGCGAGCGATCGTGGCGTGGAGGTGAGGAATCGGCAGTGCCAGGCGCTGACGGGCCGAACGCAGATCGGGGACGAGCCGATCCTGCTGGTCAAGCCGGAAACGTTCATGAACCTGAGCGGGCTTTCGGTGCGGCAGCTGCTGGACGAGTACCAGTTGCGGCCGGAGTCGGACCTGGTGGTGATTTACGACGAACTGGACCTGCCGATGGGGACGATTCGTATCCGGCAGCGGGGCAGTTCGGCGGGGCACAACGGAATGGAGTCGCTCATCGGGGCACTGGGGACGCAGGAATTTCTGCGGATCCGCCTGGGAATCGCTCCCGAGAAGAAGATTCTGAAGCCGTTCAGCAAGCTGCAGCTGAAGGTGGTGGACGGTGTGCTCGACCTAGCCGCCGAAGCTGTGAAGGTGATCTTGACGGAAGGTCCGGCGGCGGCGATGAACCGCTTCAACCGCAAGAAGGACGACGAGGAAGCGGAGCCGGACGAAACGAAGTAGCGGATTTGGAGAAAACGAATGAATCGTACTTATGAGTTGATGTTCATCGTCCGGCCGGATACGGCGGATGAGGACCTGGACAAACTGATTTCCACGCTGGAGACGGTGGTTTCGACGACGGGCGGCACGGTGAAGAGCGTGGAGAAGATGGGCAAGCGGCGGCTGGCGTACACCGTGCGCCGCTTTCACGACGGAGTCTACGTTCTGCTGACGGTGGAAGGCAGTGGCGGGCTGATCCACGAACTGGAGCGGCGGTTGCGCGTGACGGAGCCGGTGATCAAGTTCCTCACGGTGCGGATTGACGAGGAACAGAAACGGCTCGACAAGATCAAGAAGATCCGGGAGGCGCGCAAGAAGACGTCTGCCGCCCCGGCAGCGCCGGCTGAAGGTGGAGAGCCGGCGGCGGTTACGGTTTAAGAAAATCAAGGGCCGCGGGCAGGAGTGCCCGCGCCACACGAAGGAGCATCATGGCTGAAGAGAGCAAAGCACCTAGCGCGCCATCAGAATCGGCGGCGCCTGTTTCCGAGGGTCGGAGTAGTCACCGTCCGGGGCCGCGTGGTCCGCGGCCAGGGGGCGGATCGGGCGGTCCGGGTGGTCCGCGCGAAGGCGGACGCAAGTACTTCCGGCGGAAGAAGGTCTGCAAGTTCTGCGTGGAGAAGATCGAAAGCATCAACTACAAGGACGTGCGCCTGCTGGCGCAGTTCGTCGCGGAGAGCGGAAAGATCGTGCCCCGGCGGCTGACTGGGGTGTGCACACCGCACCAGCGGCGGCTCTCGGGCGCGATCAAGCAAGCGCGGAATATTGCGCTATTGCCGTTTGCGGGACGCGCGAGCTAGCGGCCTTCGACCGCAGCGCCTAAAGGCGCATGCATACTGGGCCCGTTACGGCACGGCTGAAGGCGCGCCCTGATACAAAACGGCGCCTGGACGAAAGCAAATCTGCAGCGGCTGCTCGAAAAAACATTGCGGCAGCGGATTGATGCTGGCACCGGCGTGATCGGACCTACCGGGACTCGACGCTTTGCAACGCAGAAATTTAGAAACGGAGTCATCCTATGGAAGTCATTCTGAAAGAAGATGTACCGAAGCTTGGATCGCGCGGCGACGTGGTGAAAGTCGCCGAGGGCTACGGGCGCAATTTTCTGTTGCCACGGAAGCTGGCCATCGAGGCCACGTCCGCTAATCGAGCCGTCATCGACCAGATGAAGGCCGCGTCGGTGCGCCGGTCGGCGAAGGAGAAGCATGAAGCCGAGGCGCTGGCCAAGCAGTTCGAAGGGCTTTCGGTGTCGTTCCAGCGGCGCTCGGGCGAAAACGATCAGCTGTTCGGGTCGGTCACGTCGAGTGACATTGCCGAGGCGCTCGAGAAAAAGAGCTTCCACATCGACCGGCGGAAGATCCAATTGCATGAGCCACTCAAGGCTGTGGGCGAATTCGACGTTCCGGTGAGGCTGCACAAGGACGTGAGCGCGCACATCAAAGTCCTGATTGAGAAGGAAGCAGTCGAGTAAAGAATTTAGCAATTGGGAAATTCAGTAATTGGGTAATTGGAAGGGTCCTGGTCGCCCCCGGTCTGCTGGTTCGCGGATGGGGGCGAACTTGTTGGCGGACGTGGTAATTGACCAATTTTTTACATTTTGCCCCGCCGGCTGAAACAGTTTTGGGGTGTTGAGGTGTTTCGGTCAGAGGATCAAAGCTCGCTAAATCAATCATTTGCAGGTTCTGCCGGGTAAGGCAAGAATCCTGCCAAACTTCTATAATCGGTGCTCACGGTTCGGGTGCTGTTGCGTCCATTACTACGCAAACCAGAAAGCTCTAGCGAGGGTTTGCCGAGGATAGCGATCACACATGCCGGCCGATGCGTGGGCGGTACCAATTACGGTTGGCGAACGATCCTTCCAAGGCGCGTTAGGCGCCCGGGCGGATAAGGGCAACGGAACCCAGGACCCCACCCCTCGGGGCCACATGGCTGGGCAAGGAAGCCGCATCGACGATACGATGTTGATCCGCGAGGCGCAACGCGGGAACCGCGCCGCCTTCGAGGAACTGGTTCGCCACTACGATCAAGCAGTTTTGCGCCTGGCGCTGCACTTGACCGGCTCGGAACCAGACGCGCAGGACATCTTTCAGGAAGCCTTCCTCAAAGCCTACAAAAACGTCGGCAGTTTCCGCTTCGAGTGTTCGTTCTATACCTGGATTTACCGCATCGTCACCAATTTGTGCCTGGATCACCTGCGCAAGCGTCAGGTGCGCAAGGAAGACGCGCCGGTGACGACCGACGCGTCGGGGGAAGAGTACAGCTTACTTGACCAGGTGCCGGACGGGCGCGCGGGCGCAAACCCGGAGCGCGATCTGATGCGCCGGCAGCTGGGGGCGCGCATCAACGGCGCGCTGGAGAAGCTGACGCCGCGCGAACGGATGGTTTTCGAGTTGAAACATTACCACGGGCTGAAGCTGCGCACGGTGGGCGAGATTCTGAATACGACGGAAGAGACGGCGAAGAACACGCTCTTTCGGGCCACGCAGAAGTTGCGTGGTTCGCTGGCCGACATGCGTTGAGCTGGCAGGAATTTTGATAAGGGGTAACCCCAAAGAGGGGGTGCAATTATGAAGTGTGAATGGGTTCAAGAAAATATTGTGCTCTATATTTACAACGAGCTTGCCGATGACGCTCGTTATGAGCTGGAGCAGCACCTGGGGCGCTGCACAGAGTGCGCCACCGAACTGAAGGCCGCGCGCGGGTTCCACGCCACCATCTCGAAGCAGGTGGTACAGGAGCCGACGCCGAACCTGCTGGCGTCGTCACGAATGCGGCTGCAGGAAGCGCTGGAGACCGTCGAGCAGGGCGGCTTCTGGCAGCGACTTACGTTCGATCCGGTCAGTTGGCTGCGGCAGGTTCGGTTCTCTCCGGCTCTAGCGGCGGTGATTTTCATGGTTGGGTTCGGGGGCGGGATTGGGGCGATGTACAAGATGATGCCAAGCAATACCGACCGAACAGCTTACGCAGACCCCCTATCGGTCCCTCCCGTTTCCGAAGCCTCCATTACCGGTATCCGCTCTGTTACCCAGGAGCCGGGTTCCAACCAAGTGATCGTCAAATACGACACAGTTCAGACCAAAGAAGAGGCCGGTTCCCTCAGCGACCAGCGCATCCAGCAACTCCTCCTGTTCGCAGCCCGCAACAACTACAACTCGGGCGTGCGCATGGACTCAGTGGACCTGCTCACGCAGAAGCCCGATGACACGCGGGTACGAGAAGCGCTGAAGTACGCGCTGCAATACGACACGAATCCGGGGGTGCGGTTGAAGGCGATCGAGGGGCTGGGATCGTTCGTGAAGGACGATACGAGTGTGCGCGATGCGGTGCTGAGGGCGTTGATGACGGACGGCAATCAGGGCGTGCGCACGCAGGCGCTGTTGCTGCTGCAGCCGGTGAAGGCCGATGGCCTGGTTCGCGGGGCTTTGCAGCACCTGGCGGAAACGGATCAGAACCAGTACATCCGGTCGCAGGCGCGCACGGTGCTGGCGCAGTTGCCGGAGATTGATTAAGGGCGTGGAATCACCAGCGAACACTAAGGTCCCTCGACTGCGTTCGACTTTCGCCTCACTTCGCTCGGGATGACAGATTTGTTAATGGATCGAAGAAGTCGGTGGAGCTAGAAAAATCGGAGCTTCGGCTCTTTAAAAGGAGAACACGCCCAACTTCAACGGGATCTAGGCCCCAGACGTTTCGGCTGAAAAACACCATGTTCAAGAAGCGTTCACAATTCGCCGGGGTGCTTGCGACAGCGGCAGTCCTGGTTTCGATCGCATCTGCGCAGCAGGTGCGGGTATATCGCGACGGGGATTCGTGGACCCAGGAGATGACGGGTTCGCTCTCCGCCGCCAAGAATCTTCACGTCAATGTAGATTTCGGCTCGGTTCGCGTGCAGGGCGGCTCTCAGCAGGAAATCACGTACGTCATACGCACTCGTTCTTACAGTTCTGATGAGAAGCATGCCCGGCGGGAATTCGAAGCTTACAAGATCAGTGCTGCGATCCGCGGAGATGCGGCACGGATCGAAGGCGACTGGGAAGGTGGGCATCACCACCTCTGCTCGGGCGAGTTCGTGATCAATGTTCCGCGCGATCTGGATTTGGCGAAGCTGGAGACATCCGGCGGAGGCGTCACGGTAAGCGGCATCACCGGACGGGTGGAGGCCCAGAGCGGCGGGGGCAAGGTACAGCTGGACAACATCGGCGGGTCGGTGACTGCCGAGACCGGCGGCGACAGCATTGAGATCGGCACCGTAAACGGCGATATGCACCTGGAGACGGGTGGAGGCAAGATCTACATCGCCAACGCCAAGGGCAAGGTGGATGCCTCGACCGGCGGCGGAAACATTGTTCTGGTTTCGAGCGCGCAGGGCGCGACCCTGGAGGCCGGCGGCGGGAATATTGACGTCAAGCAGTGCGGCGGCAAGCTGAAGGTTTCGACCGGCGGCGGGAACATTGAACTGGGCGACATCTCAGGGCCGGTTGAGATCGAGACTGGCGGCGGCAGCATTCGTCTGGGCTGGGCCAAAGGGGTTGTCCGGGCGCAGACCGGGGCGGGACGAATCGAATTGAATGGCGTGTCATCGGCGCGCGCAGAGACGGGCGCGGGCGGCATCATGGCAAAGTTCATCTCTTCCACCGGAGAGCGCAGCGACTCGGTGCTGGAAACATCGGCCGGGGACATCGTGGTCTACATCGCGCCGGACGTGGCCATCACGGTACGCGCGAGCATTGATCTGGCGAACGGACACCACATCATGTCGGACTTCAACGACATTCGCGTGACGAGCGAGGGTGGCGAATGGCCAGGGCCGAAGAGCTTCCGGGCGGAAGGGAAGCTGAACGGCGGCGGTCCCACGCTGAAAGTGCGCACCACGACGGGGGACATCAAGTTTCTGCGCGCGAGCCGCTAACTCCGGTTTGCATGCGGTGAGTTCCAGAGTTTGCTGTCGACACGAACGGCTTTCAAAACACAGGAGGTAGGTCATGCGTCAATCCGTCCTGTTGGGGATGGTCGTACTGGCTCTGCTGAGCGTGGCCGCGTACGCGGCGGATTGCCCGGTGGTAGAAGGTACGGGCGGAGCGTACTCTCTGCGCGTAGCGACGGATACCGGCTTCTCGGGCGACGAAGAGAGCACGGGAGCCTACCTTGGCGTGGATATCACCGATGTCACTTCGGAGAGGCTTTCCGCCCTGAAGCTGAAGGACGAGCGCGGCGTGGAAGTGACGATGGTCGACCAGGACGCACCTGCGGGCAAAGCGGGCCTGAAGGAGCACGACGTAATTCTGACGATGAACGGGTCGAACGTCGACAGCGGAGCACAGCTGCGGCGAATGATCCGGGAAACGCCGCCGGGACGCGTGGTGTCGTTTGGCGTGAGCCGCGACGGGCAGCCGGTGACGATCAAGGTGCAACTGGCGGACCGGCGGAAGTCTTACGCGTGGTCATCACACGCGAAAGATTTCAAGTTTGAGATGCCGCCCATGCCGCCGATACCGGCCATGCCGGACTTTGACGTGCCGGTTTCCGTGGTGGTGGTGCACTCATCGATGCGCAGCGGACTGATGGTGGAGAACCTGACGCCGCAACTGGCGGACTTTTTCGGTGCGAAAAATGGGAAGGGTGTGCTGGTGCGGTCGGTGGAGAAGGGCAGCCGGGCGGAGAAGTCGGGCTTCCGGGCGGGAGACGTGATCGTCCGGGTAAACGATCAGTCGGTGCAGGATACCAGCGACTTCAGCCATGCCATCCGGTCGCAAAACAGCGGAACAGTCACGGTGGGCATCATTCGCGACAAGAAAGAGCAGAACCTGACCCTGCCGTTGCCGGAACGGAAGGACTCCGGGGATCTCTTCGAGGAAGAAAGCCTGGAGAATATGGACATCGACGCCGAGACGCACATCGACTTGAGCAGCTTGCAGAGCCAGTTGGCGCAGGTGCGGCCGCAGATGCAGTACGCGATCCAAGAGTCGCGGCGGGTGGCGGAGGAAGTGCGACCAGAAGTCCAGAAGGCACTGCGGGCAGCGAAGTCGGTCCAGGAACAGGTCCAGCACGAACTCTGCAGCCAGCAGCAGGCACTGAAGAAACAGACGCAGAAGATGCAAAAGGATCTGGAGAGGCAGCGACGGGAGATGCTGCGGGAGAACAAGCGGCAGATCGAACGGCTGCGCCACGAGATGCACGGGGACTGGATGCAGATCTAGCGAGCGGTGAGCTGACACCGGAAAGCAGATTCCTCCGCCTCCGCTGCGCTCGGCGTCGGAATGACAAGAAAAAAATGCGAGGGCAAGATGCTCTCGCGACAGTCGGCGAGGCCCTTCGACTACGTCTCAGGGCAGGCTGAACGCGCTACAAATGCCGGGCACGCGCCCGGCTTTTTCTTGTGCTGGATCGGTCCGGGGATAGATTTCCGTCCGGGGGAAGATTAGTCGCTGGCGCCCTGCGCGGCGGCTTTGTAGAACGTCGGGCCTAGCAGGACGCGGTTGCGGCCACCTTGCTTGGCGGCGTAAAGGCCGGCGTCGGCGGATTTGACCAGTTCGTCGCGCGCGGTGCCGTGGTCGGGGAAGGTGGCCACGCCGGCGCTGATCGTCACCGGGCGGGGAACGCCGGGGAACTGCCAGCTTTCCACCAGGCGCCGGAGTTTTTCGGCGACGGCCAGAGCGTGTTGCGGATTGGTCTGCGACAGCAGGATGGCGAACTCTTCCCCACCGTAGCGACACACCACATCAATCTTGCGCAGCTGCTGATGAAAGACGGAGGAGACCTGGCGCAGGACTTCGTCGCCCAACAGGTGGCCGAACTCGTCATTGAGCCGTTTGAACTGGTCGATATCGACCATGACGATGGCCATGCCGCTGTTGAAGCGGCGGGCGCGGTCGATTTCCTCCACCACGCGCAACTCGAAGAAGCGCCGGTTGAAGATGCCAGTGAGCCCGTCAAGATAGGCGAGCTGCTTCACGCGTTCGACGTAGTGGGCGTTCTGGATGGCGGTGGCGCAAATGTCGGCGACGGCCTCGAGCGATTCGATGTCGCCTTCCTGAAAGTTGCCAGATTGTTCGCTTTCGAGCACCAGCACACCCAGAGTCTGACCGAACGAAACCAGGGGAATACACATGCGCGACTGGGTTTCGTGAGAGAAGCCGCCGCGCTCGGAGCTGGTGCGCACGTCGTTTTCAATGAGAGTTCGACCAGCGGCCAACGCCCGACCCCACAGACCGCTGGTGGCGGGCAGGCGTCCGCCGGCAGGCGGAGCAGCGTTGAAGCGACCCTGGCTGGCGCGCAGCACCAAACCGTCATCGTCGCGCAGAAGCACAGAGACGTGGCCCACCTGGAAGGTCTGCTGGATCACCGAACAGACTTTGATCAGGAGTTCCTCCTGGTCGAGAACGGCAGTGGTTTCGCGGGCGACCGCGTTGATGACTTCGAGCTGACGAGCGCGCTGACGTTCGAGCGAGTACAGGTGCGCGTTCTGCAACGCCATGGAGGCCTGAGTGGAGAAGAGGGTCAGCAGATCGATCGTGTCTTTGTCGAAGTGGTCGAGATTCTCGCTTTGGCAGTCGAGCACGCCAACCACTTCGTGCCGCACCATGAGCGGGATGGCCAGCTCTGATCGCGTGCTCTTCGCGGTGGAAACGTAGTTGGAGTCTTTGGACACGTCGGCGGCATAGATGGGACGCTTCTGGCGTGCAGCGGAGCCGGTGATTCCGCGATCCAGCGGGAGACGGAGGTCTTCAGTACCCGGGTCCCAGCCGATGACGCAGCGCGGGTGAAGCGCTTGGGTTTCCTTGTCGAGGAGCAGGATCGCCACGTTCTGTAAATGGAAGAAGTCCCGCGCAATGACCAGGATGCGCTGCAGGACCTCGTCCAAGTCGAAGGTCGAGAGCACCGCCTGGCCCGCGTCGTAGAGAATGGCGATCTTTTGCATGCAGCGGGAAGATTTTATCGTTTAAGGAGAGAGTTACCGAGGTGCCGAAGGTAACCAGGGGAGGGCTCGGCTGGGCGAGGGCGAGGACGCCCTCGCGACAGCCGGCGGGGGCGCCGGCGCTACATGTCAGGGTCAGTCTTAGCGGCGGCGCCAGCGCTGGGCGGTGCGGATGAGGCCGAAGGCGACCAGACAGAACCAGAAGTCGACGGCCAGACCCCAGTCCACGGCAAAGAGCTTGTGGCGAGCGAGCGGGGGCAGGGAGGGCATGAGCACGTAGTAGGCGGCGTTGCCCAGCAGCACGGCCACGAGCGACTGCACGAAATTCACGACCACTGAAGGTTTAGACACCGCGATCCGGTCCTGGGGAGAGTGAGTTCCCGTACCTAAGGGCCGTCGTTATTACCGCCGCGAAACACAAGGTCCCTCGACTTCGTTCGGCTTGCGCCTCATTGCGCTCGGGATGACAGTCAGGAGAAGGGGAGTGTTTTGGGGGCAACCGAATGGCACTGGGGTCGCCGCCTCCGTTCCTCGCTTCCCTGTTACCATTTTCCTCGGCCTCACGCATGCTTGAGCTTTCCACCTCGGTGCAATACGTAAAAGGAATCGGTCCGCGGCTGGCGGAAATCCTCGCGGGTAAGGGGATTCATACCGTTGCCGACCTGCTTCATTATCTGCCTTTCCGCTACGAGGATCGACTGAACCCGCGGGGCATCGGGGAGTTGCGGGCGGGCGAGATGGCGAGCGTGATCGCCGAGGTGCGCACCTCGGGGTTTTTCACCACGCGGCGTGCGCCGATCTTCCAGATGATCGCCGGACAAGGCCGCAGCCGGCTGAAGTGCCTGTGGTTCAACGGCGGCTACCTGCGCGACAAATTCAAGCCGGGGCAGATGGTCGCTCTGTATGGAAAGGTCGAAGCCGACCGCAACCGTGAATTGCAGATCGTGCAGCCGCAGTTCGAGATTCTGGGCGATACCACCGAGGATGGAGGCAGCGAGGCCGCTGATGAGAAGCGAGCGGCGTCGCTCGAGGTTGGGCGGATTGTACCCATCTACGAGTCGGCGGGGCAGGGCCGGCTCACGGCGCGCTGGTTTCGCCGCATTATCCGGGCAGCGCTTGAGAACATGCCGCCGGATCTGCCGGATCCGATTCCCGCGGTCGTACGCTCGCGAATGGCGCTGGTGACTCCGACAGAAGCGCTGTGGAAGGTGCATTGGCCGGACGCGGGCGAGAGTCTCGCGGACCTGCAGTCGGCACGGACTCCCGCACACCTGCGTTTGATTTTTGAGGAGCTCTTCTTCGTGGAGTTGGGGCTGGAACTCAAGCGCAGGCAGATCAAGGCGCAAACTGGCATCGC
The DNA here is from genome assembly GCA_964641665.1 of uncultured Acidobacteriaceae bacterium. Lineage (GTDB taxonomy): Bacteria > Acidobacteriota > Terriglobia > Terriglobales > Acidobacteriaceae > Gp1-AA133. Next base: position 18,242 of record CAZXKO010000080.1, read on the forward strand.
GTTCCAACTGGACGAGCGCTCGCGTCAGGCCATCAAGAAGATCCTGCCGTTCCACCCGACCGAGGCGCAGAAGCGCGTGCTGAAAGAGATCGCGTCCGACATGGAGAAGCCTTCTCCGATGCGGCGCCTGCTGCAGGGCGACGTGGGCTCGGGGAAGACGATTGTCGCCTTCGAGGCGGCCATCATTGCGATTGAGAACGGCTACCAAGTAGCGCTGATGGCGCCGACGGAAATCCTGGCGCAGCAGCACTATTTTTCCGCGCGACGGATTCTGGAGAACGCGGGGTACCGGATTGTTCTGCTGACCGGGTCGGTGGAGGCGGATCGCAAGCGGGACATCCGGCGGCACATCGCGCAGGGCAACGCGCACCTGGTTATCGGCACGCACGCGTTGCTCGAAGAGACGGTGGAGTTTGCCAAGCTCGGGCTGGTGATCGTGGACGAGCAGCACCGCTTTGGCGTGATCCAGCGATTGAAGCTGATGAAGAAGACGAATGAAGAGGTGGCGGGAACGGGGGGGTCGGGGTCATCGGTCCCGGCGGCAGGCGCGAGCGGGAATGGGGGGAAAGGCGTGGCAGCGCGTACGGTCGAGTCCGGCGCAGCAGGTCCGGCGGAGCCCGATGTGCTGGTGATGACTGCGACTCCCATTCCACGGACGCTTGCTCTAACGCTGTACGGTGACCTTGACCTGAGCGTTTTGGACGAGATGCCGCCGGGGCGAACGCCGATTGTCACGAGGAGGGTTTCGGACGAGCGCTCGGCGGAGGTGTGGGAGTTCTTGCGCAAGCAGGTGGCGGCGGGGCACCAGGCCTATGTGGTGTATCCGGTAATCGAGGAGAACGAGGAGCGGGAACTCAAGGCGGCGCTGAAGATGTACAAGGAGCTCAGCAACCGCGTGTTCGCGGATTTGAAAGTCGGCCTGCTGCACGGCCGCCTGGACAGCGATCTCAAAGAGCAGGTGATGCGGATGTTCCAGCGGGGGGAGCTGAACATCCTGGTGTCGACGACCGTCATTGAAGTTGGCGTCGACGTGCCCAACGCCACGGTGATGGTGGTGGAGCATGCCGAGCGTTTCGGCTTATCGCAGTTGCACCAGCTGCGCGGGCGCATCGGGCGCGGGGGCGCGAAGTCGTTCTGCGTTCTGATGACGGGAGGAAAGGTTTCAGAGGAAGGGGAACGGCGGCTGGATGCGATGGTCCGCACCAGCGACGGATTTCAGATTGCCGAGCTGGATTTAGAACTGCGCGGGCCGGGGGAGTTCTTCGGAACGCGGCAGGCAGGGATGCCGAGCTTTCTGGTCGCCAACCTGATTCGCGACCGGCAGATTCTGGAGGCCGCCAAGCGCGAGGCGGCCGCGGTGATCGCGGGACCGAACGCGGAGATTTCCGCGGAAGAGATCGACCGCGCGGTGCGGCATATGCGAAAGCGCTGGCAGCATACTTATGGGCTGGTGGAGGTGGGGTAGGTAGTAGCAGCGGAACTGCGTTCTGTGCCGCAGGCGGAAACGCAAGGTCCAGAGACGCCAGGTCCCTCCACTGCGCTCGGCTTTCGCCTCACTTCGGTCGGGATGACAGGTTTGGGGGAGCGAGGCTTAGGTCGGCTTGGTGACCATTTGCTTTAGACCGATTTGATCGCGCATGCGGCGGGACAGATTGACCGCCAGCGAGCGGTAAAAGCGGGAACCGAGATGGGGGAAAAGTTCGAAGAGATCGGAGAGAGCGGACCACTCGATGGCACAGGCCTCGACATCGTCTGCGGCGGTGACGGTGGCGCTGGCGATTCCGTTCTCGAGGAAGGCCATCTCGCCGCAGATCTCGCCGGGACCAATCTCGGCGATGAAGGCTTTTGGAAACGCTTCGACCTTCGCGTGGCCGCGCAGCAGCAGGAAGACCTTCTTGGTCTGCTTGCCCTGCTTGATCAGCGACTCGCCTTTTTTGAAGATCACCTTCTGGGTGCGGTCGACGATCAGGGTCCAGTCATTCGGCGTGAGATGCTCCAGGCGGTTCCTGGCGGTGCGCAGAACCGACAGCAATTCCTCGTGAGCAGGATCGGTCTTTGGATGAGTCATGTACCTGTTCGACTCCCAAGCGAACATCGAACAGCGAAGTAAGATGCCCGAGGATAGCAGAAAGCCGGAGTCGGGACAGGTAACTAAGGGTCGACCTGCGGGCTTTGTGAGAGGGTTGGGCAGAAATCATGTGCCGGTTTGCTCTTCCACCACACTTTCTGAGAAAGTGGTGTCGCAAGAAATCATCTGCGGCAGGATTGATTCGATCGCTATGGCAACGCTCAGCGAGTTCAAATGCGAAATCTGCGGAATTGTGACGGAGAACCCGATCCACTGGTTCGTGATCGAATGTGGGGACCTGAAGCTCTCCGTCCATAAATGGAGCGTCGAGGCTGCCAACGGCGCGGGCGCGCGGCATTTCTGCGGGGAACGTCATGCCCAGGTGTTTATCAGCCGCTGGTTTGACTCGGTTTGCGTGCCTCCCAAGCCGGCGTAGAACGGGCCGGCCCCCGCTTTCGACGAATCCGCTCGTCCCCATGTAAAATCAAGTAGATAAATGGCAGGCGCTTCTCAACTCGTGCAGATTGAACTGGGCCCTCCGGTGCGGCAACCGAAGCCGGAATGGCTTCGGGCCAAGGCGCCAGTGGGCGACAATTTTCACAATCTGAAAAAGCTGGCGCGCGGTCTGGGGCTACACACGGTTTGCGAGTCGGCGCAATGCCCCAATATCGGCGAATGCTGGAACCATCGCACGGCCACGTTCATGCTGCTGGGTGACATCTGCACGCGGCGTTGCGGGTTCTGCGCGGTGCCCAAGGGCAAGCCCGAGGCCATCGACTGGGACGAGCCGCAGCGGGTGGCCGAAGCGGTAGCAACGCTGGGCCTGAAACACGCGGTCGTGACCAGCGTCAATCGCGATGACGACAATGTCGGCGGGGCGAGGATTTTTGCCGAGACCATTCGCGAGATCCGCAAGCTCATGCCCGACTGTCGAGTGGAAGTGCTGATCCCGGACTTTCAGGGACTGGAAGAACCGCTGCGGATCGTGCTCGAGGCGCGGCCGGACGTGCTGAACCACAACACGGAAACTGTCCCAAGGCTCTATCGCGCTGTACGTTCGGGGGCGCGCTACCAGCGCACTCTGGATTTGCTCGAGAATACGAAGAAATTCTCGCCAGGCATGGTGATCAAAAGCGGAGTGATGGTCGGCTTGGGCGAGGCGATGGACGAGTTGATCGATGTGTTCCGCGATCTCGGCGAGCGCGGTGTCGATCTGCTGACGGTGGGGCAGTATCTGCGACCGTCGAAGGATCATTTGCCGATCGCACGGTTCTACACTCCCGAGGAATTTCGTTTCATGAAGGAACAGGCGCTGCGGTTTGGCTTCCGGCACGTGGAGTCGGGGCCGCTGGTACGGTCGAGTTACCACGCGCACGAGCAGGCGGAAGCTACTTCGAGCGCGCCCGCGTAGTTCTCTGTTTACCCCTTCCCGTCCGAGTCAATTTTTCTGAGAACGTGAATTTCTTGCTGCGAGCCTACGCCTGCGGCAACGCGCTGCGCGTTAGACCGACCGCAAATTTCGCATAAGCAATAACTTACGGCCTGGATTGGCCGCAGTTGCGTGGCACCCCACGTGCTTCATCCTGTGTACGCCTGAATCGTCGCATTGAAGCAATCGCTGTATACGTTTCAGGAGAACCGGGTATGAAGAACAAGGGATTCTGGCTCGAGTTGATTGGGCTAAGCGCCGCGGTGGCATGTGGACTCGCGATCGCGCTAGCCGTCGTGACTGCGACGACTGCGGTGGCGCTGCCGGCGCGGGAAATGCCGTCGGCGCTTGGGGCCGACGACGCCGCGAACAGACCAAAAACATTTACGGGCGTTGTGACCGATACGTCCTGCCGCGCCAGACACCCGGCTTCTGACAAGAATGCCGCTGAGTGCACGCGGGAATGCGTGAAGAAGGGTGCCAGGTACGCGCTGGTCGCCGGCGACAATGTCTACACGCTGGATGGCGACGCGGATGAGGTGAATCGGCTGTCAGGACAGCGGGTACAGGTCGAGGGAATTCTCGAAGGAAGGGTTGTGACCGTCAACTCCATCGCAGCAACCCAGTAAGGTCGAACTTTTGACCGAGACAATAATGGGCGGGAGCCATCGGGTCCCGCCTTCATTCGTTTTTAGTCAGCGGGACGGTCCACCATCATGGGCTGCGGTTTCTTCACTTCACCTCCGTTGGGAATCGCAGCGGGAATCGGGTTCGCCGGCGACGACGCTGTGCTGATCGCGCGAGATGGTTCAGAACGGGCGGCCGCGCGCTCGTCCCACTTGCCGAAGATCATCTTGCCGGCCGTGGTCTGCAGCACCGAGGTGACCGAGATGTCGATGGTCTTGCCGATCATCTTGCGCGCGTTGTCGACCACGACCATGGTGCCGTCATCGAGGTAGGCAACACCCTGGTTGTATTCCTTGCCTTCTTTCAGGATGAACACGCGCATGGTCTCGCCCGGCAGCACGATCGGCTTGAGCGAGTTCGCGAGCTCGTTGATGTTGAGCACGGCCACGCCCTGCAGCTGCGCGACTTTGTTCAGGTTGAAATCGTTGGTGATGATTTTGCCTTCGTAGAGCTTGGCCAACTCGATCAACTTCAAATCGACTTCGCGGACGCTGGGAAAATCATCTTCCACGATCTGAATGTTGAGCGAGGCGACTTTCTGCAGGCGCTGCAGGATGTCGAGGCCGCGGCGGCCGCGGTTGCGCTTGAGCGAGTCGGCGGAGTCGGCCACCAGTTGGAGCTCGCGGAGAACAAACTGGGGCGTGACGATGACGCCGTCGAGAAAGCCGGTTTCGGCGATGTCGGCGATGCGGCCGTCGATGATCACGCTGGTGTCGAGAATCTTGTAGCTCTTCTTCGACTGTTTCTCGCCGCCGAAGATGCCGCCGAGCGCCGCCAGGTTCAGGAGGTCGCCTTTGTTGGCCCCCACGATCAGTCCTACATAGGCCATGAGCAGCATGACCAGGATCTGCAGGAAGCTCTGGGTGTGGCCTTCGGGAACACTGCTGCGGATGACCAATGCAAACAGGTAGGCGCCGATGATGCCCAGGATGCTGCCGATGGCGGCGCCAATCAGGCGCTTCAGGCTGACCAGGCGAAGCCGCCACTCGAAGAGGATGACGGCGATCCCGATGATCACGCCTACCGCGGCGTCCCATTTGGCGCTCAGGCCGAAGGGTTCTATGACGTAACAGGCAACGGCAACGATGAGAACGAATAAGAACCGAACCAATACCAAGTCCACGAGTATGGACCTCCTCGGGAAGGTTCGCCTGCCGAACTTCGGGCAGACTTCGCGCATCCCGCGCTGGCCTCTCACGCCCTATCGGAAGCCAACGATCTTTAAATGCGGAGCCATGAATGGGAGATGAAACGTGCTCCGCTCCCGCCCGGTACGGGCCCCGGCACGGGCAAAACAAGTAAGTACGACCGGCCCAGTATATACCTACGTCGGATAGTCCCAAATAGCCATCCCGTGGGGTTTCAACGGCGGGCGGTGGGTCCGGACGCGAGGCGGTCGCGCGGCGCTGCTGATAGACTCGTGGGTATGAAAGCCATTGTCATCACGCGTTTGGGTGGCCCCGAGGTGCTGGAGGTGCGGGACGTTCCGGAGCCGGTTGCGCAACCGGGCCAGGTGCTGGTGCGGGTGGAGGCGGGCGGGCTGAACTTCGCTGACTTCATGACCGCGCAGGGCAGCTACCCGGGCACGCCCAAGCCACCGCTGGTTGCCGGACGCGAGTTTGCCGGCGTCGAAGAAGCGACCGGTCGGCGGGTGATGGGCTATATCCAGTGGGCGGCTTTCGGCGAAAAGGCAGCGGCGCGGCCCGAGTTGTTGTGGACGGTGCCCGAAGGGTGGAGCGTCGAACAGGCGGCAGCCTTTCCGGTGAACTACTTCACCGCGTACTTTGCGTATTGGGAAGCGGGGATGCTCGAGAACTCGGGCGGATCGCGGCGGGTGTTGATTCATGCGGTGGCAGGCGGCGTGGGCACGGCGGCGGTGCAGATCGGAAAAATTCTGGGCGTGGAGATGTACGGCACGTCTTCGTCAGAAGAAAAATTGGCGCGCGTGAAAGAACTTGGTTTGCAGCATGGGATCAACTACGTGGAGCGCGACTACGAAGAAGCGATCAAAGAAATGACAAAGGGTGAAGGTGTCGACGCGGTTTTCGAGATGCTGGGGGGAGAGCATACGGCGAAGAGCATCCGCTGCCTGCGCGATTTCGGAAAAGTAATTCAGTACGGAACGGCTACGGGCAAGCAGCCGCAACTGGATTTGAGGGCGCTTTACGCGAAGGCCGCCATGGTGCAGGGCTTGTGGCTGACGTATCTCTCGGGGAAAAGAGATTTGATGGAGGCGGCGTGGAAGCAGCTGTCTGCTTGGATTGCGCAGGGCAGGCTGAAGCCGGTGATCGGGCATGTGATGAAGGCGGAGCAGGCGGCGGAGGCGTATCGGCTTTTAAAGGAACGGAAGAATTTTGGGAAGATTGTGTTGAAGATTGGGGCATAGCGGATTCGTCGAGCCGTGGGCGCTGCATGCGAAACGCAAGGTCCCTCGACTGCGTTCGGCTGGCGCCTCACTTGCTCGGGATGACACTTTCAAATTGGGACGCGATCAGGGACGCCTCGGCGTAGATCAGTTTCAAAAGCTGGTTGGACAATCCCACTCTGGGCACCGGCAAGAAACACGACAGCGACGACAAAGATACTAACCACTAGACAAAGACACATCGCGTGCGTGTATGTGCCGCGTAAAAACTGCTGCTAACCGCGTGCTTTCGATCTCGTCCAAAGCTGTGATCACGATCGAAAACTGGAAGGGAACTTCAGGTCGGGATCGAACGTATCAGCACACAATGCCTGGGAACGGGGTGAGGCGCTGGAATCTATCAGCGGCTAACGTTTATCAGGTGAAAATTCTTACGGGGTTCGAGGGACTGTCTCAGCACGGTTTGGCGGCCAGATGAGAACAGCCCCTGGAGCAAAAGCGCGAGGTCTTGCGACCGCACTCTTTTGTCTTGAACCCCGACGGCAGCATTGTAGGCCAAGCGCGGGAAAAGGCAAGAGCTTCTCGCGACTGGACACAGCCAGGCCGCCAGAACCGGTGCCCGATTTCGAGTCGGGAGAAGGAAGGAGTTTCGTATGAAGGGTTCGAAGAGTCTATTTCTGGGGCTGGCTTTACTGCTGGCAACAAGCGCATTCGCAGCGAACAAGGGATCTCTGCAGATTCAGGAACCAACCAGCGTAAACGGAACCAAACTGGCTCCCGGCGACTACAAGCTTCAGTGGGACGGTAACGGGCCCAGCGTGGAACTGAGCATCATGCAGGGAAGGAAAGTAATCGCGAAAGTTCCCGCGCATATGGTCGACCTGAGCAAACCTGCTCAGAACGATGCGGCAGTGGTGAAGAACAGCGAGGACGGCACGAAGACGCTGAGCGAAGTTCGCCTGAGCGGCAAGAAGTTCGCATTTGCGGTGGGTGAGGAGGCCGCGAAAGCAGACGCTACGAAGTAGGCGCTGCTCGCGAACGGAGTAGAACGATAAGGGGAGCCTGAATGGGCTCCCCGATTGTCTGGCCTGCAAATCGCCGCCCAGCATTAGCGAAGGTCTATCGTGATGTCCATTTTTGATTCCACGGTTCCGCACCCCGGACGACTATTGAACTTCCATCCTCGGACAGATTCAAGTGCGTAGGCGTCTTGGTCTGGGACACCCGAACTGCGTGCGAGGTGCACGTTCACTACTGCGCCGGATTCGAGTATTTCAAGAGCGACCAACGGGGAGTAGCCCGTCGGTTTGTCTCCTCTGCGAATTTGGAAGAGCTTCGGCTGCCGGACAGGCTTTTCGCTGAGTAGTTTCGGCTTACATTTCTTGAGATCGTACTTGGGATCGCCATTCCCCGATAGCTGAGCAAATCCCGCCGAAACCACGTGAAGAAGAATCACGACAGTGAACAACCAGCGAGGCATCTGGGATATTAGACACCGCCTTCATGGCCTACACCCAAGTTTTATGACGATTTTTGCTATGCGAGTTGAGCGTCGACCCTGCTTCCATTAGTGCGTGCGCGTAGGCCGCCAATTCGTCCCGAGTCGCGATTGGGGTTTCACGCGGCGAATTGCATTCAGTTTTCAGAGCGAACCTCAGGGGCGAAAGCCGAGTGTTTATGCGGCTCATGGTGGCACCACTGAAGTCGTGCCCTTCCCAAGTTCGTTCCCAGGCCAGCGCCAAAGAACGACCGCGAACCTGGGCACCGGCGAGAAACACGAGGTCTCTCCACTGCGTTCGGCTGGTGCCTCACTTCGGTCGGGAATGACAGCCGTGGGAGAGCATCGCGAGGTTGAGATTCCGCAAAAAGTGCGAGGAGCGCATCTGGCGCTCCCCTGAGAAAACACGCACTTCGTTTTGCAACGACTCTCAGTACTTCGGCATCTTGGGATCGACCCGATCCGCCCACGCCAGAATGCCACCCGCCAGGTTGTGCACTTTCTTGAACCCGGCCTGCTGCAGAAATCCGACCGCTTTCGCGCTGCGCACGCCGGAACGGCAGTGGGCTACGATTTCGCGGCTGGAGTCGAGTTCGCTGACGCGCTTGGGCAGGTCGCCGAGGGGGATCAGGTGGCCGCCGATGTTGCAGATCTGGTATTCGTGCGGCTCGCGCACGTCGAGCACGAAAAGATCGTCGCCGGCATCGAGGCGGCGCTTGAGTTCTTCGACCTGGATCTCCGGAATACCCGTCTCCACTGGCTTTTCCTCCCCGCGAATTCCGCAGAATTCATTGTAGTCGATCAGCTTGGTAATCGTGGGGTGCTTGCCGCAGGCGGGGCAGTCGGGATTCTTGCGCAGCTTCAGCTCGCGGAACTTCATGCCCAAGGCGTCGATGAGCAGGAGGCGCCCGATGAGCGGCTCGCCTTTGCCGAGAATCAGCTTGATGGCCTCGGTGGCCTGCATCACTCCGACCAGTCCGGGCAGGATACCGAGCACGCCGCCTTCGGCACAGGAGGGCACCAGTCCGGGCGGTGGCGGCTCGGGATACAGGCAGCGATAGCACGGGCCCTGTTCGGTGGCGAACACGCTGGCCTGGCCTTCGAAGCGGAAGATCGATCCGTAGACGTTGGGCTTGGCGGTGAGCACGCAGGCGTCGTTGACGAGGTAGCGCGTGGGGAAGTTGTCGGTGCCGTCGGCGATGATGTCGAATTCCCGGAACAGATCGAGCGCGTTTTCGCTGGAAAGGCGGGTCTCGAAGGTGCGCAGATTAACGTAAGGGTTGATGGCCTTCAGCTTGTCGGCGGCGGAGTCGAGTTTCTTGCGACCCACGTCGGCGGTCGAGTGAATGATCTGGCGCTGCAGGTTGGTGAAGTCCACCACGTCGAAGTCGACGATCCCCATGGTACCCACACCGGCCGCGGCCAGATACAGCGCCAAGGGCGAGCCGAGGCCGCCGGCGCCAATGCACAGCACGCGCGCGGCCTTCAGCTTCAACTGGCCCTCCATGCCCACCTCGGGCATGATCAGGTGGCGCGAGTAGCGCAGGATTTCGTCGTTGGTAAGGGTAACGGTTTCGGGTTTGACTTCGACTGTGGTGGCCATGAGAACCTCGGATGTGAAAATTGAGACGCTGCAGGACTGCGGATCGGCTAGCGACAACAACAGGACGGACAACAACAGCAGCGGGCGCTGAGGAGGGACATTCGGGTTGTCGGTCGACCGATCATGGGTCTAACGGCCCCCGGCGATCGAAGGCACTATGGAAATGGTATCACTGTCTTTGACAGCGGTTGCGTCTTTCTGCAGGTAGCGGACGTCCTCGTCGTTCAGATAAACGTTGACGAAGGCGCGCAGCTTGCCGTCGTCGGTGTAGAGGTGGCGGCGCAGGTCGGGGTGCTGCGAGACCAGGCCGGAGAGCGCCTCAGCGATGGAACCCGCCTTGACGACAACCGCCGCCTGCTTCCCGGCGTACTGGCGTAAAGGGGTTGGAATGTGGATCTTAGCCATGCCTACATGATGCCACAGGCGGGGCCGGGGATTCAGGGGGAAATTGGTCCGAGGGTCGGGGCCGGGCGACCCTGTCACTGATCCGGTTGACAAGCGGCTTATTCTGAACACGCTGGAAAAAACGATCGGGGCGGGAACTCCATGTTTCGAATTGTCCTGTCGATGGTGCTGGTAGTGATGGCGGTGGGGATTGGCAGCAATGTCTTCATGCGAATGCGCCTGGCGAAAACGGACTCGTCAACCGACAAGCGCACGTGGTGGAAGCTTGGCTCCGACGAAGTTGGGGACACATACCGGGCGCGCTTCTCAAGTGCTTCTCTTCCTCTGATCAACCAACTCTCTTTTTGGCTCGTGGTCACAATTGCCGGGGCGGCGCTGATATTCGCACTGCTGTGGAAGTGATGGGCGAATCCGACTGGTGGGCCAGGTTATACCAACACCGCTAGCGGTCGACTAGCCGACTTCGATTTTCTCGTCGACGAATGCCTTGTCGGGCTCGTCGGTGCCGGTGAGCGCGAAGGAGTTCGTGACGTCCGCTTTTCCCTGGGCCACACGCGTAATCACGTACGAGCAGCCGAACCAGTGGGCTTCGGCGAGGTCGGTCTGCGACCACTGCGCAGGATGATCGGGGTGCGAGTGGTAGAAGCCGACGATGTCTTCGTCGCGGGCGCGCCCTTCGCGCTGGATGCGGACGAGTTCCTTCGGGTCGATGTTGTAGCGGTTCTGCGGGGAGTCGGTGCGGGTGTTGCCGCAGCGGGCGATTGAGAGGACGATGCGGATGTCACCGTCCATGGTTCCCAGCAGAACTCCGCAGCATTCGTGCGGGTAGGTCTCTTCGCCGTGGCGGCGGATTTCGGCGTACTGGGTTGAGTTCATCTTCAGCATAAAAGCTTTTTCAACCACAGAGGACACAGGGGACACAGAGGAAATTCAAGGGATGAAGGCAATTGATCTAACTGTTTTTCTCCTCCGGTAACGTGAGGTTTTCCCTGACGACTAGCGACTTGCGACTGACGACTATTCCTCTTCCCAGAAGCGTTCACTCAGGTACTTGTCGCCGGAGTCGCACAGGATCGTGACGATGACCGTGAGCTGCCCCTTCTTGCGGCCCTGCGCGACTCGCAGGCTGCCTACGACGGCGGCAGCGGCGGAGACCCCTACGAGCAGGCCTTCTTCGCGCGCCAGGCGCTTCGCCATGCGATAGGCGTCTTCGGTTGCGATCTCGAGATCCTCGTCGGCGAGCCTGGGGTCGTAAATCTTGGGGACGATCGCCGACGCCATGTGCTTGGTGCCTTCGATGCCGTGGAAGGCCGAGTCGGGCTGAAGGGAAATGCAGCGCACGTGCGGGTTGAGTTCCTTCAGGCGGCGGGCCGTGCCCATGAAGGTTCCGCTGGTGCCGAGGATGGAGACGAAGTGGGTGATACGTCCTTCAGTTTGTTGCCAGATCTCATTGGCCGTGCCATGGTAGTGAGCCTGCCAGTTGGCGTCGTTGGAATACTGGTCGGCGTAGTAATAGAGATCGGGATGCTTGGCGTGAAGTTCACGGGCCATGCGGATGGCGCCGTCGGAGCCGTCGCCCGGGTCGGTGTAGATGATATTCGCGCCATAGGCCTGCAGAATGCGTTTGCGCTCGGGCGAGACGTTTTCTGGCATGCACAGCGTGATGGGAATGCCTTGCGCGGCGCCGATCAGGGCATAGGCGATGCCGGTGTTGCCGCTGGTGGAATCGAGAAGGATCTTGCCGGGTGTCAGTTTTCCGGCGCGCTGTGCTTCGGCGATGATGTTGGAGGCGGCGCGATCCTTCACCGATCCGCCCGGGTTGTACCATTCGGCTTTGCCGAGAATCTCAACATCGGGCAGATCGGCGGAAATGCGTTCGAGGCGAAGCAAAGGTGTGTTGCCGATGCGGTCAAGCGCTCTCAGTCCGAGACGCGCGGACGGGCGCGGCGACTTCGATTCGGAAGCGGGGACTACCGCCGGGTTGGTGGAAACCTGCGTCATTCGCTAAGACAGCCGTGACTATAGTAATGTGCCAGAATCGGCGAAAAGAGGTATCTACTACCTGCATCCGATTATAGAAGAGGCACCTCGGATGCAATCAACTTTTCGGGGCGCACTCTTTCCTTGGTAACTGCATCTAACGGTGCAGACGTTGCAGAAGGGATTAAACGAGAAATGGCTAGCAAGGTGGAACAAAAAACCTACGAAGACGCGCTCGGATGGCTGCGCGAGCACGGTTTTGACGTGCTCGAGGCGCCCGGAACGGCCGGGCGAGTCTTCCTGAAGAAGTACAACGTGTCGGCGGCGATCCAAAAAGATGGCGCCGACGGCGTGAAGATTTTCGCCTACCCCGGCTACCTGGTGGGCACCGAGATTTCGAAGCTGGTCAACAAGGGCTACCAACAGTTTCTGAAGACATCAAAGACAGAAGTCCCGGCAACGGCCGACCACTTGAAGGCGCTGCATTCCTTCGTCGAAGAGTTGAAAGAAGCCCTGGGCCTGCCCAGTCTGTATAACGAGTCGCTCGGTACCGTGAGCGAGTCGTACCACTACGACCGCATCGTCGACCGTGACAAGCCGCAGGCCGAGCGCAAGAAACGTCCGTGGGAAGTGGTGGGAGCGAAGGCGCTGGCGGCGAAGAAGAGTCCGGCGTAGTGCTAGGATCAAGAACGGACTGAGCGTCGGCCGAATTTTGGGTGAAGATCGCAGCGGCGAAGGCCGCTGTTTTCTTTTGCCGCGAACCTCGCAGCTCCCAGACAGCGGTGTCTTGTTATGCGAAACTGGTGCGCCTCAGGAGGAACTGGGATGCGCATACGAGTTCCGCAGTTATTGGCGACGTTATTTCTGGTGCCGATGCTGGCCTACGCGGGGGCCAGCTCAGATCAAGAAACGAAAACGGCGGTCGAGAACGTCTTGCGCACCCAGCAGGCAGCGTGGAACCGCCATGACCTCGAAGGCTTCATGGCCGGCTACTGGAATTCTCCGCAGCTGACATTCTTTTCCGATGCGCATGAGACCTCGGGATGGGAGGGCGCCCTCGCGCGGTACAGGAATCGATATCAAGGCGAAGGCAAAGAGATGGGGAAGCTGGAGTTCTCCGAACTCCGGATCGAGCCGCTGGGCTCGGATGCGGCCTTTGTGCGCGGGGCGTGGCATTTGACGCTTTCCGACGGCAAGACTCCGCATGGAATATTCACTCTGGTTTTCCGGAGATTCCCGGAAGGTTGGAAGATTGTGCACGACCATACGTCGGCGGCGGAGTAGGCGGGGGCTGAAAATCGGCATTTAGGAAGGAATTACATAGGTCCTTCGCTCCGCTCAGGATGACAACGCGGAAGTATGTCACCGGCCGGATGGGATGCCGCCAGGGAACTTGTGCTGCGAATGTACGAAATCGCGCACTAGAAGGTCTTCGCCGAATCCAGCAGGATCGTTACCGGGCCGTCATTGACCAGCTCCACCTCCATCATTTCCTGGAAACGTCCGGTCTCGCAGCGCAGGCCAGCCGCCCGGATTCGTTCGACGAAGTATTCGTAGAGCTCGCGCGCTTTCTGCGGCGGCGCTGCGCCGTCGAACGACGGGCGCTTGCCTCGGCGGACATCGCCATAGAGCGTGAACTGCGACACTACCAGCACAGCGCCCCCAATCTCGCCCACGGCCCGGTTCATCTTGCCCTCGGCGTCCTCGAAAATGCGCAGCCCGATGGTCTTGTCGGCGAGATAGGCAGCGTCAGCTTCGGTGTCTTCGTGGCCTACGCCCAGCAAGACGAGTAGGCCGTGGTCGATTTCGCCCGTCACCTCTCCTCGAACCGTCACTTTCGCCCGGCTCACCCGCTGAATCACGGCGCGCATGGCCAACGAGTGTCCAGCTTTGCCGCGCAGGTTGCAAGCGTGCTTATCCGGGTTCCCGCGTTGACCCCTTTCCGCGCGAGCGGTTAGGATGCTGAAGGACTCCAGCAAGGGCCGAGGAACAAGCCGTACCTGTTAAGCGGACACCGAAAGCCGCCCGCTTCCTTTACACCTGTTCACGGGGACCATTACACTAACCGTTCCTCTCTTCCAACATTTTCCGGAGGTGGTATTTCTATGGCGTCGATCGATGAGAAGGTGAAGCAGATTGTAGTAGAGCAGTTGGGCGTGGACGAAGGCGAAGTCACCCCCAAGGCTTCATTTGTGGACGACCTAGGCGCGGACTCGCTCGACCAGGTCGAGTTGGTGATGGCGTTCGAAGAAGGCTTCGATCTGGAAATTCCCGACGAGGCTGCCGAGAAGATCCGCACCGTGCAGGACGCTATCGACTACATCGAAAAGCATGCCAAGGTCAGCAAGTAGGACATTCGGACCAGGACCGCGCACCGCGGCCGGCAAGGAGAACTAATGGCAGCCGTTGACGAGAAGGTAAAACAGATCATCGTCGAGCAACTGGGAGTCGATGAGGGCGAAGTCACCACCAATGCGTCGTTCGTGGACGACCTAGGCGCCGACTCGCTCGATACCGTCGAACTGGTCATGGCGTTCGAGGAAGCGTTCGACATCGAAATCCCCGACGAGGACGCGGAAAAAATCCGCACCGTGCAGGATGCCATCGACTACATCGGCAAGCACTCGAAAGGCGGGAAGTAGGTTTGGCGAGGCGGGTCGTAGTTACCGGCATCGGCCTCATCTGCGGCGTCGGAAACACCACGGATGAAGTCTGGAAGAATCTGCTGGCGGGCAAGAGCGGCGTGGGCCGCATCACGCAATTCGACGCTTCCCAGCATGCCTGCCAGATCGCGGCCGAGGTCAAGAACTTCGATCCCCTGAATTTCGTCGAGAAGAAAGAAGTCAAGAAGATGGGCCGCTTCATCTACTTCGCCCTGGCGGCGTCGGACGAAGCGATGAAAATGAGCGGTTTGCAGGTGACCCCCGAGACAGCCGAGCGGGTCGGCGTCCACATCGGCTCGGGCATCGGCGGATTCGACGTCATCGAGCGCGAACATCGCGCCCTGCTGGAAGGCGGCCCCCGCAAGATCTCCCCCTTCTTCATTCCCGCGGCCATCGTGAACCTGGCCGCCGGGCATGTCTCCATGCGCTTCGGAGCCAAGGGGCCCAACGAGGCCACGGCCACCGCCTGCACCACCAGTGCACATTCGATTGGCGACTCGATGCGTATCATCCAGCACGGCGACGCCGACGTGATGATCGCCGGCGGGGCCGAAGCGGCCATCACGCCCATGGGAGTTGGCGGTTTCGCGGCCATGCGCGCGCTGTCCACCCGCAATGACGAACCCGAGAAGGCCAGCCGTCCCTGGGACGCTGCGCGCGACGGCTTCGTCATCGGCGAAGGGGCCGGCATCCTGATCCTGGAAGAACTCGAGTTTGCCCAGCGCCGCAACGCGCCGATTCTCGCCGAGCTTGTAGGCTATGGCATGAGCGGCGACGCCTACCACATCACCCAGCCCGCACCGGAGCATGAAGGCGGCTTCCGCGTCATGAAGAACGCACTACGCGACGCCAAGGTTAGCCCAGCCGACATCGGCTATGTCAACGCCCACGGTACCTCGACACCGATTGGCGACGTGCTTGAGGCTCATGCCATCCGCAATTTCTTCAGCGAGCGCAAAGTGCCGGTGAGTTCCACCAAGTCGATGACTGGCCACCTGTTGGGTGGCGCCGGCGGCCTGGAAGCCGGTGTTTCAGTGCTGGCGCTGCGCGATCAGATCCTGCCGCCAACCATCAACCTGGAGAATCAGGACCCGGACACGAAAGAGATGGATTTCGTCCCCAACCGGGCGCGTAAAGCGAGCCTCGACTACGCCCTCTCGAACTCCTTTGGCTTTGGCGGCACTAACGGCGCCATCGTGTTCAAGCGCTGGTCGTAGCTTTCACCTATCATCCCGAGTGCAGCGGCGCGAGCCGAACGCCGTCGAGAGCCTGCCCTGAGCGTAGTCGAAGGGATCTTGTGTGTTTCGTATCCTCTCCTTGAACCGCTTGCCGAATTCAGGGATTCATGGCCTCCCCAAGTGCACCAGAAGCCTTTAACCGCGGAGGGCGCCAAGATCTCGCAGAGATCGCAGAGAAGACGCTGCCTTCCCGTCGAAATTTGCAAGGGCCCGAAGTAACCCGTCAGTCCACCCCGCGTAATGGCACTTTTGTACCCGGAATTGGCCCGAAGGAACCTTTGCCAAAGCCGTTCTTGCGGGCCAGAATAGGTTTTCCAGAGGTTTCGGCCCCACAGCTATGGACAACGCCCTCGGCACCGCCTTGGCCCCCATCCCCCAGACCAAGAAGGCTGCGGCACGGATTGCCTTGGTCGATCTCAAGGACACCACCAAGACCGTTCTGGTCGACTGTTTCAAACAGTTCGGTATACAAACCGTCCTGATGCCGGGGAACGCGGCCGAGCGCCTGAAAAAGGAAAAATTCGAGGCTTGCGTGGTAAGACTTGGCCCGGGCGCGCAGGCCGTGATGGAAGCGATTCGGACCTCATCCTCCAACAGCCGCATGGTGATCTACGGCCTTGGCGGCAGCGCGCAGGAAGCCATGCGCTACTCCAAGTACGGCATCAACGCGATTTTCCAGGAGCCCGTCGAGCGCTCGGCGGCCCTCAAGCTGGTTCGTGCCACACACCTGCTGGTGCTTCACGAGTTCCGCCGTTACGTGCGCATTCCGGTGATGACGGAAGTCGCGGTGCATGTCGGAGACAGCAGAAAAATCACCGCCACCAGCATCGAAGTGAGCTCGGGAGGCATGTCGATCAAGACCGCCGAAGAAATAGGCTCTGGCCAGAGCGTCGAAGTATCGTTCGCGCTGCTCACCCTGCCCCGCATCTGGATTCGCGGGAATGTGAGCTGGAAGAAGCCCAAGCATTCCTTTGGCGTCCGCTTCGACGCCACCGACGAACGCCGCCGCAAACTCAAAAACTGGATCGACGCCTACCTGGAAGGGTAGCAGCCGTCAGCTATCAGTTGTCGGCTTTCAGCCCTTCCGAATCCTTTGCTGCTGCGAGCCGGACAGTCCATTGAGAGTCAAGAACGGTCCTCCCTTTACAATGTCGACGTGAGTGCCAGCCCCACCCGAGCTACTGCTGACCCCGTTGGCGACCGCCCTCCCTTCACCCGCTGGCAGGATCTCCTCCTGAGCCTCATCTCCTGGGCCACCACCATTGCCGTCCGACTCATCGGCCCAACCATGCGTTTTTCCGTTTCCTGCGAGCCAAACTCCCCTGTCAGCCTCGAGCAGCGGCCGTTCGTGTACTCGTTCTGGCACCAGTGCACGTTCGCCGCGACTTACCTGTGGCGCGATCTCGACATCCGCGTGATGAGTAGCACCAGTTTCGACGGAGAGTTCACCGCCCGCATGATCCGCCGCTTCGGCTTTCTTCCCGTCCGCGGCTCCAGCAGTCGGGGCGCGGTGCGCGGCCTGCTGGGAATGCGCAAGCACATAGAAGCGGGATGGACCGTCGCGTTCACCATCGACGGCCCGCGTGGCCCGCGCTTCGTCACCAAGCCCGGCCCGGTGTTGTTAGCGCGCGCCTCGAGAGTCCCCATGGCTGTCTTTCACATCGCCATCGATCGCGCCTGGGTCCTGAACACCTGGGATCGCCTGCTGGTCCCCAAACCCTTTTCTCGGGCCCTGATGCGAGTCGGCACCCTGATCCCCGTGCCCGAAGACGTCGGATCTGAAGATCTCGAGCACTACAACGCCCTACTGCAATCCTCACTCGACCGCGTCAAGGCGTTCGCCGAAGCCAACGTCGACAAAGTGGGTACAGCTGGATTCCCGTTTTTTCGCCGTCACGCGCTCGGAGGCACATTCTCGAGTGGTTGATTCCGGGGTGCTGAGTGGACGGTGGAATATTAGCGGCCCAGGATTGTGCGCACCTGCTCGATGTGGTCCATATCATGGAGTGCCATGTGGCGACATAACGCTTGCACGGTCAGCTTGGCGCGTTCCGCAGGTTGGTTTCACGCAAGAGGCGGAACATTTCCAGCGCTTCCTGGGGATTCCATGACGCATAGTCCCCGAGACGTGCCCACATTTCCTGATCGAAGCCGAGCAATTCTGGAGCGTCGTGCTCGAGTATCTGACGGTAGCGCCAAGTGCTGCGCAGTTCGTCCGCGGCCATATGAGCCAAGATCTCCGTCACCGACCACTTGTTGGGCGCGGGCTTGAGGCTGAGCTGGGTTTCTCCGACACCGTCGACTAATCGCGCTAACGTATGCGACGTCTGGCTTTGCATTGCGACTGGATCTTTGCCTTCGACATACGCCCCAAGTCGAGCTTTGTACTGTTCGGCAGCTTCGACCATGTTCCCTCCGTCCCAGCGCGCCAAAATCCCATTCTAGATTTTACAGCGAGCAGCACGGAACGCTGGCTGACTGTCGCAAACGGGCGCAGGTGTTGAAGAACCTTCTTTGGTGGTCATGGATGCACTAAAGGTCCTGGACCAAAGTGCTCCCCCGGGAGGCAATCAGGGCCTCCGAATTAAGCCGGACAGTTTTATGCTCGTATCCATCACAGGCTCTTTCTGGGTGCTGTGTAGAGTGTCTGCCTACAAGGGCGGAGTGGCGCCGGCACAAAAAAGAGATGCAATCGGAGATGAAACCATGACCAAGAAGCAGAGCACAGGACTCATCTTCATGCTCGGTTCGGCGGCAGCGGCGATCCAGTTGACCATCTTCAGTCCGGTACTGAGGGGATGGTTTTACAGTATCTGCCTTGGAATTCTGATCGTTGTTTTCGCCGGCGGAGCGGACCTGTTCCGGGGAAATGAGTGAGCTGCGTGATGGAGTAGCTGCCGGCAACAGGCTGCTCCGCGGATGCGATCGCGACCTCACTAGCGGATCGATACCGACCAAACGAGCCAATCCCGCGTATACCAACAGATCTTCAACGCCGTCCCAGATTCATAGTGCCCTTCTGTGCCGCCGCGCGACACTGGTGATCGAGCCAGTTGGAGAACGTGACTTACCAGTATTTCTTCACGGCTCGCAGCCCTACGTACACCAGCGGTCCGGCCGCCAGGGCCAGCGGACCCCAGACTAGCCCGTAAAGGTTCACGCCTCCGTTACCGGTGTTCCCGAACAAGCTGCCCGCGAGCGCGACCGCGCTCATCGCGATTACGGCAACCACTGCGGTGATGAGCCCGAGCTGGCCGCCGGGGATTACGAAGGAGCGGGGCAGATCGGGGCGCTTGCGGCGCAGTTGCCAGGCGGCCAGAACCGTAAGCACAGTGGTCGCGACCCGCAGCCAGCTGTAGATGGTGATCAGCTGCACCAGGGAGTGCAGGGCGAGCAGGGCGTAAATCACGCCGGAAACGATGATGGCGATCCAGGGTGTGCCGTAGCGGCGGTGCTTGCCGGTGAAAACCGAAGGCAGGTAGCCGTCCTCAGCCATAGCGAACGGCATGCGGGTCGAGGTGAGGACGGTGGCGTTCAGCAGCGAGAGGTTGGTGACCATGGCGGCGAGCGTCATCCAGGAGCCGAACCACGGTCCGCCGATGAGCTGGGCGGCGTCGGAGAAGTAGCGGGTATGCCAGCTCTGCCAGTTACCGAGCGCCGCGAGCGAGGCCAGAGTCGGCAGAAAGAGAACAGCCATCGACAACGGCACCACGATCGCGAGGGCGAGTGGATAGGTGCGACTGGGGTTCTCCACCTCTTCGGCCACGGTGGAACATTGCTCGTAGCCAGAGTAAAGCCAGAGTCCGAGGGAGAGGCCGATGCCGAAGACGCTAAACAGCGGTTGGTGCGGCGGAGTCAGGGGAACGAACGGGTTGTGGTGCCATTTCGAGAGACCCATGACGACCAGCACCAGCACGGGGAGGAGAATGAAGAACTCAAGGGCGGTGGCAAATTTTCCTACTGCTTCGATGCCGCGCACGTTAATCCACGTGATCAAGACCACGACCAGGAGGGAGACGGCATAGTGTCTCCAGCCAGCGAGTTGAGGGATGTAGAAGCTGAGGTAGTCGGAAACCTGTACGGCGTAGGCGGCGCCCAGCAAAAACGACGCGCACCAGTTCCACCAGCCCGCGAGGAATCCCCAGACATCCCCGAAGGCCGCGCGCGACCAGCGATAGAATCCGCCCTCCACCGGCATCGCCGAAGTGAGTTCGGCAGAAACAAGGGAGACGGGGATCGACCAGAAAAATGGAATGACCAGCAGGTAAATCAGCGTCAGGCCCGGGCCTGAGGTGGTGACCATGTCTTCCAGGCCGAAGGGACCACCGGTGCAGTAGGAGAACATGACCCAGACGAAGTAAAAGAGACCTGCTTTGCGGATGGCGGATTTGGTGGTGGTGGAAGTGGCCACGGGGCTCGGGTTGATTGCGAGGGAGGATTATACGGGGAGGGCAAGATCTTCGCTGCTCGACGAGGCTCTTGGCCAGTTGTGAAAAGGTGACAGGGGCCGGTGATGCTACATGCAAACACGGGGTCCCTCAACTGCGTTCGGCTTGTGCCTGACTACGCTCGCGATGACAGGCCAAAAAGCGCGATGGAAATTAAACTGGAGCGGCTAGGAGGCCGGCTGTTTCTGGTGCCAGCGGGCCAGCATGGAATCGAGGGCGTCGCGGGTAACGAATGTCAGCGCGTCGGAGACGCCCTGCCGAGACAGAACGGGGGATTGTCCGACGAAATCCATGGTCATGGTCACTCGGGTCATGCCGTTGGGGATGGGGGCGAAGGTCACGATCTGATCAGCCGTGACCCCCAGACCGTGGTTGATGATGGAGACACGTTTCGCAGGATCGACGAACGTGACCACCGAGGAGACGACAGCCGCGACCGGTTTGACCATCACGTAGCGCAGACGGCTGCCGAGCTGCCAGGGTGGGCCTTCCGTCCAGGAGGCGTCGGAATAGATGCCGCGATGCAGCAGGCGGCTCAGGTCGCAGAAGGCGTCCCAGAGCTGCTCGGGAGCAGTGGGGGCGGTGACTGAGTACTCCACGCGCGGAAGCATGCGGACAACCTCCGGACACGGTGAAGGTTCACTCTGAGCGACGTGCGGACGCTTTGGACCGCCCGGAACGGTCACTGTCAAATTACGCTGCCAGGATGCCGGTCAATGCGCCTTCGAGTTCGAGGAGCTTGCGTTTGATATCCAGCCCACCGCCGTAGCCGCACAGCGTTCCGTCGGAGGCGACGACGCGGTGGCAGGGCACAACGATTGCGATCGGATTCCGGTTATTGGCCATGCCGACGGCACGAAAGGCGTGCGGCTGGCCAACCGTGCGGGCGATGTCGGCGTAGCTGCGGGTTTCGCCGTAAGGAATCCGGAGCAGGGCATGCCAGCATTTCTGCTGGAAGGGAGTGCCGCGAAGATCGAGCGGAAAAGTGAACTCCCTTCTCTTGCCTGCGAAGTATTCGGTGAGTTCCCGTGCGTACGGCTTGGCCTTCTTGTCGGAGGGGTCCCAGCGGACGCCCTTGTCCTTGAGAACCGGACGAGCTTGACCACGATCGAATTCAAGAGCCACGAGTCCCTTCTCGGAGACACCGAGAAGCAACGGCCCGGCGAGGGAGTCGTACCGCGAGTAGTAGCAGGTTTCCACCGAACGCCCCTTTGGGGAGGGATGTGGGGACGATTGTACTCCGCTCGGCAAGAGGAAGCTGTCTGTGAAGCGGGGGAGTGGTGTTAATTGATGCTTACGAGCGGAGGGAGGGAGCACCCCAGGTCGCGCGATTGTGGAGCTAACGACGGGAACGCAAGGTCCCTCGACTACGTTCGGCTGCCGCCTCACTTCGCTCGGGATGACAGGTGTTGAGGGAGACTGTTGGAGAGTGTTGACCAAAAGCAAAAAGCCTCTCGCTTGCGCAAGAGGCTCTTGGGGGAATAGGCGGGACTGAGTCCCGCTGGGTTGAAGTGTCATTTCGCCGCGGCGGGCTGTTGGCCTGCGGAAGCCAGCTGATCCACGTTGTTCTTGAGGAGGCTGATTTCCACCTTGCCGCCAGTGGTGCGCTTGGCCTTGCCATCACCGGCCGAGGCAGCCTGGACGGGGGCGTTGCCCATGCCAACCAGATAGATTCGGTAGACCGGGATGTCATGGTTGAGGACCAGGTAACGAACCACCGACTCGGCCATCTTCTGCGAGTTCTGGATCGCGGTCTGGCCATGGCCGGAGGAGAAGCCTTGCACTTCGACGATGTAGCCACGCTGGCTCTTCAGCGGGGTGGCCATTTCGTCGAGAGCGTCCTTGGCGGCCTTGCTCAGCACGGTCTGGCCGGGCTTGAAGCGGATTTCGGTCTGGGTCGAGGGCGTGTACTGGTCGATGTTGCCCACAACCTGCTCCACCGTGGTAAGGCGCGTGGTTGCGGCCGTGGCTGTCTGCTGGGCCGTGTTGGCACGGTTGCCGGCATCGATGGCGTGCTGGTCAGCCTCGTTCGCTTTGGTCGAAGCCAGCTGAATGCCCTGCTGCGCACGCGAGTCGACGTCTTTGATCATCTTGCCGTTGGCGGCGGTGAGTTCGTCGAGCTCGTTGACCCGGTCGCGGATCGGCGCGGTCTGGCGCTGCACGTACTTCTTGCGGGCGAAGGGATTGATCTTGCCCCAGAAGCCTTCGTGCGTATCGGGCTGCAAGGGATCTTTTCCGGTGGCCGCGTCCGCCTTGGTTGGGGCGGGAGCCGGGGTAGTCGAAGCAGTCTGCTGGGCAAAGGCCGGAAGCGCAAGTGCGCCGGCCAGAAGCAAAGTAACGAATGAGCGATTCTTCATTTTAAACTTCCTCCGATTGGGGGAGCGTTTCGGGCTCCACTCCAGCACGCCTGAGAGCGTGTTGCGTGATTGTTAAGTGCGTCCCCTAACGGGTGAACTAAGAGCAAGATATTGCTATGCCGGCATACGCTGACGCAACGCATGCACTGGAAACCTACCGACTGGGCGCCGTCCTGATGCCCGACGCTCACCATGGCTATTAACAGGTTGCGTGCCAAACCCCATTTGGCGAGGCGACGCTAAACGCTTGACAGACAATGACATTGTAGCGCGATTTGGGGGAGCTGATGAGGGGAACACCTGAGGCCGCGTAATTTTGGCAGAAACTGCTATAAAAACTACTTGGGCCGATCCCCGGAATCCCCGCGAAAACACAGGGAGAAATGGATGTCTGAAAGCGGTGTGCAAAGGATTTGCACTTTTGGCGTTGCCCTGTTCTTACTGCTCCCGCTGGCGCCAAATGCGGTCGTCGCGCAATCCCCGAGGACCGCACTGGCGTCGGCCAAGCTGGGGCCGGATCGCCTGGAGGAATACTCCGACCTGGCTGCGCACTGGATGCAGGAGTACCTGCGGATCGATACCACGAACCCGCCGGGGAACGAGATGCGGGCGGCCACGTTTTTTAAGAAGGTCCTCGACGAGGAGGGTATCGAGAACCGGGTATTCGAATACCAGCCGGGGCGGGCTGACTTGTGGGCGCGGATTCCGCACAGCTCGAACGTCGCGAAGCGGCCGATTCTTCTGCTGAATCACATGGATGTGGTGACCAGCGATGCGGCGCACTGGAGGGTGCCCCCGTTCAGTGGGCAGGTGGTGGATGGCGTTCTCTACGGCCGGGGCGCGCAGGACATGAAGAACGAAGGCCTGGCGCAACTGGTCGTAATGGTGATGCTGAAGCGCGAGAAGATGGCGCTCGACCGCGATGTGATCTTTGTCGCGGTGAGCGACGAAGAGGCCGCCAACACGGGCACCGATTGGATGATCGCCAACCAACACGACCTTCTCGGCAACGCGGAGTTCCTGATTAACGAGGGCGGAGAGAATCTGCTTGAGAATGGGAAGGTCAAGTACATCGGCGTGGACGTCGGCGAGAAAAGCCCGTTCTGGCTGCACATGGTGGCACGCGGGAGACCGGGACACGGGTCGCGGCCGATTCAGGACTCGGCTCCGGTTGAACTGGTGCGCGCGCTGAGCCGGATCCTGGCGTACCGGACGCCGTTCAAGCTGCTGCCCATCGTGCAGGAGTCGCTGCGAGAGATGGCGGTGAACGAACCGCCAGCGCGCGCCCGGCAGTTCCGCAACATCCGGCAAGCGATGCAGGACCGGAAGTTCCAGCAACAGGTGGAGCAGGATGAATCGTTGAACTTCCTGTTTCACGACACCATCTCCCTGACCATGCTGGGCGGAGCGGAGCAAACTAACGTGATTCCCGCCGAAGCCTGGGCGAACCTCGATGTGAGACTGCTTCCGGGCGAGGACCCGGTGCAATTTCTGGAGACGTTGCGGCGGGTGGTGAATGATCCGGATGTGAGCATCGAGCCACAGCAGAAGGAATTTCGGGTGGCGAATTATTCGCCGACCAACACGGCGCTGTATGCGGCGATCCGGCAGGTGTCAGCGCAGTATTTCCCGGGCGCGCCGGTTGTGCCGCGGCTGACCAGCGGGTACACGGAGAATCAGCGGTATCGTCCGCTGGGGATGGAGGCGTACGGGTTTACTCCGTACGCGGCCACGGATGCGGAGGGCGCCAGCGAGCACGGGAATGATGAGCGCGTCCGGGTGGAAGAGGTGCGACGGGCGCCGCGGATTTTGTATGACGTGGTGATGGCGGTGGCGGGAGCGAATTGATACAGCAAGTCTGAGGATGCGATGGCGGACGACAATGGCAATCCGTTTGACAACATCCAGAACAGCTACGACGCGGTCGCGCGCGAGTATGCGGATGAGATTTATGCGGAACTGAAGGGCAAGCCCTTCGACCGCGAGGTGCTGGATCGCTTTGCGGAAAGGGTGCGCGGACAGGGCCGGGTGTGTGACGTGGGATGTGGTCCGGCGCAGATCGCGCGCTACCTGCGGGATCGGGGCATCGACGTGATGGGGCTGGATCTTTCCACGGGGATGCTGGCCGAGGCGCAGAGGCTGAATCCGGATCTGTTGTTCGTGCAGAGCTCAATGTTTGCGCTGGGCTTGGGGTCAGAGACTCTCGGTGGAATTGCTGCGTTCTATTGCATCATTCACATTCCGCGCGCGCAGGTGGTCGCTGTGCTGGCGGAAATGCGGCGCGTTCTGCGGCCCGGCGGATGCCTTCTGATTACGTTTCACCTTGGCACGGAAGACAGCCATCATGAGGAGTTGTTTGGGCGGCCGGTGAGCCTGGATGTGGCGCGGTTTACGACTGAGGAGATGTCCGGCTATCTGCAGGCGGCGGGGCTCCTGGTGGAGGAAGTGCTGGAGCGCGATCCCTATGCGCCCGACGTGGAATACCAGAGCCGGCGAGGGTACATCGTGGCATCACGGCCGCGCGGGTGAGCGGCGTCGCTCACTTGGCCGTGTGCGCGTTTTGTTTCGGCAAAACGAACTCGTCAACGTAGCGGTAGAGCTTGTCGTGATGGGCGTCACGGTAGGGGGGATAGTCCGTCTTGATTTCGCGGTCGGCGCGGTTGAGGAGAACGAAGGCTTCTAACAGACCTTCGTGGTCAATCTGAATGAGGGCGAGCAAGGCCGGATCGAGTTTCTCCGCCTTCTTGAGAGATGCCGCGTCGGGCGCCAACACGGACACCATAGCGTCCAGGGCCTCGGCTTCTTCTTTGAGGGAGCGCCGGTAGCTCGGCTCGTTCGGAAATGTCTTCTTGAACTTCTCTTTTTGCCACAGCGCGCGAGTCCGGGTGTAGGCAGCCCATCCGGCAGCCTCGGGGTCCGCCGCGTTCAGCGAGCGCTCGTCGAGAGTGGTTGCGGTCTTCGTGCCAGGGGCGGGCACCGTCGATTTATTCTGCAGGATGATGCCATTGAAAGGCTGCTGGATGCGGTCGGTCCACTGGCGCAGCGCCAGCCAGGGAGTGCGGTTGTAGGGCTCTGCGATCACCGCGTTGATGTACTTCTCGCGGGCCTCGTCGTTTTTTCCCACCAGGGCCAGGGCATCGCCCCAATAGCGATAGGCGGTTTCCTTGGTGGGATCGAGCTTGATCGCTTTGGCGAACCACTCGCCGGCGCTGTTGGAGGCGTGCTGGGAGAAATAGACGTCGCCGACATACACGGTGGCATCATAGTTCTTGGGATCGAGTTCAAGGACGTGCAGGTAGCCTTCCCGCGCCTTATCGAGGTTGCCGCGGGCACGATCGGCTTCGGCGGCTTTCATCGCGTCATCGACATCTTTGCGGTCGGAAAACTTGAGGTCAGAGCCGTCCTCGGGGATGGAGAGCAGAATCTCGAGGAGTTCCCCATGATCACCTTGTTCCTTGGCCTCGAAGCCGAGTGCGCGCGCATGCAAGCGGGCTTGCTGACGTTGCAGGGGATTTTTCAGGGTCTTGGAGTATTCGAGGATGCAGTACGCCCAGTGTTCTTTGACCACGAAGTCTTTCGGCGTGAGGCCCGACAGCTTTTCGAGGAGGGGCATGGCCTCGACGAACTTGCCGGCCCGGTAAAGGTCGAGGGCCTGACGGCGCAAGGCGACGGTGGCTTCATCCTCGGGCGATTTTTCCGGCGACTTGGCCTGCGCGGAAGCCACGCCGCCGAGGGCGAGAAGCACCAGCAACAGCGCGCTCCAGACTCTCACCGCGCTGTAAATGTGCCCCGATTTGCAAATCATGCCTTGCCTCCCTGCCGCGTGAGGGGCGATTCCCTAGAAAGTCGACTCTTCAAAATAATACGGGAAGCCAGCGGCGCAAATGGCACTTGTGGGTCCGAATGGGAAGGTTCTTCGCATCGACCGGGGGGTGAAGGATGCGCTGATTCGACATCGAGCAGTGGCAAGGGAGACACAAGGTCCCTCGACTGCGTTCGGCTTTCGCCTCACTGTGCTCGGGATGACAGGTTAGGAGAGACTACGGGGCGCAGAATTTCTCGTATTGTTCGTAGATGTAGTTATCGGTCATGCCGGCGATGTAGTCACAAATCACGCGCGGCAAAGGCTCCTCGCGCGCTTTGTCTTGATAGTTGTGGGGAAGGGCAGAGGGCTTTTCCATCCAGTAAGTGAACAACGCGCCGATCACGACCTCGGCATCGTCTTTTTCCCCGGCGAGCGAGGGGCTGAAGTACAGGTTGTTGTAGAGGAAACTCTTGGTCTCGCACCGTTCCTTTTCGACTTCGGCGCTGAGGGCCGCGAGGCGGTGTTCGTGATTGCGGACTTCGTCGAGCGTGTGGACACCGGCGCCTTCGAGCCGCTGCTGCGTATTCCGAATCAGATCGCCGACCAGGCGGTCGAGCATGCGCTTGATGGTTTCGTTGAACTTGAGTTTGTCGACGGCATCGGGATAGATCGTGTCGACTTCCTGATAGAAGCGCTCGAAGAGGGGTACGCCGGCGCGGATGTCATCGAGCGTGAGCAGGCGGGCTTCGAAGCCGTCGTCGAGGTCAGCGGTGTTGTAGGCGATTTCGTCGGCCAGGTCGATGAGCTGGGCTTCGAGCGGAGGGCGCTGGTCGAGCAGGTACTCGGCGAGCTCGGGAAATTGCCTGGCGTCGTAATCGCGCGAGTGCTTGATGATGCCTTCGCGCACTTCGAAGGTCAGATTCAGGCCGCGGAAGGCGGCGTAGCGCAGTTCGAAGTCCTCGACGATCCGCAGGGCGTGCAGGTTGTGATCGAAGAGGAATCCGTGGGCCCGCATGGCGGTGTCGAGACCCTTCTCTCCGGCGTGGCCGAAAGGCGGGTGACCGATGTCGTGGACGAGGGCGAGCGCCTCGACTAGATCGACGTTGAGGCCGAGCGCGGCGGCGACGGTGCGGGCGATCTGGGCGACCTCGAGGGTATGTG
The DNA here is from genome assembly GCA_964641665.1 of uncultured Acidobacteriaceae bacterium. Classification (GTDB taxonomy): domain Bacteria; phylum Acidobacteriota; class Terriglobia; order Terriglobales; family Acidobacteriaceae; genus Gp1-AA133. Next base: position 45,949 of record CAZXKO010000080.1, read on the forward strand.
TGAGGCGATTGCGGAAGTGATCGGAGTAGCGGCGAGTGAAAACCTGGGTCTTGGCTTCGAGGCGGCGGAAGGCGCGGGCGTGGATGACGCGGTCACGGTCGCGCTGAAAGTCGTTGCGGTAGGGGTGTTGCGGCTCGGGGTGACGGCGTCCGCGGGAGTTTTCCGCGTGCACCGCGTAGTCAGCGAGCATGGGAAAAGTCTAGTTTCAAAGTTTGAGGGTTTCAAGGTTAGAAGGCAGTCGTCAGTCGCGAGTCATCAGCACAGATCTAGCCGTGACGAAACCAAAGCCTGCATCGCCAGTCGAGATTACCCTGGCTGAGGACTTAAGATTGAAGACTGCTCTTACGGTTTTTCGCCCTGTTCCTTGGCCAGCTTCATTTTCGCGGACTCAAGTTTCTTCTGGACGCGAGCAAGGTCATCCGAGTCGACCTCGGCGGCGATGGTTTTGCTCCATTCCACGACGGCGCGTTCCCAGTGAACCGCGGCCAGTTTCAGGCGTCCGGTCTTCTGATAGAGGTCGCCCAGGTGATCGTGCACGGTGGGATCGGTGCCGATCCGCTGGGATGCTTTTAGCAGCTCCTCTTCCGACTGGTCATACTTGCCGAGGCGGAAGTAGGCCCAGCCCAGGGAATCGAGATAGGCGCCGTTGGAAGGATCGAGGTCCACAGCCTTCTTGATGAGGGTGAGGGCTTCCTCGAGCTTCACGCCGCGGTCCGCGAGCATGTAGCCGAGGTAGTTGAGCGTCATGGCGTTCTGCGGATCGGTCGCGAGCACCTTGCGGAACATCTCTTCCGCCTGCTCGTATTTCTTCTGGCGCTCGAAGCTGGAGCCGCGCAGGAAGTAGACATACTCCTTGTCGTCGGGCTTGGTCGAAAGCTGGTCGGCTTTGTCGAGTGCGGCCTGGGCGTCGTCCCAGCGCCGGAGGCGCGTGTTCATCTGAGCGAGCGTGATGTAGACCTCGCGGTCCTCAGGCGTACCCTTGAGGAGCGAACGGACATCGGCCAGGGCCTTGTCGGGCTCTCCCGCGTCGGCCAGCTGGGCCGCGTAGACCATGTGCAGACCCCGGTCATTGGGGAGCTTCTGCACGGCTTCTTTCGCTACAGCGGTGGCCTGCGACCACTGCTTGGCTTCGCGATAGGTGTCGATGACCTGCTGGTAACCGCGCACGGCGTTGTCGTCGCCGAGGGCGATCATCTTGCGGAATACATCGACCGCCTCGGGGTACTTGCCCTGGTCGCGGTAGACGGTGCCCAGCCGTTCGAGGAACACGGCGCGATTGTTACGCTCGCCCTGACTGTAACTGCTGTCGGCCTTTTCGGTTTTCTTGAGGAGATCCTGCAGCGTCTGCGAGGCCTCGTCGTAGCGGCCCTGCGCCTGGTAGACGGCGGCCATGTTGTAGGGGACTTCGATCGAGTCCTGCACCATGGTCTCGGCTTTTTTCAGGTTCTCGAGGGCGAGATCGTACTTGCCGCTCTTGCGGTAGATCTCGGCCATATGCAGGTAGGTCTGGGCGTCTTCCGGATTGGCGTCGGCGATGATCTTGTATTGCTCGAGAGCGGCATCGGTCTGGCCGTCGTTCATCAGGTTCTCGGCGAGTCCGCGGATGGCGTCGAGATTGTCGCGGTCGAGTTCGATGGCGTGCCGGTAGGAGTTGATGGCCTCTTTGTATTGCTTCTGCTGCTCGTAGGTGTAACCGAGCGCGGAATACATCTTGGCGGAACGGCCGGTGTCGGGAACGGAGCTGAGCACCTGCACGGCGCGAGTGGCGTCGCCTTCCTCGTTGTAGAGGTAGGCCAGGGTCGTCACGGCCTCTTCAGAATCCGGTTGCAACTTCACGGCAATCTTGAATTCGGTCTCGGCCTTGGTCAGATCGTTGTTCAAGCGGTAGAGGCGGCCGAGGAGTAGATGGTCGTCGACGTTGTCGGGTTCGATCTTGATGATCTGCTCGTATTGTTCGATGGCCAGCTTGAGAACGTTGCCGGAATTGTTTCCCGACTGCATATCGCCCAGCGAACGCAGGTAGATCCGGCCCAGCAATTTGTGGGCTTCGAGGTTGCTGGGATCGCGCTTGAGGATGTCTTGGGCCTCGAGCACGGCGTCGCGAATGCGTCCGGTCTTGGCGTAGAGTTCGGCGAGCGCAGAGGTCAGGTATTCGGAGCCAGGGTCGGCGTCAATGGCGGCCCGGTACTCTTCGATCGCCTTTGTCGCCAGTTCGCTGCGGCCGTAGACGGCGACCTGCTCCTCGTACATGTGAGCCACGGTGTAGTGGTAATAGGCGGCGGCTTTATCGGCCTTGCGCGCGGGCTGGGGGGCCGATTTGGCATCCGTATCCGGATTGCCGGCTTGACCAAAACTGGCAGCTGCGGCCACCAGAAGAACGGAAAAAACAAAAAGGGTTCGCTTCATTGAATACCTTTAATTCCCAAAGCCTTAGCGATTTAGATGCTGAACCGCCGCGCGTGGGTGTACTTCAATTGTAATTCAGGGCTGGTATGAAGAGGAAGAAAACGCGCTTCTGTAAGGTCGCGGAAGTAACCACGGAAGGACAGGGACGAAGGAGTGGCGAATGGCGATTTCCGATTGTCGAGTGGGGAATCCAAGTGACGCGGTCGGCAGATCTGCTTCTTCGTCGGGACAAGGCCTACTTATCCTTTTACCTGCAACGACTTGACACTGGCAAATCGACACTCGCCAATCGTCACTCGCCATTCTTCCATCGACATTCGTCTAGTGGCGAAAGTGCCTTACACCCGTGAAGATCATCGCCATGCCGTGGCGGTCAGCGGCTTCGATGACTTCCTGGTCGCGGACGGAGCCGCCCGGCTGAATGATCGCCGTCGATCCTGCCTTCGCGATTTCTTCAACGCCGTCGGGAAACGGGAAAAAAGCGTCCGAGGCGGCGACGGTACCTTTCAGGGGTAGCTGCGCTTTCATGGCGCCGATTTTGCAGGAATCCACACGGCTCATCTGGCCGGCGCCGACACCTACGGTCTGGCCGTCGCGGACGTAGACAATGGCGTTCGACTTTACGTGCTTGCACACCTTCCAGCCGAACAACAGAGCGCGCTTCTCTTCGGGTGTGGGCGCGCGTTTGGTGACGACCTTAAGATCGGCTTCGGTGAGGGGGCGGACGTCGGCGTCCTGCAGCAGCATGCCTCCGGACACGTTCTTCAGAGCCCACTTCTGGTCAGACGCGGTGACCTGCACTAAGCGAAGATTTTTCTTGGAAGCGAACTTCGCCGGAGCGGCTTCGTCGAAGCCGGGAGCGGCTATCACTTCCAGGAAGAGCTTCGCCATTTCTTCGGCGGCGCCGCCATCGATCACGCGGTTGACGCCGATGACGCCGCCGAAGGCGGACACCGGGTCGCACTCGAGAGCGCGCTTGTAAGCCTCGAGCAACGATTTGCCCGTGGCCGTGCCGCAGGGGTTGGTGTGCTTGATGATGGCGACGGCCGGCTCTTCGAATTCCTGTGCGAGATCCCAGGCCGCTTGCAGGTCGACGATATTGTTGTAGGAAAGCTGCTTGCCTTGCAGTTGGCGGCCATTGGCTACGCCCTCACCGGATCCGTCGGAATACATGGCCGCCTTCTGGTGCGGGTTCTCGCCGTAGCGCAGGTCCATGACTTTCTGGAACGACGGGCGCAAGGTGTTCGGGAATCCTTCCGTGGGGCGCAGGTCGAAGTGGCCGTTCGCGTTCACGCGTTCGAGGGTCGAGGCGATGGCCGAGTCATAGGCGGCGGTGGTGGCGAAGGCCTTCTGCGCGAGTCGCCATTTCGTGGCAGCCGAAAGCTCGCCGCCGGAATTTGCCATCTCCTGGGCGAGAGCGGGGTAGTCGGAGGGCGAGGTCACGACTGCGACATCCTGAAAATTCTTGGCGGCCGAGCGGATCATGGACGGGCCGCCGATGTCGATGTTTTCGATAAGCTCCTCAAAATGCACGCCGGTCTTGGCAGCGGTTTTCTCGAAGGCGTAGAGATTCACGACCACCATATCGATGGGCTGAATGCCATGCTCGGCCACCGCGTTGCGGTGCGTCGGGTTCTCGCGGCGATGCAGAATGCCCCCGTGCACCTTGGGATGAAGGGTCTTGACGCGGCCATCGAGCATCTCGGGAAATCCGGTGAGGTCGGAGATATCCTTGACCGAAATGCCAGAGTCGCGCAGGAGTTTCGCCGTGCCTCCCGTTGAGATCAGCTCAAGTCCCAGGCCGGCGAGCTGGCGAGCGAATTCCACCAGGCCGGTTTTGTCGGTCACGCTCAGAATGGCACGCTGAATTCTCGCCATGAAACGCCTCTAGAGTAGGGATGATGCCGCGGGAGGAGCGACGGGAAATTCTAACAGGGCAGTCGCCAGTCGTCAGTCGCAAGTCTTCAGTCGCAAGTCACCGGTCGTCGGCATATGCGATAGCGGCGGATACGCCGGCACCAAGAGCGGTATCCACTAACGGAAGGAGGATGAATCGTGGATTTTGGCCTGACGACTTGCGACTAGCGACTGAAGATTAGGTCTTCGCTTTCGCCTTCAGCTTGACATGGCCGTCGTGCAACTCGACGGAGTATTCCACGGAATGGCAGCCGTACTGTTTGCGGATCTGGTTGGTTTTGTTCTGCACGAAATGGCTGAAGGAGTCCAGGCTTCCGGAGACGGCCTCGCCTGACTTTTTTTTGGCGGCGACCAGGGCGTTATAGAGACGCTCGACCTGCTCGGTTTCAGCCCTTGCGTCGGAACATTCGACAGTAAACGACTGAGGGTCGCTTGGCTTGCCCCCCACTCCGTAAACCGGGCGGTGCTGCGATTCGTGATCCTCGGCAGAGCGGACGCCTTGGACAGAAAGCAGGGCGTCCTGAGGACGGCGGTAACCCTCCTCGCGAATGCGGCTCTTCTTTCGCCACAGGTCGCTGTAGACGGCATAGCGCTGCGCCATTTCGTTGTAGCGGAAACGTTGCGAAAAGCTCAGGCGTCCGCCATCGGAGTGCTTGCGGAGCAGGGCCAGAACCTTCCACTCCAGGTCGTTCGGCGGGCGCTTCGTGGGGTTATTGAAGTACACCTCGTACTCGATCTTCAGACGGCGAAGCAAGGAGTCGAGGTGGGTCAGTTCTTCATCAATGGTCACAAGGCGCGCCTCACCTGCGCCTAGTTTAGGGATGCCACAACCTTTCGGGCAGATACCGGTTGGACACGAAGGTGGGGGAACAAAAGTACCCAAAAGCAGCTCTTAGCTCTTAGCCGTTAGCTGAAACGCCTTCTCGGGCCGGCCTTCGATCTCCCCGACAGGGGGGCGTGGTACGCATTTCCGGAAAACACGTGGGGGCCCGACGTGGATTGGGTTGGGGTTCAAGCTAGGAGCTAACGGCCAAAGGCTAAGAGCTATCTCGCAGCACTCGCGGCCATTTTCTTCACCATGGCCAACACGAGTTTGCGGTCGCTGTCGTTGAGGCTGGTGGAGTAACGGCGGATCTGGCTGAGGAAGCGGACTTCGTCTTCGGAAAGCTGGGGCAGACTTTTCGATCCGTTGCTGTGCCCCGAGTCGGAGAAGAATTGCGAAAGTGGCAGTTCCATAGCGCCCGCAATTTTCGCCAGGGTATCGAGCGAGGGGATGGTGTGCCCGTTTTCGACCCGCGACAGGTAGCAGCGCAGGAGGCCGGTGCGTTTTTCGATGTCGCCCTGGGACATCCCTTTCTGCAACCGGTAGTTTCTGATGGTCTCGCCGATATTCATAGAGAACAAAGCAGCGTCCAGGCACCGTGGGAAGTTGGACTGCATAGTAACCAGAGTAGTACCGTCTGGCAAGTGGAAATTCTTGGTGCACCAAAACCGTTTCACAACAGCGGTCTCGCGTCGGAACCAGACGGAGCGCAGTCTTTCCGCTGCTCAAGGCATGGTGCTATTTCTTCAAAGTACTGGCCAGGAAGTTAACCGTGCGCTGCCAGGCGTCGGTGGCGTCTTCAGCGCGGTAGCCACTCTTGTTGTTCGGATTTTCGAACGCATGGCCAGCATCGGGATAGATTTTGATGTCCGCGCTCTTGCCCGCCTGCTTCAGCGCTGCCTCGAACTTCTTGACGTCGTCGGGCGGAATGCCCTGGTCCTGGCCGCCGAAATTTCCGAGGATAGCGGCGTGGATTTTCCCGATCGCCACCGGATCGGTTGCCAGGTGGCCGTAGTTGATGACGGTGGCGGCGAGCGTTAATTCCTGCAAAGCAACGTCGAGCGAATAGCCTCCGCCCATACACCAGCCGATGGAGCCGATGCGGTCTTTCTTCACATTGGGCTGAGATTGCAGGAACACGACGGCGGCGTGCAGGTCGCGCAGGGCGCGGTCTTCGGGAACTCCGCGCATGAGTTCGTGCGCGGTTCCCGGATTGTCGGCGACTTTGCCCCGATACAGATCGATCGCAAGAGCGGCGTAGCCTTGATCGGCTAGTTTGCTGGCCTGCTCCTTGACCCAATCGTTGAGACCCCACCATTCATGGATGACGACGATGGCGGGGAACGGGCCTTTTCCCTCCGGGGTGTAGAGGATTCCCTTCACGGTTTCATCGCCGCTCGGGTAGCTGACGTCTTTGGAGGTGGTGGCAAAGGAGGTGGCGAGCAGCGCCACCAGGCAGACTGCGAGAATGCTGATTTTCCTCATGGGACACGTCCCTGTCGATCGTTGTGCCGATTTTTCCGAAATGCTCAGTGCGCTTCTGCGAGCGTGTATTCGAAATCGTAAAAGTGCTTTCCGTCTTCGATCCTGATGGTCATGGTGCCGGCAAGACCCGTGAGTTCGTCGGTACCGGAGTCGGGCACGACGTTGACCACGAGGTGCGGAGCGCCGCGAGTCATGGTGCCGAAGTGCTGGAGCGTAAAGCTGCCTTTGCGGCCGCGCAGCGTTCCAGTCACGCGCTCGATGGCGACGTAGCCGGCCGAACCTTTGACGCTGGTGCTGGCGGCGAGCATCTGGCCTTTGCTCGAGCCTTCGAGGTCGCCGTGAAACTGCTTGTCGAGTGTCAGGCGGGCAAGGCTGGGATCGGCGGACTTGTCTTCGGTCGGCTGAGGCGTGACCTTTACGTCGAAGGTCCCGGTGGCGTGGCTCGTCACTACGGTCTCCTTGGAAATCTTGTCGGAATTGGGGGTTGAGTTCTGCGCGCGAGCGGATACGGCGACACTAAGCACAAGGCAGAGCGCGGATGCGGATGATATTCGGAGGCGAAATCCCGTCTTCATCATGGTTCCGTTTCTTTGGGGGTTAGATCCAATTCCATATAGAGCGCGCCCGCGATAGGGTTGGTGCGGTAAGGGGCAATTTCGCGGAAGCCGAGCAAGCGATACAACGCGACAGCATTCTTCATCACCGGCTCGACCGTATCCAGGCGCAAGCGATCATACCCGATCGCGCGGGCTTCGTTGATGACGTGCTCCGCCAGCACACGGCCCAGGCCTTTCCCGCGAAATGCGGAGCGGATATACAGGCGTTTCATCTCGCAAATGCCGGCTTCGAGCTTGTGCAGAGCAACACACCCCGCCGGTCGCCCCTGGTATTCCATTAGTAAAAGACGGCCGTCGGGCGGGGCGTAGTCTCCGGGCAGGCCGGCGAGTTCCTGATCGAAGCTTTGAAAGCACAGGCTGAATCCGAGTGAGTGCGCGTATTCGAGAAAGAGGTCGCGGATCTGGGCGATTTGCGGCGGGGATTGCGCTTGAGTGATCGAAACACCTTGAACCACCGGGGACACAGAGGGCACAGAGGCTTGATCTGATTCTTTGCCCAAACGATGCATTCGTCGCTACTCCCCAGTGCCCGCCACTCGCAACTCGATCGGCAATTGTGAGGGCGGGTGTTTACCCCTGAGATCTCCGTGTCCTCTGTGGTTACTTGCCGTGTCTTACCCCATGAGCAGGCCGCCGTTGATGTTCAAGACGTGGCCGGTGATGTAGGCGGCCTCGTCGGACGCAAGAAACCGCACCGCTCCGGCGACATCCTCCGGCGTGCCGATTCTCCCCAGGGGAATCATTTTCAAGCCGCTCTGCTTGATTTCCTCCGGGAGGGCGGCGGTCATGGCGGTTTCGATGAATCCGGGGGCGACGGCGTTGCAGGTAATGTTGCGCGAGCCGACCTCGCGCGCGATCGCCATGGTCAGGCCAATGAGGCCGGCTTTCGATGCGGAGTAGTTCGCTTGCCCCGCCTGCCCGGTCTGGCCGAAAACGCTGGTGACGTTGATGATGCGACCCCAGCGCTGCTTCAGCATCGGCGCGATCACCTGCTGGATGCACAAGTATGCGGAGGTCAGGTTGGTGTTGAGGACGGCGTCCCAGTCGGCGCGCTTCATGCGCATGACCAGCTGGTCGCGGGTAATGCCGGCGTTGTTGACGAGGATGTCGATCTTGCCGAACTGCGCGATGGCGGCTTTGAACGTAGCCTTGATCTGCTCTTCGTCGGCCACGTCGAGCGGGAACGCCGCGGCCTTGCCGCCGGCGGCAGTGATCTGTGCGACCAGTTCGTCGAGCTTTTGCTGGTTGCGCGCAGCCGCGGCGACGGTCGCGCCCGCTTCAGCGAGCCTCAACGCGCAAGCGTGGCCGATACCTTGCGAAGCGCCGGTGACCAGCGCAACGCGTCCGGAGAGAGTCATTCCTTGGGCTCCTGAGGAAACTGGAACAGGGATGAGAACGGGGAATTATAACTGCTGGACGCGATGTGAGATATCAGCTTGACCTCCGTTAGGAATGGATTTTTCCGTCGCGTCGGTGAAACAATTGGCCTATGAAGCACCGCGAACCCAATCGCCATCCGGGCATCTGGCGTGTCATGCAGGTGGATTCGGAGTTGGCTGGAATTTTGATTGCCGCCGGCTTCGTACTGATGGGGCTGGTCGGCATGCCCATCGCGAAGTGGTTTTTCCTGGGAGCGGTTCTCTTCGGCGGGGTAGTGGCCTTGGTGCTCCACTGGACTAAGAAGAAGCCGTTGCAGTCGATCGGCCTCGGGTTACAACCGCCGCAGGGGTCCCACGCGTCCTCGCTAGAGCATCAGGAACGCTGTCCGGAGCGAGCGCAGCGGGTTGAGGGGAATTCGTCCGACGCCGCGCGTCGCAAACCGCGCTTGAGCGCGGCGCCCGCCTGATTCTCTCCGCACCGGATGTCGTCCCGCAAGCTGCCGGGTTCTCCAACCTCGCTCGACTCGCGCCTCACTGCGCTCAGGATGACATTGTTGGCGAGAGAGAAGGTCCCTTCACGACTTCCTTGCGGAACAAATATCTCAGCAGCGGCGGCGCCATGACCGTGGTCACTGCCGTCATGAAGACCACGATCGCGTAGGTAGACTGAGTAACGATCTTCGAGTTGAGTCCCACCAGGGCGACGATCAGCGCGACTTCTCCGCGGGGCATCATGCCGACGCCCACGCTCAGAACCGTATTCCAGCCTTCGCCAATCAGGGGCAGACCGCAGCCCACCACTTTCGAGACCACGGCGAGCACAGTCACGATCAGGGCAACCATGAGCACGTCGCCGTTGAACAGCTTCACGTCGAGCTGGGATCCGATCGAGAAAAAGAAGAACGGACCAAGAAACTCGGTGATGGCATGAACGCGGGGGAGCAGGTCCCATTCTGGCGAGTATTCGGCGAAGATCATGCCCGCGAAAAATGCTCCGATAATCGCGGCCATGCCGATTCTCGACGCGGCATACGACAGGCCCAGGGACACGATCAGCGCGACGATCAGAGGCGCGTTGTGTGTGGAGAGGTGCGCCATCCCGGGCTTGAGGCGGCTGATGATCCGGGGGCCAATGAAAATCATGACGAGCGCGAAGACGATCGCCTCGACCGCCAGCACACCGAGTTTCACCCACTGCACACCTTCGCTGTGGGCCAGCCCGTCGACCACGGCGAGCAGGAGCATGCCCAGGATGTCGTCAAAGACCGCAGCGCCCAGGATGATCTTGGCAGTGCGCGACGAAATCACTCCCATGTCGCCCAGCACACGCGCTGTGATGCCCACGCTGGTGGCCACCATGGCGGCGCCGACGAAGACGGATTCGGTCACCGCGTCGCCGCGCCAGTGCATGTAGGCGAAGCCGAAGACGAAGGGAATCACGATGCCCGCGACAGCCACCAGCAACGCTTTGCGCCCGACGTTGATGAGATCCTGCGGCCTGATCTCAAGGCCGGCGTGAAACAAAACGAAGATAGCGCCGATCTCGGCGATGGACTGCAGCGTGTCGCTGGGATGAATCAGGCCGAAGGCGTAAGGGCCGAGCACGACGCCCGCGAGGATCTCGCCGAGCACGGCGGGCAAGCGGAGACGCTCGAAGATTTCGCCGATTACCTTCGCCGCCACGAAGATGGCGAACAGTTCGAACAGGAGTGCGTCGTGCTCGTGCATGGCTTTGGGGGCTAAGGATAGAGGGCGGAAGGGTTCCGGGCAAGGCGATACGTCGAACATGGCCCTGAAAACATTTGTCGCTGCGGCGTCCCGCAAAATAGTTCGAGAAGCGGGATAATCGATACTCGGGGAGGCGATTCGTGATGAAGCGAAGGTTGACATCGTGCAGTCCAATGAGAACGTCATGAACTTTTCCCGACGCGGCTTCTTGAAAATGGCGGGCGTGGCAACTGGCGGCGCGCTGCTTCCGAGGATCGCTGAACAGGCTGCAGCTTCGGGCCCGACGAACTCCGCACCGCAAGAGGAAGGCGCCGATTACACGATCAGAATCGGCGCGAGCCCAGTCGAGATCGCGTCCAAGCGCATCGTCTCTACCATCACTTACAACGGGCAATTCCCTGGGCCGTTGCTTCGGTTCAAGGAAGGGCAGCCGGTCACCGTCGACATCCACAACGACACCGATACGCCGGAACAACTTCACTGGCATGGGCAGACGGTACCGATTGAGGTAGACGGCGCGGCCGAGGAAGGCACGCCTTACATTACCGCGCGCGGCCAGCGGCGGATTACGTTCACTCCCGGGCCGGCGGGACTGCGGTTCTATCACACACACAACCGGGCCGGCGCTGACCTTGCTGCGGGTCAGTACAGCGGGCAGGTAGGGCCGGTGTACATCGAGCCGAAGGAGAATGCGGGGAGGTATGACCGCGAGGTGTTTCTGGTTCTGAAGGAATTTGAGCCGACCCTCAGCCGGGGCGGCGACATGGATATGGACTTCCTGTCGCCCTCGACGAAGGGGAAGGCGCTGGAGGAACAAGGCGAGTCGGCGATGAAGGCGTCGCTGGCGAAGGGGATGCCGCACGGGTTTGAGGTCGGGTACGGCTCGTTCACCATCAACGGGCGGATGCTGGGGCACGGCGAGCCGATCCGCGTGAAGCAAGGGGAACGCGTCTTGTTTCATGTTCTAAATGGAAGCGCTACGGAAATTCGCAGCCTGGCGCTGCCGGGGCACACGTTTCGGGTGGTGGCGCTCGATGGAAATCCCGTGCCCAATCCCGCCACGGTTCCGGTGCTGTGGCTGGGGACGGCGGAACGTATCTCAGCGATCGTGGAGATGAACCATCCCGGCGTGTGGATCATGGGCGATCTTGCGGATGACGACCGCCACCATGGGATGGGGATCGTGGTCGAGTACGCGGGCAGCAAGGGGAAGGCACAATGGGCGCCGCCGCCGCGGTCGCGTTGGGACTACACGCGCTTTGCGAAAGCTGGGGCGACGGCCGCGGTGCCGGACGAGACCTTCGAAATGTTGTTCGTGAAAGAGAACGCCGCCGAGGAAGGGTTCAACCGTTGGACGATTAACGGTGTGTCGTTTCCGATGAATCGCAGGATGGTACCGGCGGCTTTTCACCTTAAACAAGGCAAGCGCTATCGCATTCGCATGCGCAACGCCAGCGACGATATTCATCCCATTCATCTGCACCGGCACAGCTTTGAACTCACGAGCCTGGCTCGGAAGGCCTGTGCGGGAGTTTTCAAAGACGTGGTGATGCTGGGGGGCTACCAGGAGTCGGCGATTGATTTTGTGGCCGACAATCCGGGACTGACGCTGTTTCACTGTCACCAGCAGCTGCACATGGATTACGGGTTCATGACGCTGTTTGACTACGTCTGAGGGCTTGCCAAGAAATTGGGATTCGTGGCCCGCATCGACTGGATAGCCCGGGGAAAAGATCCTCGTGCGAAACAGGGACGGGAAGGGCACGAGTTCACTCGTGCCGCCAAGACCTTGAAAGTACGTTGCGCTTTATCTCCTGAGGTTGGCTTTGCGCTGGCGGACAGCGCTTTTCCGCAAGCTGCGAAGGCGTATGTCCCCGAATTCCGGGGTAGAGGCGGGGCTTGCCCCGACTCAGACGCGGCGAGCCGCGTCTCTACGCCAGAGTCGCGCGCGTGAGGGGCCAGATCAGCACATCGAGGCGGCGCGCGAAGTGCAAGAGTGGTGGAGTATACGGCAGCGCGATGTTCGCCGCGGCAGCCATGGTGTTGATTTCGATCTCGGCGCGGGCATCCTGCAGGGGCCATTGCACGTGATGAATCTCGCCGCGATGTACGTTCCCTCGGTGGACGGTGTAGAGGCAATAGCGTTCGGTCAGCCAGCGCTCGATCGTTCTCGGCTGCCGAAGTTGTAGCGAGGCGGACGGACCATAGCGTCCGCGGAACTCGGCGTTAGCACGACTACGCCTTGAAGAGTAGACGACTTCCTCGCCCGATGCTTCCGCGTTCATGCTCGCATGGAAGTAGGGCAAATGATAAAGCGCGCGGGCGGTGAAGACGGCCGGCAGGCTGGCCGCGTCGAGGCTGAAGAAATACACTCCCGGCTTTCCGCCGAAGGTCACGTAGGTGCGAACGTTCAGCTCCGGAAAGCGGGAGAGCCCGGGGATCGCAGGTAGTCCGCGTGCCCGCACGCCGCTCATCCAGAAAGGCACCACTCCAACCCAAGCCTGGCGATCAAACGTGTCCAAATCCAGTTGCTGCGGGACGAGGGGACGCATCACCTCGATCGGAATGGGCCAGTGCGCGAAGAGCAGGTCGCGCCAGGTCTGCGCCATCACCCAGGGACCCGCGGGCAGCGGCCAGGGGCGATGGGAGACCGAGTGCAGGGCGAGGTGCATGAGGGTTGACCCGATTGTAGAGGGCAGGGGCCAGCCATGAGTGAATTGAGCGTTATGGGAATCTAACGACAACTATGGCTTAGAATGAGCCCCTGTTTTTCGTAATGCTTCCCGCACCAGCTGGCACACTTCGTAGTGTCCCTTCTCGCCACGATCACACGATTCACTCTCGACAGTGTTTCCATGCTTGTTTTTGAAGGTAGGATCTGCGCCCGCTGTCAGCAATTTCTCGGCGACAAGCGGATTACCCGCAGCAGCCATTAAAGCGCCCTCATTGACCTTGGCCTTCGGATCGGCCCCGGCATCGATCAAAGTTGTACCATTTCCCCGTCCGGGCGGGTCTGAGCTGCAAGTTCCAAGGCCGTCCCGCCATTGACCTCTGTTGCATTCACATCTGCGCCTCGGCCCAGTAATGCTTTCGCGATCCGCACGTCACAGTACCACGCTGCTTGCAGAACTACCGTATCCCGTCCATCGCCAGCGACGTTAGGGTCCGCACCTGCTGCTAAAAGCTCCTCAGCGAAATCTGTCCGATGATTACGAACGGCTTGAATGACCGGAAGACTCCTATCCTCATCCCAAACGTTAAGCTTCACTCCAGAGCGGACAATTTTCCGAGCTTCGTCGATTTTGCCTTGGCGAATGGCTTCGGCTAAGGACATCCGTTGCGGGTCCGGTACCTGAGCCCGAATGGCCTCGAACTGCAACGGACCCGGATAAAATGCGCGGTTGATCACATGCGGTTTTTCCACGAAATGGAAGTATCCGACAAACGAACCGTAGACGCTTCCATAGCCAGAAGACATGATCGGGCCGAAAACGTCGTGCTCATCCTCAGGCTTGCAGTACAGCCATACGTACGCTTGCCCATGAATAAGTTGTCCGTCGAATTGTCGAGCGTGCGAAGCCAGATCCAAGACCGTGACCTTCGCAGGATTGTTAGCAGGCGATTCCTGACACACTGACGATTCACATAGCAGACCAACCAACGACGCAGCAACCAGCAGACGGGCTATCGCCCCAGTCCGTACGCTCATCAGTTCCTCCCTCTCGTGAACCGCCGCATTACCGGAACGGTCATGCAGAAGGATCTTGCCGATCATAAATGGCGTCAATAGCGATTACACCAACTGAGAATTAGGCCCTGTCACGCAAGCTTCGCCGCTACGCCCTTAAATCCAGCCGCGAACACATCATTACCGATCTGCGCGATCAGCGCGTCACGGTCGGCACCCACCACTTCGAAGTCGGCCCACCATTCCGCAAAGGTCCGGTTGCCCTCGGTGACCCGGTGTAGCCTTACTCCTGCCACATAGTTGCGAACGGGCAGGGTGCCTTCGATGATTTCGTAGGTGAACACATAGTTGAGATCATCGAGGCAAAGCAGGACTTCCCGCACGAAGCCTTCGCCGAGCGTCAAACGGCGAATGCATCCGACCTGGTCGCTGGGGAGGCCGCCCTCAATTTCGCTTTTCTTGATACCGGAATGATAGGACGGCATGTCGTTGTAGTCGCGCATGACGGCCCAGACTCTTTCGATGGGGGCGTCGATCACGTCGCTGATGTAGACGGTGTTGGGCATATTTTTCCTCTGGCGCTAGAAGGTGATTTGCTTGAAGTCGTGCGTTTGCCGGGTGATGGCTTTCTCGGTGGGCAGGCGCTCCATCGAACTTGCGCCGTAAAAGCCGTGACAGTGGCGGGTTTTGCCCAACACCCAGGCCGCATCGGCGGGCTCGGCAATCGGCCCGCCATGGCACACGACGATCATGTCGCTACGAACATCGAGCGCGGCCTGAGCGATGGCATCGATGCGCGGGACGCATGCGTCGAGCGTGAGCGCCGTCTCCGCGCCGATCGCGCCGCCGCTGGTAAGGCCCATGTGGGCCACCAGGATGTCGGCCCCGGCCCGCGCCATGGTTTCCGCTTGCTGCGGATCGAAGACATAGGGCGTCGTGAAAAGATCCTTGTCGTGCGCCAGGCGGATCATCTCCACTTCCTGGGCGTAGCTCATTCCGGTTTCTTCAAGGTTCTGGCGAAAGACGCCATCGATCAAGCCGACCGTGGGGAAATTCTGCACGCCGGAAAAGCCGGCAGCCGCGACCTCGTCGAGAAAAGAATCGAACACGCAGAAGGGATCGGTGCCGTTGACGCCTGCGAGTACCGGGGTCTTCTGGACAACGGGCAAAACTTCCTTCGCCATTTCCATCACGACGTCGTTGGCATTGCCGTAGGCCAACAGGCCCGAGAGCGACCCTCGGCCTGCCATGCGATAGCGGCCGGAATTGTAGATTACGATCAGGTCGATGCCGCCGGCTTCCTCGCACTTCGCCGACAGACCTGTTCCTGCACCGCCGCCGACGATGGGCTTGCGCTCGCGAACCATCTGCTGGAATTTCGACACCAACTCCCGGCGCGAAAAACGAGGCATGTTTGCCTTCCCTTAACAAAAGTCGTTCATTGACGGGCGATCTTCAAGAACTCTTCGACCGCGGCCTGAGCGAATTGCGGATCGTTGATGTGGTAAGGCAGCCGCATCAACTTTCTGCGCGCGGTCTCGCGGAGCTCGGACCCGAGCGTATCGAACAACGCCGCATCGGCGGCGGGATCCCAGAACGCCTGGCCGGACGCGTCCAGCGCTGAGACTCCGCCCATCGGCAACAGAAATCTCATCTCGCCCTCGCACTGATTGAGCCGTTCGGCGATCCAGCGGGCCTGACGGATGTTTTCCTCGACCGTGGTACGCATCAGTGTGATCTGCGGATTATGAGGATACAGCTTGCGCCCACGATAGTGCTGCGGAATGGTCTCGGGCGCTCCAAAATTCACCATGTCGAGCGCACCGCACGAGCCAACGTAGGGGGCGCGCGTGCGCGCCACTGCACCGAAGCGGTCGTCGGTACAGGCCAGCACGCCGCCGAAAAGATGGTCGCAGACTTCGGTGGTGGTGATGTCGAGGATGCCGCCGATGAGGCCGTCGTCGAGCAACTTCTCCATGGACTGGCCGCCGGTGCCGGTGGCGTGAAACACGAGGCAATCAAAGCGAGGGGAAAGCAATCCCACGATCTGCAGCACGCACGGCGTCGTGACACCGAACATGGTCAACCCCAGGGCCGGGCGGTCCTGCTCGGGCCACGGAACAGGATGCAGCATCATGCCGGCGAGGGCGTTCGCGGCGTTTCCCAGGACGCGGCGTGAAATCCGGTTCAGGCCCGCCACGTCGGTGACGGAGTAGACCATGGTGATATCCGAAGAGCCGACATATCCCGCCACGTTGCCCGATGCCATGGTCGAAACCATCACTTTGGGAACGCCGATGGGCAGGGCGCGCATGGCCCGCGTGACCATTGCCGTGCCACCGGAGCCGCCGACACCCAGCAATCCGCCGAGATCGTCGCGCGTTTTGACGAAGCGCTCGAACCCATCGGTCATGGCCGCAATCGCGGCTCCGCGGTCGCCACAGAAGACGGCTTCCGCGCCTTGCGGATGGTGGGCTGCGATCTCGGCGGCCGATATATGCCGACGAGCCGCTGATTGAAGGGCAGGAGCGGCATTGGGCGTTTTCGTCGAAAGGTCGGCCACGGTGACGGGCAGTCCGGCCGCTTCGAGCAAAGCGGCGACATATTCTGTTTCGTCGAGTTTGGTGTCGAGGGTTGCGGCCACCCAGGCGCGCTTTTGCGTGGACATGCGATCCACTCCGCGGGGAAAACTACCAAGTCCGCGCGGATTGTTCAATCGGGAAGAAACGCTCGAGGGGGAGCTTGGGCTTAAAGCGCCGGAACCTGGCTCGCGGTCTGCGTGGCCGTCGCGGGAACGGGCTGGTAGTCGCGGTGGACGATGTCGACGATGGTGCGCCCCACGATGCGGGCCTTGGCTTCCGAGTGCATGTGGATCGGCAAGGTGAACGACTGCACGTCGGCAAAGTCCTGCAGGAATTCGATGTGCTTCACGAAGAAGGAAGGCGACTTCACGACGCTGCCTTCGGCACGCACGAGCGTTCCGGTGTGGGCGTCGAGGTAGACGCGGCCCTTGAACAGTCCGGGGCGCTTCTTGTGCGGTTTGACCTGGTAGACGTGCACCAGGCGATCCTGCACATGGCTCGCGCCTTTGTAGCTGAACTTGTAGTTGGCCATGCTGATAGCGGTCTGGGCCGGGTCGTCTTTCTGCACATGGTCGACTTCGGACTGCAGCAGGCGCGTGATGACGTTGCTCTTCACAAAGCCGTCGCCGGTGAAGTGTACGGGCGTGAATTGCAGAGTGTGGGGCGCCTCGAACTTGCGCTGCAGTTCGAATTCTCCCTGCTGGGAAGTTTCGGGCAGTTCCGCACGAATGACAGTGACTGCGGAATAAGCGGCGAGTTGGGCGGATTGCTGCGCGGTCCGGTACTGGTAGGTCGCCAGCGCGAGCTCAGGGGACATCACAGGCAGGACGGGAGAGCCGTTCAGCATGGCCGTCGCCTGGCCCTCAGCAGCAAGCAGGATCGTCGGCGACAAGTCCCCCGGGGCCGCCGCCGATACGCTCGGCCCGCTTCCGGGGAACATCGCCTGTGCAAAACCCTCTCTGGGCCAACAAAACCCGAGGAGAAAGACTATGAGAGTAGCGCGTCGCATCAATAAAATTGATTACTAGTTTATATAGGATTCAGCTCGTTCTGAAAAGAAGCAAAAAGAAATAACTGCTTTTAAAAGCGATCTTGCGGATCATTTTCGTGAATGCTGCGAAATCGTGAAGTCTGCGCGGCGCCAGCCAGATGCGCGCGAAAGTTCACCAAGTGATAACGATCTGCAAGCAAACACAGCCAAGCGACAAGGTTCGATTGCGCAACCGCAGCCAGCCGGATACCATTCCAGCACTCACATGTCTGAAGTGATGACGAAACCAGAGCCCACCACCAAGTCCCCCTCTCGCGGCGATGCTCCTGCAGTGGAAGTGTATGCCGTATACGGTGTCGAGCCAGAAGTCCAGGCCTACGCCATGGCGAAGTATTCGCGCTCGGCGCTTTCCATGAAGGAGTCGCTGAAGGAAATCACGGCGCAGAAGGCCGAAAAGTTTCTCAATACCTTCTATTTCCAGTATGGCCACCGGTCGATTGCCGACCTGGCGCACATCGCGCTGGCGGTCGAAAAGCTCTCTATTCTGGCGGCCATTGCGGTTGCCGACGAGCAGCGCTGGGATGGCCAGGAGCGGTCCACCCGGTACCAGGACTTCAAGAAGAGCGGCTACCACGTTCCCCAGTTCGGCGGCGACGAGCAAGCGCGAGTTCTCTATCGCAACACGATGGATGGGCTGTTCGAGGTTTACGACGCGCTTTCGCAGCGTATGTACCAGTACCTTGCCGAGATGACGCCCCGCCCCGACGACATGAAGCCGGAAGCCTACGAGCGCACGCTCAAGGCGCGGGCCTTCGATATCTCCCGCTACCTGCTGCCCTTGGGGACGAACACATCGCTGGGCGAGATCGTGAATGCGCGGACGCTTGAGTCCCAGGTCTCGCACCTGCTTTCGCACACTCACCGGGAAGTTCGCCACTTGGGCGAGCTGCTCAAGAACGCCGCGCTTTCCCCGGCGTACAACGTGAACCAGGAGGCACTGGAAGATCTGGTCGCAGAGATCCGGGCAGTATCGTCGGAGCTGGGTGCGAAGGCGGAACAAGAACTGCTGCGCGAAGTCCGGGTAGCGCCGACGCTGGTGAAGTACGCGGACCCGAGCGCGTATGAGATCGAGACGCGGCGCGCCCTGCAGCAGGCGGCGGTCGAGTTGATGGGACGTACCCAAGTGGCGCCTTCGAAGCTGGTCGACCTGCTGGACGAAGAGCCGATGGAAGTCGAGCTGGCGACGACGCTGCTCTACGAACACTGCCACCATCCGTACCGGCAGATCCGGCAGGCGATCCAGGCCACGGGAGAGAAGATGCGCCGCGAGATCATCGATCTTGGCCTGCAACACAGGGGCCGGCACGATGAGATGCTGCGCGCTTACTGTGCAGGGCAGCAGTTCCGTTTCGACATCCTGATGGATATTGGTGGCTTCCGCGACATGCATCGCCACCGCCGCTGTGTGCAGATCGGCCAGGGATTCACGACCAAGCACGGATACGACGTTCCGCCGGAACTTGAAGCAGCCGGAGCGCGCCAGGGCTATGAAGCCGCGATGAAGCACGCGGCGGCAGCGGTCGACCAGCTCACGCACCGGCCGGGCGACGAGACGGCGGAGAACGCGCAGTACGCGATCCCGCTCGGCTACCGCAAGCGCACTTTGTTCAAAATGGACTTCGCCGAAGTGGTGTACATCTCCGAATTACGCACCGGGCCGGCCGGACACATCTCGTACCGCAGCGTGGCGTACGCGATGTACGAAGCCGTAGCGCGGAAATACCCCGCCCTGGGGAAATACTTCCGAGTGCAGGATGTGAGGGAGCCGGTAGACCTGCTGAAACGGTGAGCAAGATGCCGTTTGTCGCCGGGGCTCGGGCCCGGGTTGATAATGGGTCAAGCGACTCATGGCTACGCTTCCCTATCGATTGCGTGGTGTTGCCCTTGGGCTGGTCGTGGTCCTGGTGCTGATCTTCCGGTTCGCGCCGCCGCCAATCGCTGACATCGTACGCAGCATCGCGAACTTCTGGACGGTTGGTCTCATCCTCGCGACCGTTGGAACGTTGCTCTGGTTCGTCTACTGGGTCTACCTCCGGAAGCTACTGCGGGTACGGCGGATCGCCAATCTCCGGCTCCGGCGGATGCTGGAGGAGCGGGAATCCGACATTCCTGATAACCGGTAGTTACTAGCGTGACGGCCTGTCCTGTTATTCGCAGAGGTATTCCTCAGTCCGCATTTTAAGATCGAGTTTCCCCTCTCTGGCGCGGACAAGCCGCGATGTTGCCGCACGACGCGTCAGGGCAATCCGTGGGATCGCGGGGCGCTTGAGTTATGGCAGAAAGCGCTCATACTACCTTCGAAGTCCTGGTTACGGATGGCCACACGCGGGCCGGACTCGCAGTGGCCCGGTCGCTGGCGCGCCGTGGGGTGCGACTGCTGGTGCTGGTTGCCGAGCCGGGCTGCCCGGCGATGCACTCCCGCTTGCTGAAGGACGTGGTGCTGGCTCCGTCCCCGGCCAAAGATCCAAACGCGTTCATTGAGTTCACACTGCAAACCATCGCGAAGCACAAGATCGAGTTGGCCATACCCATCACCGATCAAGCGTTGTTGCTTTTCGATCAGCACCGGGATCGGCTGGAAAGCCTGACGAAAGTCGCGATGGCCAAGCCGGAGGCGTTGCGCTCCGCGCTCGACAAACGCATCAACCTTGAGTTGGCGATGAAGCTGGGAGTCCCGTGCGCGCGGCAGTTTGATTTGACGAGCCTGGACCAGATTCCGGAAACGATCGCGACACTGGGCTTCCCCATCGTGTTGAAGCGCCCGGGCGATCCCGTAGACAAGACCATGCCGGCGTTTTCGTTCCGCGTACTGTACGCGCACAACGAGGAGCAGTTGCGCGGCTTTATTGCCGAGCACTGTCGTAACGGGGAGTACCCGCTGTTCCAGGAGTGCGCTACCGGCGAGATCCACAATGTGTGCTGCTTTGCCACTGACGGTGAAGTGCTGGCGGCGCACGAGTACCAGTCGATTCGGCGTCTGGCAGGAGCAGGCGTGTTTCGCAAGATCATCGAGCCCAGCCCCGATCTGTTGCAGTACGCCCGCGATCTGCTCGGCGCGTTGCGCTGGGACGGCGTGGCTCACCTCGGCTTCTTCGTCGACAAGGCGCGGAAGAAGGTTTGGTACATGGAGACGAACGGGCGCTTCTGGGCGTCGATTCAGGGATCGGTGCACGCGGGCTGGGATTTTCCCTATTGGACCCACGACTTTTTTTTGCGCGGGAAACGGCCCCAGTCGGGACCGATTGAGGTCGGAAGCTTGACCTGCTGGCACCTCGGGGATTTGAAGGCACTGCTGAACTTCTGGCGCGGCGGCGACATTCCGGCCACCGGCACGAATCCAAGCAAGCCGGAGGCGACGCTGCAATATCTGAGCGGCTTTTCGCCGCAGATCCACTCGGATGTGTTTGCCTGGGACGACCCGATCCCGGCTTTCTATGAGTACTGGTACCTGCGTAAACAGCTATGGGGAATGCTGCGGCGCAAGCTGGGAGCAGTTGAAACAGCACCGGCCACGCCAAGCACGCAGGTAGTGAGGATCTCCGGGCTGGAGCAAGCCCTTTTGCGCAAGCAAGAGGAGCGGGTGTCCAAGAGCGACCACGAGCAGAAGACATGGTAAGGAGCGGCGCTCCAGTTACTCCACGTCGCGCCAGTTCGGTCCTACACTGAGGTCCACCACCAGGGGAACAGCCAGGGGGTGCACTTTTTCCATCTGCTCGCGCACCAGCGAGCGCATCACGTCCACCTCGGCGTCGGGAACCTCAAAAACCAGTTCGTCGTGAACCTGCAAAGTCATGCGTGACTTCAGGTCGCGCTCTGCAATTGCGGCGTCGATGCGGATCATCGCGAGCTTGATGAGATCGGCGGCTGTCCCCTGGAGCGGAGTGTTGACGGCGGTGCGTTCGGCGAAGCCGCGCTGATTCGGGTTCCGGCTGTTGATGTCGGGGATGGGCCGCACGCGTCCGAACAGCGTTTTGACTTTGCCGTCGCGGCGGGTCTCGTCGAGCGTCTTGTCGATGAAGGCGCGCACGCCCTTGTATTTCTCGAAGTAGGCGTTGATGAACTGCCTGGCCTCGGCGGGTTCGATGCCGAGCTGCTGCGAAAGGCCGAAGGCCGAGAGGCCATAGACGATTCCGAAATTCACCACCTTGGCCTGGCGGCGATGGTCGGGCGTCACCATGAGCGGCGGAACGCCGAAGACCTGAGACGCGGTGAGAGTATGAATGTCGTCGCCGCGGCGGAAGGCCTCGACCAGCAGGGGGTCTTTCGAGTAGTGCGCGAGCAGGCGGAGTTCGATCTGCGAATAATCGGCGGCCAGCAACACGTGGCCGGGCTCGGCGGTGAAGGCGGCGCGAATCTCGCGGCCCAGTTCAGTACGGATCGGAATGTTCTGCAGATTCGGGTTTGCCGACGACAGTCTTCCCGTCGCGGTGCCGGTCTGGTCGAACGTGGTGTGCAGGCGGCCGGTCGCAGGACTGAGCAGTGCCGGCAGCGTGTCGACGTAGGTGGACTTGAGTTTGGAAAGCTGGCGGTACTCCAGCACTAGGCGAGGGACTTCGTGATCTTCCGCGAGCCCTTCGAGGACATCGACCGCCGTGGAGATCGTCTTGCCTTTGCCATATTTCACGGGCTTGGGCAGGTTGAGCTGGTTGAAGAGAACGTCGCCGAGTTTCTTGGGTGAGTTGATATTGAATTCGACGCCGGCGAGCCGATAAATCTCCTTAGCCTTCGAGTCAATCTCGCGCTCCAGGCGGGTGGACATTCTGGCGAGAGCGCCCGTGTCGATCTTCACTCCAGCCATTTCCATGCGAGCGAGCACAGGGACGAGCGGGAGGTCAACGTCTTCATAAAGCTGAGCCAGGCCGGCCTGTTCGACTTCGTGGCGCAACCTGGCGGCCAGACGCCCAGTGGTGTCGGCGGCTTCTGGAAGAGTTCCAGCGACCTTCAGATTGAAGCACCGCAAAGCCGCTTCCGGCAAACCGTGCGAAGAATACGTGGGATTGATGAGATAGGAGTAGAGCATCGAATCGTGCCGCACTCCGGACAGGCGAAGCCCCGAAGATGCCAGAGCGTGCATCGCAGCCTTATAGTCGTGAACAGCCTTGGGCACGGTGGCGTCCGACAGAACGGCGGTGAGGCCGAGAGCCGCTTCCGACGCAAGCGAGATCGTAGTCGCGGTTCCCGCAGCGGAAGAAATGGCGATAGTCTGCGCGGCTTGTAAAGCCACGGCCGGCGGTGCGTCGGCCCGCAGCGGCAGCATGCGCTCCTCGGACTCGTCATCTTCTTCGGCTGGTTCGTCCTGGATCGCTGTCCGAACCGCCTCGACCGCGACCGCCAGCGATCCTCCAGCCGGAATTTCCCTGAACACCGCTTCCAACTCCGACCGCGAGCTGGCTTCCGTGTAGTGCGCCTCCGTCACCTGGACCACCGGCAGAAGCTCTTTGAGCAGCGAGGTAAATTCCAGTTCGGCGAAGAGTTCGCGCAAGGAATCGATCTCGGGCTCGCCGGCTCTCATCGCCTCCAAACCGAGTTCAACGGGCACGTGGGTGTCGATCGTCACCATGCGCTTGCTGAACAGGACCGTGTCGCGATTGTGCAGCAGGGACTCGCGATAGGTTTTCTTCTCGACTTCGGCGGCGTGGTCCAGCGCCTGCTCGACCGTGCCAAAGCGCTTGATGAGTTCCACAGAACCTTTGTCGCCGATGCCTGGCGCGCCGGGAATGTTGTCGACAGAATCGCCGCGGAGCGCCATCACGTCGACCACGCGTTCGGGAGGGACACCGAGGATTTCTTCCACCTTGGCCGCGTCCGCGATCAGGTTGTCCTTCGGCGGGTTCAGCACGTGGATCTTATCGGTGACGAGTTGCAGCATGTCTTTGTCGCTGGAAACGACGAAGACGGGGTGGGATTGATCGGCGGCCTGGCGGGCTAGAGTGCCGATGAGATCGTCGGCCTCAAAGCCCTGCTGCTCCAGGATCGGAATGCGGTAAGCCTCGAGCGCCCGCCGGATATAGGGGACCTGCTGAACCAGGTCTGCCGGCATCTCGGAGCGGTTGGCTTTGTAGCCGTGGTACTGGACTTCCTGGAAGGTTTGGGTTTTTAGGTCGAATTTGCGGACGGTCGTGACGGCATCGGCTTCCTGATCGCGGAACGTGGGACCACCCACGTCGAAGACAGCGGCCAGATATTCTGGCGAGAAATCGTCCCGCAGTTTGCGCAGCATGTTGACGAAGACGTAGGTGGCGGCGGTAGGAACGCCGGTCTTGGTCGACATGGGACGCTGCCGCGCCATGGCGTGATAGGCGCGGAAGATGAATGACATGGTGTCGATCAGGAAGACGCGGCCCTTGACTTCGGGGGAGGAGGCGCTCCCAGACCGCTCGGGCGCCGCGTCGGACTTCTTCGCCGTGGATGTTTTTCTCGGGGACAAGGGGTCAGTTTAGCAGGGGTCGGAGCGGGAGAGATCAGTGCGCGACATTCGATCTCTCACATAAGATCGCGAGCCGGTTGAAAAAATCGTTTCAAGTCAGTGATGCCGCGATCGAACACGGGGTCCTTCGACTTCCCTCGGCTAACGCCTCCCTTCGCTCAGGATGACAGCTCAAACTGACCTCATGCCCGCCGTCGTACGGTTGCGCCTAGTAGCCGAAGGTGAGGCTGAAATCCGCTTCCACGTATTTGAGGGCGGCGCCGCCGGGGGAGTTGCGGAAGACGACGTAGTACTTCGCAGTCTCGCCTTGCGTTGGAGGCAGCAGGAACTCGACTTCGTGGTCGTGCGTGGGGTCGACGGTATACATGGCGGTCCCGTCCCTATGACCCTGGGAGAAGTCAGCGAACTGGTCGGGGTCCATGAGGATGAAGTCGATGTCGGCGCTGTCGTCGCTGGCGCTGTCTTCTCCGGCGCGCTTGACGAAGGATTTGAACGTGCCATGCAGTCGCGGAATCGCGGTGTGGACCGGCACCTCAAACGCAAATTGCGCGTACTTCTTTACAGGAAAAGTCTTGTGCAGAAAATTGATTGGCTGCAGGCGGCGGGAATCGACGCGATCGAGTGAACTCACGGTTTCCGGCGCTTGCTTCTTTGAGCAGCCGGCGAGGAGGAGGATCAGGGTCAGTCCAAGCAGTATCGGTCTTCGTCGCATCTCCGTCTCTCGAAACTCCATACCGGAGCTGTGGCTGCGGCGTGACGATCGAACCGTGCTGGCTCCTCGTCAGGCCTTGTGTTTGGGTTTCCCGTACTCGGTTGTGTAGTGCAGTTTGATTTCGCCGCAGGTGCCCTGTTCGGGCGAGTACACGACGCAGCTATCGAAGGGGCGCGAATACAGGTGCAGGCTGACGGCGCGCCCGTGGAACTCCTTGGGATTCACCACGCGATGCACAGGCTCAAGCGGGTCAACGGCGCACGGATGGGCCGGATTCATCTCGACGGTGTCGGCCGGCTTCAGTTCGCACTTTCCTTTTTCGATGTCCTGGAAGACGAGCCGGAAGTTCTCCACCTGGAGGCGGCCGATGGGGACAGCCATCCAGCAGTTCTGGTCGCGATGGTTGTGAACCGAGCTGGCCTGGCCGCTCTCCCAGCAGATGGCAATCAATTCATATAAAGCTGTCTTGTCGATCAGGTTGCGCGTGTAGTGCTGCCGATCCCAGCTCAGGAATGGGGCAAGCGTATTGGGAGCCACGTGCGTGGTGGTAAGGAAGTTCACGATCTCCTGCGTGTGCTCGAACGTGGAATCGGGAAATTCCCGAAGTTCGCGCACGAAATCTTCGAGGGCAACTTCTTTTGCGGCGGCTTGCGGACTCATAACGGCTCGGGAAAATTATATGCGCAGACGGAGGGAGAGGATAGGTACAACGGGGCGCCGGTCCGATTCACTCAACGAACATGCAATCCCCATACGAGTAGAAGCGATATCCGTGCTCGACGGCGTGGCGGCACGCGGCCAGCACTCGGTCCTTTCCACCGAAGGCGCAGGTCAGCATCAACAGCGTCGATTCGGGCAGGTGGAAGTTGGTCAGCAAAGCGCCCACGATGCGGAAAGGGTAGCCGGGATAAATGAACAGGTCCGCCTCTCCAATCCCCGGAACAATTCGACCATCGGGCGAGAGTGAGGCGGCGTATTCGAGCGTGCGCACCGTGGTCGTGCCGACAGCCACGACCCGCCGGCGCTGCTCCTGCGCGCGGTTCAGCTGGGCGGCAGCCTCGGGAGAAATCGAACAGTGCTCCGCGTGCAGGCGATGGTCTTCCACTCGTTCCACGCGCACGGGCTGGAATGTGCCGAGGCCGACGTGGAGGGTAATCTCAGCCGTCTCCACGCCGCGCTCGCGGATATCGGTGAGGATTTCGGGCGTGAAATGCAACCCGGCGGTAGGAGCAGCGACCGATCCACGCTCGCGGGCGTACACGGTCTGATAGCGCTCGAGGTCTTCTGGGCGGTCCGCGCGGGCAATGTAGGGGGGCAATGGGACGTGCCCGAGCCGGTCGAGCGTCTGAAGGAACCCGGCGACGGGCGCAAAGCGTATCTGGCGTTCGCCGAAGGCGCCACGGAGGATGACCTCCGCCTGTAGTTCCTCATGCTCGCCGAAGAAAAGGCGCTCGCCGACGCCGATCTTGCGTCCGGGCCGGACCAGGCACTCCCACTCATTCGGATTCTGACTCACTTGCCGGGTCAGCAGCACTTCGACGCGGCCATGGAGAAAATCGCGCGCCGCCGGGTTCTGGGGACTGATCGGTTGGGCTTTCGCGCCACTTCGCCGGCCATAGAGCCGCGCGGGAAATACGCGGGTGTTGTTGAACACAAGAAGGTCGTCGGGCCGCAGAAGGCCGGGAAAGTCGCGGAAGACGAGGTCCTGGGTCGCTCCGGTCTGCCGATCCATGTGCAGCATCCGCGAAGCAGCGCGGTCGGACAAAGTCTCCTGGGCGATTTGCCCCGAGGGAAGGTCGTACTGGAAGTCGGATACCTGCACGCGAGGCCCGATTATAGGGGTCTTCGGGCATGACGTGGCAGCTCTGACTGGATGGCCAGGCCGATCGAAGACCATGGCAAATCGTTTTGCCTGAGCACGAATTTGGATTGTCGGAACCAGAGAGCGTGCGGTACCATGAGCGGGTCAGGCCCTCCTCGTTCGCAAACCCATGGCCAGTGAACGCCAATATCGGGAGCAGATCGTCCGCTACGGCCGCATGCTGCACGATCGCGGGCTGGTAGCCGCGACCGACGGCAACCTGTCGGTGCGGTTGGACAAGAGCCGCATCCTGGCCACGCCCACCTGCATGAGCAAGGGTGGAATGCGCGCGTCCGACATGGTCATCGTCGACATGGAAGGTCGTTTGCTGGCGGGACGACGCCGCGTTTCCAGCGAAATCGGGATGCACTTGCTGATCTACCGGCTGCGTCCGGACGTGAACGGGATCGTGCACGCGCACCCGCCGACGGCGACCGGCTTCGCGGCCGCGGGAGTGGCCCTCAACCAGCCGCTGGTTTGCGAAGTGGTCATCGGGTTGGGATCGATTCCGCT
Source organism: uncultured Acidobacteriaceae bacterium (assembly GCA_964641665.1). Lineage (GTDB taxonomy): Bacteria > Acidobacteriota > Terriglobia > Terriglobales > Acidobacteriaceae > Gp1-AA133. Next base: position 73,138 of record CAZXKO010000080.1, read on the forward strand.
GGCCAAATATGGCACACCCGGGACTCCGGAACTCACCGACGCACTGGCGCCGCTGGTGCCGCAATACGATGCTATCCTGATGTCGAATCACGGCGTGGTCGCTTACGGCTCGGACCTGTCGCAGGCCTATATGAAGATGGAGACGGTCGAGCACTTCGCGAAAATCGCGCTGGTCACCCACCAACTCGGCAACCAGCAGCCGCTGGGCGCCGCCGAACTGGAAAAACTGGTCGTGGCACGAGAGAAATACCTGGGAGGATCGCAACCGTCGGCTTCGTCTCCGCAGCCCGATCCCGCGTCCGCGAATGGGAACCATCGCAAGAAGGCCGCACCCGAATCAGCTCCGCTGGCGGAAGAGGTCCCCCGCCGGCGCTTTTCCAGCTAGCCCCTGCAAGGCAATCCGCAGTTTCTTCGCTACAATCGGAGATTCGCCTCACCCGTCGCCAACCCGTTTGGTGCATTTGGCGTCAAAGCCAAGGAACGGGTTAGGCCGTAACGGAGTGCGCGACTTTACGTAACACCGCACAGTCTTTACCATCGCACAGTTCCGGCATTCGTTGGTCTCGAGATCTTTGTTTTGCCAGGCACATGACGAGGGCTGATTTTTTTTGGAGAACGGATGAGAAACGCTTGTTTGGTGGGGATGACTCTGGGTTTGCTCTCAGTTTTCGCCGGTGCGCAGCAACCGCCGCAATCCAAGCCGCAGCCGCAGTATCCAACTTGGGAAATCTACGGCGGGTATCAATTTGTGCGGGCGGATTTTGGCCCGATTCAAGATGCGGTGCAGGCGCTCAACACCCCATACGGCCGCCCAAACGTTGCCGTCGATCACACGCTCAATATGACGGGCGGAATTCTATCGCTGCAGCGAAACTTCTCCCCTCGCTGGGGCGCGGTGGTCGAAGGGGGAGTGATGAACGGGCCCCTCGACGTCGATACCTCGGCGGTCATGCAGTCGCTCGGCTACATTTCCCATGGAGGCACGTACACTTCCAGCTTCCTGCCCAAGCTGTACACGGTCGCTGGGGGTCCGCTGTTCATGCCGTGGCGGAGCCACAAGATCCAGCCCTTCTTCCGCGCCATGGGAGGCATGGCGAACAACGATATGGTTGTGGACCAGACCACCAGAAACGCTCTGAACTTTCTTGCGCCGACCTACTCGACCTCGGGCAAAGGAGCGGTCGCGATCGTGGGCGGCGGAGCGGAGTTCCCCCTGTCGTTCCCTGTGGTCAAGGTCAAAAGCCTGGCGTTCCGGATTGGCGGAGACTACATCGTGAGCTTTCTCCCCAACGGGCGGCAAACCTATCTCCGGGCGACGGCCGGGCTCGTGTATCGCAGGACCGGGAGACTGTTCTGAGCGTAGTCCGGCAGCCCTAGTCTCCGCCGATCCGAAAGCGAAGTCCCGCGCGGAAGTTGATTCCTAGTGCGGGGTATCCCACGACTTCCTCGTATTGCTTGTCGAGGGCGTTCTCGATGTTCACGTACGCGGTGACGCGCGGATGAATCGCGTACCATCCGCCGAGATCGACGCGGGCGTAGCCGGGTGCGTGGTCGATACCGAGTCCCAGAAAATCGGAATCCGGGCGCCTGCCTACAAAACTTCCCGCAAGATTCGCGCCCCACCGGCTGCTTAGATAGCTCAGCAACAGGCTCCCGGAGTGCCTGGGGCGCCGAATGAGAGGCTTTCCCGCCGCAAGCAGCGGATCGCAGAAGTTCTGCGGCGTGCACAGCGGGGCCTCGAGGATCTGCGTGGAGGTGTAGTTGTAGGCCGAATCGAGCGACCAGTGCTTCGTCCAGTGGCCCTTGAGCGTGACTTCCGCTCCGTGCGCCATGCTCCGATTCACGTTCACATACTCGCCGTTGAAGTCTGTCGGATTGGTGGTGAATTCGATCTGGTTGCGGAACTGGTTGTTGAAATAGATAGCCGACAAAGCATAGGCCCCGCCAAGAAAGCTCTGCTCGAAGCCGGTCTCGAAAGCGCGATTCTCTTCCGGCTTTAGATTGGGATTGGGATCGGACGGAAACACACCGGAAATCCCGAATGATTCCTCAAAGCGCGGTTCCTTGATTCCCTGCGCGTAACTAAATCGCAATCTGGTGCCCGAAAGTAACTGTCCTCCGCGCAATGCAAGATAAGTCAACGCGACCCGGGGAACCGCCCGATCGCCAAAGCTGTCATTGTGAACGTAGCGCAAGCCGGCAATGACGGAAAGGCGTCCGCGGCTAATCCTCTGCTGTGCAAAGAGCGCATGGTTCACCCGCAGACCGTGCGTGAACTGGGTCGCCACGATCGGGTTATTGTTGGCGTCGGTGCTGGTAAAGGCGGTATTGAAAAATCCGTTCTCGTCTTCCAGTTCGTAGCCCAGAGTGGTCTGTGCCCAGTCGCGAGGGATGTAGTCTCCCTGGTAGTTGAGTCCGGCGCGGTTGATGTGCGCCAGGTCCCGGAAAAAGCAGTCCGTGAAGTCGAAGACCGTGACGTCGCAACCGCGGTCGGGTAGCGTGTCTTCATTGAGCGTGCGGTGGTTGTATTCGAAGCCGGTCACCCGATGCTGCCAGTGCGCTGACGCGGCGACGGTCAGCTCCGCGCTGGCCAGCAGGTTATTCTGCCGCGCCCGAGCGTCGGCGTCGGGCGCGAGCGGGGGCAATCCATCAAATTTCCATTCTCCCTGCACTCCGCTGCGGCTGCCGGAATGGCGGGCGCGCACTCGCAGCGTGGCGCGCTCACTCAGGCGGACGCCCAGGTTCGCGCCCTCGAGCGAGTTCGAATAATCGTCGTTGCTGCCGGATCCCTGGGTATTGAACTGGTCGCCGAACAGGTTGTAGTCGAAACGATCGGCGGCGCCGGCGAGCGACGCGTACCCGTGCGCCGTGAAAAGGTTGCCGCCGTCCGCTCCGAAGCGGACTTCGGGGCTTTCGCTCGATCCCGTGCGGGTGAAGATCTGCACCACGCTGGTCATCGCGTCCGACCCGTAAAGCGTGCTCTGTGCTCCACGTAGGAACTCCAGCCGGTCGGCGCCCGAGACCGGCACCGTGCCGAAATCGAAAATCCCCCCCGGATCGTTGACCGGCACGCCGTCGATGATGACTTTGTTGTACCGGGAATCCCCGCCCCGCACGAACAGCGACGACTGGCCCCCGCGCTGGCCCACTGTGTTGACGATAGCGCCCGGCAGAAAGCGTACGGCATCCGATGCGGCCACTGGTTGCATGACCTGCAACTGGGAGTTCTCAAGCGTCGACACGCTGGCCCCCGACTCCTGCTCCGGCACAGGCGTGCGCGTCGCGGTCACAACCACGATCTCCGACGCCCCCGCCACCGTCAGGTTAACGGTGAACACAGAAGTTGTGATTGCCGGGACGTCGACTGTTTGCGGCGCGAAACCCGGCGCCAGCACTTGTACCCGGTAACGTCCATCGGAAAGGCCACCTAGGGAGACCGTGCCCTCGCTAGAACTGGTGAGGACCGAATCGGGGGTTGCGCTGTCGGCGGGGAAGACCGAAACCTGCGCACCGGCGACGGCAGCGGAATGTGGATCGACGATTTTGATTTTGAGGTCGGCGGCCAACACGGAGGCCGCAAGAAAAAGCAAAGAAACGACGGCACGAAACACGCGCATGCAATCCTCCTTGACACGCGAAAGGGATTGTTGGTGGTGGCGGTTCGCACCGGTCTCCTGGCTTCGCGAGTAAGGACGCGCGGCGTCCGACCTGGGCAACCGGCCTTCCCAGGGAATTTCCCCAGTGACCGGCTGCGAGTTTCCTCGCTCACAGTTGCGCGGCAGCGCGGGATTCACACCCGCTTCCCAATTCCCGTCCGTGCGGACGGAAATGCGCGAACCTAAGGATTTGAAAGAGCGGGGAAAATCGGTTCTTGGAATTTACTTGGGATGGGAAGGGAAGTCAACGCGAGGGGGCGGGCGATGAGAGCTTGGCGGTGGCGGGTATAGGTTGAGAGTCAATGAGTTGTTCACAACAGCTTTGTGACAGAGCACAAGCTCAAGATGTCACAGTGACGGAACGACGTTGTCGGGGGACGCTTTACTGAGGATCTTTAGGGGGCGCCTCTGGCCAATAATCAACTCTTGTGTCGGCTTCTGACAACTGTTCGGGTGACATTTCAGGGCCTAGAATTTTCAGCATGCCCTCCCCCTGTTTGCCTCCAGCTCGCTTGGAGAGCGCGTGCCACATGTAAGCCTTAACGTAGTCGGGCGGTCTTTGATCCCGGTAGAAATAGTCGCCCATCTGGAATTGCGCTTCGGGCAGGTTCCAATCCGCCGCCCGCTTCAGGAACCGCAGGCCTAGCTGCTCATCTTGCGACACTCCGTCACCTTCGCGATAGGCCTTCCAAAGCGCCCAATCAGCTTTTGGATCGCCTTTATCGGCTCGATCCCACAATTCAGCGATTTTGCCGTTGCTTCCGCCATGTAAACGGAACTGGATCCTGGTTTCGATCTTTACTTCCAGCGGCTTGTCACCCTTCCGCGCCGGTTCATAACGCCACTTTCGCACGGCTGCGATGGCACAGTCGTCGAGCTCTGTGTCCAGCTTGCGGACAACGTTAATGTCGCGAGGATTCCCGTCCGTGCCAACCGTGAACGACAAAATCGAAGTGCCTTGATGTCCAGCGGCGCGAGCATCTCGGGGGTATTTCGGATTAGAGGCATGAACGACGTGGGGTGGCGTCACATCGGGATCCGCTATCGACGCGGTGGCTGCCTGACGCACCTGCTGTTCGTTCGAGTCTTGGCCCACAACGCGTCGAGGAACTGAAACGAGAACGAGGATCGCGAAGGTTAACATCCGATGGTCATGCATCAGTGCTACCCCTTCGCTTGGGAAGCATAGCACCGTCGAATAGTTGGTCAGAGCATGGCTAGGATTGTTTCCTTTTACCACGGTTCCGCTGCCACCCCGCTTGCTAATCACGGTGACTTTTTCAACATCACCCACGCCTGTTTACGCCAATCTGGCTTGTCAAGCGAAGCAAGCCTGTTCGTGCAATACTTCGGGCACCGTAGACCCTCCGCTAAGCGCCAGTGCCAAGGGTGTGCTGCTCCTAGCAGCAGAAGAAGCGGATCAGATTTCTTCCAAGCAGATTCACACTGAGCATCTTTTGCTCGGCCTACTGCGCGATGAGAAGTGTCTTGCAGCGGTGTTGTTGCAGGGACACGGCCTCGGCCTTGTTTCGACTCAGGAGGAGCTAAGCCGAAGCCCGCACGATGATTCAGCAAACGAGAAATTTGTCAGAGAACCCAGCCCGTTGCCTCACGATGTGTCCGAATTGCAACCTCGGATTAGGTCAATCGTGAGCCGCATGGAGGAGGCTATCGCCAGCCGCGACTTTGAGAAGGCTCGCTCGTGTTCAAACGAAGAGCGCATAGAACGCGACAAGTTGCATTTGCTGTATCAAGACCATGGGCTTTCGGGCTGGTTGTTCGATTAGGACCAAGGTTCGCCCCAGTTTGCGTAGCTGGCTGGCAGACCGGCGTCTTTCGGGAGCTTCGAGTTTTGCGGGCGGGCGGGTCTGGCTGCCCGCCGCAAAAGCAAACGGGCCCAGCGCTAGATGTGGCTGAATGTGTCTCTCCCCCAAGAATCACATTCCGGCCACGAGGCTCGGCCAAAGGTTGTTGGATGATAGCGCCGCCGTAAAAATAATCAACAGAATCTATCAGTTACGAAGCTTCTCCGCTGCGTCCTGTCTCGATTCGTATGACGCGTCTTGGATCTCCTACGTCGGACACCCTGTCATTCTTGACAGTTTCCCTCGCAACAGCGAGAGCCGACTCTTGAATTCTTAACCCGTTCAACGGTTAAGCAACGAGGCCCCGCTTTAGCCAGTCTCGCTCAAGCCACGCAGCCGGATAGTGACGGCTGGCAAGAGTTTCGTGGATTCGTTCCCGTCGTGCCGAAAAGCGGTCACCCACGGGAAGAGCGGACAAGCTGGCAGACTGACGAACCCAAGGCAGCCTGAATGAATGTCTGTGCCGATACAGGGGCACAAATCGTCGTCTTTTAGGGGACCAAGTGGGACAGATTGTTGCCGCTCTCGGTTCCAAGGATGGGGATCGTGAAACGTGAAGAAAAGTGCTGGTGCTCGCTGTTTCTCCTTTTTATCTTTTGCCCCCCAGTGTTCTCGCAGGCCGTTACGGTCGCCGATGACGGGAATCATGGCCCTGTAAGCGTCCCTTCGACCGTGCCAGAGGAGCCCATTGCTCCGCTCCAGCTAGCGGCCGATGGCCAATCCCCTTCTCCGCCTCCACAAACATCGGACAAGCCCGCACCCAAGGCTTATGGCTGGAATGTCGCCATCTATCCCGCGCTCGCTTGGGTCCCTATCTTCGGTGCCAGCGTTACTCTTCCCCCACTTCCGAGCCAACCTATAGCGACTCCCGGTCCCTCCGGGAGCACATCGAGTTCCTTTAATGGTGCATTCTTTGGGGGTGCACGTGTTGAGAAGGGTAAGTGGTCTGTTGACGGTATGTTCATGTGGGCGGCGCTCTCCGGTGAACGCAAAACTCCATTTGCCGAGGTCCACCTCGATTTTATTTTCGGGGACGCGATGGCAGGCCGCGAAGTACTGCCCAACCTTTATGTGGAGGGCGGAGTCCGGCGGTTGGCCTTGGACATTCATGCCACCGTCGAGTCATCAAGTGCAAGCCGCTCCCCCGGCTTTTGGGATCCTCTCATCGGTCTCACTTATCGTCGACAGCTTGGCAGAAAGTGGCGAATTCTAATCCACGGCGACGGCGGGGGATTCGGTGTAGGTTCAGACGTCGACGTAACCGCAGCGGGCCGCGCCGAGTGGCAGTTTGCTCGTCATTTCGGGATTGCGATGGGATACGGCGGCATGCATTTTAGCGAAAGCAACACCGTGGCCGGCAGGACGCTCACCATCAGTCCCACCCTGCATGGGCCCATCTTTGGATTTGGCATTTTCTTCTAGCCCTGCAGTCGGTCTCTTACACGTGGACAACCAGAAGACGCAGACTGCTTTCCGGGGCTGTGGACGTGCTACTTCACAGCCAATCGGCGTCATTCCGAGCGCCGCGAATAGTGACGACTGCTAGCCCGTTTCCGCCGCTTCCTCAAACCTTCGCAGGCCAATCCGTAGGGTTGCGTTTCTCCTTTTACTACAACCAGCAGCCCGAAAGTCCCATATATTTTGAAAGGTTGACTTGTGATGAAGACCTGCAAAGTGGCGTTCCTCTCGCTGATCGTGATCGGAGCGATGCTTCCTGTCCTGTCGTTCGCCCAAACTGCTTCCAATCCGGCCAATCTCCCGCAGCGCGATGGCGCGCACGACTTTGATTTCCTCATCGGCAACTGGAAAGCTCACGTCCGCCGCCTTCCGGACCGCCTCAACAACTCCAATACCTGGGTCGAATACGACGGCATCTCGAACCACAAGAAAATCCTCGACAGCAACGCAAACTTCGAAGAGTTCGAGGTCACCAGCACCGACAAGAAGCTCCGCATCAAGGCGCAAACGCTCCGACTCTACAATCCCACGTCGCGGCAGTGGACTATCTACCTCGTCGATGTGGACAACGGGACTCTCGGCCTGCCTCCCGTGGTTGGAAGCTTCACCGGCAATCGCGGCGAGTTTTTCGACCAGGAGGACTTCAAAGGTCGCGCCATTCTGGTCCGCTACGTCTGGCTCAACCTCTCACCCCAGTCGGCGCGAATGGAGCAGTCTTTCTCGCCGGATGGTGGCAAGACCTGGGAAGTGAACTGGATTTGCGAGTTGTCGCGATAGGGAATGCCGCAGTCCCTCGGCCGAGTTCCGCTAGCGCTGCAATCCGCTCAGGATTGTCGTGACGAAACCCCGGTCGCGGTTCGGGTTGGAGAAAATCGCCAGTCCCGGGGCATCGCGGTTAGGTGGGGTCCTTCGACTCCGTTCGACTTTCGTCTCACTTCGCTTAGGATGACAGGGGTGAGGAGAATGCGCGAGATCGACCTCTCCTCAACTTCCGCTTCTCAGGTCGGGTCCGCAGGCCCTACGGCTTTTTCTTTTTGGAGGAACTCTCGGGCTTCGCGCTTTCCGACTTGGAGGCATCGGACTTGAGGTCTTTTTTTTCTTCTTTTTTGGTGGCGGAATCGGCGGAGTCACCATTGGACGACGAAGCGGACCCGGTGGAGGATTTCTTGGCGTAGTCGGTTACATACCAGCCCGAACCCTTGAACTGCACGGCGGGAGCGGAGACGACCTGCTCGACGGGGCCGCCGCAGTCGGGGCACTTCTTCACGTGGGGGTCGGAGAACTTCTGGATCCGCTCAAAGCGGTGGTGACATTTCTTGCACTCGTATTCGTAAAGTGGCATGGACCTCGCAATATCTCCAGGAAACGCGGGCCTGGCGCAGGAGGAAGACGGCTGGCCCGCACGGATGATTAGATTCTAGGGGTGGGCAGCGGGTGGCGTCAATTTGGATAAGAGGCACTTGGCAGTTAGCAATTGGCACTTAGCACAGATGGTCGATCAGAAACGGGACTCGACCCGCTAAATGCCAAGTGCCAAATGCTAACGGCCAATCTTCGTGGTGTTATCCTTCCCGGCATGACGGCGCAAACCGAGCCTTCTTTGCGCGCGAAAGAACTCGAACCCGGCCCCGCCCTCTACCTGGTGGCCACGCCAATCGGGAATCTTGAGGACATCACGCTGCGCGCTTTGCGGGTGCTGAAGGGCGTGGAGTTGATTGCCTGCGAGGACACGCGGCAGACGCAGAAACTGCTCAACCACTACGGCATCTCGACGCGCACCATCAGCTACCACGAACACAATGAGATGACGCGGGCGGCCGAGTTGATTGTGGACCTCGAACAAGGGACGCGGATCGCGCTGGTGACGGACGCGGGCATGCCGGGGATCTCGGACCCTGGGTTCCGGCTGATCACACTGGCGATTCGACATCACGTGCCGGTGGTGCCGATTCCGGGAGCGTCGGCGTGTCTGGTGGCACTGGTGGCCAGCGGGCTGCCGACGGACTCGTTTCGCTTCAGCGGGTTTCTTCCGGCTAAGCGCGGGGAGCGGCGGACGGTGCTCGAAAGCATTCGGACGTCGCCAAGGACGCAGGTGTTTTACGAAGCACCGCATCGGGTGGTGGAGACGCTTGAGGATATTGTCGAAGTGCTAGGCGGGGAACGGCACGTGGTGATCGCGCGCGAGGTGACCAAGTTGCACGAGGAATTCCTGCGGGGGCGGGCGGAAGAGTTGCTGGAGACTTTGAAAGCGCGTGGTGAGGTGAAAGGGGAAATGGTTTTGCTGATTGGCAAGGCCGAGGAGGGCGCTCAGAAGGCGGCGCCGGTGCGGGTGTCGGTGCGGGAGCGCGTGGAGCAGATCATGGGGGAGGACAGAGTCGACGAGAAGGGGGCGCTGAAGAAAGTGGCGAAGGAGATGGGGGTGTCGAAGAGCGAGGCTTATCGGGAGTTGCAGAGGGGGAAATAGCCGGGCTGCGCCCGGCCGGACCCCTCGACTTCGCTCAGGGCAGGCTCCCGAGGGCGTCTGCCCCTACGTGGTTCGTGCCGCTCGCGGCGCTGCTTATTTTCCGGCTAGCTCTTTCTTTACGGTTTCGCTTACTACTTTGCCGTCGACGCGCATGCCTGCTGCTGCGAATCGTGCCATGGCGTTCTTCATGACGGTGCCCATCTCTTTCATGGTGGGGGCAGGGGTCATTTCGGCGATGGCGGCTTTTACTCCGGCGACGATTTCTTCTTCGCCGGCGGCTTTGGGGAGGTAGGTTTCTATGAGTTTGATTTCGGCGGCTTCCTTGTCGGCCATTTCCTGGCGGCCGCCCTTGGTGAACTGTTCGACCGAGTCTTTGCGCTGCTTAATGAGGGTGGAGAGGACTTGCTGCGACTCTTTGTCGTCGAGCTCGGCCATCTTTTCGATCTTGCGGTTCATGAGCGCGGTCTTGACCATGCGCAGGCAGGAAAGGCGCGCCTCGTCGCGCGTCTTCATGGCGCTGACGATGTCTTTCTGAATCTGTTCGATGAGGCTCATGGTGGGGCCATTATAGCTGGCCGCCACGGCGGGGGCCGAGACGCGCAGGCGGGGCAGAATGAGATTCTGGGTCCCGAAAAACCGCCGTCCACGATAAACTGATTATCATCGCGAAAGACGGGATGATCCCTGAGCAGCCGCCGGCAATCGTGTCCCCCGCGAGGGCGGCGCGTTTCGGGTCAGGGGCAGCCCGTGGGAAATCACTTAAGGAACCGGAATCATGCTACGGAAGAATCGTCTTTTTACCCCAGGTCCCACACCCCTGCTGCCCGCGGCCCAGTTTGCGGGCGCAGCGTTTACCGCGCACCACCGTACGACGGACTTCCGCGCCCTCTACACGCGCGTGCTGACCGACATGAAGGAGTTCGTCGGCACGCAGAACGACGTGCTCGTCCTCGCGTGCTCGGGCACGGGCGTGATGGAAGCCTCGATCTCGAACCTGACGTCGCCGGGCGACAAGATCCTTGTGCTCACGGCCGGCAAGTTTGGCGAGCGCTGGACCGGCCTGGGCAAGGCTTTCGGCTGTAATGTGGAGACGTTCAGCAAGCCCTACGGACAGACGTTCGCGCTGGATGAGGTTCGAGCGAAGCTGACGCCGGACGTGCGCGCTGTCTACGTGCAGGCGACCGAGAGTTCCACCGGCGCCCGCCACGACGTGAAGGGAATCGCGAAGCTGGTGCGTTCGGCGGGCGGTGACACTCTTCTGGTGGTCGACGCCATCACGGGGTTGGGAACCACGCATCTCGATGTGGACGGCTGGGGCGTGGATGTGATCATCGGAGGTTCGCAGAAGGCGCTGATGATTCCGCCGGGGCTGGCCTACTGTGCCGTGAGTGAACGGGCGTGGCAGCGGATGGAGATCACGAAATCTCCGCGTTACTACTTCGATCTGCGCAAGGAGCGGAAGTCGGTGGCGAAGGGCGAGTCGGCGTACACACCGGCGACTTCGCTGTTTGCGGCGCTGGGTGCGGCGCTCGATTACATCCGGCAGATGGGGAACGGGAATCTGGCTGCCGGACGCGTGGACCTGGTGAACAACGCTGAACTGGGCGCGGAGATGACCCGCGCCGGGGCGCAGGCAGTGGGGCTGAAGTTGTTCGCGGGTTCTTGCCCGGCGGCAGCAGTTACAGCTCTTGAGGCTCCCGCGGGTGTGGATTCGGGCGCGATTGTGAAGGAGTTCCGCGAGTCGTTCAATGCCGTCATCGCCAACGGGCAGGGCGAGATGAAGGGCAAGCTCTTCCGCATGGCGCACATTGGGTACTACGACTATCTCGATACGATCGGCGTGCTGGCGGCGCTGGAGCATGTGCTGGGGCACGTGACCGGCAAGGCGGTGGAGTTCGGGTCGGCGGTGCGGGCGGCGCAGGAAGTATTCGCTCGGCAGACGGAGGCGAGTCCGGCGTAGAAGAGCGGTAGGGAGCTCAAATGGCGAATTGCGAATGGCAAATGGCGAATGAAAACAGCGCCCCTTCGGGCAAAATGAATGGCGATCGATAGAGTCGTTCCCTGATTCATGAGCACGTGTCTGCGCGTTAGAACTCAATCTTCCGGGACATCCAACTAAGAAATGAAAATTGTCGTTGCCGAGAAAATATCTGCCTCCGCGCTGGAACTGTTGCGGGAGCCGCGCTGGACGGTCATCACGCCCGATCAGATTGAAGGCAAGCTTACGTCGCATCTGGAATCGGCGGACGCGTTGATCGTGCGTTCGGCGGTGCAGGTGAATGACGCGCTGCTGAAACATGCGCCCAAGCTGCGAGTGGTGGGCCGCGCGGGCGTGGGTGTGGACAATGTCGACCTGGATGCGGCCACCCGCAAGGGCATTGCCGTCATGAACACGCCGGGCGCGAACGCTGTCGCAGTTGCCGAGCTGACCGTCGGCATGATGCTGGGTATGGCGCGGCTTCTTCCGCGTGCGGATGCGCTCATGCATGCGGGCAAGTGGGAGAAGAAGTCGCTGCAAGGCACGGAACTGCGGGGCAAGACGCTGGGCGTGGTCGGGCTGGGCAAGATCGGGATGGAAGTGGCGCGCCGCGCCAAGGCGTTCGGCATGGAAATCGTGGGCCACGACCCGTTCGTCTCGGCCTCGGTGGCTAAGGAGCATGGCATCCGGCTGGCGAAGCTGGAGGAGGTTTACGCGGCCGCCGACTATCTCACCCTGCACGTCGGGCTGACCCCGCAGACGACGGGCATGATCAATGCGGACTCCATCAAGAAGATGAAGAAGGGCATCCGCATCGTGAACTGTGCGCGCGGCGAACTGGTCGACGAAGGTGCGCTGGCGGAGGCGCTGAAACAGGGTCACGTGGCGGGCGCGGCTCTCGATGTTTTCCAGGAAGAGCCGCTGAAGAATTCTCCGCTCGCCGCGCTCGAGAATGTCATTCTGACGCCGCACATCGGGGGATCGACCCATGAGGCGCAGGAGGCCGTCGGTTACCAGATCGCGCTGCAGGTGAAGGAGTACCTGAAGAGCGGCGTGATTCAGAATGCGGTGAACGTGCCCTCGGTCTCACATGAAGAGTACGCCGAGATGCAGCCCTACGTGGTGCTGGCCGAGCGCCTGGGGTCGTTTCTGGCGCAGGTCAGCGACGGAGCGCTGGAGGAGATTTCGCTGCGTTATAGCGGGCACATCGCCGAGTGGAAGACGGAGCTCATCCGGAACGCGGCTATCAAGGGCGTCCTGAACCAGATGCTCGACGAAAAGGCGAACCTGGTGAATGCGGCGGCGATTGCGTCGTCACGCGGGCTGCGGGTGCACGAACTGCATAAGCCCAAGAGCTCAACGGGAGGGTCGGGGAGCGTGCTGTCGGTGCAGATCAAGACCGCGGGCGGAGAGCACCGGGTGAAGGGCGCGGTGCTGCATGGGGATGCTCCGCGGTTGCTCGGGGTGGATGATATCGATGTGGAAGCTCCGCTGGAGCGCAACCTGATCTACATGCGGAACCGGGACGTGCCCGGCGTGATTGGGAAAGTGGGGACGATTCTGGGAGAGCACAAGATCAATATCGCGAACTTTTCGCTGGGACGTCAGTCAGGGAATGGTGGGGCGGAGAAGAAAGGTGAGCCGCGCAAGGCGGTGGCCGTGGTGCACGTGGACGGGCGCGTGCCGGATGAAGTGTTGAAGGCGTTGCGGAAGGTGGCGGCGGTTGAGCAGGCGAAGGCGATACGGCTGTTTTGAATGGCGAGTGGCGAATGAAAATGGCTCAGTTGCCACCATTCGGCAATCGAAAATCGCCAATCCAATGGCTTTACGATTCGAGCGCTTCCTTGCGGAGCTTGCGGCTTTCGGCGAGCAGGGCCATCGAGTGCATCAGGTTCTGCAGAGTGATGATCCCGACCAGTTGCTGGTCTTCGACGACCGGAATAATGCTCAGATTGCGCGAGTTCAGCTTGCGGAAGGCGGAGGCCAGCGACTCGGTGCGGGTGGAGACTTCGAAAATCCGGTTCATGACGGACTGGACGTAGCCGTTGCCTTCGGCGCGCAGGGCTTGCAGGATGTTGGCTTTGGAAATCACGCCGACCATGTCGCCGCCGCGAACTACCGGGAAATCGTCCTGCAGGGTGTGAACGGCTTTCTCCAGCGCGTCCTCCAGTGTGTCGGCAGGCGAGAGCGTGGCGAAATCGGTGAGCATGATGTCCTCGAGATGGACCGTTTCAAGCACCGACTGGAAAATCGCTGACCGTTCTTCGAACTGGGCGCCGATCAGAAGGAAGAAGCCGAGCATCACCAGCCACGCGTTGTCCGGATTGCCACGGATCAACTGAAGCATACCCACCACCACCATCAACGTGGCCAGGGCATGGGCAATCGAAACGGCGCGCCGGGTGGCCTGTACGACGTCGGTTCGTCGAGCGAAGATTGCCCGCAATGCGCGGCCGCCATCCATGGGATAGGCCGGAAGCAAGTTGAAAACACCGAGATACAGATTCGACCACACCAGACTGCGCAGCAGGTGGTTGGAATGAATGAGCGGCTTGGTCCAGAGTTGAGCCTCAGGAAACCGTGTGAGCACAACGAAGGCGGAAATCACGCCTATCGCGATATTCACCAAGGGGCCGGCGATCGCGATGCGAATGTCGCGAATCCAGGCAGGGGTTCCCTTGGATGAGGTTGTGATCGGGTCGTCCATCAGCGTGATTCCGCCGATGGGGAACAGTATGATGGCTTTGGCCTGCAGGCCTTCGCGTTTGGCCACCAGGGCGTGGCCCAGTTCGTGCACCACGACGGAGCCAAAGATAATGCCGACCAGGGCCAGTACGCGTCCAGGGGTGCTGTTTCCTTTCATCGAGGATTCGAGCATCCACACGAACGCAAGCAGGAAAACAAACGTGAGGTGAACGCGAATTTCGACTCCGAAGAGCCGCCCTACGGGAATGGACCAGTTTCTCATCGATGACCCACGAACGTCCGACCTACAGATATCCTAAATCAATTCCATATAGTTAGATTCGGTTGGGAACCCGGCAGTTGCGGGAACGCGGTATCGGGAGGGCACAGACTCTTGAGGGTGATCGCCGGCCAGTACCGGAGCCGACCGCTGCGCTCGCTGCGCGGCATGGACATTCGTCCGACGTCGGACCGCTTACGCGAAACGCTGTTCAATGTGCTGACGGCGGGGAACGCGAGTGCCATGGAGGGATTGGTTTGGATTGATCTTTTCGCGGGGACGGGTGCGGTGGGGATCGAGGCGCTGAGCCGGGGGGCGGCGAAGGTGTACTTCGTGGAGTCGTCGGCTGCGGCGGCGAAGGTCATCCGCCAGAATCTGAAATCGCTGCAGGTCGAGAGCGGGTTTGAGGTTATCCAGAGCGACGCCGCGAAGGCATTGCGGCGGCTGCAGGCGGAGGGCGTGCTGGCAGATTTCGTGTTTCTCGACCCACCCTACCGGATGGAGCGCGCCTATCGCGACGTGCTGGAGTTTGTGGGGACATCTACGCTGGTGAAGCCGGAGGGCACGGTGATCGCGGAACACGAGAAGCGGTTTGATCCGGGAGAGGGATTTGGCGGGCTGAAGACTTCGCGGAAACTGGTGCAGGGCGACGCGGCGCTGCGCTTCTACCGGCGGTCCTAACGGGACGCGAGACTACATCAGGAATTCGGTGGTGCGGCGGACGATGGGGTGCTGCATTTCTTCGAGTTCGTTTTTCACGCGGTTGAGACCGTAGACGCACTCTTCGAAGTTGCGCGATAAGTTGGCGAACAGGGGTGCGACCTTCGCAAACTCGAAGTGCTCGAACTTGGAGACTATGTAGTAGCTCTCTTTGCCCGCCTTCATCCAGTCGACCAGACTCTCCAGGCGCTGGCGGCGCAGGCGGTAGTGGTTGACGCTTTCCGGGAACATGCCGGCGTAGAAGAGCGTGAAGTCGCCGATGTGCTTGCGCACCTGGCGTTCGCGGTCGAAAGAAGGCGCGGGTCCATAGACGGGGTCGGATTCTAGCAGCATTTCGCCCACGTCATCGAGCGGGCGATCGGCAGCGTCGCGAATCTTGAAGAGCTGTTCGGCGTCGCAGAATTCGGTGAGCAGGTGGGCGACGTAGTCGATCACCTGCTGGTCACGGATGCCGATTTCCTCCGCGTAGTGGCGTCCGACGAGTTCGACGAACATCTGCTGCAACGGATGCGATTCCGGAATCATGGTCTTTGGGCCCCCGTACTCCGCGCCCCCAGCGCGGATTTTGT
Source organism: uncultured Acidobacteriaceae bacterium (assembly GCA_964641665.1). GTDB lineage: Bacteria > Acidobacteriota > Terriglobia > Terriglobales > Acidobacteriaceae > Gp1-AA133. The sequence goes on from CAZXKO010000080.1 coordinate 88,813, forward strand.
GCGTGTTGGCTGACTAATTAACCCACCTCATAGACAAACGCAAGTGACTTTTGTAAGCAAGCGCAAAAAACCGATGCTACGTATTTGGTGCTCCTGCGAGCAACATCGTTGCAAACGATAATTTGTTGGCACTCGCCGGGTGCGGCTGCTAACGGCAACACGGCGAGACTCTTTCCGCTAGAATGATCGGCCACGGAGGGATTCTCCATTGGTCGTGGCGCGCAGGAATATTTCGAGCGGTACCGCTTGGGAGCCGGTGGTGGGTTACTGTCGTGCGGTCCGGATCGGGCCGTACGTGCATGTTGCGGGGACTACCGCGACCGGCCCGGATGGGAAGATCGTCGGGGTAGGAGATCCGTATGCGCAGGCGGTGCAGGTGCTCAAGAATATTGAGTCCGCGCTGCAGAAAGCCGGAGCGAGTATGAAGGACGTGGTGCGCACGCGGATGTTTGTGACGAACCTTGCGGATTGGGAAAAGATTGGGCGGGCGCATGGCGAGTTCTTCCGCGACATTCGGCCGGTGGCGACGATGGTCGGCGTGACGGGACTGGTCGATCCCGAGATGCTGGTGGAGATTGAGGCGGATGCGTATGTGGGGGATGGATCGTAGGGTCGAGGGCGGGACGCTGGCGCTAGAGAGAGCGGCGCTTACCCAGATTGCGTCGTGTGTGGTGAAAGAGGTCGGTCGGGCCGGTGGAGCCGCATGCGGGGATGGGGTCCTTCGACTTCGTTCGGCTGGTGCCTCACTGCGCTCAGGATGACAATGTTTGAGCGAGACCGAGCACAGGGAGTCGTTCGGCGTCGTACAATCCCCGTTCTCTTGGAGAACCGCATATGAGAACTGTGCCTTGGGGTGTGCTCGTTGCTCTGGCCGCGAGCTTGGTGGTCGTGGCTCAGGATCAGGCTGCCACGCCGCAACTGAAGCCGTTCACCGTGATCCGGGCCGGCACTTTGATCGACGGCAAGTCGGACTCGGCGCGGCATGACCAGGTCATCGTAATCCGCGGCAACCTCATCGACAGCGTCTCGGACGCTGCCAACGCCAAGATCCCGACGGGCGCGACCGTGATTGACCTGTCCAAAGCCACAGTGCTTCCCGGACTGATCGACTCGCATACGCACATTTTCCTGCAGGGAGAGGATCCGGCGGAAGGGGGATACGACGCGAACATCCTGAAGTATCCGCTCTCACTGCGGGCGGCGCGGGCCACGGTGTCAGCGCGGCGGGCGCTGGAGCAGGGGTTTACTGTGTTGCGCGATGTGGAGACCGAAGGCGCGGGATATGGCGACGTCGGCATCAAGGAGGCGATCGAGGGCGGGTATATCCCCGGGCCTCGTCTGTTTGTCGCGACCCGCGCGATCTCGACTACGGGTGGATATCCGCTGGAAGGCTATGCGCCCGAGTTGGAAATGCCAAAGGGGGCGCAGCTGATTGACGGTCCGGTGGAGGCGCGCAAGGCGGCGCGCGAGCAGCTCGATCACGGCGCCGACTGGATCAAGGTGTACATGACGCATCGGTCGTGGGTGGGTAAGAACGGTGAGCTGTTCTCGCAGCCTACGCTGACGGTCGAAGAGCTGAAAGCGGTCGTCGACGAGACCCATGGATGGGGCAAGAGGGTCGCGTGCCACGCCTATGGGGGTATCGGGTTGCAACGGGCTCTCGACGGCGGATGCGACTCGATCGAGCACGGCCTCGCGATCAGCGATGCGCAGATTGCGCAGATGGTGAAGCAGGGTACGTGGTACTGCCCTACCCTTGCCGTGTACTACAGGGATTGGGGTCCGGCTGACACCGCTGCCGGGCAGCGTGACCGGTTGCGCGCGTCGGTGCACGGAGAATCGTTCAAAAAGGCGCTCAAAGCCGGAGTAAAGATCGTGTTTGGCACCGATATGGGCGGGATCCCGTGGACTGAACCGATCGCGCAGGAGTTTCCCCACATGGTCGAGCTCGGCATGTCGCCGATGGATGCAATCAAGAGCGCCACTACGCGTGCCGCCGAGATGCTCGAGGTGAGTGGCCAGGTGGGCGTGGTCGCGCCGGGCGCCTACGCGGACATCATCGCGGTGCCGGGCGATCCCCTGAAGGACATCAAGGAACTGGGGAAGGTGCAGTTCGTGATGAAGGACGGGAAGGTGTTCCGGGGTGAGGGGAAGTAGCTGAGGGCGGTGTGGAGCGTCAGGGTGTTAGTGAAGGTCTGTACAGAAAAAGCTCACTTGGGCCGGGGGTGTCGCATGCAGACACGGGGTCCTTCGACTGCGTTCGGCTGGCGCCTCACTTCGCTCAGGATGACAGATCATTGGGGATGGATAGCTGGGGCCGGCTCGGGCAGTTTGATTCGTGGAGAAGCAGATCATTTTGAGAAGTCCAAAACCTGCATCCGCTGAACGGATTTATTCTGTCCGGCGCGCGGAAACTCTTGACTCTGGCTGGGCGAGGTTCATAATGCCGCAATCTCGTTCCTGATCCTCGCCTCTTCCAGGAGAGCCCTATGAACGTATTGCAGTTGTGCGATCCCGAAGTCGCGGCGGTTCAGGTTGAGGCCAGCGTCGCCGACGCCATCCATAAGATGCTCGATTATCATGTCGGCGCGGTGGGCGTCATCGACCGCGAAGGGCGCGTGGCGGGCATCTTCACCGAGCGCGATGTCCTGCGCAAGCTGGCGCTCAGCAAGCTGGACCCGGAAACCACTCCGGTCCGAGACCTGATGACGACGCCGGTGGAAATGGCCACCCCTGAGACCGGTCCCGGCGAAGCCATGGCCACCATGGTCGAACGGCATTTCCGGCACTTGCCCGTGGCCGACAATGACGGCAAGCTGCTCGGTATACTCTCCATCCGCAATCTGCTGGAGTGGCGCATCGACGGACTTACCCAGGAACTGGACTCGCTTGAGCACTACATGAGCAACGACGGGCCGGGGGGCTAGCGCCGGGCCTGGAATGCTTTCCTGCGGCGGCGCGTTGCCGCCGCTCTGCATTTAAGAATCAAAATGCCTGAGCACTCGCCCGGTCTCTCCAGGACGATCGCCGTGGTTCGTGTGGCCACGGGCGTTCTCTTCCTTCTCTTCGGCGAATACAAAGTGGCGGGTCCCGGCTTCGCCCACGGCGGCTTCCAGCAATACCTTCAGGGCTACATTGGCGGAGACGCGGTCGCCTTCTACCGGCCCTTCCTGGCGCACCTCGTCCCGCCGCACGCCGTCTTCTTCGGCTACTTTGTCGGCGTGCTCGAGTTATGGATCGGCGTGTCGCTGGTTCTCGGATGGTGGGTGCGACCGGCTTCGGTGCTGGGCGCGATGTTCATGCTGAACCTGGTGCTCGCCACGTGGTGGGAACCCGGGCATGGGGTTGCCTTCTGGCGCTACTTCGGCGCGGAACTGGATAAAATTCCGCTGCTGTTCTTGTTCCTCATCTTCTACAGCGCGGCCGCCCGCCAGCCCCGGGGCAAAGATCGCCGCGCACGCCCGCGGGCGTAATTCGCGCGCAACCTCCAGTTTCGCTATTCTTGCTGTCCTGTTTACGTTTCCAAGGAGACACATGCGGAATCCAGCAAGAAAGCTATTGTTTTCTGTCCTTCTCATGTTGTGTGTGGCCACAGGTGTGACGCAGGTCGCCGCTGCCACACGACACGTCGTGATTCGTCCTGGCCATCTTCTTGATGTGAAGACCGGCAACACCCTGGAAGGTCAGGCCATTGTGATCGAAGACGACAAGATTGTCAGCGTGGGCCCGGCCGCCGATGTGAAACCCGCTCCCGGGACCGAAACCATCGATATCCCCAACGCTACCGTTCTCCCTGGCCTCATTGACGCTCACACCCATCTCACCGCCGACACCGGCCAATTCGGTTACCAGGGCTTGGGAATTTCGGTGCCACGCGAGGCCCTCACCGGGGCCAAGAACGCGCGCATCACTCTGGAGGCAGGTTTTACGACTGTGCGCAATGTGGGCGCCAGTGGCTACAGCGATGTGGCCCTGCGCGACGCCATCAACGCCGGCGATGTTCCTGGGCCGCGCATGCTGGTAAGCGGTCCTCCGCTCGGCATTACGGGTGGCCACTGCGATGAGAACCTGCTCCCGTCCGAATTCCACTATCAGGCGGAAGGTGTCGCCGACGGCATCGAAGCGGTGCAGCACAAGGTGCGCGAAGTGATCAAGTACGGGGCGGACGTCATCAAGATTTGTGCGACCGGTGGTGTGATGTCGAAGGGTGACGACCCCAACGCATCGCAATACACGCTCGAAGAGATGAAGGCGATCGTCGCAGAAGCCCATCGCTTGGGACGCAAGGTGGCGGCCCACGCACACGGGGCGGAGGGCGTGCGCTGGGCATCCATTGCGGGCGTCGATTCCATCGAACACGGGCACCTCATGGACGATGAATCGATCGCTACTCTTAAGAAGAATGGGACGTACATCGTTCCCACCCTCTACCTCATCGACTGGAACCGCGAAAATCTCAGCGCGCGAAATGCGCCCGACTACATCGTCAAGAAAATGCAGACGGTCTCAGCCGCCGCACAGGGCATTCTGAAGCGGGCCTTCGCGGCCGGGTTGAAAGTTGGCTTCGGGACCGACGCTGCCGTCTACCCCCATGGCTTGAATGCACATGAATTTGCCGTGTACGTGCGGCTGGGGATGACGCCGCTGCAGGCGATCCAGACCGCCACTGTGAATGACGCGGACCTGCTGGGCTGGTCGAATAGAGTCGGCACCATCGAAACCGGCAAGTGGGCTGACATCATTGCCGTCGACGGGGACCCACTGAAAGATGTCACGGCGCTTGAGCACGTGAAGTTCGTGATGAAAGGCGGGGAGGTCGTAAAGAACGAATACGGGAAGTAGAGTGCTTTGAATCAGGAGTCCCAAGTTGCCGCGGCAAAACGCGCCGCGGCCGCACAGGCGAGGGCGTCTGTGCCTACGTGGTTCGTGCCGGTTAACTGCGTTTGCCGGAGTGCCGGTGAGTGTTTCGAAAATCCTGACGAGCGACGAAAAGGCCGGCTTCGCAGCCGGCCTCTTTGCTTGCATCCCGAAAAAGAAAAATTACTTCTTGGGAGCGATCGCGTCCTTGGCAGCCTTGGCGACACGGAACTTCACCACGGTCTTGGCCTTGATCTGGATCGGCTCACCCGTCTGGGGATTGCGTCCAACACGAGCCTTCCGATGCGCTTTCACCAGGCGGCCGAGGCCGGGAACCACGAACACGCCATTCTTCTTCGTCTCTTTGATGGCGGTGTCTGCGAGGTGCTCGAGGAACGCCGCTGCCGTCTTGTTCGGCGTCTCCAGCTTCTCTGCCAGGTGACGCACCAGTTGGGTCTTGGTTAAACCTGAAGCCATGAATCCTCCTCAATGGAACTACATGTGGTTGCGATGTGCGCCATCTTATACCACTCATCCTGTGGAAAAGTAGTGTTTTAGCCGCATTTTACGCGGTTTTTTCAAAGGGGGTCCATGAGAAGGTACGAAAAACGGCCCTTCCGCAGCATAGGGCATCGAAACCGCCCGCCCCAAGCACTGCGGAAGACACCTGAAGCCTCCGGGCACGAAGTGCCGGTGCGCGCGCTTCCGGGGTGCCATAATGGGAAAGGAGGGTGTTCGTGAGCTGCGCGATCTGTGAAATCCGCAAGGAAAAGCGCTTCTGCCCCGCGGTGCACGGCCGCATTTGCCCGCAGTGTTGCGGCGAACAGCGCGAAGTAACCCTCGATTGCCCGAGTGACTGTCCCTACCTGCAACAGGCGCGGGAGCACGAAAAGCCGCGTTCCGCGGGCGAACTAGACGCCGCTGCGCTGTTCACGCGAGTGCACTTGGGCGACCAGTTTCTCTACGAGCACGAACACCTGATCATGGGATTGAGCTACGCGCTGTGCCGCAGCGCGCGCGCGGACAAGACTCTGCACGACCGCGACTTGATTGCCGGGATCACGTCCCTGGCGCGCAGCTACGAGCGGCTGGTGAACTCCGGCCTGCACTATGAGGAACCTATCCAGGGTGCCGCGCAGCAAGCCGTGGCGGCGGGACTGCAGAACATGGTGAACGAGTACCGGGAGGCGGAGCAAAAGCACACCGGCTTTATCCGGCTGCGCGACTCAGATGTTCTGAAGGGGCTGGTCTTCCTGGTTCGCATGGCCCATGGCCGGACGTCCGGCCGGCCCAAGTCACGCGCCTTTGTGGATTTCCTGGAGAAGCAATTTCCCGAGAAGGAATCCACGCTCGCGTCGCCCGAGGCGGCGGGCAGCCGGATCATTGTCCCCTAGACTGCTTTCTTCTTTCCCGCGTTCTTCTGTCCTGTCTTCACTTCTTCGAGCTTACGGACGACCTGGCCGGGCGGCAGGGCGTCGCGCAACTCCTCGACGGTTTTTTTCAAGACGGGATGCAGCACGCCGGGTGCGATCTCGGCCAGTGGCTCCAGCACAAAGCGGCGCTCGTGAAGGGCCGGATGCGGAATGGTCAGGCCCTCGGCGTTTACGATCGAGCGCCCGAACAGCAGGATGTCGATATCGATGGTGCGCGGCCCCTTATTCGAGGTGCGCCGGCGGCCCATTTTGCGCTCCAGGTCGAGCAGCATTTTCAGCAGTTGCCGGGGCATCTTTGTGGTTTCAAGCACGAGAGCGCAGTTCAGGAACCAGGGCTGCGCGGTGAACTCAACTGGCTCGGTTTCGTAAAACGACGACCGCGCAACCACTTTTCCGAGGGTTCCCAGGGCGGTGATGGCCGTCTCGAGGTGCCGGCTGCGATCTCCAACATTCGAGCCAAGTGAGAGATAGACGCGTTTGCGCACGGGCAACAGTGTCGGATTTCGGCCGGCGGATGGCCAGCAAAAAATCGGCGGCAGGCCGGCTTCCGAGCACAAATCTGACCGCCCGGAAGGACGATGACGGCTCGCGAGGGAGGGCAGCACCGGCTATTACCTTGGTGCCTTTAACCGCTCCCATCGCGGTACTAGAGTAGACAGCATGAACCTGGAGTCCTTGCTCGTGTGTCGCGACGCGGAGGTGGTCCGCGTCCTGCAGCCCACGCTGGAAAAGCTCTCAATCGACGTCGAGGTTTCGGCGGCGGCCCGCTCTGGCGCCGAGATCCTTTCAACCGCCAAGTTCGACGCCGTGATTGTCGACTGTGACGATCTGGAGGGAGGCATGGACGTGCTGCGCAGCCTCCGCAAGAACCCCAGCAACAAAACCTCGGTTTCGTTCGCCATCCTGAATGGCAAGACCACCACCCATCAGGCGTTCGAGATAGGCGCGAATTTCGTGCTGCAGAAACCGGTCACCACCGCCGGCACGCTGCGCTGCTTCCATACTGCGCTGGCCTTCATGGTCCGCGAGAAGCGCCGCTACTTCCGTTGCTCGATTGAGGTTCCGGTTGTGCTGATCTCTAACCAGGGCGAGGAAATGAAGGCCACGGCCACCAATCTGAGCGAGGGCGGGATGGCCATCCGTCTCGAGGGCGCGTTGACCAAGAAGTCTGGTCTGAAGGTGCGTTTTGCCCTCCCCGACACCAAGATCACGATGGAGCCAAAAGCCGAACTTGCCTGGGCTGACGAGCTGGGGCGAGCCGGCATCAAGTTCGTCGACGTGCCCGAAAGCTCGCGCGAGCAACTGGAGAAGTGGATCTTGCGGCGCATTGAGAGAAACGCGCGGTCGTAACCGGGCGACCGGGCGTCTTTTTCCGCGCAGAGACTGGCCGGAAATCCAACTTGCCAGGCCGCCCCACAACGAACCAAGGCAGCCCATCCTTGCGGTATCCAGCTAGAGACTTGTATCCCATGTGCACCGTGGCTAGTTTTTGAAGAGGGATAGGAGTGTCCAATTGGCTAGGTTTGTTCACAACATGAAGATCGCACGGGTCCAGCGCACCCTGCGCTGGCTGGAAGAGGATGTGCCGCTGCTCAATCTGCGGGTGAAGGATCTGTCGCCGGAGCGACAGAAGATCGCGAAGCGCTTTGCCGCCAGCATGATCGACCATACCCGGGCCGAACTTGAGAGGTTGATGGAAGAGCACGCAGAGGAAAAGGACGTTGCTGAATTTCCCTGCGAACCGGCGGATTGAGGCCTTCTTTAGGCGTTTAAGCGGTATGTCCAGCCATGACGTGGGCGGCGGGAGCCGCGGCTTGCGCCACTTCTTCGATCGAGGTTTCTTCCCACAGAGTCCGGTCGCGCAGCAGGCGTGACACCAGGGCGGTGTGCATGGCGTGGCCTGCGCGGTCGGCGACGATGTTGCCGAGAATCTGCTTTCCTGCCAGCGCCAGGTCGCCGATCAAATCCAGCACCTTGTGTCGCACGAATTCGTCGCGATAGCGCAGCGGTGGGTTCATCACCTCATGGCGGGTAAGCACGATGGCGTTTTCGATTGAGGCGCCGCGAATCAGTCCCTGCTGTCGCATGGCATCCGCTTCGTGCAGGAAGCCGAAGGTGCGGGCCGGGGCGATCTCGCGCAGGTAATTGCCGTCGGAGAGGTCGACGCGGAAGGTTTCCCGGCCAATGAGCGGGTGTGGAAAATCGATAGTGTAGGAGACCGAGTAGCTGTCGGCGGGATAGATCGCGATGAACTTATTTCCCTCGCGCAGTTCAAGCTCACGCCGGATGCGCATGTAAGAGCGGGGACGGCGCTGCTTGCGAATGCCCGCATTTTGAATCATTTCTACGAAGGGGCGGGCACTGCCGTCGAGTATCGGCAATTCGAGGTTGTCGAGTTCCACGATTGCGTTGTCGATGCCGGTGCCGATGAAAGCGGACAGCAAGTGCTCGGTAGTGGAGATGAGCACGCCTTTCTTCATCAGGCTGGTGGCGTAGCTGACGCGGGCGACGTTGCGCCCGGTGGCCTCGACTTCGAAGTCGTCCAGGTCGGTGCGGTGGAACACGATGCCGGAACCGGAGGGCGCCGGCAGGATTCTGAGTTGGACGGGAGCACCGCTGTGGAGACCGATCCCCTTGCAAGCTACGGCCGATCGGATTGTCTGTTCTTGCTTCAAAGGGGAGGGCTGATGTGTCTGATCCCGACCAGCTTACAGGCGGAGTCGGATTTCCGTATGTGGTAAATTCGCCACACTCCGTGGTACGGCGGGAACGGCTGGAAACCGCGGCTGGCCGCTATCTGGTTGATATTCATGGGAGATAGCCGCCGTGTCAGGGGGAGTACCGTGGAAGTACAACACACTTTGGATTTTTGAGGCGGTGTTGGGTCTTGGGTGTTGGGTCTTAGGCCTCAACCGATGAGTCCTGTGACGATCGAAATCCTACCCAAGACCCAACACCCAAGACCTGGGTTATTTCTTCTTGAGCAGATCGCCTGGGGCGTAGGTCGGTTTGGCGGCGAACATGGAATCGCTCAGGTTGTTGTTATAGGTGACGGTGTTCAAGAAGCGCTGGTTCGACATGTCTCCGTTGTAATAGCGCGTGACGCTGTATGGCGTCATGATGCCTTGCGTCGGGCGGTAGGCGTCGTAAACCTCTTCCTCGGTGTTGCGGAGATTGTCGGCGGGATCGCGCCAGGTGAAGCTCCTCTTGATGGGAAGATGAGTCGTAGTGTCGAGATAGAGCGTCACGCTGTCATCGTGGGCGTTCATGATGCTGACCTGGTCGGCGGGCTTATCGGCGGCTACGGCAGCGCCGTCGTAGAAGAGGGCAACGCCCGGTTCCTTCAGCCAGCGGCGCAGCACCCACTCCAGGGAATGCGAGCGCCGCCGCAAGTAGTCGGCCACGACTTTTGCGTCCTGCTCCGCCGTGCCTTTGTAAGTTACTTCGTACGCGTGGTCGCCGTTGTAGACGTAGGCGACGTCGCGCTGCTTGGTGACCTCGATGCGCTCCTTATCGGGAAATCTCACGAAGCGCCAGAACAGAATGCCAGTGCTGGTGGTCTCGCCGTGGTGAAAGCTGTAGGTTCGCCCTGCCTGGCTCATATCCTGAAGATCGAGGTACGCCTGACCGCCCAGCGCCTGGATCGCCTGATCGAGCAAGGTCTTCGCCTTGGTGGCGTTTTGCTGGGCTTCGGGGGAAATGGGCGTAGTTTGTGCGCCGGCCTGGGCCGATGATTGGCCAGGTGCGAAAAGGCTGAAGAATAGGAGAAAAAGAAGTGGCCGCATGATCTTAAGAAGTTAGACGCTGAAAGCCGGGCTTTTCGCTGTATGAGCCGGGGAAAAGCAAACGCCCGGCAGTGGGCTCGGCTATCCCGCGAGCACCGCTCCTCCGTTCACGTTGAAGACTTCCCCCGTAATAAAACCTGCGTGTTCGGTACACAAGAACAAGATGGGCGCGGCGATCTCCTCGGGAGTGCCTACTCGGCCAAGGGGTATGGTCGCGAAGATCCGGTCGCGGGTTACAGGATCGTTCAGGGCGGGCTCCGACATGTCGGTGGCGACCCAGCCCGGGGCCACGCAATTCACGTAGATCTTGTCACTGGCCAGTTCGGTGGAGAGTCCTTTCACCATGCTGATCAGGGCGCCCTTGGTGGCGGCGTAGTCCGCGTGATAGGCCTCGCCGCGCTGGCCGGCGGTGGAGCTGATGAGGACGATGTGGCCGACTTGGCCGGCGCCCGATTTGTTCTGCAGCTTCATTTGGGCGACGGCATGCTTCACCAGGGAGAATACGCTATCGAGATTGACGGCGACGGTGCCGCGCCACTGCTCGTCGCTCATGCGGTCAACAGGAGCGTCGACGGGCGGCCAGATGCCGTGGTTCGCCACCAGGACGTCGAGCCGGCCGAAACGCTTCACGGTGGCCTCCACCAGATCGCGAGCGGCATCGAATCCGTTCAGATCGCAGCTCACGGCAGCGCAGCGCTCGGTGCCGCAATCCTGCACCAGTTTCCCGGCAGTGGCTTTCGCGGCCCGGTAGTTGAACACGACGCGCGCGCCGGCTGCGACGAAGGTGCGTACGGTGGCGGCGCCAATGCCGCGAGATCCGCCCGTGATGAGGGCCACTTTGCCTTCGAGGGAGAGAGTAACGGGCATGCTGGTAGTTTCAGGGTTCCGGACGAGAGTTGGCAAGTGGGATCACGGCCGCGAGCACGTTGGAAAGCTTTTAACCGCAGAGGACGCAGAGGTTCGCAGAGGGCACGGAGAAAAAAGCTTTTAACCGCAAAGGACGCGAAGACGGCGCAAAGGGCGCAAACGGCACAAAGAAAAACCAACTCCCAAGACCTAAGGCCCGAGACCCGACACCTGACACCTGAGACCTGACACCTGGCACATGCCACCTGCTTCTCAATCGCCCAGGCTGGGGGCTTTGCCGGTCTTCAGTTGGCGGATCAGGACGCGCACGAGCATGCCGTCGTAGCGGGTGCCACTCATCTTTTCGATCTCGGCGAAAGCCTGCTCGGTGGTTTTGGCGGAAGCAAACGAGCGATCGGTGGTCATGTTCACGTAGGCGTCAGCCAGGCAGAGAATGCGCGCCCACAGGGGGATCTCTTCTCCACGCAGGCCGTTGGGATAGCCGCTGCCATCAAAGGCTTCGTGATGATGCTCCACCGCCTTCTGCAGCATGACGCTGCCGGGGATGGTGGCCACGATCTCCGAACCCACCCGGGCGTGTTCCTTCATTTGGCGGAATTCGTCATCGGTTAGGGGGCCAGGCTTGGTGACGATGCGTTCGGGCACGAAGATCTTGCCGACGTCATGCACCCGGGCAGCGTAGGCCAACTCGACCAACTCGTCCGGGGGGAGGGCAAGAGCGCGGCCGATGGTCTCGGCGTAGCGGCTCACCATGTCTCCGTGGCCGGAAGCGTGGAACTCGCGCGATTCGGCGGCGCGGGTCAGGGCCTCGATCGATTCCTTGAGGACCTGCACGTTGCAGTCTTCTTCGCCGCCGCAGAGCTTGCGGAGCGTGGAGACCAACTCTTCGAGATCGTCGGGTCCGGTCTGATCGCGCTGGAGAAAGCCTTCGATGTAGGCCGAGATCTGTTGCCGCTGCGAGGCAAAGCGTTCGCCGTCTTCAAACACTGCGACGATGGAGACGCGATCTCCGCCTTCATGCTTGGCGGCGTACATGCCGGCATCGGCGACGCGGATGATGTCTTCGGCCGAGAAGCCGTGACCGGGGAAGCTGGCCACGCCGAAGCTGCCGGTGATGTGGTGTTCGGCGAGCATGGCGTCCTGCGACAGCCAAAGGCGCAGGCGTTCGGCGAGGGCTTGCGCTTGTTCCACGCCGGTTTCGGGCATCAGGATGATGAACTCGTCGCCACCATAGCGAGCCACGACGTTGGACTGGCGGCAGCGTTGCTCCAGAAGTCGTCCCACACGGGCGAGCACCAGATCGCCTTCCAGGTGGCCGTGGGTGTCATTGACTTCCTTGAATTTGTCGAGGTCGATGAGCACGACGGAGAAGGCGCGTCCGGAGCGGGAAGCACGCTTCCATTCGGAGGAGAGCGCCTCCCAGAAGAAGCGGCGCGTCTTGATGCCGGTGAGGCCGTCGGTGATGGACTGCTGTTGCAGTTTCTGGAAGACGAAGGAATTGTGCAGCGCGGTGGCCAGCAGGTCGGCCAGGGTGTTCATGATCAGAACATCCTGGGGAGAGAAGAAGGCGCCCTCCTGGCAGCTCTCAACGTTCAGCACCCCAAGCAACGATTCCCCGTAGGTGATGGGGATGCAAAGTACGGCCTGCGAGTCCGGGAGGACGCCCAGCAGGTGTCCTTCGCCGGCATTGTGGACCAATGCGCGCTCGCCCGTGCGGGCCACGCGGCCCACGATGCCCGATCCCAGAGGAATGCGCTTGCCCTTGGCCTGTGCGGTCGTGCCGGCTTCGGCGCGAATCTCGATGTCTTTGGTGACGTAGTCGAGTATGCCAATGCCGATGTGGTCAAAGTGGAAGTTCTTCTGGATTTCGGCGACGATGTCGGCCAGCATCTGCTCGGCGTCTTCGCTGGAGATGGCGGTCTGGGAGATGGCGTTGAGGAAGCTCAACTGCTTCGAGCGCCGCTGTTCTTCGGCGAACAGTCGCGCGTTCTCGACGGCCACGGAGAGCTGACCTGCGGCCGTCTGCATGACATCCAGGTCGCGTTGCTGGAACACGAACTCGCGCTCGGTGTTCAGCGCCACCATGACGCCAGCAGGTTTTCCGCCCAGCAGGATGGGAGCTCCGCAAAAACACTTGGCCGGTTTGCCGTCCCCGATCTGCACCACGCCCAGCCGCTCGCGTGTCTTTTCGAGGTCGGAGCGAATCAACAGCGCTTGCCCGGTGCGGATGATGAGTTCAGTGAGCCCGTTGCCGGCTTTGCGCGAGCGCTTGGGCAGGACCTTGTTGTTCTCGGTTTCGAGCTCGAAGCGGATCTCGTCCAATTCCTGGAAGGCGATGTAGAAGTCGCTGGTATCGAAGATCTGCCCGAGTTCTTTCTGGATAGTGCGCAGCACTTCGTCCTGGTCGAGGCGCGAGCTGATGGCCTGCCCGATCTGAGTGAGCAATTCGTATTCCTTGGTGCGGCGTTGCGCGTCGTGCATGACCACGTAGTTTTCGAGGGTCAGCCCGATCTGCAGGGCCAGGCCGATCAACAACCGCAAGTTGGAGGCACCGAAAACCCGCAGTTCAGCATGCGGGAAAAGCAGCACGCCGAAGTTGTGTTCGCGGGTTTGGAGGCTGACTGCGGTGAGGTGGCGGATGTTCTCGCCGGCGAGCACCCGTTTGAACTCCTCGAAGCGCGCTCCGGGAAAGGCGGGCAGGGGCTCGGTGAGCTCGGGCAGGTTACGGAAAGTGAAGAAACCGCCGCGCCGGTACGCCAGTTCGCAGATGTATTCGCCGGCGCCGTTGGCTTCGAGCTTCTGCAGAAACTCCGGGGAAAAGCCGCGCTGCACCGAGGGCAGAACACTGCGCCATTGTTCGGAGATATAGAGCACAGCACGCCGGGTGGGCAGCGGGTTCACCAGGCGCTCAAGGACGGAGGTCATGCTGGGGACCAGGTCGGCCGCGGAGAGCAGGCGGCGCGGGTCAACGCCCAGGGTGGAAAACGCCAGGGCGTTCTCCTGCACCGCGTTGCGCTCGTTCTCAAACAACACCATGACCATGGCGATTCCGAGCAGCATTTGTGGCAGAGGGCCGAGGAGGTGACCGGCGTTTCCCAGCACCTCGGAGTGGGGACTGAGGAGTTGACCCTGGGCCATGAGGGCGGCCCAGAGTCCCAGCGAGAGGGCGAGCATGCGGAACGCGAGCGAATTGCGCTGGTGAGCAAAGTAGTAGAACGTGAACGAGCAATACAGCAGGAGCAACGCGGTGGCCAACTCAACATGCCCGTGAAGGGGAGAGACGACTTCATTCCGGAAGACGCCGTTGACGAGGTGGTCGCGTAGATTCCACAAGACCAGGCCGACCCCGGCGAGGCCGATGAGGACGTCGAACCAGCGCAACCGAAACCGTTCCCGCATGAGGCGGGTGGAGACAAACAGGCAAAGCCCCATCACCACAACCAGCAGCGACCCGGCCAGATATACCCAGGCGGACGGTCCGTGGTAAGAGTTCCAGGCGTCGAGGGCGAAATGTAGGGTGTAAGCGGCCCAACCGATCTGCCAGGCACGGAAATAGGGCTGTCTGCTCTGTTCGTAAAGGTAGGTAAAGACGAGGAAAAGCAGCAGGGCGACGATCCCCGGAATGATGACGACGTTCGAGGCAAGGCTGTTCATGGCGCGCAAGTACAGCTCAATTTTCGCCTACCCAGCGAATCCCTGAGAATTATGTTTCCGCAATCGTTTCACAGCCCTAGCGAGGAATACAACACGTTTTCAGTACAGGGGGCTGAGGAAAACACGGTAGGCAAGAGCAGAGCGCCGGTTACCGCCGCGTCCGGCGCTTGACGATGCTTTTCGCCGACCCGTAACATGAGGCCTTCATGGTGGATTCTTCTACTCCCATCAAAAAAGACGACTTAGTGCCGGGGCCGAGGGTGCGCTTCGCGCCCTCGCCCACCGGCTTTCTGCATGTGGGCAGCGCCCGCACCTTCATCTTCAACTGGCTGTACGCGCGGCGGAACCGGGGCATCATGGTTTTGCGCCTCGACGACACGGACGTGGAACGTAATACCGAGGCGTCGGTAAGCTCGATCTTTGAAGGGTTGAAGTGGCTGGGTCTGGGGTGGGACGAGGAGTACAAGCAGTCCGAGCGCCTGGCACTACACCAGAAAGCAGCGTGGTCGATCTTCGAAAAAGGTCTGGCCTATAGGGATTTCACGCCGGCACACACCGGCGACGCCGAAAAGTCGGGAGCTCAGGGCACGTGGTTGTTCAATCCGGGAGTGCGTGAGCTCTCACCCGAGGAAAGCGACCGCCGCGCGGCGGCGGGGGAACCTTTCGCGCTGCGATTTCGAGTTCCGCGTGGGTTGGCGGAGGAAGTGCGCTTCGCCGATGCGGTGTACGGCGAGCAGCGCAAGGCCGCGGACGACATTGAGGATTTTGCCTTGCTGCGCAGCGACGGTATGCCAACCTACCACCTGGCATCGTGCGCCGATGATGCCGACCTGGGGATCACGCACATCATCCGGGGCCAGGACCACCTGACGAATACGTTCAAGCACGTGCTGATCTTTGAGGCGGTGGGAGCGACGCGTCCGCAATTCGCCCATCTGCCGCTGCTGGTGGCGCCGGACGGCACCAAGCTCTCGAAACGGCGACACGGGCCCGTGGTCAGCGTGACTACCTACCGCGATGCCGGGTTTTTGCCCGAGGCGTTCATCAATTTCCTGTGCCTGCTGGGCTGGTCGCCGAAGAACGACCGCGAGCAGATGTCACTGGGCGATTTGCAGGAGTTGTTTACGCTCGAGGGGATCAACCGCGCGAACGCGGTGGTGAATTTCAAGGAGCCGGCCGCCACGGCGGAGGAGATGTTCGATCCCAAGGCGGTCTGGCTCAATGCCGAGACTATTCGCGGGTTGACAATCGAGGATCTCAGCGTGCGATTGCTGCCGATCGTGCAGGAAGCCGGTTTCAGCGTCGACGCGGCGCAGATGCTCAGGATCACTCCGCTGATTCGCGAGCGCATCAAGCTGCTGCGTGACGTTCTGACCGCAGCGGATTTCCTCCTCGTCGAGCAGCTTCCACCTTACGACCCGGCGGAGTTGATCCCGCAGAAGGGCGACGCGGCCATGGCGAAGAAGGTGTTGGAGAGGGCGGGCACGGTGCTGGCGGGCGTCGAATTCAAGCACGATCCGCTGGACCAGGCCCTGCGCGCCGCCGCGCAGGAGCTCGGCATCAAGGCCGGGCAGATGTTCCAGCCCATCCGGGTAGCAGTGTGCGGACGGAAGAACGCGCCGCCGCTGTTTGAGACGCTGGAGGTCGTCGGCAAGGTCAAGACACTCGCCCGCATCGGCCGGGCAATTCTGAAGATCCAGTAAACAATGTGTGAGTCGGGCTGAATCCTGCCCAAAATTGGCAAGCGCTGGCTATTGACGAAAAGTACTTTGTATTGCAAAGTACATTCATGCACGCCGACCCTTCCCGTCAGCCGCTCAAGAAACGCTGGATGCCTTCGGAAATGATCACTGCCCCGTCCTTGGGTGCGGATGCTCCCGCTGCGCGGGTTGAGCTGCGATACGCGCTGTTGATCAACCCGTTCTACGCCAAGGATGCCAACGCCAGTTTCGGCAAGCATGTGCTCACGCCGACGCTCGCGCTGACCAGCTTTGCCGCCACGACTCCCGCGCACTGGCGGGTGGAATACTGGGATGAAAACCTGCTTGCGGGACGGCCGCCCTGCGATCCCATGCCGGAAGTGGTCGGGATCACCGTGCACCTGACCTACGCGCGTCGCGCGTACGAGCTGGCCGACTGGTATCGGCGGCGGGGTTCGAAGGTCATTCTCGGAGGTCTGCACGTTCTCTCCTGTCCGGATGAGTGCGCTGTGCACGCCGACGCGCTGGCGCTGGGCGATGGGGTCCAACTCTGGCCGCAGATCCTCAAGGACGTCGAGGCTGGCAGGCTGCGGACACGCTACGCTGCGACCTACGAAAATGACTACCGTGAGGACCCTTCGCCGCGGCGCTCGCTGCTTCCACGACGCAGCTTCCTCACCACGACCAGCCTGATCGCTACGCGTGGATGCCATAACCGGTGCGGTTTCTGCTATCTCGCAACCGATGGTCTGCGAATGCCTTATCGCATGCGCCGTCCGCAGCAGGTGGCGGACGAGTTCGCCGCCGACGGCCAGCCGTATGCCGTCTTCATCGACAACAACCTGGGCTCGCGGCGGGACTACCTGCACGCGTTATGCGCCGCGCTGCGTCCGCTGAACAAGATCTGGAGCGCGGCGGTCACGATCGACATCACCGACGATCCTTCCCTAATTCGCAATATGGCTCTGGCCGGCTGCACGGGAGTGTTCATTGGCTTCGAATCACTCAGCGACGACAATCTGGCCGACGCGCACAAGAAAACGCCGCGCACGTCGGACTACGCGCGGCGGGTCCGCATGCTGCATGACGTGGGGATCCAAGTGAACGGTTCGTTCGTGCTCGGGTTCGATCACGACCGCAAGGACGTGTTCGCGCGTACCGCGGATTGGGTGGAGGAGAACCGGCTGGAGTGCGCGACCTTTCACATCCTGACGCCGTATCCGGCGACGCCGCTGTTTCGCCAGATGGACGCGGAAGGGCGGATCCTGCATCGTGATTGGTCGCAGTACGATACGTCCCACGCGGTGTTCCGTCCCAAGCACATGACGCCGGAAGAACTCGAGTACGGCTATGCCTGGATCTACCGGCGGTTGTTCTCGCACGCATCGATCTGGCGGCGCCGGCCGCAGGACTGGCGGGCCGTCCCGCTGTACCTGGCGATGTCATACCTGTACAAGCGGTCAAACCGCTTCTGGCATCTGCTCATCAGGCACAATCTGGTGCACACCGTCTGGAGTCCGCTGGTGGAGTTGACCCGGCTGCGGCATGTGGGGTTTCGGCGCAGGCTGGCGCAGGCGGATGTGCTGGCTGGAAATCCCGGGCAGGTGGTGTCGGCGGGAGTGTAAGCCTCTGCGCTTCCCGAAATGGAATAGCCACAAGATAAGATTTCACGCTAGAACGCTGCAAGACCGCGTCGTGAGAGCGCGGACGAGGGAAATATCATCCAGCCAGCGAACGTGGCTCTACGGCCTCCAGCATGCGATTAAATGGCATTCTGGGCGATGATGGCAACGGGAAATCCGGCGGTCGCGAGGGCCTCGACGAACTTCCAATCACTTAGCTGGAAGTGAATCACTGTGAGACGTTCGCGCTGCCGTCCAGCGGGCAGCGGTTCCTCACGCGCCCGGTTCCGGGACGGAGCCGGCGTGGCGAAGCCTGAGCGGCCGAAGTTATACAATAAAATCCGAAATGACTCCGACTGATTCCCCGACTGAACCTGCGACCAACGCGCCCGCCGAACCTCGTCCATCGAATTTTCTCCGCGACCGGATTCTCGACGACCTCAAGACCAACAAGTACCAGGGTCGGGTGCAGACGCGGTTTCCCCCTGAGCCTAACGGCTACCTGCACATCGGCCACGCCAAGGCCATCTGTATCGACTTCGGCTTGGCTGACGAATTCAATGGGCACACCAACCTGCGCTTCGACGATACCAACCCCGAGAAGGAAGAGACCGAGTACGTCGACTCCATCATGGCGGACATCCAGTGGCTCGGCTTCCACTGGGATGGCCTGTACTACGCCTCGGACTACTTCGACCAGCTTTGCGAATGGGCGATCACGCTGATCAAGGAAGGCAAGGCGTACGTGGATGACCTGACCGCGGACGAGATCCGCGAGTATCGCGGCACGCTGACACAGCCCGGCAAGAACAGTCCGTACCGGAACCGGTCTGTCGAAGAGAATCTGGACCTGTTCGTACGCATGAAGGCGGGCGAGTTTCCCGACGGCTCGCGGGTGCTGCGCGCCAAGATCGATATGGCTTCGCCGAATTTCAACATGCGCGATCCGGTGATGTACCGCATCCTGCACGCCGAGCATCACCGCACCGGCGACAAGTGGTGCATCTATCCGATGTACGACTACGCGCACGGGCAGTCGGACTCGATCGAGAAGATTACCTACTCGATGTGTTCGCTGGAGTTCGCCGACCACCAGCCGCTGTATCAGTGGTTCATCCAGCAGCTGGGGATTTTTCCCTCGCAGCAGATCGAGTTCGACCGGCTGAGCCTCACCTACACCATCATGAGCAAGCGCAAGCTGCGCCGGCTGGTGGAAGAGCGCTTCGTGTCGGGCTGGGACGATCCGCGCATGCCCACGCTCGGCGGCATGCGGCGGCGGGGATATACGCCGGAGGCGATCCGCAATTTCGTGGGGGCGGTGGGCGTGTCGCGGACCAACGGCATTGTTGACCTCGCGATGCTCGAGCATTTCGTGCGCGAGGACCTGAACAAGCGCGCGCCGCGGGTGATGGCGGTGCTGCGGCCGCTAAAGGTGGTGATTGAGAACTATCCGGAGAATCAGGTCGAGGAGATGGACGCGGTCAACAACCCCGAGGATGCGAGCGCGGGCACGCGGAAGGTGCCGTTCTCGAAGGTGCTCTACATCGAGGAAGACGACTTCCGCGAGACGCCACCGCCCAAATACTTCCGCCTGTCACCCGGACGCGAGGTGCGGCTGCGGTATGGGTACTTCATCACCTGCAAGAGCGTGGTGAAGAACGACAAGGGCGAAGTGGTGGAGGTGCGCTGCACCTACGATCCGGCGACGCGGGGAGGAAATGCGCCGGACGGACGCAAGGTGAAGGCGACGATTCACTGGGTGTCGGCGGCGCGCGCGGTGGCCGCGGAAGTGCGCGTCTACGACACGCTGTTTACCAAGGAAAATCCCGACGAAGGGGAAGACCTTACGGCGAACCTGAATCCCAATTCCCTGGAAGTGATTCCGCAGGCGAAGCTGGAGCCGTCACTGGCAGGCGCTGTGGCGGGGAGCCGGTACCAGTTCGAGCGGTTGGGATATTTTTGTGTCGATCCGGATTCGGGTCCGGGGAAGCTTGTGTTCAATCGGACCGTCGCGCTGAAAGATACCTGGGCTAAGGTGGAGAAGAAGCAGGGCGGGAAGTAACGAGTGCTCCGTTGTCGAGAGGGAAAGGCTTGCCGAGCTGGCGCTCGGCCTGGACGGCCTAATGCGGCCGTCCCCACGCGTTCAGTGCCAGGCGGACCTTCTGTTTTTCTTATCGATGGGCGTGGGGGCTTTGGGCGGGGTTCTTTCCGGCGGGGGCGGCACCCTTCAGGATTTTCACTTCAAAATCTACCGGTAGTTTTTTCGGCGGGTAGCAGGCAGCATTGTCGCAGGCCTGGTACTTGAGTTCGCCGTGGATCGCGTACTTGCCGGGCATGACGGTGTGGAGCGGGCGCACGTTCAGGGTTACGGTGAAATCGCCGCTGTAGACATTCAGGGGCTCGTCGGGCGCGAAGGGAAAGGCCATATCTTTCCCGTCGGGATAGGTGGTCTTGGTGAGGGCGATGTCGGTGGGCGCGTCCATCTTGAGGGCGGTGGGGATCAGGAACTCGGACTTGGGCGTGTTGGAATTGATGTGGAAGCCGGGAGCCACGCGGAAATGAAGACTGACCGGGGCGGCTTGTCCGCGGGTGACGGTGACGAGAGCTACCGGCGCCATCGACACCGAGGGGGCTTTCTTTCCGTAGGACTCCGGCCAAGCCAGGCATGAAGTTAGCGCCAGGCCGAGCGCGATCTTTTCCATGCTTCGCATCTGCGAAATAGTAGACCTGAACCGGCAGTGCGACACAAGAGTACTTGGGTTCACAGAACCTTTCGCGGACAGGAGTGTCCGCGCGCCACACGTTACTTTTGCGCCTGTACCGCGTGGCCCTGGCTTAGCGACTTCTTGATGTTGTCGACGAAGAGGCTGCGGCTTTGCAGGCCGAATTCGCGGGAAACGATCTTGCCGTCGCGATCGATGAAGAACGTGGTGGGCAGCACGTCGACGCCGCCGTACTGCTGTCCGACCGCCTCCTTGCCCAGCAGGATGGTGTAGTTGACGCCCATCTCCTGAACGAACTTCTGGATCTCGTTCTTGCTGGCATCGTCCATGGCGACGCCAACGATCTGCAGGCCCTGCGGACCGTATTCTTTTTGCAGCTCGATGAACCACGGCATTTCGATCTTGCAGGGGCCGCACCAGGTGGCCCAGAAGTTCAGCAGGACGGCCTGGCCGCGGTAGTCGCTCAAGGTCACGTTCTTACCGTCGAGAGAGGCGAGCGTGAAATCGGGAGCGGGCTTGCCGGCGGGATCCAAGCTGTCGGGTGGGCCGCCGGCACCGGCGCGGCGCGCGGCATGAAAGCCCAGGAATAGCATCACGGCCACGACTGCAGCCACGAAGAACAGCGCCGCAGGATTACGCTTCCCGGCGGGCGGAGGAACAGGAGCTGCGGGCTGAAGCACTTCTTCAGGCTGAGCAGTCAACGGCTCCTGGACGGGGGAAGCAGGCTGCTCTTCAGGATTTTCAATTGGGTTCGATTCAGGGTTATCCATGATTCACCTTCTACAGCGCGAAGCGGTTCAAGAATGAAAAATAGCTTGAGAGCAAAGTAAAGCGTCCGAACACCAGCAAGCCGCCGAGTACGATCAGCAGGGCGCCGCTGGCTACTTCGAGTGCGTGCATGTGGGAGCGGAAGCGGCTATAGAACTTCAAGAAGCGGCCGATGCCGAGCGATGTGATCAGGAACGGCACGGCTAGCCCGAGGGAATAGATCGCGAGGAGGAGGATTCCCTTCAGGACCGAGTCCTGGGCGGCGGCGAGGTAGAGAATCGCGGCTAGGATGGGACCCACGCAGGGTGTCCACCCGAACGCGAACGCGAAGCCGATCACGAATGCCCCCAGGGGTGTGCTGCCGCCTTTGACGCTGTGAAGGCGGGCGTCGGTGTAGAGCCACTTGATCTTGAAAATGCCAGTCAGATGAAGACCGAACACGATGATGACCACGCCTGCAACGTGGGCGAGTGTGGACTTGTAATAGCGAAGCATATTTCCGATTTCGGTCGAAGCTGCTCCTAACGTGATAAACACGACGCTGAAGCCGATGATGAAGGCGGCGGAGTTCAGCATGACCTTGCGGAAGAGCTGGCCATCCTGGGACTTGAGCTCTTCCACGCCCGCGCCGGAAATCAGCGAAACGTAGCCCGGAACGAGGGGCAGAACACAAGGAGACAAGAAGGAAATCAGCCCGGCGAGAAAGGCGGCAATGGGTAGGGGAAGAGTCGACATCGGTGGTTATTCTAACCTGCCCTGCACGAAAAATCGGTGGGGGCGCTCTCTACGTTAGACGGAGCCGGGATGCGAAAGGTGTGGGGCACAACTTAAGGGATGCTCCAGAAGGAGGGAGGTTACAGAAATCAGGGCGTTTGTTTGTTCGGGGCAGGTTGCGGTCACCGCGACGAGCGCGTGTTTCCGGGCCGCTCGTGTCCAGCGGGCGCGACGGGAGCGGCCTCGGTTTGCGGTTCGGCCACCACCTTGTGCAGAAAGCCCGGAGGAATCACGGCGGTCAGGATGGCGCGATCGCCGCTGCTTTGGACGCTCAAGCTGTCGAAGAAGGCCTTTACGTCGGGATCGGTGCCGCGGGTGGCGACCGCGAGTTCAGCTGCGTGAAACAGGGTCAGGTAAGTCGACATCTGGTCGGTGAGACGTTGTGCGTCTTCGGAGTTGGCGGTGTGCGCCTCCGCGCGCAGATGAAGGGTGGGAGAATAGAGGGGGTAAAAAGCCGACACGACAACCGTCGCAGGTTTCTGGAACAACATCGACCAAGCTCCCAAGTCATTCGAAGGCTGGACGCGGCCAATGAACCAGGCGAGCTTTACGACCGGCAGGGTCTTGCTCACCACGGGCAAAGACTTGTAGTACTGGCGCAGAAGGGCCGGTCCACCAAACGGCGACGCCAGCTTGTGCGAACGGTCGATGATGCCATGGATGACTGCAGGGTCATCGTGATTCGAGACCGCCACACTGTCCACATTCAGGACGGCGACTCGGACCGTTCGGCCCTCGAGCGGAATGCTGTATATATCCGCCGAGTGATAGGCTTCCACGCCGCCCGCGATCTTTTGCAGATAAGCCCGGAGGCGTTCGCCCTGGATCCTGCCAACGAAGACCTCGGAGAAACGCGGCTGGGGCGCGGAACCGCCGGTGGCACCGTTTCCCCAGCTTGCGGGGTAGTGAACGGCGAAGGCGGCCTCGTCGAGATCACGCTCGAACTGGAATCCGGTCTCCTGAATGAAGCGTTCGTAGTCAGGATCGTGAGGGACCGCGGGCAGCTGGCCGATGGCTTTTAGGGTCCGCAGCCACTTGAGATTGACGTAGAGGAAGCCGTCGGCGCCGGGCAAAAGGCGGGCCGCTTCGGGCGGGGCGCGCCGTCGCAGTTGGACCACGGCAGTCAGCGCGGCGGCGACTGCCAGGACGGCAAGAAGAACGGGAACGCGGCGTCTTAGGCGCACGGGGAGGGACAATGATAGCACTGGGCCCGGGGGATTCGTTCTATGGAGGTCGGAGAGGCCAGGCCGAACCGTGGTGAGAAAGCTTTGACAGGCCGGTGGCGCCGGCATGCAAGCACGGGGTGCGTTCGGCTATCGCCTCACTCCGCTCAGGATGACAGACTTGAAGTGGTGGGGCCTCTTAGACGTGCAGCCTATGACCGGGGTAACGCCATGCTTGCACGTTATTTGGCGCTTATGGTACCTTTAAAAATTGTCCCGGTCATCTGAAGGGGATCCGTAGGGAGATTTGCGCCTGAGAAGGTGCGATCCCTCAGTTTGCTGGCGTAGCTCAGTTGGTAGAGCATCTGATTTGTAATCAGAGGGTCAGGGGTTCAAATCCCTTCGCCAGCTCCAGGAACGATCATCCGGCAGGGCGGCGGAAGCAGTCCAGCGGCGCAACAGGTTTTCCAAACACACTCCATTAGGAATTTTTCCGACGGGTAGTGGATTTCGTGCGCGAGTGTGCTCGCGCCAATGCTGTTTTCTGAATTGCGAAGCCTGCACGATCATTCCGCAAGTGTGCGAAACCCCGGAGAGGGCTGACAGGAAGGAAGCGCTCCCAGTGCGGAGCGGAAGCTTGGCGATTTCTGCACAGGTGGGTGAGTGGTTAAAGCCGGCAGACTGTAAATCTGCTCCTCCTAGCGAGGTACGAAGGTTCGAATCCTTCCCTGTGCACCAGGAATTTGAGGCGAGGAGTCTGCCGCCGAAATCCTGAGCGGGTTTTCGCGAGGGATGGATGTGAAGCGTCTGGTGTCGGCGTTTGCGGCGTTCGCGGTTCTGGGCGTGCTGGCGTACAAGACGCTTCCCGACGAGCAGATTCGCCTGATGACGTTTGCGATCCTGGCGCTGTTCGCCGCGAGAACGTGGCTGCGACGCCGGGAGATTGTGCACCCCGACGGGAAGGACGACGGCGGGCGCGCGCAGTAGCGGAAGGCCGGCTGATCGGATTGCTGACGGCGGCGAGCGGAGTTTGTGGGCCGATGTAGCTCAGTTGGTAGAGCACTCCCTTGGTAAGGGAGAGGTCACCAGTTCAATCCTGGTCATCGGCTCCAGGTTTGGCAAATGGCTGTTGGTCGATAGCTGATAGCAGCTGACGGCGGATCGCTGACGGCTGGGTTTTGCGGGAGTAACTCAGTGGTAGAGTCACAGCCTTCCAAGCTGTTGGTCGCGGGTTCGATTCCCGTCTCCCGCTCCAGAGGTTTGATTCGCGGCGAAGCCGCTGGGTTTTGGGACGACATAACAGGAATGCGCATCATGGCATTTGAGCAGGCACAGATTCCGGTCCAGAAGGCGGAAGACTTCGAGCTCTTGCGCTCGGCC
>CAZXKO010000081.1:0-26756 GCA_964641665.1 uncultured Acidobacteriaceae bacterium
GACCACGGCCTCGGCCGTGGCCGGTATTGGCAATTGCAACCAGGGCAATGGAATTACGACCAGCGGTGGTGCGACCTACGGGACTCCTTCTCTGATTCCGGCGCAAAGCCTTCCGGTGCCGCCACTGCCCAATCCTTTGCCGCCGACCCGAGGCCAGAACATCAATAGCTCCACCACTTTGGCCACTGGATCCTACGGCAACCTGAACATCCAAGGCGGTGCGACCGTCACGCTGCAGGGCGGAACGCCGGGCAACCCCGCGGTCTACACCATGAACAGCCTCAGCCTTTCCGGTGGATCGACCTTGCTGATCAACGGTTGTTGTGTCGTGATCAACGTCGCTGGAGTGGGTCAGCAGAATCCGGTGGACTTCACCGGCGGGTCCTTCCAGAACAACAGCTTTGCTCCTGGCAATTTCGTGATCAACTACGGGGGCAGCGCCAATATTCAGGTGTCGGGCGCCCGTCCTGGGGCAGGAACGTCCGTCCTGCCCGATCCGCCCGCGGTTGCTTGGGCTGCGCACCCCGATGGTTCGGCGCGCCTCTCAAGCCGAGGGCGGGACCGGCAGCCAGCCGGCGACGCGGAGCGGGGCGATGCTTTGGCAGGCTCGGTTTGGAAAGGACAAATCTAGCGAAAAGCGCTGCGTGCCAGAGCTCGAGTTTTTCTGTGTGCATGGGCGTTGGCCGGAGCTGGGCAACGGAGGCAATCAGGGGCCGGCGTGGACCAAGATTCCGGCTGTGGCCTTCGGTGGTCCTGACGACGTTAGAGAAACCGCAGCGAAGAGAGGACTGGAGAGGGAGATCAAAAAAGAACGTCCACGAAAGATAACCAATTTTCTTCTGGCATCGTCATCGACAATTTGGAAAAAACCGGATGTGATTCAACGGATTTGCCACACGCGTGAGCCTTTGCTGCACCTCGTGTATGAATGGAAATTAATGTGTTTTGAATTATTGCGATTGCGCTAAGCTCTCTTCGCACAGAAGGGAGCCCCCCATGAAGTGGACTTCGAGTCTGAAGGTCTGTGCTGGACTTCTGACCTTGGCGGTGATCTGCGGTGTTGCCGAAAACCTGCACGCCCAGGTCGCGGGCGGAACCATCTCAGGCACCGTTACTGATAGCAGCGCCCGAGCCGTCAGCAATGTCACGATCACGATTACCAACGTGGCTACCGGCGTTACGCGCGAGGTCACCACGAACGTCGAGGGCTTCTTCTCTGCGCCCAACCTGTTCCCAGGAACGTATGAGGTGAAGATCTCGGCCAAGGGTTTCAGAGCTGAGGTGCGTAACGACATTCAACTAACCGTCGGGGCCTCGGTTAGTTTAAACCTGACGTTACGTGTCGGTTCCATCACGGAAACGGTTGTGGTTCAGGGCGAAGTTCCTGCGGTGCAGACCTCCAGCTCCGACATCAGCACAGTAGTAAACGCGACCACGGTTCGCGAGTTGCCGCTCAACGGCCGCAGTTGGACCGACTTGGCCCAGCTCCAGGCCGGCGTCAGCGCGATTCATACGCAACCCGACTTTGCAGCAGGAACGGATCGCGGCAATCGCGGATTCGGACAGCAGTTGACCATCTCGGGCGCGCGCCCGCAGCAGAACAACTATCGCTTGGACGGCGTTAGCCTTAACGATTACGCGAACGGAGCGCCCGGCAGCGTGCTGGGCGGAAACTTGGGCGTCGACGCGATTCAGGAATTCTCGGTCATCACCAGCAACTATTCGGCGGAGTACGGCAAGACCTCAGGAGGAGTGGTCAACGCGATCACACGGTCGGGGACGAATAAGATTCACGGCAGCGGGTACGAGTTCATTCGCAATAGCAAACTGGACGCGAAGAACTTCTTCGATGATCCCACGAAACCGATCCCACCCTTTAAGCGGAACCAGTTTGGCGGAACGATCGGCGGTCCGATCGTGAAGGACCACACGTTCTTCTTTTCCGACTTCGAATTCATCCGGCAATCGAAGGGGCTGCCAAATTTGATAACCGTGCCATCGGAAACTGCCCGGTCGGGCAAACTCTATGGCATTTTTAATCCCACCAGCAATCCTCAATGTCCAATCGGTGTTCCCACGTCGGATAACGGATGTCAATTCACGGTGGATCCCTCGGCGGCGCAATATCTCGGGTTTTGGCCGCATGCGCCGGCGAGCGCACAACAGCCGGGTGCGGACACCGCGCTATATACCTTCTCGGGACAGCAGATCGTGAACGAGAATTTCATCACCACCCGCATTGACCATCACTTTTCGGACAAGGACAGCCTGGCCGGTTCCTACATGTTCGACCGGACTCCTTATCAATCTCCCGACGGGATGAACAACGTCGAATTCCAGACGCTCACCGCAAGACAATTCGTTTCCATCGAGGAGACCCACATTTTTTCTCCCAGCTTCGCCAATTCGATCCGCATTGGGGGCAACCACGAGGCTGTGAACAATAACCAGAGCGTCAAGGCGCTTAATCCCGATGCAGCACGAGTTGATCTGGGCGTCGGTGGTACCGCATTTGCCGGCCGGGCAGCGTCACAGGTTGTGATCAACAGCCTCGGCATTACCCCTTTCAGCGGCGGCGTGGGAGGCAGTCCCACGTACTACTATCATTGGAACTCGATCCAGTTGTACGACGATGCATTCCTAACCTGGGGGAGGCACTCCTTCAAGTTCGGCGGCGCTTTCGAGCGCATGATGCTCAACGTAATTGCGGATACAGATCCCAACGGAATCTGGATTTTCAATGACCTGTCCACCTTTTTGACCAACAATCCCAAGAAGTTTCAGGGAGGCATTGCCAACACGCTTTCCCCGCGCAACCTGCGTCAGAACATCTTCGGACTCTATGTACAGGACGATTGGCGCTGGAAACCGAGCCTCACGCTGAACCTGGGTTTGCGTTACGAGACCTCGTCAGTCCCGAAGGAGACCGCTGGTAAAACTGCCAACCTCCGCAACATCTCAGATGCGGCGCCGGTGTGCGGCACGCTTACGTATGGGGGATGCTCGGGCACTGGTCCCTTCTTCAGCAATCCGACTCTTCGCAATTTCGAGCCACGCGTTGGCTTTGCCTGGGACGTGTTCCGCAACGGAAAGACCGCCGTTCGGGGTGGGTTTGGATTATTTGACGTGCTGCCACTTCCCTACCAGTTCATCCTCATGACGACGCAGTCGGCGCCTTTCTTTTCCTACACTGCGGTGAACGGTCCTTCCAACCTCTGCACCACTCCTACGTTTAATCCCTGCCCGCACCCTTTCTACAACTACGCCAAGCAAGACATGATCTTCCCCTCGAATTCCTTGCGCTCCACCTATGTTGATTCGCACAACAAGCGCAACTACATCATGCAGTGGAACCTCAACGTACAACAGCAACTGACGCCGACCTTGGCTGGGATGCTGGCCTATGTCGGTTCGAGGGGCGTGCACCAGCCTTTCAAGGTAGATGAAGCGGATCTGGTGATTCCTATGTTGACGCAGTATGGATATCTCTGGCCGCAAGTGGACGTAAACGGCAACCTCCTCACGGGCCCCAATGCCGGAAGTGCTCCCCTGCCCATCAATCCGAACTTCGGGTCAGTCCGCGGAATCTTTTATGAAGGACACTCATACTACAACGCTCTCGAAGCCCAGTTGGCCAAACGTCTGAGCCACGGCTTCCAGGTGCAAGGTACTTACACCTGGGGGAAGAGCGAAGACACCAGCTCAGCGTCTGTGGCAGGTGATACTTTCGGGAACTCAATCTCCAGTCTGCATTGGTTCGACCTGCGGCTGAGCCGTGGCCCCGCGGATTTCAACGTTGGACGCACGCTGGTAGTCAACGGAACATGGCTGGCCCCGACACCGAAATCGCTGGCCGCGCCCGCTCAATGGGCTTTGGGAGGATGGGAACTTGGTTTGATCTTTACCGCCAGTGACGGCGTGCCCTTCACCGCCACCTGGGGAACAGGTTCCGATCCGCAGGGGACGCTGAGCAGCGATGATTGGGCCTTCCCGAACCGCGTCGGCGGCGCTGGTTGCAACAGGGCCACGAATCCCGGGAAACCCTTCGGCTATATCAACACCAATTGTTTTCAAGTCCCAACGGCCCCGAACCTTGGCTTCTGGAATGCGAATTGCGATCCCGCTCCGCCGAGTCTGGGATTTGCATTCGACCCAGTCAACCCCGCTAACCCGGTTAATGGGCAATCCGCTCCATGGTTACCGCCTTTCGCCTGCTTCAACCTGCGCGGCAACTCCGGGCGCAATACCCTGACCGCCCCGGGTGTGACGTCGCTCGACTTTGCGTTGTTCAAGAATAATTACATCAAGAGCATTTCGGAGGTCTTCAACATCCAGTTCCGGGCGGAGCTTTTCAACATAATCAATCATCCCAACTTTGCGCCACCCGCGGCCGCCACCAACACGGACATTTTCGACGGGACAGGTACCCTGCTGGGCTCGTCGGCGGGAATGTTGACCAAGACGACTACGACCGCGCGCGAGATTCAGTTTGCGATCAAGGTGATTTTTTAGTCTCTGACCAGGACAGCTTTCAGATGCGGCCGGTTTGTTACCCTCAGCCGGCCGCCTGCATCAAACTCTGGCTCTCTGGTTTGTTTCGGCGACTGCCAGTGAACCTTGTGCGGATTTCGCCATGACGACGATGGTTGACGACGCGAAGACCATCGCGCCTTCCGGCGCTGAGTCCGAAGTTGCAGGGTGCGCCCGCCATCGCATCGCGCGCCGGCTTCTGCCATTTCTCTTCTTGCTCTATGTGATCGCTTTTCTCGACCGCATGAACGTGGGCGCGGCGGCGTTGCAAATGCCCCACGACCTGGGTTTCAGCGAGGGTGTGATTGGGTTGGGGGCGGGGATTTTCTTCCTCGGCTATTTCCTGCTGGAAATTCCGGGCGCTTTGATCGTCGAACGATGGAGCGCCCGCCGCTGGATCGCACGCATCATGATTTCCTGGGGAGTGATGACGGTGTTCATGGCGTTCATCCACACTTCGCGGCAATTTTATATTGTGCGATTTCTGGTGGGCGCCGCGGAAGCGGGATTCCTGCCCGGTGTCATCATTTATCTGACGCATTGGTTCCGGTATCAGGATCGTGCGAAAGCCGTGGCTTTTGTTTACGCGGCGAATCCTCTTTCTTACGTGATCGGCTCACCCCTTGCCGGCTTGCTGCTGGGACTCTCGTGGCTTGGAATGCGCGGCTGGCGCTGGCTGTTCATCATCGAAGGGATTCCGGCAATCGTGCTGGGTGCGAGTACGATCTGGTATCTCACCGATTGGCCGGAGGACGCGCAGTGGCTTCCGGCGGACGAGAAGTCGTGGATCACGACCGAGTTGTTGCGGGAAAAAGAAGCGAAGAACCGGCGGCGGTCTTACCGTGTGCTGGAGGCGCTGCGGCATCGCGATGTGATCCTGCTGACGGCGTGCTACTTCTGCGCAATGACCGGAAGTTACGGCATTGCGTTCTGGCTGCCGACAATTCTGAAGCGCCTCTCGGGCAAGAGCGATATGAAAGTGACGCTGCTGGCGGCTCTGCCGTATGTGGCCGCGTTCGTAACCCAACAGGTGAATGGCTGGCACTCCGACCGCACGCGGGAGCGCCGTTGGCACGCAGCGGTGCCGGTTTTTGTCTGCGGACTGGCGCTTGCTGTCGCGGTTGCGTTTCGGGCAAACCTGATCATGTCGGTCGCATTGTTTGTGGTCGCCGGCGGCGCATTTTATGGTTTCCAACCTGTGTTCTGGGCCGTGCCCACGCGGTTTCTGAGTGAATCCGCGGCCGCTGCGTCGATCGGGCTCATCAACTCAGTCGGCAATCTGGGCGGGTTTTTTGGACCGATGGTGATTGGTTATCTCGCCAACCGTACGCATTCTTTTTCTCCAGGATTGTTGTACCTGGTAGGGAGTCTGTTTGTGTCAGGCGTGTTGATGCTCGCGGTGGGAAGGCAGGCTCCGGTGGCAGAGGTGAGCGCGAGTTAGGCAGATTCAGGGAGAATTTGTCATGGTGCGATCCATATTGCAGTTATTAGTGCGAACGGCTTTCAGTTGCATTTTTATTTGGAGCGCGGAGTATTCCACAGCTCAATCTGCACAGGACTACACGCTCTACGTCGGCAACACCCGGGGCGACGACATCAGTGTTGTGGATATGGCTTCGATGAAGGTGACGGGCGTGATCAAGGCAGCAGAACGTGTGCATGGACTATGCGTTCAGGCTGACGGGAAGCGGCTCTTCGCAACCGTGGAGAGCGACCATACGCTGAGGATCATCGACACTGCGAACCAGCAGACGGTGGGAACGATCAAGGTGACAGGGCGTCCGAACCAGTGTGCCGTGACCCCGGACGGAAAATTTGTGGTGGTCCCAATTCGCGATGGGGACAGCGTGGACATCGTCGACGTCGCACAGCAGCAGATTGTAAAAGTGCTGCCCATCAAGGAGCCGCATAATGCCGTCAACCCTGGGAGCAATCGCTACGTGTACGTGAGTTCGATGGGGTCGAACGAGATTGACATCATTGATCTCGAGAAGATGGATTATTCCGCTCACATACCTGCAGGCGGCCGGCCTCGCCCGTATGTCGTCTCGCCGGATGGTCAGACGATGTACGTGGCAGTGGCGAATCTGCACGGATTTGTCATCGTCGATATTGCCGGGCAGAAAGTGACGGACAGAGTCGAGATACCTGCCCAGCATGCGACGCTGCGGCAGTTGCAATTTGAAAGTATGGACACTCTGACTCACGGGTTGGCTCTCACACCGGACGGAAGTGAACTGTGGGTATCGAGCCTGCTTGATGACTCGATGTATATCTACGACGTGAAGGCAAAGAGAGTTACGGGACGAGTGAGCACGGGCGAAGGGCCGAATTGGATTGTCTTTACTCCCGACGGTAAATATGCCTGCATCAGCAACACAGATACGGACGATGTTTCCATCATCGACGTGAAGGCCCGGCGCGAGGTCACAAGGGTGAAAGTCGGCAAAGTGCCCAAGCGGCTGGCTGTGGCGAGTGTCGCGGTCGCGGCGAAATTACGACGCTGAACAGCTTTTAATCGAACCTTAATGCCGGTTTCAGGTTCGTCTGAGATCGTGAACATTGGAGGAACCATTTGAATCTATCCAAAGCAATGATTGTGTCAGCAGTACTTTTGGCGCTTGCAATTGGATTCTCGGCGCAGGAGAAAGCCCCGTTGAAACTCGTGCACTCCACGCCGCTGCCGGAGCTGCACGACGGAGATTTCGACCACCTAACTGCCGACGTCGCCGGCAACAGGCTGTTCGTCACCGCTGAAGAGAATTCGAAGGTCTTGGTGTTTGATCTCAAGACGAATAGGCTCATTCACACCATCGACGATGTGAAGGCGCCGCACTCGATGCTGTACCGGGCGGACTTGAAGAAGCTCTTTGTTGTCGATAGCGATTTGGGCGAGGTCAAGATCTACGAAACCGATTCGTACAAGCCTACCGGAAGCATCAAGGTTCGCGAAGGCGCCGATGCGAGCGGCTACGATTCTTCCTCCAGGCTCTTTTACGTTGTGAATGGTGGCAAGGACGCCAAGCTGCCCAACGCCTTCATCAGTTTGATTGACGTGGGCGCCGGTAAAGTAGCAGCAGAGATTAAGATCGACTCCGATGACGTAGAGGGCATGGTGTTTGAGAAATCAGGGCCGCGTATGTTCGTCAATGTCCGCGGGAAAAACGCTGTGGAAGTATACGATCGTACCACGCGCACCCTGGGAGCGACTTGGTCCATTGTGCAGTCTGGGAAGAATCCGACGGCAATCGCCTTCGACGAGCCTGCGCATCG
Source organism: uncultured Acidobacteriaceae bacterium (assembly GCA_964641665.1). GTDB lineage: Bacteria > Acidobacteriota > Terriglobia > Terriglobales > Acidobacteriaceae > Gp1-AA133. Next base: position 7,804 of record CAZXKO010000081.1, read on the forward strand.
CCTGTTCCTGGGGAGTCGCGTTCCCGGGAAACTAATTGTCGTCGACTCTGATTCCGGGAAAATTACGACTGATTATCCCGCCGCCACCATGGTCGACGACATGGCCTACGACGGAGCGACCAAGCGCATTTACTTTGCGGGAACGGAATTTCTCGACGTGTTTCATCAGAAAGATGCCGACCACTATGAGCGCACCGGACACATCGCGACGTCGTTCCGTGCCAAGACGGGGGTTCTGGTGCCGGAATTGAACCGCTACTACCTGGCAGTTCCGCATCACGAGAAACAGACGGCGGAATTGCGGGTGTACGAGGTCGTGCAGTAGCGAGTGTTCTGCACCATCCGCGTCAACACAACGGAGAGGTCAGCGAACAGCTGCGACTGCAGACACCTCGGCAGCGATGATCTCTCCCACATCTCGGGTGCTGGCGTGGCCGCCGATGTCGCGCGTGCGAATGTCGGAGTGAGCCAAAACTCTGAAGATGGCTTGCTCGACGGCTTGAGCGGCCTCCACCTCGCCGAGATGCTCAAGCATCATCGCTCCGGACCAAATCTGGGCGACCGGATTCGCGATCCCTTTCCCCGCAATATCGGGAGCAGAGCCGTGTACGGGCTCAAACAGTGACGGATACTCCCGCTCAGGGTTCAGGTTGGCAGACGGCGCGAGCCCCATCGATCCCACAACCGCCGCGCCGAGATCGGAAAGAATGTCGCCGAAAAGATTGGATCCCACCACAACATCGAACCAATCGGGATGCGCCACGAAATGTGCAGTGAGGATGTCGATGTGGTACTGGTCCGCTTTGACGTCGGGATATTTCTTGGAGATCGCGGCGAAGCGTTCGTCCCAGAAGGGCATGGCATAAACGATGCCGTTCGACTTCGTGGCCGAGGTCACGTGCTTCTTGCGGGTGCGCGCCAGTTCGAAGGCGTAGGTGATGATGCGGTCGCAAGCCCGCCGCGTGAAGATATTCTCCTGAATCACCATTTCAGATTCGGTGTTGCGATGGAGCCGCCCACCCACTTCTGAGTACTCGCCTTCACTGTTCTCCCGAACGATGATGAAGTCGATATCTCCTGCTTTGCGGCCGCTGAGCGGACTTGCGATTCCTTCGAGCAGGCGTGCTGGGCGGCGGTTCACGTATTGCTTAAATCCCCGGCGAATCGGAATCAGCAGACCCCACAGCGAAATGTGGTCGGGCACTCCGGGATAGCCGATGGCTCCCAGGTAGATCGCGTCAAAGGGGCGCAATTGCTCGAGACCATCTTCGGGCATCATGCGGCCGGTATTGAGATACGTCTGGCAACTCCAATCGAAATGCTGCCAGGAGAACGACAGGTTAAATCGGTGCGCCGTTGCCTCCAGCACGCGGATGCCTTCGGGAACCACCTCGCGTCCGATTCCGTCTCCTGCGATTACTGCGATACGATAGTTTTTCAAATTTCCCTCAGTCCCTCAGGGGCTAAAGCCCGCGTTCTTGGCTTTCCGCAGCGGCACGGCTGAAGCCGTGCCCTGATACGAATCCTGAGTATTTCAGCAGGCTGTGAAGCCGTGCGATCCCCATCCGGATTTCTTGATAGCTTCTACTTGCTGCAAAGCGCCGTCAGGGTGCGGATGTCCTGAACATCTTCGAGCTTGCGCACCAGATCCACGACCTGGTTCGCTTTGTCGCTGGGCCACTCCGCGAATGCGGCGCAGCCGCGGAACTTTTCCGCGGCCTCGTCGTAGCTCATCGGATAGGTTGGGCTTCCCTTGCCGAAATCTGCGCGCCCGGAAATCGTGCGGCCATCCTTCAAAGTGATCTTGAGAATGGTCGTCATCTTATCGTATCCCGCTTTCTCTGCGTCAGGATCGACATAGAAGTGGACACGCTCGATCATCTTTTGCACATCGTCGCGGTTGACAACAGCGTCGGTGTATTTCGTCTGATCCGCTTTTCCATCCAGCAGCAGGATCGCCATGCAAAACTCCATGCTGAACTTTGCTTGCAAGCCCGTCGTCGGATGGTGATGAAGCAGAGTCGTCGTCAAGTTGTGACTTGCGCCGACGTCAACGCGTTCAACATCAATGGCTCGGATCGAGTTCTCGTGAATCAGGCGCAAGAGTTCGGTCATGCCAGGATGAGTCAGCGAGCCAGAGGGGAAGGGCTTGATGGAAACTCCAGGGTTCTGCAGGGTCCAGGGCTTGCCCAGTCGATCGACAATCGCGGCGGGATCGTAGGTGCCGCCGTAGGCATGGAAGAAGCCGCGCTGCGCTTCAAGAATCTGTTCGGCAGCCGTCCATCCGACGGCAGCGAAGTCAGCGGCAACCACGCCCGATTCCGCTGCGTGGCCCGCCTGAAATGGTTTCATCATCGTGCCAAAATTTTCGCGGAGGCCGGCAGCATGGCTGGCGGCGATCCCGAACGCGCGTGACGTGTGGACCACGTCCAGCCCTTTGAGCTTCGCGCACGCGGAGGTTCCCCCGAAGACTCCGCAAGTGCCGGTGGAATGGAAACCATCTTCATAATGGCGTGGCGAGATGGCTTCCGCGATCTTGCATTCCACCTCAACCCCCGCGTGGTAGGCGACGAGCAGATCTTTTCCGCTCCTTCCCGCGACCTCCGCGGTCGCTAACGCAGCAGGAAGCACGCAGACCGTGGGGTGCACGAGCAACCCGTACACACGGTCCTTTGCGGAAGCGAGCTGGGTGTCGTCGAAGTCGTCGACGTGAATCGCAACTCCGTTGGCAAAGGCGGCAAAGCGGGCCGGGAGCCGCATTGCGGATCCCAGCACCGCTGCGCCATTGCGCGGGGAAAAACCGAAAGACTTCACATATTCCTGGATCAGGCTCCAAGTCTCAGCCTTCGAGCCGCTGAGAGCCAGCCCGAGACCATCGAGGATTGACTTCTTGCCGAGTTCGAGCGTCTCCGCAGGAATGTCTCCGAATTTCAGGTTGACCACAAACTCGGACACATGGGCGGTCAACTTTTGAACCTGAGGGAACGTAGCTTCAGCACATGCCTGAGGCGTCTGAACAATCGCGAGAGTCGGCACTGATGCCCCGAGAGCGCCCAATGCGGCTCCCGCTCCCGCTGCCTTTCTTAAAAAACTACGCCTTCTCATATCGGTGCTCATTGGATGCCACTGTTCACTTCATCTCGTTCTTGAATATCTGGCCGCCTTTCATCACAAACTTTACGCGCTCCAGTTCGGTGATGTCCGCAATGGGATCACCTGCAACCGCAACCAGGTCCGCGAACTTTCCCGCTTCGATGGATCCGACCCGGTCCTGCCATCCCATTAGCTGCGCCGCTTCTGTCGTCGCGGCTCGGATCGCCTGCACCGGCGTCATGCCGAACTTCACCATGTATGCGAATTCCTTGGTTTGCGTGCCGTGTGGGAAAGGGCCAACCCCAGAACCGAATGCGATCTTGACTCCCGCTGCCACGGCCTTTCGAAAGCTGGGCTCAGAGACCTCGGCGACGCTGTGTCCGCCATACTTCTTCATGTCACGTTCGCGATCGAGTTGGTAATGATAGAGAGTGGGCACAAGATAGATTCCCTTTTGCAGCATCAGCTTGATGTCGCTGTCGTCAAGCTCGACTCCGTGTTCGATTGACTCGACGCCGGCGTTCAGGCAGTTGCGGAGGCCTTCTCCGGCGAAGGCGTGGCAGGAAACCTTGCGTCCCTTCTTGTGAGCCTCGTCCACGATGGCGTTGACTTCATCCGCGGTGAAGGTCGGCGGACTCACTAATTTTCCGTCGCTGGTGAAATGAAAATCGTAGGCTGCGTACAACTTGATCAGGTCCGCGTCGTGTGCGACCTGGTCCCGCACGGCTTCGCGGCCGGCCCAGGGCGAGTCCACCACCTGCAGGGCGCTCGGCAGTGGAACTTCAGGCGAATAGCCTCGCATGACGAACCCGCCAGTGGATTGAATTCCCCTGGTCGCTACCTGCATACGCGGTCCGGTGACGATGCCGCGGTCGATCGCATTGCGCAAGTCCACGTCGCTGTACATCGCGCCCAGCGTCTTGAGATCGCGAAGAGTGGTGAAGCCGACCATCAGATCTTTCTGCGCGTTGGCGAGCGCGGTCAGCGTGCGGTACTGATAGGAGTCGCGCAAGATTTGGTTATCGAAGTCGGGCCCGTTTCCAAAAACGTGAGTGTGAGCATCGATGAGGCCGGGAAGGACTGTAGCGTAGGTCAGGTCGACGACTTCAGCGTCCACGGGCACCTGCACTCGCTCGGCCGGACCGACCTTAACAATACGATCCCCTTTGATCAGGATCACCTGATTGGCGGCGAGCTTCTCGGCCCCGTCAAACAGGCGTCCCGCACGGACCGCAATCCAGTGATCCGCGGCTACGCTCGATTGAGCGGAGGCTAGCGCGCAGACCATGAGCAGGAAAACAGTTCCGTATTTCTTGAACAATTTCTTCAACATGGGCAGGATATCAATCGTGGCGGGTCCACATTAACATCCCATGAAGTCCAGATGAAACCCTATTCAGGATCGCGGGCTCGAAGGCTGACGCAAAGACAGGCTGCGGGACGCGCCTTGGTTTCTGAATAAGTTTTCATTTGACTTTACAGCACGGTTCCAGCCGAACGGCAATATACTTGGCCTGAGACGCTATGCGCATTTTGCTGGTAGAGGACGAAGACAAAGTCTCCAGCTTTGTCGCGCGCGGATTGACCGCGGAGAGATTCGCGGTCGATGTTGCCGCGGACGGCAAGGCGGGGCTCGATCTCGCCACAACCTACCACTACGACTTGGTGATTCTCGATCTCATGTTGCCCACTTTGGACGGCAGCCAGGTTCTGCGCCGGATTCGGAAGGACAACGTGCAGGTACCGGTGCTGATCCTGACCGCTCGCGACGCCGTCGCCGACAAGGTCGGTAATTTTGAAGCCGGGGCCGACGACTACTTGACCAAGCCATTCGCCTTTGCCGAACTGCTGGTCCGGGTGAAAGCCCTGCTGCGGCGCGGGCCGGTGACGCGCAGCAGCGTGGTGCGCGTGGGCGATCTTGAACTCGATCGTCTTTCACAACAGGTCAAGCGTGCCGGGAAGAAGATCGACTTGACCGCAAAAGAATATTCCTTGCTGGAATACCTGATGTCGAACGCGGGGCGGGTTCTGTCGCGGACCATGATTATCGAACACGTCTGGGATCAGAGTTTCGACGGCGTCACCAACATCGTGGACGTTTACGTTCGACATCTCCGAAATAAAGTCGACGATGCCTTTCAGCAGAAATTGATTCGTACCGTTCGCGGCGTAGGCTACTGCATCGGCCACGGGGCTTAACATGAATCCAAGGTCTCTGCGCTTTCGCATCACGGCCTGGTATGCCGGACTGCTCGCGGGCACGCTGATGGTGTTTGGCGTGTCCGTTTATCTGGGGCTCGAGCGCTATCTCGACTGGACCCTTCAGAAGACTCTGGCCTCGGAGTGCCGAACGATCGCAACCGAATTGCTCACGCAACTGCCGACGAAGGATGCGGCGTGGCTGACCACCGAGATCAATGAAGCGTATGCCCCCGAGGTGAATGGACGCTTTATTCGGGTCGTCCGCGAGGGTGCGGGAGTGGTTTATCTCTCCGGCGCTCCAAAGGATGGCACGTTTGACCCTTCGCGAATTCCTTTTCCCAGCGATCAGGAGAAGGATGTTGCGTGGAAGCTGCAATTCGATGCTGGGAATCGACTGCTGATCAATTCGATGAAATTCACTGCGCCGGATGGCAGCCGGTTCCTGGTGGAAAGCGGCGCTCCCTACAATCAGATTGAAGTCGTACTGCACGGTCTTCTGGTAACGCTTGCGATCTACATGCCCTTCGTTGTTTCTCTCGCGGTGTCGGGCGGTTACTGGCTGATGCGGCGGTCGCTGCAGCCGGTGGACGAGATCACGAGGAGGGCCGAAGGGATCACTTCCACCAATCTGAGTGAGCGCTTGCCGGTGATCCGCACCGGTGACGAGTTGGAGCGGCTTTCCGTATCCCTGAACCGCATGATCGAGAGGCTCGACGATGCCTTCCAGCACATCAACCGATTTTCCGCTGACGCCTCTCACGAACTGCGAACGCCTCTGACCATCCTGCAGTTGGAACTGGAAGGCATCGCGCAGAATCATCGCTCGGATGGCTCCCTTGGAGATCAGATCGGCAGTGCTCTGGAGGAAACGCACCGGATGTCGCGAATCGTCGAGAGCTTGCTGGCGATCTCACGCCTCGACGCCGGAGAAGTAAAGATGGACAAGGCGCGCCTGGATCTGGGAAAACTTGCGGCGTCCACTGCGAACGAAATGACGTTGCTGGCGGAAGAGAAATCGATCCGGCTGCAGACCCATGCAACCAACGGCGTCTACGTGGACGGGGACAGGACCCGGCTGCAACAAGTCATCGTTAACCTCATCGACAATGCCATCAAGTACACACAGCCCGGCGGCAGGGTCGGAGTCAACGTCGACACTGCGGGGAACAGCGCAGTCCTGGAGGTCTCCGACGACGGCCCCGGTATTCCTCCACACGCTCTGCCCCACGTGTTCGAGCGCTTTTACCGTGCCGACAAGGCGCGGTCACGCGCCAACGGCGGAGCGGGGCTGGGGCTCTCCATCGTCAAGGCGATCTGCGCCGCCCACAACGCCGACGTTAAGGTCTCGAGTCAGGAAGGGCGCGGTAGCCGCTTCCGCGTGGAACTTCCGTTGCTCACGGTTCTTGCGGACGATGAATCCAGTGCCGCTCTTGCACCGCATCCTCTGGCAGGGGCGCCGCCATTGCAGCACTCGCGGCCGTAACCAATCCATAGCGGAATCGCAAAAAGCACCCTGGCTATTCCCGGTTGACGGTCATTCTCCGGCCCGTCGTCCCACCTGTCGCCACAGTTGGAATAATGGAGAAATTTCGGCAACGACTCTCTTTAGCCAGCGCCAACTCTAAGGCTTTCATTGACTTGCCACGTTTCGCAGAAGTAGGATTCTGCTCCAGCGATCGGCCAAACCATCTTGCACTACCGCATCGTCAAGAAGCTTGGCACCGGAATGGGCGTGGTCTACAGGGCTGAGGACACGCGATGGCATCGCTTCATCGCCTTTGATGAGAGGGTTTATCTGCTCGTTTGCCAATTCACGCACCCTCGCTGCGGTGGCCATTCTGCTGCCAGCGCTGTTGCTCGCAGCAGATGTAGACACAAGGTTCCACAATGCTCCGGCTTCGGCGCAGGCGGCAAAGAACCCGTACGCAGGCCATGAGGAGGCCGCGCAGGCTGGACAAAAGCTGTATGTGCGCAACTGCCTGTCGTGCCACGGGAAGACGGGAAATGGCACGGGCAAGGTGCCGTCGCTGGTGGACGGAAGGCTCGATTCTGTGACGCCGGGTGAAGTGTTCTGGTTCATTACGCGTGGCGACAAAGAGAACGGCATGCCCGCCTGGGGGTCTTTGCCAGCTAAACAGCGTTGGCAGATCGTTACCTATGTAAAGTCCATGGGAACGCCGCAGGGAACGTCGCGAGCCACGCAGGAGGCAAACGCACCGCCGCCACCCGACACAAACACATCGAAGCTGAAGGCACCGCCGCCGACCCCGCCCTTCACCGATTTTCGTTACCAGAAACCAGGAACGTCTCACACGATCACGGTGAACGATCTACCTGAACCTTACGCGACCAAATCGGCGTCCAAATTTCCCTTCCCGGTTGCCCGGCCGGAAAACGTGTGGCCGTCGGCGCCGGCCGGATTCAAGGTGGAACTGTATGAGGCTGGGCTCGACAATCCCCGGACTTTGCGCACGGCTCCGAACGGCGACATTTTTCTTTCGGAAACCGATCCCGGACGCATCCGCGTGTTTCGTGGGCTAACCGCCGACGGCAAGCCCGAGCAGTCGGCGATCTTTGTCAGCGGCCTGAAACGGCCGTATGGTCTGGCTTTCTATCCTCCGGGTCCCGATCCGCAATGGTTATACGTGGGCAACGAAGCCGATGTAGTTCGTTTCCCCTATCACAACGGCGATTTGAAGGCGAGCGGATCGCCGCAACACATCGCCGATTTGCCAACAAGCTGGTTCGGGCACACGACGCGGGCGGTGGAATTCTCGGGCGATGGCAAGAGAATGTTTGTCGCGGTAGGTTCCGGATCGAACGTGGACGACCCTGACACACATCCTGGGGAGAAGAACCGTGCCGCCATTCTGGTTTGCAATCCTGAGAGTTGCGTGCTGAGCGTGTATTCCTACGGCATTCGCAACGCAGGAGGTGGAATTGCGGTGAATCCTCAGACGGGCGAGTTGTGGTGTTCGGTGAATGAGCGCGACGGATTGGGCGACAATCTCGTCCCTGACTACATCACGCACGTGCAAGAAGGCGGATTCTACGGCTGGCCGTGGTGGTACATGGGCGGCCATCAGGACCCGCGGCACCAGGGCAAGCATCCGGAGTTGAAAGACAAAGTCATCGTGCCGGATGTCCTGCTGCAACCGCACATCGCGTCGCTGGAGTTTACTTTTTATCAAGGCCAGCAGTTCCCCGCCGAGTACAAGGGAGACATTTTCGCCTCTGAGCATGGCTCCTGGAACAAAGCGGTGCGCGTGGGCTATGAAGTGATTAGAGTGCCGCTGCACCAGACCGGCCACGCTAGCGGCAAGTATGAAGATTTTCTCACCGGCTTCGTGCTGCCAGACGGCAAGGTATGGGGACGTCCGGTAGGCATAACCGTGGCTTCGGATGGATCGCTGCTGGTGAGCGATGATGCATCAAACTCTGTGTGGAGAGTTAGCTACAGGGGGAAGTGACTGGGCACTCGCTGCCTACAAAGATTTCCTCATCCTCTGGAAAGACGCCGACCCCGACATTCCGATTCCTCAAGGAAGCCAAGGCGGGAACCGCACCTATGCCGATATCGGTTGGAGATTCGGAGCCCCTGCCGGTAGAATTGCAGCCCCCATCCCCAGGGGAGCACACCGTGACGCCTGAAAAGGCCCGCATGATCTGGCTTGAAAACAGCACCTTTGCAGGGGGCGGTAGCATAAATCGCCCTTAGTAAAGGATCCAGTATGAATCAATTCGCAAGTCTAGCCAACCACAAGTTGGCAACCCAGCCCCTGAGAGATCTTCTCTTTCTGGCTGGACGCCCCATAGCCCAGCAAGAGAAGCGGATCAGTGCTTCTACCGTGCGCGCATACAAGCGGATGGGTGACTTCCCTCGCCGCTGAAGCCCAGTAGGTTCTTGTATTCTTCAGATGCCTCATGCAGCTGGGATACCTGTATCGCACGACTCGTATCCTTACTCTTGGCGGGGAGTATCACGATCGTCTCCACGTTTGCGAAAGCAAAGAAAAAAGGGCACACAATCGTGTGCCCTTTCACGTCGGTCATTTTGTCTTTGTAGCTAATACAGGCTGGTTACAACCTCGACCCGCCGCTGGGTCAGATCACTAGCCACTTCCTTGGCCAGCTCCTTCTCCCGGCTGGTCTTCGGCAGTTGGCGACCCAAGGCTGCGCTCCCCACCCAGATCTCCGCCAAGAAGTACTGGCTGCCGTACCGATTGAAAACCAGTTTGGTTTTTTCCGCACCCTCGAGTGCTTCGGCGACATTGCTGCCTACGATCATGCCCGACGTGCCATTTCGCGCTTGCAGGAGCAGCATCTTGGTATCGGAGCTAATGGTTTTTATGTCATACGCTCCGGCTGGAAGTGTCTTGTTTCCTACTGAGAAGTTGAAAGGAACGTTCGCGCGCACATGGATGGTCTGTGCGATTGCTGACCCCGCCATCAGGAGCAGGCTCAGCAGGCTGATGAGACTGAAGGCTTGCCGTTTCATAGATCCTCCTCCGGCTCGAGAATGATGGAGGCCGCACATCACAATCTGACTGATTCTGCGTTCCCCTCTCCACACCCCACAACCGTTTCTTTGACTTTCGTCGCTGGTGTCAACGCAAGCGAGGTGCCATATCCGCCTTGACCTTGACCTGCTCCTTCTCCGCAGGTGGCAAGCGGTTGATTACGGGAACAATTCGCCACCTGTTCGGTGAGCGTGAGCACGCTATGGCGGACGCTAAAGTCCGGTTTCACAAACCAAACGGTTAACGGAGCCCGCCTTAAGGTTCGTGTCAACGGAGTTCAGTGAAGAATTGGCTAAACAAGGCCTGATGCAGGTGCGAAAGAACCGCGCGGCAATTTGCTGGGGCCGGGCGGCGGAGTGAGCGGACTAGCTTTATACTGCTGCCTTATGGCGGTGATGGTGGACATGATTCATACGGGTTGTGCCCCGGAGGTGCGGGCGGAGGTGGGTGCGCTGATTGAACACGCGCTTTCTGACCGCCCTGGGGATTGGCGCGTTTTGATCATCGGGTCGCAAGCGAATGACCGGTGGGAGATGAAGATTACCGGTCCGAATTCGTTTGAGCGTTCTTACACGCTCGAAGGGACGGCCGGGCAGCATGCGCCGCGTACGATAGGAGATATTGTGAGAAAAATTGTGTCGGTCGTTCGGTGAGCACGGGAAAAATGAAACATCGCATTGTGCACGTGCTACAGAAAACTTGCTGAACCCGCCAATCAAGCTCTTACTTACGCTGGGCCTTGCGCCGCCGGGACATGCGCTCCTCGAAACGACCGGTGGCAAGAGCGGAAAACCGCGCACCAGATCTATCGTGGGTGTCTTCCGTAGCGCGTGCGCTTCGGTATATCGCAATGAACTTTTCGGCTTGAGCCCTATCCAGCAGGCGCATACACACATACTTGCGGAGAGATTCTTCTACTTCAGGAAGATGGGCCGACACTTGCCGGACGATCTCTTCGATGCTACGTTGGCCATCGCAAATGCGGAGGAAGCGCGCCATCCAGTCCGATACCTGAACTAAACGGTCGGTCCCTGCCGACACTTCGCGGGTAACGTAGAAGTGCGGGCCGCGTACCCACGCTGGTTTAGTCCGAAGCTTCAGAGCGTCAACAATGCTCTGGATGTCATATGAGAGTTTGAGCACGGCTACACGTTCTTTCCTAACCGGCATGTCGCTCCACCATAGGGTGGCTCCGGGGGGCACGGGGTCGCCCGTAGGACTAATTCTCCTGTCCGCCGAGGCACAGCGTGTCATCGCATCTTCGTAATGCAGCAACGCCTCGACAGCTTCTGCTCTGCCTGCCTCATGCCGACGTACGAACGACAGAAACTCCATTCGGAAGTCATCCGTCCGATAGTAGTGTCGGAGATCGGGCCCTTCGAGTCCCGGACGCAACTGGCACCGGTGCTTGCGCCACTCCATGAAGAAATCCAAGATACCAGTTGTATTCTGGTCGATAGCGGTGAGGATCCAGCGAAACCGTCCCACCGCCGCCAACCCAAACTCCCGCAGTTCGAGAAGACTGCCTCGGTCTAGGTGCTGCGTCGGAATAGCGTAGAAGTTCGGGAAAATTTCGGGATGCGCGCGGATTAGTTGCACGTCCGCGTCATTCTGACTCCGGCCCTGGTGCGACAAGCCCGAGCAGAGGTCTTCGAGGACCAACTCGCTCTTATGTTTGGAATGAAGGGGGGTTCCGGCCAGAGGTGCGAGCAGGTTCAGCTGCGGGTGTGACTTTGGGGACCGCGCGGAGTGCATAAAGATACGAATGGTCTGTCCGAGATCCTCCCAGGTCTCTTCAGGAAAGCCGGTGATTAGGGAAACTGTGCTGTCGATCCCCATCCGCTCGGTGGCATCGATGATCTCGTTGGCCCGTTCCAGGTCGAGGTGCTTGTCGATGATCTTCTGCATCCTTTCCGAGCCAGCCTCCACTCCAAAAAAGATCCCCCGGCACCCGCCCCGGCCCATGAGCTCGAGCAGTTCCTCATCAATGCGATCCGTGCGGGCACTGCACGACCAGGTAAACTTCTCACCCGACGCGATCATGGCTTCACAAAACGACACCACTCGCCGCCGGTCGACCGTGAACATGTCGTGGACGAGCTCGAAGTCCCGAATGGAATACGCTGCGGCAATCATTCTCATGTCGCGCAGCACGCGCTCAGGCGAGCGGAGCCGGAAATTGCGGCGGAAGAAGTCGTTGGTCGAACAGAACGTGCATGCAAACGGGCACCCGCGCCCTAACTCCAGGGCGGCCCTGTCGGCGCCTTGCAACTCTCCGGTCAGGTGATAGGCTGGCGAAGGAAGTGCGTCCAGGTCCTCGATGACAGCTGCATTGGCGTTTTGGTGTGGCTGCGCCCCGCGGCGATAGCTCAGTCCAGGCACTTGCTCGAGCCGTCGTTCGCCTTCTAGTTGGTCAAGCAGCAGCGGCAAATTGTGTTCTGCCTCGCCACGCAACACCAGATCAACGAACGGAAATGCCGCGAGCGTCGGAATGTCGACAACGGACGCCTGCGGCCCTCCGAGCAGAATTGTTGATTCTGGTCGAAGTGCATTAACTACTCGGGCAATTCTTATTGTTAGAGGATAGCTGCTACAGATTGAGGAGAAGCCGTAGATAGAAGCGTCGTTCGCGGCGATAGCCTGCGCAGCGATTTCGGTGAATTCTGGGACCTCAGGCGTGCCGACGGACTCTGAATAAGCGAGATATGTGCGATCGAGGTCTACGACACGCGGACTGTCCCCGCGTGCCTCAAGTACGGCAGCAAGGCTCAAAATCCCGAGCTGCGGCTCGAAAGCCGCCTGCCGGACCGACTCGCTCCTGATCTCCTGGGGGTCGGCGAACTCCGCAACGGTCGGCGCCGTGACAAGGCACACCTGCATAACACTTCCTAGGCCGCTCCTCGCTACGAATGCCTTCCTCCAAACTGTTCAACCACGATAATCACGGTGTCGTTGCGCCTGAAGAGGTCGGTCGGTTCAGTGGCCAGCTTCTTCTTGATTGCAAGCTCAACATCCCGGCTCGTGGTTTTAGACTCGCTGATTGGTATCCGTAGGGCGCGTAGCCCCCCACCCTTCGCCCGCCGAGGTTTCTTCTTGGGGGCTTTCTTCTTTGGATTTGTTGTCATTCCGGATCCCCCTTGGCCGCCGCACTATATACGATCCAATTTGCGAAAGCAATTATCGGGGCTAGTTCAAGAAAGAGAAAAAGAACCGGTGTTTCAGCACTCCGGTCCAGACGCTAGTATTGATTTCACCCACGTTAAGATAGATTGAGTCCCCCGAAACCGAGAGGTTGAAGGAACGGTTCACTACTTTGCCTGGAGAAAACCTCGGGTTGTGATAGTGCATTACCGCAAACGGGCGTGACGTAGCCCTTCTTGATTGGGTATCGAAGTGCTGTCCCCATACGCATGAGAAGCCATCGCGGCTAGACAAATAGAAAATCGTGCTCCCGTCGCCTGACCATCGCGGCCTGTCGCTGAACTCAGATTCGCCTGTAATCGGAATCCATTCTCCAGTAGCCGACTGTGCCGATTTCGGAAGCGAAACGGCAAAGACCTGTTTCGTGTTGCCACCTCGCGAAGCGGTAAAGAGCAAATATTGAGTCTCCGGAGACCAGGTCGCCTCACTAAGGGAATAGCCACTTGCCTCGAGTACAACCGTTGCCTCTCCTGTGCTGAGGTCGACCATTTTGATCTTCGAAGGCAGTCCTTCTCTATAGAGAACTGCCCGATCTTCCCGGAACCACCCCGTGGGATTGCTGCATCCGGTACACAGTCGCCTCGCGGGTTGGCCGCGAGTTGCTGTGAAAATTGATGGTACGCTCCGGTCACGTCCTTCAAAGACAACAGTTCTTCCTGAGTCGTCGATGATCGGCGAGAATTTGTCCTGGGCGGACGCCAAGAATAGTGATTCGCCACCGGACTGCATGTCCTTTGTCCAGATAGCCCGTGGGCTTCCGAGACCCCTCGAGAATGCAAGCCAACGTCCGTCGTGGGAAATACTGGGAGAAATATCTACCGCGGCATCCTGTGTCACTTTCGTTGCACCGACATCCTTCCGGTTCGAGGCATGCGCGATGTGCCAGACGTGAAGGGCGCCTGTAAGGTGCTCGAAAGCTATGGTGCCATTGTCTGCGAGAGACGGAGCAACCTCCCGGGCATCGCCCGAAGTCAACCGCCGTGGCTTGCCTTCCCCGCGCAAGGTTGTTCGGGGAATCGCCAGTTCCCATAGGCTCGTCGTGGTTTCCCGCCTGCCGCTGAACAGAACCGCGTCGCGATACCAGCCACCTATCTCATCAATCGGCTGGATTTGCTCCCCGCGCAGCAGCGCCAAGCTGCCGGTGTTCTGAACCCTTGCTCCGTCCCTGCTCGTCACCCACCATTCGGAGCATGTCGGCATCGGCTGATCTCCTGTACGACAGCCGGTGAAGAGAACGTATTTGCCGTCGGAACTCCACACCGGTAACCGGGCATCTCTGAAGTCTGCGGCGAGGCGCACCGATGAAAGATCTGCAATGGACAGCAGGAACAACTGCCCCGATGCAGCCGTTTCGTCGGGATCACCCACCCAGTAGACAACACTGCCACCATCAGGCGAAAACCGAGGATTCCGTCCACCGGGCGCCAGCAGGCGCTCACCTTTCCCCGCCACTTCAGCGAGGTAGATCCCCCCGCCATTCCGTTCAGAGCGGAAAACGACGGAGCTGCCGTTCGGTGCGATATTGGGATCGACATCTTCGGCAGGGTTGTTTGTAAGCCGGATCGGCCTGCCCGATGGGAGATGCTGCACCCATATGTCGAGGTTGCCGGCTTCGGCGCGGTCCGAGCTGTAAGCCACTAGCTGTCCGTCGCGCGATAGACTTGGACGGCTCGTTAGGTCCGTGTCGGGCGTGAGTTGCGACACCTCCTCTACCCGCCTCCCACCATCTCCTGCCACCTTCACTAGCGCAACACCAACGACCATCACGGTCAGCCCAGCCCCGACGCCTGCGATCCAAGTGCGTTTTGAGCGTCGTGCAGGGTTCAAGGCAGAAATAACATCGCGGACTTCTTTGAAGCGATCTTCGGGACGGAACTCCAGGCACCGGAGAATCACAGCTTCCCACCGCGGGCCCAGACGGTGGTTGGGTGGTAACAAAGCCTTTCCTCTGCCGGATGCCGAATCGCGACGTGACGGACACTGGCCTGTAAGCATTTCGCAGATGACGACGCCGAGCGCATATTGGTCGGCGGCGAACCCCACCCGGCCGCCCCTTTCCTGTTCTGGGGCCATGTAGCGCGGTGTTCCTTGCCTAGATTCTACCGAGTTACTGTGAAGGTCTGTCAAAACATTGAGCGCCAGACCGAAATCGGTCACCACGGCACGAGTCTTGCCGGCCCCGACGTTTACCAGCATGACATTGCTGCTTTTGAAGTCCCTATGAATGATTCCGTGTTCGTGGGCGGCGGCGAGACCGGAGACTATCTGCTCGATCAACTCGAGCGCTTGTTTGGTCTGGAGGCGGCCTTGCTGCTGCACGCTTTCCGATAGCGTCTGACCCTCAAGCAGCTCCATGGTGAGAAACCAGATCCGATCTCCCGAGGCCTGTTCGTGGCTGAACACCTCATAGACCCGGCAGACGTTGAAGTGTGAGATGACACGTGCTTGCTTTACCTCCTGCTTGAAGCGATCGATTACTGCCGGGCTGGATGCGATCTCGGATCGGATAGTCTTGAGGGCAACCCTCTCCCTCAATTCAGAGTCCCAAGCCTCATAAACCTCCCCCATTCCGCCACTGTTCAGAAAGCGGAGAATCTCAAAGCGTCCGGCGACTATCTGACCGGAATCCAGAGACTGGGAAGCTTTGTGCGGTGGGTGGCGGTGAACCAAGGGCAAAGTCGGAGTCCCCGGCGAGCCAGCGCCCTCTTCGCTTGCCGCCGGCCGACTTTCGGTTTGTGTCTCCGACTGACCATCACCCACGCGTGGGCTTTGAACCGCCGCAACTCGCTTCCTGAAACGTTCAGGCAAGACGGTATCGAAGATCTTGTGTACTTTCTTCCACTTCCCCGGAGTCATGGTCAACTCTTGTGCTTCAAACTGCGCTGCTCGAATGCTCCGAAGAGCAGAGGCACAGAGGATTGAAATCACTCTGTGTTGCACGATCTTGCCTCGTTTGTGCGACGCGAAACTTATTCCGCTTTGGATCGGGGCAGGTGATAAGAAACGGGAGAATTCTACTCCAAGTGCGCACCGGGATTTCCGATTTTTAGCTGATCAGCCGAGCGCGGCTGGAATCAAAGGCTGCGTGTGCATCGTGGATTCGTGCGAAGGACGTACCACCCAGAACTCACCAAGGACGCTGCCAGCGGTGCCGCTCGCGCCGTGGACGCGAGCCTATCATAAAGCAGTCAGAACTCGCCTGGTGATCTCAAAACCGGAGGACTCGACCCGTGATTGCGTTGCGGGGCGTATCGCTGGCGTTCGCTTGAAGAAGAAAGCACATTACGGGTCCTGAAGGTCTACGCGGTTCTAATCCAGATAACACGCGCCTCAAAGAGGTATTGCGATGCACCTTTTACCTCGGTGCAAGCTTGGTCCAATGGGAGGTGATGGCCGCAGGTATAAGCCGCGTGAAGGGCGTCAAGCAGCTCGGGTTTCGCTCGGGGAACTGGCTCAGTGTCGACCCTTTACGCGGCTTTGCTGGCCAAGGGCATGGAGCCGGAGATGGCTCGTCTGACTTTGGCGCGCAAGATCGCGGCTATTACTTCGACACTTTGGAAGAAGGGAGAACGTTTCGACGCAGAAAAACTGAAAACGCAAGCAGCTTGAGCATTGAACAGAACCCAGGTGATCTCCCAAGGTTTTCATGCCTCGGTGGTAGCCCATCGGTTCTTACGATGCTCGGGTTCGAGGGAGAGTATCCAAACGCTCATTCAGGCACTCTGTGTGCTGTAGTCCAGCACCGAGTCTCGGCGATGAAAGCCGTTCCTGCGCTGCGGATCAAGTCGGCCACCTCTAAGAGCGGCCGGCAAACCGGAAGTATCCCGGGCCACAAGTCCACTTCGAGGAGATCACCATTGATCTCCCCCAAGCCCGTTTATGAACCTCCGACCGATCGGATAGAGTTGGTTACAATCGCGACTTCGACGACGAATTGGCCCTCGCATGGAAAACCATTCCCTCCGCTATGTGGGTGGGACGCCGGGCGGGCTCGGCCACTTCTCGATCGGCTTCACCATGATTTGTGTTGGAGGCTACCTTCTCAGCAATCAAGTCAGTGTCGTCGGCTCCTACTGGAGTTTCTACGGAGGAAACACGTTCGGCATCACACTGTTGCCGATGCTGATAGGAGTAGGTGTACTCTTCTAGAACGGACGGAGCCTCGTCGGATGGATTCTAATCGTCGCTGGCGCACTCTTTATTCTTGCTCGATTCTTGCTAGTGTCGTTGCTAATATGCACATCTATTTTCGGCCCACGAACCTGTTTAATACACTTGTGATGTTGATTCTGTTTGTGGGTGGGCTTGGATTCATGACGCGCACTCCGACCGTATCGTGGAAAGAACAGCGAGTGACTTGCCGTCCACATTGCATACAATGGATGGATGGAAATTCCGTTCGCCGAATATTCCGCGCGGGTTCAAGAGTATCTGGAGAGTGTTTATGGAATCCGCATCGTGACCCGAGATATTCCTGATCCATTGACCGGTGACTTGGACGGATCGGAAATCGATATCGACTACGCGGTCACTCCGGAACAGCGTTTGTTTTTGCTGGGACACCTCTTTGGCCACACGGTGCAGTGGAACGTCGATGCCGCATTGTTTGAGCTTGGCCGGAAATATCAACCTCCGGTGAGTGAAGACCTATTTCCCGCAATCATCGTTTACGAACGAGAAGCGGCCTGTTACGGACTTGCCATGTTTCATCAGATCGGGATCACGGAGATTGATCAGTGGTTCTGTGATTACACAGCCTGCGACCAGGCTTACTTGCTGTACTTCTATCGCACCGGAGAGAAGCGAGACTTCCAAACCTTTTGGCGGAACAATGCCCCGCGGATCGAGCCCAAGCCGGTGCCCTTGTTCACTCCCAAGAAACGAACCATGCGCATGGATGGAATTGTGATCTAAGCGTATTCATTCGTGGAGCAACCGTGGCTAGCCCGAAGCCTTTCGTGACAACGCCATCAGTTCATTGCTTTGACGGATCAAATCACCGCGATCCATATCTCGGTATTTCTTTGGTAGCAGGCTCTTGCTCGTGCACTCCAACACTGCTACCAAGTTCTGCAGATCTATTTCGGTCGGGTAATAGGGTGGGATGAAATCTTCGAGGGCTGCCTTCAAGTCTTCTGTATCAACCGCGGACTTGTTCTGCAGGCTGCTCCTCATGTGGCTGCGCACCAGGACCGCCTCGATATCGGCTCCCGACAGGCTGCCCGCCCGCGCCAGGAAGAACGTCTCCACATCCTCCGGGAAAGGCTTCATGCCGACCTTCCGCTGCATGGCACGCAAAAGCGCGAGGCGCTCTTCTTGCGTGTCGGGATAAAACAGAGCAATGTGCTCCTCGGCGCGACCCTGGCGCTTCAGGTCCACGGGTAACAGATCGGGACGGCATGTCAGGAGAAACCAGATCACCTTGCCCCGCAGTTCAGTATTCCCCATGAACTGCGCGATCTGGGCGAACACTCGATTTCCCACACCGCTATCGCCGGAACTAGATCGGTCTCCGAGTTGAGCATCAGCTTCGTCGACGATGACCGCGATAGGGCTCATCGCTTTCAGCAGGGTCAAGACTCTTTCCAAATTCCCTTCCGTGACGCCCTGCCACATGCTGCGAAAATTCTTCAGGGTCACCGCCGGAATTCCAACTTCGCCGGCAAAACAGGTGGTGATGAAAGTCTTGCCCGTTCCCACTGGCCCGCAGATTATGTAGCCCATGGGCAGGACATCGGTGTTACCAGCATGGATGGCTTTGGCGGCATCCTGCAGCTTCCGCTTAGCCTGGTCATTGCCCGCGACAAACGAGAGATCAAATCGACTCTGCACAAACTCCAGCAGACCACCGGACTCGGCTTCGATCAAGTCTTTCTTGCGGTCCGAAAGAAACTTTAGCGTGAGTGGTTGCCGATTCTGCACCGCATGGGAGATCAG
>CAZXKO010000082.1:0-128096 GCA_964641665.1 uncultured Acidobacteriaceae bacterium
CCCGCCGTGACACGACTCGCGGAACTCGCACAGATTGCAGATCTGAGGAAGCGTCCGAGCCTGCTCGAAAGGGGAGGAGCTCAGGATGTTGACCCCTCCAGAGATCAACTCTGAAAGCGGCTCCCCCGATCCTGGCCAATAAACGCAGGGTTGTGTCGTGCCTCTTGGTGTCACTCGTACGGTGCTCACGCCACAACCGCCCCTGAGCGGCGGGAGCCCCACCATTGCGCGAACCAACGGCTCGCCAATAGCAATTACGTCGGTCTCGTCAAAGAGGCGCCGGAACCCCTCCCAGTACTCTTCGTAGCTGAGGGAAAAAAGGTCAGACCGCACGGCTTGGTACACATTCACTCGCAAAGGAGCGTCAAACTGTTTGGCTACCCGCGCCACCTCCGCTAGACGCAGGTAGTTCGATTTCATCATGACGGCGATGATGGTTACGGGAATATCCAACTTCAGACACCGTTCTGCCTGCTGCTCGATGAGTGCCCAATTGCCATGCCCGCGCTGTGCATCCTGCTCCGCTTGATTGGGGTAATCGAGCGAGAACTCGATGTCATGGAAGGCTCGCAGTTCCTCGTCTTCCAGAACAGCGACACTGTGACCATTTGAAGTGATGGTGAGCTTGACCGGTCTCGTTCGCAGGTAGGCCAGTATTGCCTTGAAGTCGGGATGCATGCCATTCTCACCGGTACCGAGATTCACCGACCACACGGGCAAGCTTTCCATGACCGCCTTCACTTGATCCGGGAAGAGACGATCCAGGCGAGTCGGATCTCGGTAGCAGAAGGCGCAGGCAAGATCACATTCGTTGGTGAGCCCCAGCCCGAGCGCAATACCATCACCAGGTGTCATCCTGCGAGATCCGGACGACGGAGACCGGGCTGTGACGTTGTTCATGCATCGTCCTTCATCGCCGGCTCTGCGCGATGCGCAAGGAAATGCGTGTATCGGGCAACTGCCGCAAACTCCGGTCGCTTGCCCAGCTTGCGCTCTAGCTCAAAAATCCGCTCGTACTCATCATCTCGCGAAACCCTCGTTGGCAAGTAGTCAGACAGGACCCGTACACCACGCTGCGCATTTACCGCCAGTGACGATTCGAGCAGCATGGCTTGCAGGCTCTCCGCCGTATATAGCCGCACCCCTCCTCCGTACAGGGACTCATGTCCACACTCAGCGGTGAGATTATGCTCGGCCACGGTCAAGTCGCCGTCTTGTATTGCGGCCTTTAACACCTCACCTGCCTGGCTCCGCACCAATATCGAGAGTACGGCAGACGGATCTCGCAACGTGCGAACTGCACCGCGCAATACAGCACCGGGGTCGTCGACATATTCCAGGATGTTGTGGCAAAGAATTAGATCGAACGATCCGGCGTCGAACAAGTTTGCCAATTGCGCGGCATCGCCGTGTCTCAGTGCAATGCTCTCCGCAACTCCTGCTTCCCGCACAGTGCGCTTGGCGAAATCCAGCATTGGTAGGGACGCATCCAGTAACGTGACATGGAGGCCAAGTCGCGCTAGGCGCACCCCGATGGCGCCGGTACCGCACCCGAGATCCAACGCGTGCAAAGACCGTGTCGTCTGCGGCAGAAAATCCTGCAAGTTGGCAAAGGCGAGATCGAGGCGCAGTCGGCCCTCAGGCGTCTTGAGGTAGTCGGCGTACTTCGCTGCGCCGGCCTGGAACCGTTCGAGGTTGTCTTTGGCGGTCATTTCCTTCATGCGCCACTCAAGCGAAGTCGCTCCGATCGAGTCGTAGTCGAGTACGAGAGCGTATATCGAAAGGAGTAAGAACGACAAGTCGGCTTCGACTGCCTGAACCGGGCTAAAAGGTATTGGCAATACGTTGGTATCAGTCGACGGGCGAAGCGGCGTTGTGGTTAGCGTGGAAACTTTTCATGTTGGTTTGACGATGAACACTGTTTTGTCGTCGATCAAGGCCTCGTCGGCGTTCTGTCGGAGACGGTCATCTTGAGGCGCACGAGGACGCCCCCGTTCCGTGATTTAATGAAAGGCAAACACAGGTCGAGTTGCCCGGGAGTTGTCTCGAAGGCAGGTTCGACCTGGCGGCTGAAACCGCGTTGAACGCAGGTCTGTCACGGCCCGGCTGGAGCCAGGCCTTTTCAACACTCACGGCGATGCGGAGCTTTCTGCCCTTCGAGCGAATTTGAGTCTGGAGACAAAAAGAACATGCCGACGCTGATTGTGCAACCGACGCGTATCCAAGCCGCGGGGAACAAGCCAAAACTGATCGATGAATACGTCGGACGCGTGAATTCGAAAACTACATGCGTGAGCGTCGCGCACATGCGCAGCCCGGAGGGGTGGGTGGAGCCGGGGCAGACTCCGGAGTTTGACGAGTTCACGATCGTGCTGAAGGGAAAGGTCGTGGTCAGTCACAAGGACGGAGAGACCGAGGTGAACGCCGGACAGGCGGTGATTGCGCATGCGGGGGAATGGGTGCGGTACTCGACGCCGGAGGGTGCGGAGTATATCGCAGTGTGCCTGCCGGCGTTTTCGATGGAGGCGGTGCATCGGGACGGGGAGTTAGTGGCTGGTGGCTAATGGCTGGTAGCGACAGCCAACGCGACAGAATGAAGGCGTTGTCCCCTTTCAGTCGAACAAATCTTCCGTAGTGAAACAATGGTCTAGGCCGACGATATCGCAAACACACACAGGATCCTTCGACTGCGTTCGGCTTCCGCCTCTCTTCGCTCAGGATGACAAGGTCTTGTGCAGGCCGTTGTCTGGTAGACCACTACGCAGAATTGATCGTCAGAGCTCGCAGCTCACGACTCACAACTTCGTGTTCGCGGTCATCGCATGTTGTCGAGGATCGAGCCGACGATGCCACCGACTACGCCGCCTTGCGTCGCTTCGCGCGAGGGCGAGGGCATGTACTCTCTTAACGCGTGAGCCAATTTCGCGAGGGGCAGCGTTTGCAACCAGACTTTTCCGGGGCCGGTGAGGGCGGCGAGGAAGATGCCGTCGCCACCGAAGATCAGGTTCTTAATTCCTGGGACCGTGGTGATCTGGAACGAGACGCTGGTCTGAAACGCGCCTACGTGGCCGGGATGCACGCGCAGGGTCTCGCCGGGCTGCAGGTCTTTCACGATGAGCTCGCCGGAGAGTTCGATCCAGGCCGTACCCTGCCCGCTCACGTGCTGCAACAGGAAACCATCGCCGCCGAAGATGCCGGCTCCGAGAGATTGTTGAAAGCCGACGCTGATCTGCACCTGCGAGGTGGCACAGAGGAAGCCGTGACGGTGAATCATGTATTCGCGGCCCTGTCCGATTTCGACGGGCAGGATGTGGCCGGGAACTTTGGTGGCGAAGGCGAGTTCACCGCGCCCACCGATCGCGCGATACTCGGTCATGAACAGGGTGCCACCGCCGGCGACTCGTTTCAGCACGCCGAACAGACCTCCGCCGCCACCCAGCTGCGTGTGGGTGGTCATCTGGATGGAGCTGCCCATCCAGGAGAGTTCGCCGGCTTCGGAGATGATGGCTTCGTTGGGTTCTAGGGTGAACTCGAGGACGGGCATGGTGGTGCCGACGATCTGACTCTGCATGGATGCTCCTGAATGGGTTGGTGGTCGGGTGTTTATTCGTCTGTGACAGTTGTTTAGTCTCTCGCTTGAGGCGCGGGTCTGCAAGTGAGTGATCTGGAACCTTGCCGAGCTAAGGCTCGATTGGACGGGCCGGGGGCGGCCGTCCCCACACGGCTTGTGCGGTCACGAGGAAAATGTCAGAGTCTCTACTCCCACTCGATTGTGCCCGGGGGTTTTGAAGTGATGTCGTAGACCACTCGGTTCACGCCTTTGACTTCGTTCACGATACGGCTGGAGATGGCCTTTAGGACCTCGTAGGGGAGCGGGACCCAGTCGGCGGTCATGCCGTCTTCGGAGTGGACGGCGCGAATGGCGCAGGTGTTGGCGTAGGTGCGCTGGTCGCCCATCACGCCGACTGACATGACGGGGAGGAGCACCGCGAACGACTGCCAGATTTTCTGGTAGAGGCCAGCCTTCTTGATTTCGTCGACCACGATTTCGTCGCAATCTTTTAGGATGCGCAGGCGTTCTTCGTTGACTTCGCCGAGCACGCGGACGGCAAGGCCGGGGCCGGGGAACGGCTGGCGCTGGAGGATTTCTTCGGGCATGCCGAGGTCGCGGCCGATGCGGCGGACTTCGTCTTTAAAGAGTTCTTTCAGGGGTTCGATGAGCTTGAGTTCCATCTTCTCGGGCAGACCGCCAACGTTGTGATGGCTCTTGATGACCTGCGAGGGGCCGCGCACGGAGCGGGACTCGATCACGTCGGGATAGAGCGTGCCCTGCACCAGCCACTCGACCTTGCCTTCTTCTTTCTCGATTCTCTGCGCTTCCTTCTCGAAAACGGCAATGAACTCGTTGCCGATGATCTTGCGCTTGGCTTCAGGATCGGTGATCCCCGCCAGTCGCGTAAGAAAGCGCTGACTGGCGTCGACGCCAATGAGGTGCAGGCCAAGCTTGTCCCGCAGGGTCTGCTGGACTTTCTCGAATTCGTTCTTGCGCAGGACGCCGTTGTTGACGAAAACGCAGGTCAGGTGGGTCTTGCCGGAGGCATTACGCATGGCTCGGTCGACCAGGACGGCCGCGACGGAGGAATCGACGCCGCCGGAGAGAGCGCAGATGGCGCGGCCGGTGCCGACCTGAGCGCGAACCTGTTCGATGGTGGCGTCGATGAAGTGCTGGGCGGTCCACGTAGGTTTGGCGCCACAAATGTTGAGGGCGAAGTTCCGCAGTATGTCTTTGCCGAGCGGAGTGTGATGCACTTCGGGGTGGAACTGAACAGCCCACATTTTCTGAGCGGCATTCTCGATGGCGGCGACCGCGTTGGGAGAGCTGGCCGTGAGTTGAAAACCGGCAGGGAGCTGCTCGGCTTCGTCTCCGTGCGACATCCAGACGTTGAGTGTTTTGGGCAGGCCTTCGAAGAGGCGGGAGCCGGCGCCGTTGACTTCGACCTGCGCATGACCATACTCGCGCTTGTCAGCCGGACGCACTTTGCCGCCCAGAGCATGCACCATGTACTGCAGGCCGTAGCAGATGCCGAGCACGGGCAGGCCGAGCGAAAAAACCTTCTGGTCAGCGACGGGCGCGTCCTGGTCGTACACCGACGACGGGCCGCCGGACAGGATGATGCCTACGGGAGAGAAGCTCTTGATTTCCTCAAGGCTGGCGTTGCAGGGGAGGACTACGGAGAAGACGTTGAGTTCGCGGATGCGGCGCGCAATCAGCTGCGAATATTGCGCCCCGAAGTCGAGGACAACGATCGCTTGAGTTTCCACGGATGAGTGTCTCAAATTCGGGGAGAGAGTGTAAAGCGGGGAGGCAGCAGTTGGCATTTTGCAATTGGCACTTCGCCAGATAGCACTCAGCAGTCAGCAGTCAGCACTCAGCATTTAGCCTCCTACGACTCGTTGGCCTTCGGCGGCTGTTGGTCGGGATCGAACTGGGGGCGGTCGCCCAGGATGAGTTCGTTCTGATCGACCTTCGACACTCCTGGCACCAAGCTAGATTTGGTATTCGCGAATGACGGTTCGTCGACGTTGGCTTCGGGGCGGTCGCTCAGGATCAGCTCGTCCTGATCGACCATGGTGGTTTCGGGCTGAATGCTGAGTCCTGAATGCTGAACGCTCTTCGCGGTGGCCGGTCCCAGCGTCACCAGCGACGGCTCAACCGCCGCGATTATGGGAGCAGGTGGTGCTTCCAGAATAGCGACGTATCCAGCGAGCCGCCCGACGTGGAGCGTGTCGACCACGGCAAAGTAGGCGAGCGTCAGGAGCATGACCGCGATCAATACAAACCCGACGGGCAGGACGCGCACGAAGGCCAGCGGGAACGTCACCACTGACGTCGCGACGATGAAGAGCACGAGGTGCGCTACGCCGAACCAGGTGCCGACGGCTATAACCGGACCGAGCCGGTCACGAGACAGCGATACTGCGGAAGCAAGGGCTCCGAACGTATCTTTCTTCTTGCTGACTACGAAGATGGACGCGATCGCGAGAAACCAACTGACCGACGACCAAGCCAGCCAGACCAGGCACACGATCGTGACTGCCAGGAAAAACACAAGGGCGGGATGGGGGTCGGTATCGGATGAAACGAACTCGGCTAGGATGATTGCACCCACGCAACCGGCACACGCGGCCAGAGCGAGCGCGGCGCGAAGGAAGTGCAGGCCTGCCAGCGATCGGAAACGCCAGGGCGTCGATTGAGCTGCCTCGTTGTCGGTGGTTGGGTCGACAACTTGTGGAGCGCCCATCTGGGCAGCCCGGGATCGAATGTAGTTCAGGATGGTGTCGAGGGTGGCGGCACGTCCGATCGAGGCGATGAGGATCCACAGGATAGCGAGCGCGGAGCACAGCAACACGCCGGCAAGAACGAAGCGAAGGCTGCTCCCATGGAAGATGTGCGTGAAGGCCTGCGAGATGAGCCAAGGCTGCCGGGTGCGCATCAGGAGCAAGTCGAGGTTGGAGACCGGCAAGGTGTCGAGGTACTCGATGAAGCCCAGAGCGAGGAGCACGCACGCCGCCGCGCCGAAACTCCAGCGCCAGGCGACTTCCGCCAGCGGCAACGCGGGGCGGCGAAAGACGCTGCGAAAGCCTTCGAGAGTGGGGGACCAGGCGGACATCGAGTGTAAGGATAACGCAGAAGGCAGGTGTCAGGTCTCGGGTTTCAGAGCTCGGCTGTCAGGATTTATCATCTCGGGCGTGGCTCGGCGTTGTCCGGTTCGCCACCAGGTGGATGGCGCGCGGGGCCCACGTCGCGGTTTGAATGCAGTGAAAAACGGGAGCTCCACGAGATTTACCTGAATTTACAAACTATTCATACGTTTGTACTTCTGATTTATCGATAGTCTCGTGTGGCGATATTTTCGGCAACCTCACCGGGGAGCGAGACATCCAACCTTAAAAGGGAGCTCCGAAAAACTTCTTACACCCAATCAGTAACCGCCGGGAGTCGTGTATCGACTTCAGGCCCTCAACCACAATCTACTTGAGGAGAATTCTTATGAAGTTCGTGAAGTACTCTGCGGTGCTCGCTATCGTCACTTTCGGTCTTTCGCTGGGCGCGTTCGCCAAGGACCGCAACGAGGGGAAGTTCTCGCTGACCGAACCGGCGCAGATTGGTTCGACCCAGCTAAAGGCTGGGGACTACAAGGTCACTTGGGAGGGGACAGGAGCGGACGTGCAGGTGAAGATTCTGCAGGGCAAGGACGTGATCGCGACGACCTCGGCCAAGCTGGTGGATAAATCGCTGCCACAAGATGCGGTAACGTTGAGTGGCACAAGCGGAATGAAGACGCTGGAGGAGATCGACTTCGGCGGAAAGAAGCAAGCCCTGGTGTTCAACTCGGCGGAAACGGCCAAGAATTGACTAGGGCTTGGGTTGTCCATCAGGAAAGGCGGGCTGCGATGCCCGCCTTTTCTACTTGACGACAAACAAAAACGACAACCGCGGAGAGTGCAGAGCTAACGCAGAGGGCGCAGAGTTAGCGGAGGACGATGTTCACGAGCCTCATGGGCACGTAAATCCACTTCACCAGCTGCTTGCCAGCCATGGCGGCTTTCACTTTTTCGTCGGCAAAAGCACGCTCCTTCACGAAAGCCTTGTCCGCGTCCGTGGGAACAACAATGCGGCTACGGAGTTTGCCGTTGATCTGCACCGGAATTTCGATCTCTTCTTCTTTGGCCAACGCGGAATCGTACTTCGGCCAGGGCGCGCGGAGCAGACTCCCCTTTCCGTCGAGCGTCTCCCACAGTTCGTGGGCGAGGTACGGCGCAAAAGGTGCGAGCAACAGGGTCAGATCGCGCTGCACCTGCGCCAGCAAGGCAGCCGGGATGGCGTCCTGGGCGATCTTTTCTTCCGCGCCGTAGAGTTCGTTGACTAACTCCATGATCGCGGCGATGCAGGTGTTGAAGTGCCAGCGGCCCTCAAAGTCGTCAGTGACGCGCTTAATGGTCTGGTGGAGCTTGCGCTGTATCTGGCGAGCTTCGGGAGTCGGAGCAAGCGCCGTGTCTGCGCTGGACGCGCGCGCTGCGCTCGCGTTCCTCGTGACGAAGCGGTACACGCGGCCGAGGAAGCGCTGTATGCCTTCGATTCCGGAGTCCTGCCAATCGAGATCGCGGTCGGGGGGAGCGGCGAAGAGGCTGTAGAGGCGCGCGGCGTCGGCGCCGTAGCGCGCGACCATTTCGTCGGGCGAGACCACGTTGCCGAGGTTCTTCGACATCTTGGCGCCGTCTTTGATGACCATGCCCTGGGTGAAGAGGCGCTCGACCGGTTCGTCATTCTTGACAAGGCCCTGGTCGCGCATGAACTTGGTCCAGAAGCGCGAGTAAATCAGATGCAGGATGGCGTGCTCGACGCCGCCGATGTACTGGTCGATCGGGAACCAGTACGCGATCTCTTTCGAGTCGAACGGGGCGCGGTCGTTGCGCGCATCGGTGTAACGATAGAAATACCAGGACGAGTCGACGAAGGTGTCCATGGTATCGGTCTCGCGACGGGCGGGGCCCCCGCATTTGGGGCAAGTCGCGTTCACGAACTCGGGCACGTTGGCGAGCGGAGACGCGCCGGTGAGCGTGATGTCGACATGTTCGGGAAGAAGGACGGGCAAGTCTTTCTCGGGAACCGGAACGATGCCGTCCTTCTGGCAGTAGAGCATGGGGATGGGCGTACCCCAGTAGCGCTGGCGGGAAACGCCCCAATCTTTCAAGCGGAAGGTGACGGTGGCTTTGCCGAAACTATTTTTCGCGGCGAAGTCGGCCATCGCCTTGAGGGCTTCCGAACTGGTGAGCCCGCTGAATTGCCCGGAGTTCACGACCAGGCCGTCGTCGGCAACGAACGGGAGCGGCGGATCCATCACGGTTTCGTCGCTGTCGCCGCCCGAGGGAAGAACGACGACGCGAACCGGTAACTTGTATTTCTTGGCAAATTCGTAATCCCGCTCGTCGTGGGCGGGAACGCTCATGATGGCCCCGGTGCCGTAGTCCATGAGGATGTAGTTGGCCACCCAGATCGGGAGCGCTTCCTGGTTGAAGGGATTCTTGGCGTAGCGTCCGGTGAAGACGCCGTGCTTTTCGATCTCGCCGATATCCCCGGCTTCTTTGGCCTTGCGTTGCTCGGCGATCAGTGTCTCGACCTTGGCGCGCAAGTCCGCGTTGTTCGCGGTCATGTCGGCCACGATGGGGTGCTCGGGTGCGAGTTGCACCGAGGTCGCTCCGAAAATCGTGTCGATGCGGGTGGTAAAGACGGTGATGGTGGATCCGGCGGGGCCGACGGTGCCGCCGAGATCGAAGTCGACGAGAGCGCCTTCGCTCCGGCCTATCCAGTTGCGCTGCATGGTGCGCACTTTTTCGGGCCAGCCTTGCAGCTTGTTTAAGTCGCGGAGCAACTCTTCGGCGTACTTGGTGGTGCGGAGAAACCACTGCTCGAGTTCGCGCTGCTCGACGAGTGTGTCTTCGTGACGCCAGCAGTAGCCGCCGACCACCTGCTCGTTGGCGAGAACGGTGGCGCACTTTGGGCACCAGTTGACCTTGCTTTTCTTGCGGTAGGCGAGGCCCTGTTCGAAGAGCGTGATGAAGAACCACTGGTTCCAGCGGTAGTAGTCGGGCAGACAGGTCGTGACTTCGCGGGACCAGTCGTAGGCGAAGCCGAGGCGCTTCATCTGCGCCTTCATGTTGGCGATGTTGGCAAGGGTCCACTCACGCGGCGGTGTGTTGTTCTTGATGGCTGCGTTTTCCGCGGGAAGACCGAACGAATCCCATCCCATGGGGTGGAGCACGTTGTAGCCGTTCATCCACATGTAGCGGGCGAGCGCGTCGCCAATGGAGTAGTTGCGAACATGACCCATGTGGAGAGCGCCCGAAGGGTAGGGCAACATTTCCAGCACGTAATACTTGGGCTTGGTGGAGTTGGGCTCGGCGGCGTAGAGGCAGGGGTCCTGCTGCCATTGCTCGGACCACTTGGTCTCGACGCGCTGGGGATCGTAGCGTTCGTCGCGGGTGGCGGTGGCTTTGTCGTCTTGCGACATAGAGGCGAATGGATCGCTCAGGGTAATCCTGTATTTTACATGGGGCATTCACCTAACGTCCGACCAGACGCTTCAAGGCGTCGATGTTCCTGCGATCGTCGCCGGGGCGGTCGATGGGGGTCTCTGCGATGAAGGCGGCGTGTGCGGTGCGCGGGTCATTCAGCAGGCGGCGGAAAGTCTCCTTGCCGATCCTCCCTTCGCCTACGTGTTCGTGACGGTCGAGCTTGGAGCCACGCTCCGCTTTGGCATCGTTGCAATGCCAGACGGGGACGTTCTTCAGTCCGATGGTCTGATCCAGAAGCTGCAAGGTTTGTGCCAGGCCGGTTTCAGTGACGATGTCGTAGCCGGCGGCGTGGGTATGGCAGGTGTCGATGCAAGCGGCGATCGGAACGACGTCGCGGAGGCGCTCGATGACTTCCGCGACCTGGTCGAAACTTGCTCCCAGGGAATATTCGGCGCCGGCGGTGTTCTCGATCAGAATGGTCAGTCCGGCCCGAGCGAGATCCAATCGTGTCGTCGCCGCGGCGATGGCAGCGGAGGTGCGGAGGAGGCCTTCCTCCCGGCTCGTGCCGCGAAACGATCCCGGGTGCAGGATCAGATATTCCGCGCCGAGCGCGAGGGCGCGCTCGACCTCTCCGCGAAAGGCTTCGACAGATTTCTTCAAGAACAGCTCGTTGGCGGCAGCCAGGTTCACCAGGTAATTGGTGTGAATGGCGAGCGGCTTGAGGTCGTATCGGTCGCGCAACCGCCGGAGTTCCTCAGATTGCGGGCGGCTCAGTTCATACGGAGCCCACTGGCGTGGGCTTGACGAGAATATCTGGAAGGCGCTGCAGCCGAGGCGGTAGGCGCGTTCAGCGGCGTTCTGCACTCCTCCGGCGATCGAGGTATGAATGCCAATGCGGCGAGATGTGCGTCGGGGCGGACGTTTAGGGGGAGGCAGGTGGAGGATGTCCTGTTCCTGGGCGATGGAGCGGGGCATGGGGTGAGTATAGCGAGACGGCATGCGGACGAGAGCGTCCGCACCGCACGGGTTTGCCGCGGGTTCAGAGGCGGGATACACTCAGGCATTTGGGGGTGGGGTCATGCTGGTTGTTATGCAAGCGCATGCCACGGAAGAGCAGGTACGCGCCGTTTGTCAGGAGATTGAATCGCTGGGCTACCGCGCGCATGCCATGCCGGGCGCGACGCGGACTGCTATCGGCATCACCGGCAACCAGGGAGAGATCGAACCGGGGATGCTGGATGAGCTGGCGGGCGTGCAGGAAGTCATCCGGGTCAGCAAGCCTTACAAACTCGTCAGCCGGGATGTGAAAGAAGACAACACAGTCATCACGTTCCCCGGAACGAAGGCAACGATTGGGGGAAAGAACTTCGCGATTGTTGCCGGGCCGTGCGCGATCGAGAGCCGGGAGCAGGCGTTTGCCGTGGCGGAGAGGGTTTGCCGGGCGGGGGCGCAGTTCTTCCGCGGGGGCGCGTACAAACCGCGCACTTCGCCTTATTCGTTTCAGGGGCTGGGCGAGGCAGGGTTGCGGATCATGGCCGAAATCCGCGAGCAGTTCGGGATGAAGATTATTACCGAAGCGATCGATAACGAGTCCCTGGACTTGGTGGAGCAGTACGCGGACGTGATCCAGATCGGCGCGCGCAACATGCAGAACTTCTCGCTCCTCAAGCGGGCGGGACGGGCGAAGAGGCCGGTGCTGCTGAAGCGAGGATTGTCGGCGACGCTCGAAGAGTTTTTCATGGCAGCCGAATATGTGATGAGCGAGGGCAACTATAGCGTTGCGCTTTGCGAGCGTGGGGTGCGGACCTTCGCCGACCACACGCGCAATACCCTCGATTTGAGCATCGTGCCGGCGGTGCAGAGGCTTAGCCATTTGCCGATCATTGTGGATCCAAGCCATGGGACGGGAAAACGCAACAAGGTCACGCCGCTGTCTCGTGCATCGGTGGCGGTGGGCGCGGATGGACTGATCGTGGAAGTGCACAACCAGCCCGATAAAGCATTGTCGGACGGGATGCAGTCGCTGTTCCCGGAGCAGTTTGACGATCTGATGGTGCAGGTGCGGCAGATCGCGGCGGTGGTGGGGCGGGAGATCGTGGAGATCAGGTCCTCCCCCAAACAAAAGCAGGCCGAGGTTGCGCCAGCATCCGCGAGGTAGATTCTGGCATGAAGCGCCGGTTTCGTCTTCTCTCGATAACTCTGCTGCTTTCCGTCGGTCTGCACGCCCAGATCGCGGCTTCCGATCGCTCGAAAGAAGCGGTGGCAGCGGCCAAGGCGTCGCTGCACGCTGGAGTTGATCGCGGCCTGGACGCGAGCGGGTATGAGGTTTTGGGCAAGGTGAATCCAAAGGACGTGGAGTTCTATAAGAGTTGGGGGTTCTATCCGGATCGGGTCTTGGCTCAGGTCCGGACGAAATGGTACCCGCTGATTTCGCAAGCCGAGCAGGCGTCGGACAACAAGAGCGGAACCGTACTAGTCGAATTCACTATCAAGAGAGACGGCTCGCTCGGGAAGATCGCGGTGACAGAGTCTTCGCAAGAAGAGTCGTTGAACGATGCGGCTCTGAAGGGGATTAAGTCGGCGGCGCCATTTCAACCCCTGCCAGCGGAGTATCACCAAAAATCGCTGAGCCTGCGATTTCACTTCGCCTACAACCAGGAACCCGGGCCCGACCGTCCGGTATGCGGCGAACGGCGTCGTCGTGCACGTCGCGATGGTGGGGTATACAAACCGCCTCGCATTCTATCCCGACCGGATCCGGAATGTTCGGAGGACGCGCGCCGGAGCAAGTATCAGGGTGTTGTTCTAATCGGCGCGACGGTCGAACCGAGCGGTGAGGTCTCGAATGTATGTGTCCAGCAGGCGCTGGGTAGTGGTCTGGACGAGAAGGCGGTTGTGGCCGTGAAGGCGTGGAGGTTTCAGCCGGCTACTCGCGACAACCAGCCCGTATCAGACAATCTTTCCATAGAGGTGAGTTTCCACCTTTATTGATCTTCGAATTGATCAGGGCGTAATCTTTTCCCTCCGGGGCCAATCATTTCCTTGAAAAAAATCGTCTTCATCGCGATCCTCCTGCTGGTTCTGGGAGCGCTTGGGTGGTGGTATTTCCAGGAGAGTGCGTTTCCCAACTACGGGCCGGCCTACCGCGAATATGCCTACGTCACCAATGGCAAGAGCAATTCGGTGACGGTAATCGACCTGCGTACTTTCCAGCCGGCCAAGACCATTGCGGTTGGAAGCGAGCCGACGGGCGTGGCCGCCAACCGCAGGAAAAATGAAATCTACGTGGTCAACACTGGTTCGAACAACGTGAGCGTGATCGACGCGGAGAAGAACCAGGTGGTAGCGACCATCGGGGTGCATGGGCGGCCGTATTTCTTCGATGTGTCGGAGGATGGCAAGCGCGGGTATGTGGCGAACTCTGGTTCGGCCAACGTTTCGGTGATTGACCTCGACAGGCGCGCCGTGATGGGGACGATCCGGGTGGGCGCGGCCCCGGGGTTGGCGCGGGTTTCGCCGGATGGGGCGACCGTGGTGGTGAGCAATCGTGGAGACAATACCGTCTCGCTGATCGACGGCAAGCGGCTGGCGGTGCGCGCAACTCTTCCCGTTTGCCAGCAGCCCGGAGATGTGGCGATCCTGCCGGATTCGAGCAAGGCGTTCGTGGCGTGTACTGGGTCTGGGCAGGTGGCTTCGGTTGATCTGAAAAGTGACAAGGTGTTGACCCTGCTCGATGTGGGCTCGACACCAATGCACCTGGCGTTGAAACCCGACGGCGGCGAGCTGATGGTGGCGAATTTCGATTCGGATAGCGTGTCGATTATTGAGACGACGAACAACGAAGTGGGGGGAAGCTACCTGATCGGAACGAAGCCGGCGCGGGGCGTGGTGTCGGAAGACAACTCGCGGCTCTATGTGAGCAACTTCGGGTCGAATACGATGGCGGTTTACGACATCGACTACGGAAAAATCGTGGCGACGCTGCCGGTAGGGAGCCGGCCGGATGCGCTCGCCTTGTCGCAAGATCAAAACTATTTGTTGGTGGTGGATTCGCAATCGGGCGATGTCACGGTGATCCAGAAGCGCCGGCCGCGCAAGTTGGAGCCGAGCGAGTATTCCCTACTGATGATGATCCCGGTGGGAGTCCAGCCGAACAACATTGTGGTGAAATCGTTCATCATGACGGGGGCGGCGCGAAAGTAAGGCGCGAAGAGGCTGCCGTCCGGGAGGAATTGTGGACATTCAAGCCTCGGGTGCTTTAAACTAAGTTTCCGAGAACACGAACGCCCGTGCGCAGCTTGCGCGCGGGCGATTTTTTTTTGCTCGAAACTGAGGTCGTTCCATGAAGCACATTGCGTACAGCGATGAACAGGACATTGTGAACGTGGTTGAGAAGTTTGAACGTTGCGAGTTCGGGCTCGAGGAGTTCACGCACGCCCGGCACCTGACGGTGGCAGCCTGGTATCTGTGCCACTTATCTCCCGAAGAGGCGCTCCTCCGCATGAAGAAGGGGCTAGTCCGATTCATTGAGCATCATGGGAAACAGGGGTATCACGAGACGATCACGCGATTCTGGATGGAGATTCTGGAGAAGTTCCTCGAAAACATCTCGAGAAATGCAACCGTCATGGAAACAGTGAATAAAGTCGTGGAACACTATGATAACAAGGATGTTTTATTTGGGTACTACTCACGCGAGCGCGTTCTGTCGGAGCGGGCCAAGCGGGAGTGGGTCGAGCCAGACTTGAGGCCTCTCGGATCCAACGAAAACACAAGGTCCCTCCACTCCGCTTCGCTCCGGTCAGGATGACAGGCTTATGTTTGTGACAGCAGGCTAGCGCTTGGCGGCCGAGTTCGCGGCGCAGAACTGGTCGAAGGCCGAAGTTAAATCGGCAGCGATGGCGGGAGCTTCGCGGGTTTCGATCTGGCTGCGTTGCATCATGTAGATCAGCTTGCCCTCACGCAGGATCCCGATCGAGGGCGAGGACGGTGGAAATCCGGTGAAATAGGAGCGGGCGCGCTCGGTGGCGCCGCGATCCTGGCCGGCGAAGACCGAGTAGATGCGGTCGGGCTTGGTGGCATGTTGCAGCGCAGCGCGGACGGCGGGACGCATACGTCCAGCGGCGCATCCGCACACGGAGTTGACGACGATCATGGTAGTGCCAGGTTGGGCGGCGGCGCGGTCGACGTCGGCGGCGGTGCGGAGCTCCTGCACACCAGCCTTGGTCAGTTCCTCGCGCATCGGGATGAGCATGAGTTCGGGGTACATTCGGACTCCTTAATGGACCTGCGTGTCGATTGTAATACGGGCTGGATGCGTGGCTGCTGGTCGTCGATGCCTGGAACCTTCATGGCCACGACCAGGGGAGCATGCAGCCAACCTCAGCGGCTGAAGCCGATCTCGATTCGAGTCACCCTCGGCCCGGCTGGAAGCCGGGCCCCTTCAAAACTAAACCGAGTTCCAAGACTTTGACCTTGCCGCAGCTGGTTCGGACCCGACCGCCTGCAAACGGCCCCGTAAGGAAAACGCGACGTTGTAAGGGGCTGCGGGCTGCATCTCTCTCATCGTTTATATTGAGTCTCGCACTCATGGAAATCCAGGAGAACGTTGTGCTGGCGCCGCTGACGACTCTGCAGGTCGGAGGACCAGCGCGTTATTTCATCGAGGCCAGCGATGCCGGAGAGGTACGAGCGGGGATTGAGTTCGCACGCTCCAAAAACGCTCCCCTGTTCGTGTTGGGGGGAGGAAGCAACCTCGTGGTTTCGGACCAGGGGTGGCCCGGGGTGGTGTTGAAGGTTGCGATTCAGGGGATTAATCATCGCCACGGACACGGCACGGCTTACTTTGACGTGGGGGCCGGCGAGGATTGGGACGGATTTGTCGGCGCGACCGTAACCCACAACTGCGCCGGGATCGAATGCTTGAGCGGGATTCCGGGGAGCGTGGGTGGGACGCCGGTGCAGAACGTGGGCGCGTACGGGCAGGAAGTATCGCAGACGATCGACTCGCTGGTGGCGATCGATGTGGCGACCGGCGAGGAAGCAGAGTTCGAAAAGGACGAATGTGGCTTCGCTTACCGGACGAGCGTCTTCAACACCAGCGCGCGAGGAAAGTATGTGATTTTGCACGTGACCTATGCGCTTCGTCACGATGGGCCTCCGAGTCTTGCTTATGCGGATTTGAAGAAGTATTTCGCGAACCGGGAACACCCGCCGACGTTGACCGCGGTACGCGAAGCGGTGCGACAGATTCGTGCCAGCAAGTCGATGCTGCTGACGCCGGGCGATGAAGATTGCCGGAGTGCGGGGTCGTTCTTCAAGAATCCGGTGCTTACGCCGGCGCAGTTTGACGAACTCAAGCGGCGTGCGGCGGCTCGCAATCTCGAGGTGCCGAGCTATCCGGCGCTCGAGGCGCAGAAGAAAGTTTCGGCGGCGTGGCTGGTGGAGCACTCGGGCTTTTCGAAGGGGTACCAGCGCGGACGAGTTGGGCTCTCGCGCAAGCATGCGCTGGCGATCGTGAACCGCAATGGGGCTACGGCGGCGGAAATTGTGGAACTTAAGCACGAGATTCAGCGGCGGGTCCGGGAGGAGTGGGGGATCTTGTTGGAAGTGGAGCCGGTGATGGTGGGATTTTAACGTCGGTCGTGGGTCGTCGCTGGCGGCTCACGGCAGGGCGCCGTTAGGTGTCAGCCCGATTTCGATCTGGAGCCAAGGAACCAGCTTGACGATCCCACTTAGACGGGCGCTAACGCGCTATTCACGGGCAAGCCGTGCCGCCTGCTTGAACATGTCGACGAACATCCTGCGGGTCAGCTTCCCCGTCTGGGTGTTTTGGTTGGAGGGGTGGTAAGAGGCGAGCAGGATCTTGCCGTCGGGCGTTTCGTACTTGACGCCGTGCGCAAAATCGTACGGCGCTTTGCTTTTCAGCAGGCCGTGACGCTTCAGGTGGTTCAGATAGGCGTCGAAGCCGATCTTGCCCAGGGCGACCACGACCTTAAGTTTCCTGAGACCTTCGATCTCGCGATCCAGGTAGGGTGCGCAGTTGGCCAGTTCCTCGGGGAGGGGCTTGTTGTCGGGCGGGGCGCAGCGGGCGGCGGCGGTGATGTAGAGGTCGCTGAGGAGGAGCCCGTCGTTGCGATCGGTGGCGGTCGACTGGTTGGCAAATCCGGTTTCGTAGAGCACCGGGTACATGAAGTTGCCGGAGGCGTCGCCGGTGAAGGGACGTCCGGTGCGGTTGGAACCGTGGGCTCCAGGGGCGAGGCCCAGGACGAGGACGCGCGCGTTGGGATCGCCGAAGCCGGGCACCGGCTTGCCCCAGTAGTCGTGGTCGCGGTAAGCGCGACGCTTCTCCCGGGCCACTTGTTCGCGGTAGGCCACTAGGCGGGGACACTTGGTGCAGGCGATGATTTCGCGATTGAGGCGAGCAAGCCACATGGGGCAATCGTTCGACATTTATCCTCGGTGTCGCGGTTGGGCCGTTTCTTTGTGAGTCATTGTAAGCGCCGCAGGTAGTACCGCCCCCAGCGCCTGAAGGCGCATTGAAAAGAGCACGTCAGGGCAGGCCTGAAGGCATGCCCTGATACGAATCACAATAGTCGGGCGGTAGGTCCTCCAGAATGAAGCGTGCCTACAGTTCGGCAAGAACAGAATGGGGTCCCGTCGCGGGGACAGCCGATCGTCCACAGCTTTGCACGAAAGGCTCAATTTGCGTGGGAAAATCGACCTTTCGCGTTTGACGCTACTCTCCCCCACTCTTTACACTTAGAGGGTCGCAGTGCGGGGCTGCTTGTCCTGCCTCCTGCCCAAACGGGAATCCCCCGGTCGATGTTTCGAAAGGTACCTAGTGAGCCCCACGGAAACGAAAGAAACCACCAAGCGGGAGATTTCGGTTGAGATTCCTGCCGCCGAAGTTACGCGCGAGACCGACGCGCTGATTCAGAAGTATCAGAAACTGGCCCGCCTGCCGGGGTTCCGCAAGGGACACGTGCCGGCATCCATCATCCGGCAGCGCTTTGCCGAGGACATCAAGACGGACGTGGTCGAGTCTTTGGTGCCCCGGTACTTCCGCCAGGAAGCCGATAAGCAGGGGCTGATCCCGGTGTCGCAGCCCCGGGTCACCGACCTGCACATCCACGATGGGGAGCCGCTGCGGTTCAAGGCGAGCTTCGAAATCCTGCCTGAAATCAAGGTGGACGGCTA
This sequence comes from uncultured Acidobacteriaceae bacterium, assembly GCA_964641665.1. Classification (GTDB taxonomy): domain Bacteria; phylum Acidobacteriota; class Terriglobia; order Terriglobales; family Acidobacteriaceae; genus Gp1-AA133. Next base: position 18,277 of record CAZXKO010000082.1, read on the forward strand.
CAAGGAGCTGCGCGCTGACAAGCCGGTGATCGACATCACCGACGACGAAGTCGAACAGGCGTTGAATCACCTGAGGGAGCAGCACGCTACCTACGCGGCCATCGAAGGACGGCCGCTGGCGGATGGCGATTTCGCCCAAGTTGCGCTCGACGGGAAGCCTAAGGCTGGCGAGGGCCAGCCGGTGCACATGGACGATGTGCTGGTCGAGATCGGTGGCACGAATACGATGCCCGAGTTTAATGAGAATCTTCGCGGAGCCTCGGCGGGAGAGGAAAAGGCGTTCGAGGTGAAATATGCGGAGGATTCTTCCGACAAGCGGCTGTCCGGGCAGACCTTTGACTACACCGTGAAAGTGCTGTCGCTGAAGCAGAAGAGTCTCCCCGAACTGAACGACGAGTTCGCGAAGGAGTTGGGCGAGTTTACGAGTATCGAGGACGTAAAGGAGCGCATCCGCGAAAACATGGAGGAAGAGAAGCGGCACACCGCAGAGCACGAGGCCAAGGACAGGCTGGTGGCGGAACTGGTGAAGCGCAACGACTTTGAGGTTCCGGAGGCGATGGTCGACCGTCAGATCGACGTGCGGCTGGAACGCGGGTTGCGGGCTCTGGCGGCGCAGGGCATGCGTGCCGAAGACATGAAGAAAATGGATCTGAACCGGCTGCGGGCGGGGCAGCGCGACCAGGCGTTGCAGGAAGTGAAGGCTTCCCTGCTGCTCGACAAAATTGCAGACCTGGAGAAGATCGAGGTCGGCGACGAAGAGATCGATCACGAAATCGAGGCCCTGGCGACACAGACGAAACAGACCTCGGAGGCAGTACGGGCTCGTTTGACACGGGATGGGGCGCTCGATAGGATTAGAAACAGAATCCGCAACGAGAAGACCCTCAACTTGCTGTATCACCAGTCCGCTTAGCGGACCACTTTCGATCCTCTCCCCGTAGGTGAAATCGCAGTCGGGGCAGGAGTGTGGCAGGTGAACTTGAACGATCCGAAGATGATGCTGGTGCCGATGGTGATCGAGCAGACCGGGCGGGGAGAGCGCGCCTATGACATTTACTCGCGCCTGCTGCGGGATAACATTATTTTCATCGGGACGCCGATTGACGACAACATCGCGAACCTGGTGATTGCGCAGATGCTGTTTCTGGCGCAGGAAGATCCGGAGAAAGACATCCAGCTTTACATCAACTCCCCGGGCGGATCGATTACGGCGGGAATGGCCATCTACGACACGATGCAATACGTGAAGAATGACGTGACCACGATCTGCATCGGGCAGGCGGCGTCGATGGCGGCGCTGCTGCTGGCGGCAGGAGAAGCCAAAAAGCGGCTGGCGCTGCCGAATTCGCGGATTCTGATCCACCAGCCGTCGATGGGCGGGCTGTCGGGACAGGCGACGGACATCGATATTCACGCCCGGGAGATCCTGCGGATGCGGGAAATCACCAACCAGTTACTTTCGAAACATAGCGGGCAGAAGCTGGACAAGGTAGAAAAGGATGTAGAGCGCGACTTCATCATGAACGCGCAGCAGGCCAAGGAATACGGAATCATCGACGATATCATCTACAAGACGAAGTAGAGGTATGATCGGCGTTCGCCGGTCGCAGTTCTACTGGAGGTCTCGGCGAGATAACGGCTTGCTTGCCGACCGGGCGAAAGGAGCCTCGGGGCGGGCAATTCCGGGTGATAGAAGGAGTACAGCCGAGTGAAAAACCGGTCGGGTACAGACGAGATCTTGCGGTGCTCGTTCTGCCATAAATCGCAGGACGCGGTCGCCAAACTGATCTCGTCGCCCAGCGACTACCCAAGGGCCTACATTTGCGACGAGTGCGTGGCGGTCTGTAACTCGATCCTCGAGGATGACCGAACCACGACCCCGGAGGCCTCCACTCCGAACCAGCTTCCCAAGCCCCAAGAAGTGAAGACGTTTCTGGACGAGTACGTGATCGGCCAGGAGCAGACCAAGAAGAAGCTGGCGGTCGCAGTCTACAACCACTACAAGCGCATTTTCATGAATCGCCAGAAGAGCGGCGACGGCGTTGAGCTGACCAAATCGAACATCATGCTGATCGGCCCGACGGGCACGGGCAAGACGCTGTTGGCGCAGACGCTGGCGCGCATGCTGGATGTTCCGTTCGCGATCGTGGATGCCACAACCCTCACTGAAGCGGGCTATGTCGGCGAGGACGTAGAGAACATCATCCTGAAGCTGCTGCAGGCAGCCGAGGGTGACGTGGGCCGTACCCAGACCGGCATCATCTATATCGATGAGGTCGACAAGATCGGGCGCAAAGATGAGAATCCTTCGATTACCCGCGATGTCTCGGGCGAAGGGGTGCAGCAGGCGCTGCTGAAGATCCTGGAAGGAACGATTGCGAACGTCCCGCCGCAGGGTGGGCGGAAGCATCCACACCAGGAATTCACGCCGGTCGACACCACAAACATCCTTTTCATTTGCGGGGGAGCGTTTGTCGGACTGGAGAAGATCATCTCGCGCCGGGTGGGCAAGAAGTCGCTGGGATTCAAGACCGGCGAGCAGGTGGAGACGGAGGAAAACGTCAACCCCAGCAAGCGTAACTACCAGTTGCTCAGCGACGTACAGCCGGAAGACCTGATCAAGTTCGGCTTGATTCCAGAGTTCGTAGGCCGGTTGCCGGTCGTGGGGGTGCTCGAGGATCTCGACGAGTTTGCGCTGATCGAGATTCTCACCCGCCCGAAGAACGCTATCATCAAGCAGTACCAGCGGCTGTTCGAGTTCGAGAATGTACGCTTGAAGTTCAGCGAGGAAGCGACCCGGGCCATTGCCCGGCAGGCCATGGCGCGCAAGGTGGGCGCCCGGGGCTTGCGCATGATTCTTGAGGAATTGATGCTCGACCTCATGTACCATCTGCCGAGTCAGAAGAAAGTGAAGGAATTCGAAGTGACCCGGGAGATGGTGGAGAAACGCGACGTTTCGATCGCGATGATGGACAAAGCGGGCTAGCAAGACCCGCAGCCGCCAAGACGGCGGCGCTACTGAGGCAGCAAGGCCGAATCCGGGACGCACAAATTTTTGGAGACAGAGTGACCCAGCCCAAGGAAAAATTTGAAACCAAGAAACTCCCGATGATGCCCATTCGGGACGTCGTCATTTTCCCCTACATGATGACCCCGTTTGTGGTGGGCCGGGAGTCGAGCGTGCACGCGCTCGAAGAAGCGCTGGCCGCCGACAAGAAAATCTTTCTCGCCACCCAGCATGACGCCTCGATCGACGAACCCAAGGCGAACGAGATCTACCAAGTAGGCACGGTCGTCAACATCGTGCAGAGCTTGAAGCTACCCGACGGCAACATCAAGGTGCTGGTCGAGGGCATCGAACGCGGCAAGATTCTGCAGGTTACCGACAGCGATGGCTACATGCAGGCGTCGGTGCGCCTGGCGCGCTACGTGACTGAGACCAACCCGCAGATCGAAGCCGGGATGCAGCGCGTGACGGGGCTGTTCGAGCAGTATGTAAAGCTGTGCCAGTCGCTGAACTACGAGACCATGATCGCGGCGGTGCGGATGGAAGATCCGGCCAAGTTGACCGATACGATCGCGGCCAACCTGCAGCTTTCCATCGAAGAAAAGCAGGAGTTGCTGGAGATTTTCGATCCCGCCGAGCGGCTCACTCGAATTGCCGATGTGCTCGACATCGAGATCGAAAAGTTGAACATGGACCGGACCATCCAGTCGCGGGTAAAGCGGCAGATGGAGCGGGCCCAGAAAGAGTATTACCTCAACGAGAAGATCAAGGCTATCCAGAAGGAACTGGGGCGCGGCGAGAAGAGCGAGTTCGACGAACTGAAGAAGAAGATTGAAGCCGCCGGGATGCCGAAGGAGGTCAAGGATAAGGCTATCCAGGAACTCAAGAAGCTGGAAGCCATGCCGCCAATGTCGGCCGAATCCACGGTTTCGAGGAATTACCTGGACTGGCTACTGGCGGTGCCGTGGAAGAAGCGATCTAAGGAAATTCGCAACATCTCGCGGGCCGAGAAAGTTCTGAACGAAGATCATTACGGGCTGGAGAAGATCAAGGAACGCATTCTCGAGTTCCTGGCCGTACGCCAGCTGGTGAAAAATCCAAAGGGATCGATCCTGTGCTTCGTTGGGCCTCCGGGCGTGGGCAAGACTTCGTTGGGAATGTCGATCGCGAAGGCTACAGGACGCAAGTTTGTCCGCATGTCGCTCGGCGGCGTGCGCGACGAAGCCGAGATCCGCGGCCATCGCCGGACCTATATCGGCGCCCTGCCGGGACAGATTATCCAGATGATGAAGAAATCGGGAACGAAGAACCCGGTGTTCATGCTGGACGAAGTGGACAAGATGTCGATGGACTTCCGCGGCGACCCGTCGGCGGCGCTGCTGGAAGTGCTCGATCCGGAACAGAATTTCATGTTCGTCGACCACTACCTCGACGTGGAATATGACCTGTCGCAGGTGTTTTTCGTGGCGACCGCGAACGTGATGCACACCATTCCTCCCGCCCTGCAGGACCGCATGGAAGTGCTGCGGCTACATGGCTACACCGAGCCCGAAAAAGTCGAGATCGCCAAGCAGTTCCTGGTGAAGAAGCAACTATTGCAGGCAGGTCTGACCGACAAGAACATTAAGTTTGCGGATGAGGCGATCACGGGGATCATCCGCTCCTACACGCGGGAAGCGGGCGTGCGCAACCTGGAGCGGGAGATTGGCAATGTGTGCCGCAAAGTGGCGCGCAAGGTCGTGAAAGAAGGGCCGGACTATAAGATAACGATCACGGGCGAGAACGTCGGCGACTTCCTGGGCGTGATCAAGTTCCGTGACACGCTGGCGAACGAAAAGAGCGAAGTCGGGCTGGTCACAGGCTTGGCTTGGACGGAAGTGGGCGGCTCGATCCTGAGCACGGAAGTGACCGTGGTCGACGGCAAGGGCAAGCTGACACTCACCGGAAAGCTGGGCGACGTCATGCAGGAATCGGCACAAGCGGCCATGTCGTACGTGCGGTCCCGCGCCAGTGGACTGGGCCTGCCCCGCGATTTCTACCGCAATCTCGACATCCACGTGCACGTGCCGGAGGGCGCGATTCCGAAGGATGGGCCATCGGCGGGTATTACGATTGCAACCGCGATCGCGAGCGCGCTCAGCAAGATTCCGGTACGGCGGGATATTGCCATGACCGGCGAGATTACGTTGCGCGGCAAGGTGCTTCCGATTGGCGGGCTGAAAGAGAAGTTGCTGGCGGCACACCGGGCCGGATTGTTCGAAGTGCTGCTGCCCAAGGACAACGAGAAAGATCTGGCGGAAGTGCCAGAAAACTTGCGCAACGAGATGAAGCTGCATTTCGTGGACACCATGGACCAGGTGCTGAAGATCGCGCTCGAAGGACCGCTTCCGCAGATTTTGGAAGAGAGCCCGCAGACCATCACGCCGATCGCCCCGCAGGCGGGGGAGAGTCCAGCGGCGCACCAGTAGAAAGACGGTTCTCGGTTCTTGGTTTTCAGATTCGGAAGGCCCGCCTTTGGCGGGCCTTTTGATTTCTCACCTGCGGCGAGGCGCGTTTCTCCCCCCGCGCTGGAGGTAAAATATTGTTGGGAGTGCGCTATGGCATCCGGGAGTCGCTTAGGCGGCCTGTTTCCGGGCAGAACCGGGCTGATTGCGGCGATCTTGGTGGTTGCGGTTCTGCTGATCGGCCTGCCGGCGTACCGCCTCTTCTTTGCAGTCAGCGTGATGCTTGGACTGGCGATCGCCGGAGCCCTGCATCTCTGGCACAAGTACAAGCCCGTCAAGGAAACCGAAGTTGAAGACGACAAGCATCCGCTGGGGCTGGATCGGTAGTCCACTTGCAACTTCCCCCGGGAACCCCGAAACTGGTGTGTGCGAGTTCTTTCCCGATTCTTGCTGTCTGCCAGCGATGCGGCCCACTTCCCTGCTCCGAGCCTTCCGGAGATTGCCTTCCTGGGACGGTCAAACGTCGGCAAGTCAAGCGTGATCAACTCGCTGGTCGGAAGCAAGATGGCCAAGACGAGTTCCACCCCTGGCCGCACGCGGGCCATTAACTTCTTCGAGCTACGCATTGCGGGCAGGCCCAAGCCGGAGATGATTTTCACCGACCTGCCGGGTTACGGGTACGCGAAGATCTCTCGGGAAACTTCGGCGCAGTGGCCCAGTTTCATCGATCCGTATTTGAAGACGCGGCCGACGTTGGCGCTGTGCCTGGCCCTGGTCGATGTGAATGTCCCGCCGCAAGAAAGCGACCAGCAGTTGCTGGAGTTCCTGAGTGCCAGCGGCCGCCAGTTCGTAATCGTCGCGACCAAGAGCGACCGGCTGTCGGGCAACCAGTTGCGCAACGCGTTGCACGCTCTGGAGGAGACGTACCCGAACGCGCGCATCCTGCCTTTCTCGGCGAAGACCGGCACCGGACGCGGGGAATTGTGGGAGGAGATACGGAAGGCGACGGAGGCAGCGACGACCTCCCATTCCTGAACTATTCCCGTAGCAGCACCGCTCCCTCCGCGCAAAATGCAGAATCGACCTTTGTAACAGTGCCCTCCGACTCCGCTTCCCGATAAAGCCGTCGGTAGAAACCGAGCGGCGGCGAAGTCCGCGCTACAAGTGTGAGGGGAGCGCGGAATTCCGTGTAGGAGGCACGAACGTTCGCACCTGGGGGACATTCACCGACTTGAGTCTGAATGGCTGCTATGTGGAGATGACGGCCACGTTCCCGGTCGGAGCAATGGTAGACCTTGGGCTGGAGTTAAGCGGATTGCGAGCAGAACTGCGGGGCGAAGTGCGAGTCTGCTATCCCTTCCTATGGATTGGCATCGCGTTCCGCGAGGTCTCAGACGAGAATCGCCTGCAAGAAATGGTGCGCTCACTTCTACCCACGGCGCGACTCGGAATATCCGATGCAGTTGCAAGTGGGGCGGTCAACACACCAGGGTCACCCGTCGTGGTAAACCCAGCTGCGGCATTGCGGGCCGTAGTGGAATTTTTCGAGGCGCGCCAACTGTTAACCAAGGACGAATCCCTACAACTGTTGCGCAAGAGCCAGTAGCTCAGCGTTTTCCGGGACGTTACTGTCGTACCTGCCAGATTCGCCCGGAAATCGCATAGCTTTGGTTATGATGAATTCCTATGGCTCTTCATCTGGTCACCGGGATGGCGGGATTTATCGGGTCGTCGATCGCGCGTGCATTGCTTAAGGGCGGCGAGCAGGTGCGCGGCATCGATAACTTCTCCACGGGAAAGCGCCAGAATATCGCGGAGATTCTCCCGCGCATCGACTTTCGCGAGGCGGACTTGCTCGATGCGACCGCCATGAAGGACGCGTGCCGGGGAGTGGAATGCGTGTTCCACCAGGCCGCGATTCCTTCGGTGCCCAAGTCGGTGCTGGACCCGCTGGGCAGCAACCAGGCCAACGTTGATGGCACGGTGAACATTCTGATCGCGGCCCGGGACGCCAAGGTTCGGCGAGTGGTGTATGCGGCTTCGTCATCCGCCTACGGCGACACTCCGACCTTGCCCAAGCACGAAGAGATGGCGCCCAACCCGATCTCACCGTATGCGGTAGCTAAGCTGGCCAGCGAATATTACATGACCTCGTTTTATCGGTGTTACGGGCTGGAGACGGTCAGCTTGCGGTATTTCAACATTTTCGGTCCGCGGCAAGACCCGACGTCGCCGTATTCCGGAGTACTGGCCAAGTTCATTACGCAGATGCTGCGCGGCGAGCAGCCGACCATCTTCGGGGATGGCAGCCAGAGCCGGGACTTCACCTACATCGACAACGCTGTCGATGCGAATCTGCTGGCATCCAAAGCGCCCGCGGACAAGGCGGCGGGCCGGGTTTTCAATGTGGCCACGGGAACCCGCGCCGATCTGAACGAGACCTTCACGCTTTTGAAGAAGTTTACAGGATACACCGGAGGCGTGAAATATGCGGCGGCGCGGGAGGGCGACATTCAGCACTCGCTGGCCGACATCGCGAAGGCGAAAGCACAGCTTGGGTATGCACCCAAAGTGCAGTTCGAGGAAGGTTTGCGGCGGACTGTGGAATGGTATCGCGGCCAAAGCAAGGCGGCGGGCGCGTAAGACTAGTCGGCCGTCGCTAGTCGTCAGCCTTCAGCCGTCGGTCGTCAGATCATCTTTGCCATCGCCCGAACATTGCCACATACCATCGCGGACCGCGCAAGGCATGGCCCTTTCTTCCCATTACCTTCGTGATCTAGGGCGCGATTACCGGCGCGACTAGAGTCGAATCATGACACTTTCATCGATGGTGGTTTCCCGCGACTGGCAGGAAGTGAGCGTTCTGGAATGTATTCTGGGTGGCCTGCACATCAATGTTGATGTTGAATCGCAACCGGAACGGGCGCAGGCTAAGTTGGCCACATCGAAAGTGGATGCATTGATCGTAGATTGTGACCTGAGCGGGACGGACCGTTTTCTGCGCCACCTGCAGCGCGACTCACACTTCCCATTGAACGTTCCGCTGGTGGTGATGAGCGGGCCGCGCAACCGGCATGCTATCGATGCGACGGGAGCGCTGTTCAGTTTCGAGAAGCCGATTTCGGTGGAGCAAGCCGTGCGTACGCTATCGGCAGCGCGCAATCTGATTCTGGATGGGCGGCTCCGATATCACCGCCAGTCAGTCGCTGTCCCAGTAGCTCTGAATTGCGGAAATCGGAAGCGCGTGCAGGCGGAACTGCTGAATCTCAGCCAGGGCGGCATCGGCGTGCACCTGGAACGGGATCTCGACGTTCGGGACTCCATCCAGTTGTCGTTCAAGCTTCCGGGAACGCGCTATACGGTCAAAGCGCAGGGGGAAATCGCCTGGACCGACAAGCGCGGAAATGCGGGAATTCGTTTTGTTGACATTCCGGCGCGCCTGCAGAAGGGCTTGCAGCTTTGGCTGGCGCAACAGTATTTCGCGCAGTGATGCATATTGGCCGCAGGTTAGATCCACCGCGAATGATTCTTCACCGGAAACGGGTTGCTGACTTTGGCAACGCTGGCTGTTCTTGCTCTCCAATCGCCATTCTGGCGAGGTGGACCCCAGCCGTCCCGCACCCAATCACCGTAAACAGATACCGGTAGAGAGCGGCAAAGACGGCGAAGACGCCGACGGCAAGTCCTAGGGTCACTGGCCATGCGGGCAGAGATTCCGTAAGCGCCAGAAACACAAACAGGAACATCAGCACGGCGGAAAACAGCACTAGCCCGTCGGTGAACCGAGCCAGGGTGCGGGCCGACATTGGTGGAGGCCACCAGGTGAGAGTCAGGGGGCCCGAGACCGATGCCTCCGCGGCTAGATTGCCTAGCGACGCGGGGGGCAAGTGAATGGCAGGCCGTGCGGAAGCGGACAGGACCAGATCCCGGCCATCCACCGGCCCCACGATTTCTGGGCAGGCCTGCTCAATCCGGCGGAGCAGGTTGACCAACACCCAATCGTTGAGCAGGCGGCGTCTGGTGTGCGACATATCCGTAAAACGCAAGCCGGCCTGTCCGGAAGGGTGGGCCCAGGTGACCTGTCCCCTGACTTCGATGCGGGTCCTAGGACTGAGCAGGTCGAAGCGCATGTGGTGGAACTGGTTGGGTTGGAGGGCCGCCACGGCCTGGATGGCTGCGCCATCCTCGCTCAGGTTGCGAATGATGCCCCCGTTGCCCTCGTCTAGGTTTACATAGACCAGAGAATGGATCGAGTGTCGGTAGTGGACCCGACGCTCCGGTGTCTGAGCGGTTGCCGCAACCGCGGGTGTCCCGGGGCCGGGGGAAGGCTGCATGTGGAAATCTTAGCCTCGGGGACGGGGCAATCCGCAGTAGCAGGAATGGTTCCGGGAGACGAAATCAGGAGGCGCTGCGCCGTTCAGACGGCGGCTCTTCTGGTTTACGTTTCAATCGCTTAGCGCGATCGATAGTAAGCAGACGTTGAAGATCGTAGCTGTAGGGACCGTAGCCTTGAAAGGCATCCTCATCAAACAGGCGTTTGATGCCACAGCCAGTGCAGACCTGGTAAGCGCAGCCTTGCGAACGGATAGGCCAGCTCATTCTGCTGTGCCAACAGCCCCGGAGAACAACGGCGGCCCCGGCGAGTCCGGTCGCTATCAGCCCCATGGGCCACAGCCATTTCAACCGCTTGGGTTTCGAGGCGTTCGACGCTTGCTTTTGTTCTTCTTCCACAACCACAGCCCTGGGGTCGCTTGCTACCAATCAGGATATGCCGATTAGGCTGCGCGGGCAATGTGTAAGTTTTGGAGGAAGTCCGTGGCCGACCCAGGTTGGCGACGGTTCCGAATCGAATCATGAGCCTCGCGGAGGAGGTTGCCCAGTTTGGACCGGTTTTCGATCGACCTAGAATGGCAAGATGACTTTCGTGTACTGCGGGACATTGCAAGGTGGGACAAAGCCCGGTAACTTACCAGTGACACCCGGTTGTACGCCGGTAAAAGCCGAAGTTGGCGGAACTCCGGTAATAGGAAGAACGGTCAATTGACAAGGCGTTGCCGTTTGCCCACACTGGGTAGTTTCAGGAGGAAACTCCTGAATACGCTGGCCCCTGCATGTCAACCAACCCCTCCAACACGAATGTTGGGTTAACTACTAAGGCGATCCCGCCGCAGGATTCCCTCCTCGATGCAAATAGGCCTCTGGCCCGGCCAACCGACCGCCGGGAAGCGCTGCAGGCGCTGCTGGCGTTTTCGACCCTCCACGAGCAGATCCGACGCAAACGAGCCGAAGAGGCACGACGGTATGCTGCCGGACTGGGAGTGGTCGACGATACCTGGGAGTTCGAGAAGTTCGTGCTCGACGACGTCCTGCAACTGGTGGCGGAACGGGCGCTAACGATCACCGGCGCGGATGGGATTGCGATCGCGCTGGCCGAAGGGGAGGAGATTATTTGCCGGGCTGCCGCGGGGACAATGGCGCCGGACCGGGGAGTACAACTCGACGCAAAGGCAGGATTTTCCGGGGCGTGTTTCCGCACGGGAAGAATCGTGCGCTGCGATGACTCGGAAAAAGATTCCCGGGTAAACGTTGAGGCCTGCAGAAGGCTAGGCACGCGGTCGATGGTGGCGGTGCCGCTGCTGGGGCAGTCGAGCGTCGTCGGACTGCTGGAGGCGTTCTCCACGGAGCCTTTCGGATTTGACGACGGCGACGTGCGCAGCCTGAACTTGCTCGCTGAACTCATACTGGCCGCGTTGAAACCGGAGGACGAGGACCGAATCGTCCGGGCGGCCAAAGTGGCAGCCGCGGAGTTGCAGTCGGCGGAATTGGAGAGCCTGCGGCAGATTCCGATGAGCCTACCGCTCCCGGCGCAACCTCAAGCTGCCGGACCTGAGCCGCGCGAAATCCCGCTGGAATTTTCCAAGGAAGACATTGCACCCGACCTTCACGGGACAGCAACGGAACACCTTCGCCCGGCGTTACTACTGGTACTGCTGGTTGCGGTGGTGGGAACCCTGCTGGCCGGAGGACTATGGTGGCGGGCGCACAATGGTTCCCACACCACTGTGGCAGCTGCGGCGAGAAGTTCGGTGACCGCGAGCCCGGGGCAGCCTAGCGCGCTCAGTTCGTCGATATCGCCAGGCGCCACTGACGCCTCCGCGACGACGGCACAGATCGGAACGGTAAGCCCCGCTACAAGCGGGAAAGCAACCGGCGTTCCTCTCGTCACGGGCATCCGCGTATCGTCGACAGCGGGAACGACGACGGTTGAGATCGACATGCAGGATGGGGTTCAGCAAGACCCGGTGCAATACGAAAAGCATCGGCTTTCGGACCCAGAGCGGGTTTATTACGACCTGCTGGATACGTCCGTGGCACCGGGCGTGAATGGGAAGGTAATCGACGTACGCGATGGGCTGGTAAGTCGCATACGCGTGGCTCAGCCCGTCGATAACGTGACCCGCGTTGTCCTGGAGACCAAAGCTGGATCGAGTTTTTCTGAGAGCCGCGAAGAGAACCCGCGCCGACTAGTGATCGAAGTACGCGGGGTGGAGGATAAGGAACAACCCAAGCCGAAGATGGACCCGTTTGCCCCGCCGGCTGGCCCCGGAAACAGGACGGACGCGATCCCTAGTATACCCGCTACGCGAGAAGATCTGCAGCTGCGCGCTCATACCCCGAAACTTCGAATCGTGCTGGATGCCGGGCACGGGGGATGGGACTTGGGAACGATCGGACGCGAAGGCCTGCTCGAAAAGAACCTGGTGCTGGAAGTAGCGCAACGGCTGGGAAATCTGCTGGAGAGCCGGTTGGGGAGCGAGGTCGTTTTCACGCGCAAGGACGACAACTACATCGCCCTGGAACAACGCGCGGAACTCGCGAACAAAGTGCAGGCTGATTTGTTCGTCTCAGTCCACGCCAATTACAGCAACCTGCTTTCCGCGCGCGGCGTGGAGACCTACTACTCGAGCTTCTTCTCTCCGCCCGAGGCCCGCGACATCGAGTATCGCGAAAACGCCAACGCCGTGGGGGTTACGCACGCGAAACTCACGGGCGTCGAGTTGAAGGATAAGGTCAACGAATCACGAAAACTGGCGGCCAGCGTGCAGCACGCACTCTACGGGGCCCTGGCGCCACAGAATACGGGCATTCGCGACCGGGGAGTGAAGGAAGCGTCGTTTGTAGTATTGACCGGGACGCAAATGCCGTCGATCCTGGCTGAGATTTCCTTCGTCAGCAGCCCTGCCGACGAACAGCGATTGCAGAGCGCCGAATACCGGCAGCAAATTGCGGAAGCCTTGTACAAAGGCATCGAGCGATTCGCAGCTACGTCCCACCGGGTAAAGATTGCGTCGGCCTCAGGACGGCCTGCGGGGCAGTGAATTCAGGTCTCGCCTTCCACCTCAGAAGTTACTTCGAACCAAGTTTCTTGATGCCCTTGTGTATGCCGACGGTCGCGCGCGGAAGTGTAAAATGCTCTTCAATCGGCTCAGGTGAAATATCTCCTATGAGACACGTGGTCCCATTCCTGCTGTTGGCCTCCCTCCTTTCCGGCTGCGCGCAGGCTGCGGTTTGCGAAGGGAAAAATCATCCCGGGATTACCGCCATCTACCTGGTACAGTCCACCAAGGAAAACAGCGCCGCGGACCAGTGGGTTACGGGCTTTAAAGACCGCGTCAAGGAATCCGATCCCTATTGCCTGGTAACCGACAAGGACAAGTCGGTCATGGTGGTCAGCGTGGTGGGCATGGACGCCGACGTCAACAAGAGCAGCACGGCGATCAGTATTGCGATCTACACCACGAAAGAGAGTTTGTTCTTAGACCACTGGATGTATGTAGCCAGTAATGACAACCTGCAGAGCTCTTACGAAAAGGCGGTCACGGCGCTCGAAAAGGAGATGCGAGAGCTGAAGAGGCTGCGGCTGATTCGCTGATTCGTTGATAAGCCCTCCCCTCCTCAAGGTGCGGTTCCGACTCCAGCGTACTTCTGCAGCCAGCGCAACTCCTCCCGGACTTTGATTTTGCCGTGCCAGGGATTCTTCTCGAGTGAGTGGTCTTCTCCTGGAAAAACCAGCAGCGCAGCGGGGATACCGAGCGAGTGTAATGCACGCTCGAGCAGGTAGGCTTCGAGGGGCGCCACGCGCACGTCTTCGGCACCCGCGACGATGTGAGTCGGCGTCCGAACCCTGTCCATTTGATAGATGGCGGCCTCGTCGTAGTAGCGTTTGGGGGCCTCCCAGGCGCGGCCGCCAAGGAAGTAAGCATCGTCGAAGACGGTGTCGTCGTTCCCCCAGTTAGCGACGTGCTCCACGGCGCCAGCACTCGTCACGGCGGCTTTGAAACGCGTGGTCTGGGTAATCAGCCAATTTGTCATATAGCCGCCGTAGCTGTAACCGCCAATGGTCTGGTGATCGGGGTCCGCAATTCCCTCTTTCACGAGCGCATCCACACCGGCCAGGATGTCTTTGCCCGGACGGGAAACAATCTCGTGAATGATACCCAGGATGAACTTGTCGCCGTAGCCGGTTGAGCCGCGGTAGTTCGGTTCGAAAACCAACCATCCATTGGTGGCCGCCAGCCGGTCCCATTGATACCAGTCGGCTTCGAAATGGTTTCCGTCGGCGTCGTTGGGACCGCCATGGATCAAGGTGAGCAGCGGCAGGTTCTTGGCTTCGAACTTGCCGGGCGGATACATGAGTATTCCTTCGATGGTCGTGCCATCTTCCGACTTCCAGCGATAGGTCTTGCCACGCGGGAGGTCGCGCTCTGTAAAGAGCTTGTTGAACGCGGTGATGGGGTGGGCTTGATCGAGTTTGTCAGGCGCATCAGCTAGATAGACCTCGGTGGGGCGATCGAGGGAGGAATACGCGAATGCCAATCGTTGCGAGGACTTCGCAGTAGACACCATCTCGTAGGTGCCGGCCCAGCCCGGCTGCTTTGCAAACACTGACTTGGGATTTTCTTGCGTGTAAAGCTGGACCTCGGTACCGAGCCGGCCCGTGGCCAGGGCGCGGCCATCTGGGAGTTCCGCGTAGCTGATGACTGCTCCTTCGAACTCGCCTGCCCAACGCTGGACTTCGCCGGTATCAGCGTCGATCCAGTAGAGGCGCCTTTGATTGTCCTGGTAGGGTCCTTCGGTGGAACCGTAGTCCACCAGAAAGTAGATATGCCGGCTGTCTTTGGCCCAGGTCAGATCCTGCTCAAGTGCCTGGTTGTGGGTGAGCCGGCGAGGTTCCGTCGCAGAGGGATGGGCAAGGTCGACGGAGTAGATCTCGAACTCCTCGAGCTTCTCTTCGCGCTGCGAGACCGAGGTCGTGACAAACGCGATGCGGCGGCCGCCGGGGGATATCTCCAGTCTTTGAACGCGCCAGGGGGTGCTCGCAATCACGTGCGCGCCCGGAGTCGTGTTCTCGTCTTTTTCTGCGTCGGGTGTCTCCTTTGTGCCGGCGGAGACGTGACGCTGCAAAGCCTCTTTCAGGTCAAGACCAAAGATCATGTCGCCACGTTCGGCACCGCGGTTTTGGATCGTGTCTTTCCAGAGTTTCTTGTATGCGTCCTTCTGATCTTTGTTCCAAGGAGTGCGAGTGGCGAAATAGATCGTTTTGGAGTCGGGAGACCAGTTGAAGGTATGCACTTCCTCGTCGCCGGAAGTGATCGGGAAAGCTTCGCCACCGTTTGGAGAGATGAGATAGATTTGCGCGACAGCCTTGTCCCCAGCGTCCTTGCCGTCGTCATCTCCCTCGCGGCCCTTACCGCTTGGGGGCTCGCGCTCGGATAAGAAGGCAATCCACCGTCCATCGGGAGACCAGCGCGGGACGGAGTCGTGTCCCGACTGCGTAAGTTGGGTCAAGGAGGCACCGTGGCCGTCGTCTCGATACAGCCATAGGTCGGTCCGGTAGATCTCGCGGTCCCAGTCGGCACGCTCGGTGGCGATGACTACAGAATTGCCGTCCGGAGAAATCTGGACTGCCGTGAAATCCACGGAGTTGAAGAATTCGTCGAAGGTGATTTTCGGTTTATCGGTAGCGAAAGCCGAGCAGGTCAAGACAAGCAAGAGAACGAGCTCAGAAAAGTGTGGTCGGGTCATATGAAAGACGAAGTAAAGAGATATCACCCGCAACGTGACTCACGCAAATCGACATGTGATGACGCGTGATCGGGAGCCCTACGGTACGGGGTCAGCGTTCTTAAGAGCGTCATCGATGGGCTGATTGCCACGCGAAGCGCTGCCCTCGACGAGCCGCCAGCCGTCATCGTAGTGCTTCATGGCGACCGTGGATTTGTATTGCACTCCCCCGGAATTCAAAGCGGAACCGACTTCGTTGAGGGGCGCCCAGCGCCAGGTGAATTCCACGTCCGCGGTATCCCCGTTCTTGCTGATCCCGGTCACGGCGACCAGTTCCCTTCTGGCGGTGGGGATATTGAAGTATTCCTTGCCGGTCTCAGTGCCACGAATCAAGTCGTGAAACGCGTCGACACCTAGCGGAGTGAAGGCCACTTCCCAACAAGGAGGCGGCGAGACGTCGGGCGGGCAGGGCGTGCTGCCGCCGACGATCCAGCCATGATGCTGCAAGACCAGATATTGTGGCGAAGAAAAGTCCTTGTTGGATATCGGCCCGATCCGCAGCCAGAACTGTTGCGGGGCGGTGAAGGTGTCGGCTCCGGCGATGAGGGCCGCGGCCAAGCGACGAGTGAGGAAGTCGCGCGGCGAACAGGCGGTCAGGAAGCACAGTGCCGCCACGATGAGACAGAGCCTTCGCATCCCTTAAAGTTGTATTGTCCTTGAGCTAGTGTCGATCTGCGATTGTAACCAAACGGGACACCCGGCGAGGGAAGAAAGGACGAGATGTTATCTGCCCGTCAAAGTGCGAAGCCCAACGGCCCGGAATCGCCAGCCCGCAGGAAGGGCACTTCCCCTCGGCTGTGATGCGATAGGCATCAATTTCGTAACTGTAGCGATGGATCAGCGTGGCCGCGCATCCCGGGCAGCGCGTGTCTTCCAGATTACCGACTCTGCCGGGAAGATTGCCGGCGTACACGTAGCGGAGCCCCGCTTGCCTGCCGATCTCGACGGCGCGGAACAGGTCCGGGGGACGAGTGTCCGCGGGACTGGTCATCTTATAGTCCTTGTGGAAAGCCGTCACATGCCATGGAATATCAGGTGAGACACTCGCCAGGAATTGTGTCAGGCCGCGCAGTTCGGCGTCGGAGTCGTTAAAGCCGGGGATGAGGAGGGTAACGATCTCCACCCAGAGTCCCATTTGGTGCAGGCGGCGAATGGTGTCAAGAATGGGCTGGAGGCGACCACCGAGCTGGCGATAGTGGCGGTCGTCGAAACTCTTCAAGTCGACCTTGTACAGATCCAGCCACGGGCGCAGATACTCCAGGACCTGCGGAGTCCCGTTGCCGTTCGAGACGAAGCCGGTGGTCAACCCTGCGGCTTTCGCTTCCTTCAGAATTGCGACGGCCCATTCGGCGGTGATCAGGGGCTCATTGTAGGTGCTGACCAGCACTCGGGCGCCTTGCTGAAGAGCGTCGCGGACGAGATCCCGAGGAGAGGCCTCGAGGGGCAGCGAGACCGCATTCGGGTCGCGCAAGGCCTGCGACGTCACCCAGTTCTGGCAGTAGGCGCAATGGAGGTCGCAGCCGAGCATCCCGAAGCTATAGGCAAGGGCCCCGGGGTAGGCGTGGAAGAACGGCTTCTTCTCGATCGGGTCGCACTGTACGCCGCCGACATACCCCCAAGGCACGTACAGAGTGCCGCCCCGGTTGTAGCGGACTTTGCAGACGCCGGGTTGACCTTCGGGAATCGGGCAGCAATGACCGCAGGCGTGGCAGCGAACGCGATTGCGATCGAGTTTCTCGTAGAGGTCGCCTTCTCGCACTCGCTGATCCACGATTTCGCGAAGAGTTGGCACGCTGGTCCCTAGAAAACATTCTACGCCCGCCCGGGAAGCCGGTTTTCGGAGGGTTAGTACGATGATTCGCTGTTGGTAAGGGGCGGGTGCTGTTTGAGGAACTTGTTGGCTTCCTGCTCGATGGCAAGGACCTGGCCCCGGGTCAGCTGAGAGGTTAGGAACGCCACCCGGATCTTGCTGGGTTCCCTTCCCGCCGCGCGAGCCAGCAGGGACCAGTAGTATGCGCGGGTGATGTCTTTGGGAACGCCGCGACCGACCGAGTAGTAGGTGCCGAGAGTGTCCTGAGCGCCTACATGGCCCTGCTCGGCAGCGCGGAGCAGCCAACGCACAGCCATGGAATAGTCCTGGGGAACGTCCTCGCCGGTGGCGTAGCGGGTGGCAAGGGCAACCTGTTCGTAGGGGTCTCCGGTTTCGGCGCGCTTGCGAACTTCCTCGGGGGTAAGAGGCCGCACCGGCTTAGTGGCACTCGGTTTGACAACCGTGACCGCCGGTGGAGGCGGCGCTGCTTCGGCCTGCTTAGCGGAACGAAACTGCTCAAAGACCCAGGGCACGAGGAAGTAGGCTAGGGCGATGACGATGGAGACGGCAGCCACCACCAGCAGGTTCAAATGCCTCTTCGGTAAGCTAATTGTGCCACGCTTCTCGGGCTCCGCTAGCGCGGACGAGAACGGGTAACTTCCCGAGGTAGTGAACGACGGACCGAACGACAGCGAGTCGCCGTTCCCATTCCGTCGCGGGGCGGCATTTCGGAAGCGGTTGGCGCGATTGACAGCGGCGAGAATCGTGTCAGCAAGACGCTGCAGCATGGTTCCGTGACGGTCGTTGAAGGCATGAGTGGTGGAAGAGAACACCTCCAGTAGACCGATAACGGTTTCACCCAAACGGATGGGCACCGCGATCATCGAGCGAATGCCCAGCACGCGGCAGCTTTCACGGTCGACGCGAGTGTCCGTCTCGGCATCGTCGCAGCGTTGCAGAAAGCCGGTTCGCACACAGTAACCGGAGAATCCGGTGCCGATCGCGAGTTTCGCTCCGATGGGGGGAGCGTCGCCAGCGCTGGCCCGGCAAACCATGTCGTGGTTTTCCGAGAGCGCGATGGCGGAACCCTCCGCCTGAGTAAAGGCCCGGACACGTTCGGCGATCAACTGCAAAGCGGCGTCGAGGTTCGGCCCCAACGCCTCGACCTCGCGCTGCACGGCCGAAAGGGCCGACAGCGTGGTGGTATAGTCCGCCCGGGAGTCGAATTGTGCAGCACCAGTGCGCTCGGGCTGGAGCACATTCTTTGGCGAAGGCTCGGGGTTTTCCATTTCGGACTGGCCATGGCTCGCCGCGTAGTTAGAAGCCGCTACCATGGCATTGAGGAAGAGCCATTCCTGAAGCTTGCGCCGCGAAGCATCCGGCAACTCGGGGAAGCGAACACCAATGCGTCCGGTGCGGTCCGCCCAGACCACGTAGCCGGTGGTGTGCAAGTAGGATTTTGTTTCCGAGAGATCAAGGCAGAGATTCAGGACCCGGCTGATTTCCCAGGACGACGAAGTCTGAATGGCGACACCAGTCTCACTGATGTCCAGGATCTCGCTCAGGTCGAGCACCATGTCGTCAGAGCCGCCGTTGAGGCTGGCGTAAGCGGGAGTATGAACTTTCTGACGCACGGCTCGCCGGCGTCCGCGCGGCATGGGCTTGAGAATGCCGGCGGAAACGGTGCTGTGGGTCCCCAGGGTCTCCATGTGCTTGGTGAACTAACAATATTAGCGCGATATTTACAGAAAGAAAGTGTTTCTCGCGCAGTCAGAAGGACACGAGGCTAGAGGGTAACGGACAGTCACTGCGACCGGGTCGTCCGGACAATGTCTAGGCTGGCCACTTTTGCTTCACAGGGCGCATGCTCGACAGCCGGGTCATAGCTGCAACCATCACACTGGACAGCAATTGCATCGTCGAAACGTCGCTGTGGTTGAAAGCGTAGGGTTCGGCGGAAAGCACCTCGAAAATGCCGAGAGTCCTGCGATAGTGGCGGAGGGGCGCGACCAAAATGGAACGCGCCCCGAGTCGGCGACTACTGGCAAGGTCGACGCGGGGGTTGGTTTCGGCGTCGTGGCACAGAAGGATCTCACCGGTGCGCACGCATTCGGCGGACAGGCCGGAGTCGGTTTGGAGACGGACGCCAAGGTCGGGCGCCGTTCGGCCGGTGCGGGCCCGGCAGATGATTTCGTTTCCTGAATGAAGCGCAATGGCCGCACCGGTAGCGCGCGTCAACGCCCGGGCGCGCTCGGCGATGATGTTGATACCGGGCTCCAGATCGAGTTCCCCGGGAAGAATGTCTATTTCGGTGCCGGGATCCAGCCCCGGGCCCAAGGACTTGCCGAGGCCTACAGTGCGCAGGTGGTGGCGTCCCGGATGCATGGCGACCGAAGCCGCGGGCTTTTTGCCGAAGGCCGGGGCCTCGTTCGGCACGGTGCAGATCAGATCGCGCACCAGCCGGTCGAGCTCGGCGTCGGCAATCACGTGAGCGGTTTGCTGCCCTTTCAGGGAACCGCCCAGCACCCGGGACAGGCTGAGCATGGCTTTACTGCCACAGGCCAGGCAGTAGGGAGTGCTGTTCTCGCTGATTAACTCGCACTCAGCGCAAAATACAGCCGTCTGCAACGAGAGAAAATGAGCGTTTCGGGCTGTGGCCCACCCTAAGTACATTCGTTCAACCTTCCTGTGCGCGTTGTAACGTTTGCAGAAGGTAAACGCACAATGTCTCTGGAAGAAGTGGCGGAAGTGGTTCCGGGCTGTGGATAAGAATTTGTTGAGGCGCAAGGCTGAGGGTATACTTTTAGCTCTCGCGCGGGCGGCCGAAAGGGGGACGGCCAGCCCAGGTTTCCCCCTAAGCGAGGCCGTTGCCGCTTCCCTCTATTTTCACGGGTGCTAATGGGAGAGCAGGGCCGACTACGGCGTGATCAGGATTCGCCAATCCCAGGCGAGGGCGGGGCAGCGGTACGCACGCCTTCCAGTGGCGCTGGCAGCTCGTCTTCCGACTTGCCACCTCCCTCGTCCGATGCTCCGACGATCGCGCCCGTTTCAGACGTTTCTGGGTCGGACGCGCCCACCCTGGTGCTCCCCTCGCAGGTTTCCCCTTCCGATTCGCCCACGATCGCGGACGGCGTGTCTCCGCCACCCCGGCGCACCTCTCGTGTGCAGAGTGTGTTCCAACAGCAGCAAGCTGTCCTGGAGACGGGCTTCGTGCTGGCTCAACGATACGAGATTGAGCAAACTCTCGGCGAGGGCGGTATGGGGGCGGTCTACAAGGCCAAGGATCTTGAGCTGGACAGGCTGGTGGCGCTGAAGGTCATACGGCCGGAGTTGGCGCGGAACCCGGCTATCATCGACCGCTTCAAGCTAGAATTACTGCTCTCGCAGAGGGTCACACACCGGAACGTGATCCGGATCTACGACCTCGGGGAAGGTGACGGCGTCAAGTTCATCACCATGGAGTTCATCGAGGGGCAGGATCTGCGCCACCTCATCCACACGCGGAAAAAGTTTCCACCAGAGGAAGCCGTTGACGTGATGGAGCAGGTCTGCCTGGCGCTGGACGCGGCGCATAGCGTGGACGTGATCCACCGGGATCTGAAGCCGCAGAACGTCATGGTGGACAAGACAGGGCGGGTTCTGGTGATGGACTTCGGGCTGGCGCGAACTCTCGAAGGCGAAGGCATGACACAGACCGGGGCCCTCGTGGGGACGATGGAATACATGTCCCCGGAGCAGGCGTTGGCCAAGGAACTGGATCAGCGCTCCGACATCTTCAGCGCCGGCCTTATTTTCTACGAACTGCTTTCGGGTCAGATGCCGTACCGAGCCGACAGTGCGCTGGCGAGCCTGATCCGCCGCACGCAGGAACGGGCACGGCCAATTTCGGAACTTGACAACACCGTTCCGCAGGCATTGAGCAACATCGTCGGCCGTTGCCTGGAACGTGAACCGGCGGCGCGCTATCCGAGCGCGAAGGCGCTTCTAGCCGATCTCGAAGCATGGCAGGGCAAGCGCACAGCAGGGGCCATCGCGTTCCCCAGCGTGAAGCCCTGGGGCCAGACAGTGCCGTGGTCGTGGCTGGGCGGGATCCTGGCGGCGATCCTGCTTGCCGGCGTGGGCTACACCATGCGGGACAAGCTGTTCGTCCCGAATTCGTCGAAGCATGTTGCCACCGTGCCCGCCCAATCCCTGGCGATACTTCCCTTCCACAATGCATCGGGAGATCCGGCCTGGGATTGGCTGGGGCCCAGCCTCGGAGACATGCTGAGCACGGATGTGGGACAGTCGGCGCACTTGCGAGCGGTGTCACCAGATCGACTGCAGCAGGTACTGCACGATCTTCGGATCACGCCGGGAACGTCAATAGACCCGGCCACGCTGCGGCGGGTGGCGGAGTTCGCAAACGCGGACATTGTGGTTTCCGGCCAGTACGTGAAACTCGGGGAGCAGATTCGAATCGATGCCACCCTACAGGATCTAAAGAGGGGTCGAACGGAATCCATCAAGTCTGAGGCCCAGAGCCAGCAGGCCCTTTCAGGAGCGGTCGATCACCTCGCAGATGCGATCCGGCAAAACCTCGCTCTGTCGCCCGACCTGGTCAAGGAGTTGCAAGCGCAGTCGTTCAAACCGACTTCAACTTCTGTCGAAGCGCTTCGTGATTACAACCAGGGACTGCAGTTGGTGCGACAGGGGAGCAACCTGGAGGCGTTAAAACAGCTCCAGGCAGCGGTGAAAGAGGATCCGCAGTTTGCTCTCGCTTACTCACGATTGGGCGAGACGTATTCTGCTTTGGGTTATGGCGACGACGCTGAACAAGCGGCGCGCCGAGCGGTGGAGCTGAGCGATGCGCTACCAGTACCGGAGAAATATCTCATCGAGGCGAGCCACGCTCGTGTGGTCAAGGATAACAAGAAGGCCATAGAGAACTACGAGAATCTGGCGAAAAGTGCGCCAGACAATCTGGATGTCCAGTTCGCACTCGGCAGCCTCTACCAAGATCAAGGAGACTACGGGAAAGCCAGGGAGCACTATGCGAAAGTGCTGAGCGCCGATCCGAAGAATCTGCAAGCCCTTTTGTCGACTGGATGGCTCGAGGTCATCAGCGGCACTCCGCAAGCGGGCCTGGACCCCTTGAATCGCGCGTTGACACTCGCTATCGAGGTCGACAATCGGGAAGAGAAAGCACAGATTTTGCAAGCAATCGGCGTTGGTTATGAGGGCCTGAATAAATCCGACGAAGCGCTCCGCAACCTGCAGCAGGCCGTGGACATCAATCGTCAGCTCGGAAACAAGTCCGGAGTGGCGAACGGTCTGGCCGAAATAGCGCACGTGCAACGATCTCTGGGCAAGCCCGATGCCGCCTTGGCCAGCTACAACGAAGCCCTCCGACTGGAGCAGGAAATCGCTGACAAGAAGGGCGCCGCCGACACTCTGCTCGACATGGGTCAACTCGCTGAGGACCGCGGGCAGCCTGATAAGGCTCTGCAACTGTACAAGCAGTCTTTACAGATGGAGCGCGAGACGGGTGACGAGTCAAACCAGGCCCTGTGCCAGAATAATATCGCCAACGTCTATCTCGCCAAGGGCCAGAACGACGATGCGCTGACCTACTATCAGCAGGCCCTACAGCTACGAGAGAAACTGGGAGTATCCGCGGACATTGCAGAGACCCTTCATAACCTGGGCGAGGGATACGCACAGACCGGACAGTTCGACGACGCCGTCTCGTCCTACATGAAGGCGCTCCAGTTGCGGCGCACCGCCAACGACAACCGTGGGGCCGCACTGGACTCGCACGGAATGGGGATGGTGTTCGTGGCCCAGGGAAGGTATGGCGCGGCCGTCACGTCGTTGCAGGATGCGACCAAGGGCTTCCGTGATCTGGGTGATCGCACCCGTGCCATGGCCGAGATCCTCACAGACTACGGCTCGGCGCTCGCTCTTTCAGGTCGAGGGTCAGATGCTGGCAAAATTTTGGAAGAAGCGCAGGGACTGGCTCGCGTCCTGAAGAATGACACCGTACTGGCCGACATCCTGAACGCACAGGGCGATGTGCAGGCGTATCAGGGAAACCTCAAGGCCGCGAAGGATCTGTACCAGCGTGGACTGCAATCGGCTTCGAACGCCAAAGCACAGAAGGAAATCGTGCTCTCGACGCTCAATCTCGGGCGGGTTGCGATTGCGGAGGGACAGGCACAATCCGCAAGCGCCAGTCTCCGTCCGTTGAGTGGCCACGCTCAGTCGCTGGGCCTGAAGGCGTTATCGTTGCAGTGCTCGGTGGCGCTCGCGGAAGCGCTCGTCAAAGGCAAGGACTACACGCACGCGCGCCCACAGCTGGAGCAACTGCTCGGGCTAAGCGACAAGCTCGGATCGCGGATGGAGACGGCAAGAATCCAATATTTGCTCGGAAACTCGTTACGTCTGGAAGGGAACGACGGCGCAAGCCATTACCGCGAGGTTGTGCGCATACTCGACGAAATCAAGAAAGAGCCGGGCGCCCAGGATCTGCTGCAGCGCGCCGACTTAAAGGCTCTGTACGACGACGCGGCCCGCTGGGCAACTTCCAAGATCTAGTTCGACCGGCCCAGCACCTTGAGCACTGGGCTTTATCGGACGAAGCCACTGAATCTCTCACCCACTCGCACACCACTTTTGAAAATCTGGAAATTGGACGGCACAGCGGATGCTCCCGTCCCGACGAGGGACGGGAGCCGGCCTTCAACTTTGCTGCATCACTGCACTGTAAGTGAAACCGAGGTTTGATCGACCTGCACCTGGTTTACAAGGGTTGTTGTTGTTAAAGTGAACGTCCCGCCGCATTGACATTTGGGAATCGTCACCGGGAACGAAAAGCTCTTCGACGTCCCTGCCGGAACGGTCAGCGGGAACGAGAACATGGGCAGGGTCGTATTCGAGCAATTCTTTCCGAGCGGTCCGCTCAGTTTCAGTTGGATCGTGAGCTTCTGGTTTGAGCTCTTGCAATCCATGATCGACGTTGTGACGTTCACCGTTCCGCCACGCGCGACTGTCATCGGGCTCACTCCGAATTGCACGTAGTGGCAGGACACGTAGTAGGTAGCCGTCGCGGCCGACATATTTCCCGCAAAGTCGGTAGCCGTCACCGCAAAGGTTTTTGTGGTCGATATCCCATTGGTAGGTTTGGTGTCGATCTTGTTGCCCGACGGAACCGGACCGGCACAGGTCTTGTCCCCGGACCCATTGCCGTCGTTGCAACTGTACGAGGCATATACCGCTGAATTCGCGGGGTAGATAGCACTCGGGAAGGGCGGTTGCGGTCCGGGCGGCGTCACCAGCGCGATCGACGGGGCTTGAGTATCCACGCCAATCAGCGAGTAGAACAGGTTCGTGGTGTAGCAGGAACCGGAGAGCGATGCAGTGCCATCCGGGCACAACCCTCCGACTGCCGGCACCAATTGAATGTTTTGCTCCTTGATCTTGACATTGTCGAGTGAAAACCAGCTGAGCCGATAAGTTCCGTCCGGCAACATCGGGGTGTTGGTGTTGAAATTCACCGGCGCCGCGTGGGTAAGGTCGGACGCTAGCAGCGTTGTGTCGGGTATGAAGACCGTCGAGCCTGTCGGGTCAGTCAGCCGGTACGTAAACTGCTTCACTGGCGCCGCGGCGAAGTTGTTGTTCGGCGGCGGCGGAGCCTGTGCCGGATTTACCAGGAAGTTCAAATTGACGGTCGACGTGTTGACCCAGGTAGTCGTCGACCCTTGCACGCCGGGCACGTTCGTCTGTGTCCCATCAGCCGAGACAGCCGTCTCCAGCATGGGGATGTTGTAGGCGCTAATGAACTTTCCTTTCCGCTTGGTGTTGCCGCTGCTGGTCGGATCGCTCGTCAATGAGAAGTTGTCCAGATTGGAGAGATCGCAGTTGTTGGGAGCAGCCGAGCTCGTCGAACTGGTCGGATCCGTACACGCCGGGTTGACCGCGCCTGCAGGTTCAGGCAGAAAGCCGAAGGGATCCCAGGTCTCTCCGTGGGTTGGGTAGAAGTGGATCAACGCCGCGGTTGTCCCCGGCGCAATCTGGACCTCGCCGGTGGGCGCATCCCACAGATCAGTGATGTGGATGGAATTGGGCGAGGTGTCGGGCACAATCGGGCAATTACCCTCTGCGGGCCCATGCGTCGCATCGGCGCATGTGTCCTCATATAGCGAACATGTGTCGGTCCCGCCGCTCAGCGAGACGTCTCCGGGTTTGACAAAGCAGTGCGACGGGCTGAACGGCCCCCCCACGTCATATTCCGGCCACAGCGTGCTGTCGGAAATCAGGTTGTTTGCGCTTTGAATCGTCAAGGTGGTAGTGTCGATCCCCTCCGGGGGCTGCGCATCGTTCGGAAATGCAAGAATGTGTTCCACGCGCTGGCCGATATTCCCGTTGAAAATGAACGTATTCGTCGTCCCGCCACCGGTAGGCTGCGGGGTCGATTGCTGCGAGGCGACGTAGCTCCAGCTGAGGATGTCCTGATTGTTGTTGAGGCTTCCGGTGCCGGCCGTGAAGCCAACAAATACCGGGGCGGCTCCCAGGTACGTCGTCAGATCAACAGCACCTGACGACACGACATTGCCATCGATGCTGACGGTCAAGATCCTGGTCGTCACGCATTCGACCTCGCAGCCCACCGGCGGGGGCGTGACGACATACTTGATCTCCGCCACGTGAGGGGGCCCCGTCAGCACGATGTCCGCACCCAACGAAGCTAGTGCAATGGTGGAGTTGCCGAATTCGGTATTCGAGGGGCAGTTCATGTTGTGGTGCGAGGTATTGGGGTTTGGCCCGCAGCTCTGAATAGCCACGTGGTTCCCGTCTGGATCCCACGTATTCATGAACGTGTCAAATTCGAAGGCGACGCTGCCCGCAATCCCGCTCGTCGGGAACTGATCTAAATCGTCGTCGCCGTAGCCCAAGGCTCCGCCATTCCCACCGGTGTAACCAATCGCGGAAAGGCCGGCCGTCTGCATGACGAGAGCGATGCCGTCGGCGCCGCTACCTCCGTTCAACTGGAACTGAAACTTGGTGTCAAATCCCGAGGCAAACGATTGTGGGCTGACATACCAAGCCGAACCGGTTTGATTGACGAGAGCGGGCGTGATCCGCAGAAGACTGGGGGTATTTTCGCCGGCTGGCACTTCGGCTGCATTTCCGTTGGTCGCAACCTGACAACCTTGGGTCACATTAGCGCTGCTGCACACATTGGTCGAAGTAAACCCATTCGACCCGATCGAAAACGACTGCCCCTGAGCCCACGAACCGATCAGACAAGGAATGCTCAAGGTTGCTATCAGACACAGCCGACGAAAACCAAAGCCGATCATCAATTTTCTCCGTTTTCGATATTTAGCCATTCCCAAATACGTTTAGCGTAGCGCCCTTACGCTACGAGAAATCTTGCCTCGCATCCGGTCTCCAAACGACGGGAAAATTCCTGGAAATTCGACGCGCGCATCCCACGTCGCGCGCGAATATCTCGCGCTTCAGCAAAGATGGATGTTGACCTGAATTGCGCTATTGACGGGCCATTGAAGGGGGGAGATGGCACCGCACTCTCAAAACTGAGCAGGGCCATTCTCAGACTCACGGTTCCCTATGTCAAGAACATTGTTGTCTGTAGTAGTCCAAACTGATATTCCTTCCGATCAAAAAACTTGAACGAAAACGCGGAAGAATCGCCGCAGCCATGAACCGAGGCTGCAAACTTTTGCATGCCCCAAAACAACGTTTGATCCGAAGAGTCTCCTCTTCCCGCAACGGCAAATCACACTGACACCGCGTATAATCCGGCGCATCCCAATATCCAGCTTGGTTGTGCAGCAGCGTGTCATTCGAGATGCGAGAACTGACCGCAAAGAGAGGAAAGCACGCATGGAACAGAGCCAGTCGCGATCGGCAGTAAATCGGCGTCAGTTTCTGAGTGCTGCAGGCGGGACCGTAGCGATCGCCGCGGCAGCAGGGTTGCCCACCGCCGCGTCAGGTCTTGATCCCGCGGCCTCGGGCAATGCGGACCAGGCTCCCCACAAGCGGAAGAAGATACCCATCGGCGTGTTCGATCCCGTTTACGAGAAGCTGTCGCTCGATGAGATGCTGGACAAGGTCTCGGCCCTTGGACTGGAGGCGATCGAGATTGGTACTGGTGGATATCCGGGGACCAGCCATTGCCCGGTGGCGGAACTGCTGGAGGATCCGGCGAAGGCCAAGGCATGGAAGAAGAAATTCGAGGATCGCAACATTCGCGTGGCGACGCTCAGTTGTCACGGGAACCCGATCCACCCGGACATGAAACATGCGGCCAGAGATGTTGAGTCGTTTCGACGAACGGTCCTGTTGGCAGAACGATTGGAAGTGCCGGTGATCGTTGGATTCTCCGGGTGTCCCGGAGGCTCGCCGACGGATGTCCAGCCGAATTGGATCACTTACCGGTGGCCTCCGGAGTACAGGGAGATGCTCGAGTGGCAGTGGAAGGAGAAGGTCATCCCTTACTGGAAGGAAGCTGCCAAGTACGCTCGCGAACATGGGATTAAGCGGCTTGCTTTTGAGATGCACCCGAATTTCGTGGTGTACAACCCGAAAACGCTGCTGCATCTCCGCGACGCCGTCGGTGAGGAAATTGGCGCCAATTGCGACTTGAGCCACCTGTTCTGGCAAGGATGTGATCCGGTGGAGGTAATCCATCTGCTGGGCAAGAACGGGGCGCTCTTCCACGCCCACATGAAGGACACGGTCTTATACCCGGAAAACGTTGGGCGATTCGGCGTGCTGAACTTTGCTTTTTCCACCGAAGAGTTGCCCGAGGCTTCGGAAACGTTCCGAGCGGTGGGCTACGGGCACAGCGCAAGCCTGTGGAAGGCGATCCTGCAAGCCTACATGGATGTGGACTATCAAGGTATTTTGAGCATCGAGAACGAGGACCCGATCCTCTCGGGCGAGGTCGGCGTCGAGCGCGCGGCCTATGTGCTGAAGAACGTGCGGAACGAGTTGCTCGGCTGATCGTGGGGATACGCGCGGTCAGAAAACCGAGATCATCCTCCTCTCGGCATTGCTCTGCTGAGCTAACTCGATCAGGCGAATCACATCCCGTGCTTGCTCTGGCCGGACGGCGAGTTCCTCTTGCCCGGTGATGGCGCGGTACACGTTCCTGTAGTACGCCGGATAGCATCCAGAGAGCGTGGGATATTTCTGGCGCGTCACGGCTCCGTCGCAGCTCGTGAGCGTTCCCCATGCGCTCTCCGGTTCGGCTCCCCAGTTCGGCTGCCCGGGAGAGCCACCTTGCTTGAGAGCATCCTCCTGCGGATCCAGACCGTACTTTACGAAGCTGCCTTCGGTGCCATACAGCACGAAGCGCGGACTCGGCTCGCAAACCAGCATTCCGGCTCTTAGTTTCACACCGAGCTGTGGGTATTCGAGGTGTAACTCGAAATTGTCATCAGAGACAACTGCGTCGCGCTGGCGACGGACTTCCGCGTAAATCCCCGTGGGACGCCCGAACAGGACCACGGCTTGATCGATCAGGTGGGGACCCAGGTCGAACAGAACCCCCGAGCCGGGGAGCGCCTGGTCCCGCCACGCCCCCGGCTTCGGCGAAGATCGAAAGCGGTCGAAGCGGCTTTCGTACTGCACGAGCCGCCCGAGAGGTTTCTGGCTGAGGATTTGTTTCACGGTCAGAAAATCGCCGTCCCAACGGCGATTTTGGAATACGCTTAGCACGCGGTTCTGGGCGCGAGACAACCTTATGAGCACGTCGGCGTCGTTTGATGCGATGGTGAACGGCTTGTCGACGACAACGTGCTTCCCTGCCTCGAGAGCGCGCCGGGCAATGTCGAAGTGGCTGGTATTCGGAGTAGCCACGACGACGAGTTGGACGGAATCGTCGGCGAGCAGCGCGTCGACAGAACGAACCACTTTCGCCTGCGCGTAGCTTCGTCCGGCCTGATCGCCCCGGCGCTGGACGATACAAGTCAGACGTAAATCCGTAGATGCCTGAATCAACGGCGCGTGGAAGACCTGCGCCGCCATCCCAAAGCCTACGAGACCAACGTTGACGGGAGAAGGCACGCGCGTATTCTAAGCGCATCCAGTCCTGTTCAAAAATGCCGACGGGTGAGCGCGAAGTCGGGACTATAATCGCGAACTTCGGTTCATTCCAGTTGACAGGTGAGGACTCTTCATGGCGCAAGTCAGCCGTTCGCCGAAGGTGCATGACGTTTGCATTATTGGATCGGGAGCAGGGGGCGGAACCGCTGCCAAGGTTCTCACCGAAGGCGGGTTGAATGTCGTGATGCTCGAAGCCGGGCCAGCGCTCAATCCAATGGAGGATTTCAAGGAACACGTTTGGCCCTACGAATTACCCCACCGTGGTGCGGGCGTGGGCGGAAACGCGCTGAAACCAGGAAATAGTATGGAGAATGAGTTCATCGCACCGACGGGTGCGTGGACCATCGAGGGTGAGCCTTATACATCGGCGCCTGGTTCGAACTTCCGCTGGTTTCGTTCGCGCATCGTGGGAGGACGCACAAACCATTGGGGACGGATCGCGCTGCGCTTCGCGCCGGTCGACTTCCACGTCAAGACCCGCGATGGCCTAGGGGATGACTGGCCGATCACCTACGACGATGTTGCGCCCTACTACGACAAGGTTGAGTCTTACATCGGCGTATTCGGGAGCAAGGAGAACATCGCGAGCGCGCCGGACGGGGTGTTTCAGCCGCCGCCCAAACCGCGCTGCAACGAAATCCTGGTGAAGAAGGCTTGCGACCGCCTCGGTATTCTTTGCATTCCTTCCAGACTGGCCATCTTGACGCAGCCGCTGAATGGACGCCCGGCATGTCACTACTGCGGGCAATGCGGGCGCGGCTGCATGCTGGGATCGAATTTCAGCTCCAGCCAAGTGATGGTTCCTCCCGCGCAGAAGACAGGGCGTTTCACTCTGCTGACGCACGCCATGGCGCGCGAGGTTCTGGTCGGCAAGGACGGGAAAGCCGAAGGAGTTTCGTACATCGACAAGCAGACGCGCTCTGAGAAACGGATCCATGCCAAGGCCGTCATGGTGGCCGCCAGCGCGTGCGAGTCGGCCCGACTGCTACTGAACTCACGATCGACTCTGTTTCCTGATGGGCTGGCGAATTCGTCGGGAGTGGTCGGGCGTTATCTCACCGACTCGGTGGGAAGCGATGGCGGCGGATACTTCCCGCAGATGGAAAAAGTCCCGCCGCATAACCACGACGGAGTGGGTGGCATGCATTTGTACGTTCCATGGTGGAAGTTTGACCGCCAGAACGACTTCCCGCGGGGGTATCACATCGAGATGTGGGGAGGACGCGGGATGCCGGGCATCGGGATGTTTCACGGTGTATGCGACGACGAAGAAGGCTATGGCGTTGGCCTGAAACAGACTTGCAGAAAGAGATATGGCACGCACATCGGGTTCTCGGGGCGTGGCGAGATGATTCCGAACGCAGATACCTATTGCGAGATCGATCCCCATCTCGTGGACCAGTGGGGCATTCCTGTGCTGCGCTTTCATTTCAAATTTGGCGACAGCGAAATCAAGATGGCCAAGGATATGCAGGAAACATTTCGCGCCATGGTCGAAGCCGCCGGCGGAACGTACACGACGAAAACCAAGCCCGACGGCGACAACCCGTACGGAATCGCCGACGGAGGCGTGATCATTCACGAAGTGGGGACCGTGCGGATGGGAGCGAATCCCAAGACTTCGGCGCTGAACGGCTTCTGCCAGGCGCACGACGTGAAGAATCTGTTCGTGACGGATGGGGCCTGCTTTGTGACCAACTCGGACAAAAACCCGACGCTGACGATCATCGCGCTTTCGTGGAGGGCGTCGGAATACCTGCTGGATGAAGCGAGGAAGGGAAACTTGTAGCTTTCGAGCGCGGAGGAAATTTCAGAATGCCATCGAACCCGATCACGCGACGCGACATCTTACGGACTCTGGCCATGGGAAGCGTCGGAGGATCCGTTCTGCAGGTCATCCCCATGGAGGCGGCGGAGCAAGCTCACCACATGGTGAAGCAGGAAAAGACTCAGGCGCCATCTGGTAAGTACCGGCCGAAGTTCTTCCCGGCGCATCAGTACGCGACACTCAGCGCGCTGTGTGACGCCATCATCCCCGGTGACGAGAATTCCGGAGGAGCGGTACAGGCAGGAGGGCCGGAGTTCATCGACCTTCTGACCAGCGAGAACAAGGATTACCAGGTGAAACTCGGTGGCGGGTTGATGTGGCTGGACAGTTTCTGCATCGATCGCCACGGGAGTCCGTATCTGAGTTGCTCACAAGCCCAGCAAACAGAAGCCCTCGATCTCATCGCCTATCGGAGAAATGCGGAGAAAGACGCGAGCTTGAGCCAGGGAGTGGAGTTTTTCGCTTTCCTGCGGAAGCTGACGACGGACGGCTTCTACAGCAGCGAGATCGGCATCAAGGATCTCCAATACATCGGAAACACTTTCGTGAAAGAGTTCCCCGGGTGCCCGCCGGTGCCAGAGACTTAACCTGCCATTGAGTCGTGACACGATAGGTCAGGCGTGTCAATCCGCGTCCGAATGCATGGCCGTCCAAGCGTTCGGGTGTAGTATGTACCGTCGTTCTTTCAAAAACGGAGCCCTTGGATGAGAAAGTCTGCCTGCCTTCTTCTAGGCGTCGCCTTTGTTATCTCACTGAACTTAGCCGCTTGGTCCCAGGAAAGAGTCGACCTGGAGATGGTCACCCGCATTCGCTACGAAGGTTTCCACAATTCCAAAGTGATGGAACTGGCGAGCGGATTGATGGATGGGATCGGCCCGCGCCTGACCGGGTCGCCGAACGTGAAGCGGGCCAATGAATGGACCCGAGATCAGCTGAGTTCGTTTGGTTTGTCGAACGCACATCTGGAAGCGTGGGGACCGTTCGGCCGAGGCTGGGCCAATGAGTATGTGAACGTCCGCATGACTTCACCGGATGTTGCGCCCCTGATCGCGTACGCCAAGGCCTGGACGCCGGGCACCAACGGCGTGCTAAAAGGCAAGTGCGTTCGGGTGAAGATCGAAGACAAAAAGGATTTCGACAAGTACAGGGGCAAGCTCGCCGGGATGATTGCGCTATTTGGCTCAGATCCGGAGGTAAAGACGATTACACAGCCCATGTTCGAGCGGTTGGGTGACAAGGAACTGGCGGACATTGGCCAATACCAGATCCCCAGCGAAAAAGCGCCCTTCCGCTTCCGCCAATACATGAAGCGCATGCAGTTCATCAGAGACCTGAATAAGTTTCTGGCAGACGAAAAGGTGTTGGCGGTGGTCGACCACGGATATGGATCCTTCGGGGGCGGAACGGTTTTTGTGCAATCCGGGGGTTCCTGGAAAATGAGCGAGACTACAACTGTGCCCGAAGTCACGGTGGCGTTGGAACAGTGGAATCGGATTGCACGGTTGATCGAGAGGAAGACGGACGTCGAGTTGGAATTGAACGTTACCAACACGTTCTACGATGACGACCCGATGCAATACAACACGGTGGCGGAGATTCCGGGCACCGACAAGAAAGACGAACTCGTAATGGTGGGGGCGCACCTGGACTCATGGCATTCCGGAACCGGGGCGACCGATAACGGCGCGGGATCAGTGGTGATGATTGAGGTTATGCGGATCCTGAAAGCATTGGATGTGAAACCACGGCGCACTATCCGGATCGGGTTGTGGACTGGCGAAGAACAGGGGCTGTTGGGCTCGCAGAATTATGTGCAACAGCACTTCGGCTCGCGTCCGCCTATCGATGAACCGGATATGAAAGGAATGCCCACCCTGCTGCGGCGCGAAGCGGGGCCGGTGACGACAAAGGCTGAACAAGCGAAAGTAAGTGCGTACTTCAACGTGGATAACGGCAGCGGCAAGATTCGCGGCGTGTTCTTACAGGAGAACGAGGCCGTTGCACCGATCTTCGAAGCATGGATGCAGCCGTTCAAGGACCTTGGAATGTCGACCCTCACCATGCGGAATACCGGAGGCACGGATCACCAGTCATTCGACGCAGTGGGAATTCCTGGGTTTCAGTTCATTCAGGATCCACTGGACTATGAGACGCGTACGCATCACTCGAACATGGACGTTTATGACCGACTGCAGGCGGATGACCTGAAGCAGGCCGCGGTGATCGTAGCCAGCTTTGTCTACAACGCGGCGATGCGGGACCAGATGTTGCCGAGAAAGCCTATCGAGAAGGCGTTGCCCAAAGAGGCTGAGAAGCCCGAGGACCAGTAAGGGGCGGGTTTTTCGCAAGCATGTCCCTGGGGGAGGAACCGCGGAGTATTTTACGTAAGTAATTGTAAATAAACGACCTATGATGGATCTAGTGGCGTTGCCCACGGGTTCGGTTGTTCTTGATCCATGACGAAAGTCGTAGTACCATCGATTTCTCCCTCCTCATTGCGGGCAAACCCCCGCAATGACGTTGTTCCTCCCCTCGGAAGGTAACAATGAATTTCGGCCTTAAATCGGTTCTGCTCACAGCTTGTTTTTGCGTTCCCAGTGTTCTGGCATCGGCCCAAGCGACACCTTGCGCTGCCGAAGGCGGAACCTCCGCACAGGGATCAGTCATCGGGTGCGTCACGGGCACGGGAGTTGAGGTCAAAAGTACCGTGAGTAGCGTCAACAACGGCACTGACTCGCCGGGCCCGGATGGCGTCGCTCTGCCACCCGACCAGAGGCCGGCGATCGCCCCAGTGGTGACGTACGCAAACGGGAAGCTCACCATCGTTGCCAAGAATTCGACGTTAAGCGACATCCTGTCCGCGGTCGGGGAGAAAACCGGAGCAGCGATCGACCTACCCGAGGACGCGACGGAGAGGGTGGTCAGCGAATTGGGTCCTGGGCCGGCGCGCGAAGTGGTGGCGGCGCTGTTGAACGGCTCTCATTTCAACTACGTGATGGTCGGCACGGAAACGAATCCGAATTCGGTGGCGCGCGTAATCCTGACGGCGAAAACCGAAACCAAGGACACGCCAGGTTCGCCGAACACGGTCGCGCGTGCCGGGTTCCCGATGCGGCCAGCTATGCCGCAAGCTGCCATTCGGCCATACCAGGAAGTGGTTCAACCACAGCCGCAACAAGCACCGCCTCCGGAACCTCAACCCGTGGCTGCGGAGCAGCCTGCGCCGTCCCCTGTGCAGGATCAGGCGTCGCCAGCTACCAGTGCTCAGGTCACAGCCAGTACTGGGGTTGCGGAAGCCGCCGCGGTGGAACCGCCTCCGCCTGTGAGCCCAAGCACGGTCAACAACGCCAGCGGGTCGGGTGAAAAATCTCCGCAGCAGGTGCTTCAGGATCTGTATGAAGCGCGCCGGCAAATGATTCAAGCGCAGCGGCAGCCGCCCCAGCCACAGTAGTTGGGTGGTCCGGACCTAGTCTTGTGATGGATATCAACTCCGAGTCCCCCGCCCACTCCTAAGGGGCGGGGGATAACTGGACCGGCTGCACTTCCGTTGTCTTTCTCCCAAACGCAAAACGCAAGTACCACTCACTTGGAACGAACTCTCCCCGCACGCGCGGCGGCGAGAACTTCCAGCCTCTCGACGATTTCAAAGCCAGGTTGGCAAAATAGTGACTCGGCCCCGGTGACGCCAGTGTTGTGTCCGTTACCTTGCCGTCGACGTCGACCGACACACGCACCGTCACCCGCACTTTGCCGGTAATTGTGTCTCGGGATTGTTGCGGCACGCGTGGCACCATTTGCTCGATAACCGTGCCTGGGGCGGAATCGCCCGCTGATTTCGCAGTGGGGGGATGAGGCTCCGGACTTTGAGGGGGCGATGCGCTTGTGCCCGGGTCGTTTGGCTTTCGCGAAGGTTGGTCCGGCGTCCGTTCGCTGGCCGTTTGTTCGGAGACAGGCAGAGTACTGACGGGCTTGGGTGCGACCTTTGCCTCGGCCGGCGGAAGATCCGGTTGCTTGACGGCACTTTGAGGTGGGCGTGGTACCTCCGGGGTACGCTGGTCGAGTAACCTTGAGCCCGCGAAAAGCAAACAGAGCAGCGCCGTGCCGGCGCCGACCCAGACTGCGTAGCGCGACAAAATGTGCTTCTTCCCCGCAGCGGGTGCGGTGGGCAGGAGGCGCGCAGCAATGTCAGAGACGGTCCAACGTCGTTGCGGATCGAGGCGGAGGCATCGGCGGGCGATATCAAGAAAGGGCGCTGGAACGGTATCCGGGAGAGTCGGATCCGCCTGACGAACACTCTCGCCCGCGGACGGACGCTGCGTCACAGCCTCCACCAGCGTGACGCCGAGTGACCACACGTCCCCAGCCCGCGAGAACCCTGTGGTCGCGGCCTCTGGTGGATCGTACACCGTCGGCGGCACGTGTCCGAGCCGCTT
The DNA here is from genome assembly GCA_964641665.1 of uncultured Acidobacteriaceae bacterium. GTDB lineage: Bacteria > Acidobacteriota > Terriglobia > Terriglobales > Acidobacteriaceae > Gp1-AA133. The sequence goes on from CAZXKO010000082.1 coordinate 54,038, forward strand.
GTCGCCCACGGCGCAGATGCCATCGCTTGAAACTCTCATGGTGTCGCCCACGGCCATGATATTTCCGGGTTTAAGTCGGCTGTGGACCAGACCGTGAGCGTGCAGGTAAGCCAGCACCTCCAGCACTGACCGGAGCATGTATTCGGTTTCCCTTTGCGTGAGTGGCCGATTGGGGAGAATCTGCCCCAGGTTGTCTTCGGCGAGTTCGGTAACCACGTAGAGCATCGAAGCGCGGCCGAGCTGCCAACGTCCCCCTTGAAGCAGGCGTATCAAGTGTGGGTGGGAAAGCTTGGCGGCCCGTTCCCAGCGGGAGAGTTGTAGCTGGGCGGTTGCCGAATTGGCCTCCATGAACTTCAACGCCGCCTTCTGGGGTGGCTGGCCAAATTCGGTCAGGAACACGGCGCTGTGGTCCGACCCTCCTAGAAACTGGCGAAGGTGGTAGCGATTGTCTACCACTTCGCCCTCCCATTGTCTCCAGGCGTCAGTCATTGTGGTCACTCCGGCGGCCCTATTCTAAGCGCATCGGCGGGAGAAGTGTTATCGAAGGGCCAGGGGTGTTCAGAGGCGATGCGAGGTTCGACTGGACAGATGGCAAGCCACTAGATTGGCTCGCAAAGCAAGCCGGCGATCCGCTCCGCGGCCCTACCGTCCCATAGCGGAACTTGTTGTGCCACCTTCCGCTGACCGGCGGCGATCTTCAATACCTCTCGCTGCAGGAGGTTAACATCCCGACCCACTAGTTGATTGGTGCCCAGCTCAATCGTCGCGGGCCGCTCCGTATTCTCGCGCACGGTCAAACAAGGCACGTTCAGGAAGGTGGTCTCTTCCTGAATGCCCCCGGAGTCTGTGATCACCACGGTGGCTCGCCGCTGCAAGGCGAGAAACTCGAGGTACGGCTTCGGATCCATGAGAAAGAAATCTTGACTGAAAAGCGGGAGACTCAAATCGGCAATGCGGGAGCGCGTCCGAGGATGGACCGGGAAGACCACGGGCAGTTCACGGCAGATCTCGTTCAGCACGGAGAGAAGACTGCGCAACCAGGGAAGGTCGTCGACGTTCGATGGTCGGTGCAACGTGACCAACGCGTAGCGCGGCGGCAGACCACCGATGCTCTGATTCTCAGCGAGCGGTAGTAGATGGAGCAGGGTGTCGATCATCACGTTGCCGACAAGGCGAATTCGCGAAGCATCGATTCCTTCGGCGTGGAGGTTCTGATCCGCGTCGGCAGAGGGCGTGAAAAGCAGATCCGAAAGCTGATCGGTGAGGATCCGGTTGATCTCTTCCGGCATGGTTCGGTCGCGGGACCGGAGACCGGCCTCCACGTGCGCCACGCGAATCCCAAGCTTTGAACAAACCAGGGCGGCGGCGAGAGTGGAGTTCACGTCTCCGTAAACGACGACCCAGTCCCGCTTACGCTCCACGACCAATGGTTCCAGGCGGGTCATGATCTCGGCAGTCTGGCGGGCGTGGCTGCCCGAGCCAACCTCCAGGTTCGCGTCCGGTTGGGGCATGGCCAGCTGGTGAAAGAAAACGTCGGACATCGCCGAATCGTAGTGCTGGCCTGTGTGAATCAGAGTTTGGTGTACGCCCGGTTTTGCCGAAAGCGCCCTGAGGAGAGGCGCTGCCTTCATGAAGTTCGGCCGCGCTCCAACCACGTGGAGAATACGCATTCCTGGTTTGGGTGCTCCCGCGCTAAGACGTTATCCGCCGATCAAATCTAGCCCGCGGCTTCAACGAGGCCGTCCGTCCGGTCGGATCTTGGCATCATTTCGACGGCGTGACCAACGATCCTGTCGACTGCGCCAGCCAAAAAGACATCCACTTTCATATTAACCCGAATGCTGTTCAGGTTCCCCAAGAGAAGTGCACAGAGAGAGGCTCTAAGAACGCGATCCGGAACGCTGCATCCAGTTCCAGGCGGTGGCGACGATGTCCCACAAGGAACGGGTCGCCTTCCACTGTAGCTGCTGTTGTGCACGAGTGGGGTCGGCCACCAATGCGGGTGGATCTCCAGGCCGGCGGGGAGCGATCACCCGGTTGACGGTTTTCCCGGTTACATCTTCCACCGCGCTAACAATCTCGGTGACCGAACACCCGGTTCCAGTACCAAGATTCACAGCGAAGGACTCTCCTCCATTAGCGATGCGATTGATCGCCAAAGCGTGCGCTTCCGCCAGGTCATTTACGTGAATGTAGTCACGAATACAGGTGCCATCGGGCGTCGGATAGTCGTTCCCGAAGATCTTCAGGGGAGGAGCACCCTCCTGGACCGCCCCCAGTGCCAGAGGTATCAAGTGGGTCTCAGGATCATGAAGTTCGCCAATTTCGCCGCTGGGATCGGCTCCGGCCGCATTGAAATATCGAAGCGCCGCATAGCGCAAGCCGTACGCGCGACTGTAGGCTTCCAACGCATGCTCGAAAAAAAGCTTCGAGACACCATAAGGATTGATCGGCTGCCGAACCGTGTCTTCTGAGATCGGCACCTTGGCTGGAACGCCATAAACTGCACAGGTGGACGAGAAGACGAAGCGCAGGACGCCAGCATCCATGGCCGCATTCAGCAGAGTTAGTGCAGCTTCGACGTTGTTGCGGAAATACTTGCGGGGGTTGGTGACGGATTCTCCCACATAAGCCAAGGCCGCGAAGTGCATGACCGCATCGGTGCGGTTCATCACGGTCCGCAATTTGTCGCCATCCGCCATGTCTCCGACTACGAGTTCGAAGCCTTTCGCCAGGAAATCGTAGCCGGTGGAGAGACTGTCGTAGATGACGACTTCGTGACCATGCTTTCGCAGCACACGCGCCGTATGACTGCCAATGTATCCAGCACCGCCGATCACCAGGACTCTCATAGAGATTGCTTCAAACGGACCGCGGGATTCAGGATCAAGGTGTCCCCCCGCAAAAAGTGAACTTCCAACCGGTTTGGCCCAAGGAAGTAACAGTATATGTTATGAGAAAGTTCAGAGATGCTCGCCTGGCCTTGTGTCAGTTCGGCGAGTCCACGCGAAGGCCGAACGGCTTATTTGCTGGAAGGAAGCAATTTGACCAGAAGGCGCCGGAGGGCTTCCGGCGTATGCTCTCCGGCCGCGCCATCGAGAGTGTAAGAACGCTCGAATCCCGCAGGGCCTTCAATTTTCAGGGTCCAGTTGTCACTGGCGTGAGAACCGAGGATAGACACTCGCCAGTCTCCGCGCCTGTCCGCCAAGACGTGCTCAATCGCGGCGATCACTTCGGCCCGTGCCGCAGCATCGCCGGTATTCTGCATTTCAACTGTCACGGCCATACGTTTTCATTGTACAAAACGACAGCCACCAAGAACCTTCATTCCGATCAGGTAAGAACCGCGGTCAGTCTATTTGCGCTGTTCGAGTTTGACGGAGGCTTTCAGCGGCTTGCCGTCACGCATCACGGTGACCTCCACGACGTCGCCCACCTTGCTGCGGCGCAACGCGTCGGTGAAGTCGTAGAGATTTCCAATGGGTTTGTCGCCGAACTGGATCAGGATGTCCCCCGCTTTGAGTCCGGCCTTGGCCGCAGGAGACGCCGGCTTTACGTCGGAGAACTTAACCCCGTTTTCGGTCTGCCCGAAGTCGGGGATCGACCCGAAGTATGGACCATAACCGCCACCACTGGACGCCAGCGGTTTGTCTTCTACCACTGCGATGAACGTGGGTCGCTCTGGCGCCGAGGCAAGTTGCAGACCGGTACTGCCAACCACGTCAACCAGGCGCGCGGCCGCCTGAGGATTGATCTTGTCCCAGGTGTCCGACGGTTTGTGGTAGTCGGAATGTAATCCTGAGAAAAAGAACAGCACTGGTATCTTCTTGGTGACGAAAGAAGTGTGGTCACTGGCGGCGTATCCGCCTTGCGAATATTCGATCTTGAAGTTCGACTTGGCCTGAGCCTGGTCCAGCGCTGGCTTCAGCGTGGAGCCTGTGCCCACACCTCCGATGTAGACCTTTTCGTCTTTGATGCGGCCAATCATATCCATATTCAGCATGGCGACGGCCTTTCCGAGCGGGAGGGTTGGAACCTGCACCCAGTGCGCCGACCCCAGCAAGCCAAGCTCTTCGCCGGCAAAGGACGCGAACAAGATGCCGCGCTGGAGTTGGCCTCTTAGTGGGGCGAATAGTCGGGCCAGTTCCAGAACACCGGCGGTACCGGAGGCGTTGTCGTCGGCGCCGGGATGAATCTGGCCGATCTGCGAGGGGGCAAGCGAATCGTAGTTTCCGCGACCCAGGTGGTCGTAGTGAGCGCCGATGATGACGTACTCATCCGTTTTGCCGGGCAGGTAGGCGAGCACGTTGCTGACCTTGGCCCGTGTGGTTTCGATGTCCACGTTGATGGAAATGTGGAGTTGCTCAGAAAAGGCGAAAGACTGGGGTTTCGAGGAGTGGTTGATCTGGCCTTGCACGTCTGGCAGCGACTTCGCGGAAGCCCGAAACCAACTGTCAGCAACCGCGTTCTTGACCTGAACCAGGACGATTCCGGTATTTTCAGGGCCGCTGACACTGCCGAAGCGTGTGAGCAGATCTTCTTCGCCGTCCCCCAGTTTCCCATTGAGCAGGACAACCGCCTTCGCGCCGTGATTGCGCGCATTGATCGCCTTGGTGATCAATTGGGCGTGGCGCGTCAGGCCAGTGTTACCACTCTTGTCGGCGAACCCCGCGGGCTCGTACCGCAGGACGACGACGATCTTGTCCTTCACGTCGATGCCCGCGTAATCGTCGTAGCCAAACTCGTCCGCGCTGGCGCCGTAGCCTGCGAATACGACCGGGGCACTGACCGAACCCGAAGAAGAAAAACTGAACGGGACGAAGTCCTGATCGAGCTTGAGATTCTCTTTCTGAGTGCCGTTTTCAACTGTGAGGCGGTTGTGTAACTTCAGCTTCGCGCCTGTTATGACGGTAAAAGGCTGCAGGTACGAGTGTGTGCCGGCGGGTTGCAGGCCCAGTTGACGGTAGCGCCTTTCGAGCATGCTGGCGGCTCGGGTGAGTCCCTTGTTGCCGTCGCCGCGTCCTTCCATCGCGGGTTCGGTGAGAGATTTGATGTCGTCGAGGTAGCGTGTCGCATCCGCCGAACCGATGGACTGCGCCGCGGCGGCGTGGACCAGCGCCAGAAGAATGAAAACCGCGGCGGACCGACCTTGCTTGTTTACGCGCAGGGGAGTTTGAGAGCACTTCACAGTTCTACCCCCCTGATCATGGATGAGAAATCTGAGTCTTGCACAAGGCCAGTTTGGGGTGGCCGCAGGAGTCGAGCGCCGGTAAGGCTATTTCGGACTCATGGGATCGTCACCCAGCATGAGCGCCCAACCGGTGAGTACTCCGATAGCGGCAAGCCCAGTGTAAATCGCGGGCGGAGAATCCAGAATGCTACCGCCGGCCGCGGGTACAGCACCACCCATGTTGCGATCGCGCTTCTTCTTTGCCGTTCACCCGAAAATGGCGGAAGTTTTCGGAACGTTACTGCCGTTAAGCCGGGCTGGCCCGTTGGTATAGAGCATGGCGGCAGAGGAGTCTGCAGCAAAAAGCGACCCCCGCAGAACCACCCTCAGCCAGCAACTCAAGACCGCGCGGAAACTCAAGGTGCGCACCGCGTCTCCAACGACCAGAGCAGTGAACGTGAAGCCAATCGTAGCCTGTAACCCGTTGTGAGTCAATCCCTCGGGGCCTAGAACCAGCGATCGACCAGTTGCCACCAGACCAGGCGCAGCCACTCGTCGAGGTTGGTCTTGGCCCACTGGCGATGCCGCCACCACTGGACTCCGAACTGGGTTGAATCGTACGTCGCTGCCACTTCGAAGGTGCGCGCCGGGATCCGGCGCCGGAAAACGCTCAGCGCGCGCCGGGTGTGAAAATCGGAAGTCACCAGCAGAGTCGACCTGCCCCCAATATTGCGGAGACATTCAGAAGCGTCACGAGCCTCCGCTTTCGTGGAGAGGCCGTGAATGGGACAAACGATGATGGCCGAAGCCTGGGGAAGAGAGTCTGCCCATCCCCGAGCCAGTTCGACCAGCGTTGATCCGTAGACTCTCCCATCTGCTGGTACATCGAGTACCAGTCGGCTCGCATATCCCTGACTGAGCAATTCGAGGGCACGGGCCGGACGACGGTCGGTCTCGCCGGCGAGCACCAGGATTACGTCGGCCCGCTGCGGTTGGTCGGCGACCAGAAGTTTCCCTGACTCAGCAATCAGCCAGAGCGCCAAGCCCACCAAGACAACAATTCGCAGCCTCTTCATCGTTCACCATCATCTCAAATCTCCGTCTGGGAGGGTGCGGTTCCACGATGGAACTCCGCAGGGTGAGATTGTGGAATCTCGGTCCGCGTGTCGCCGAGCATCAAGATTCGCCATGCTAGAATTCTGAAGAATCATCCAAAAATCATGACGATCCGCACTGTTGCTTCGCATTCTGCCGACTTTAAAGGGAAGGTAGAGAGCCGTCAGGCTCGCGTCGGTATTATTGGCATGGGTTACGTTGGACTACCCTTGGCCCTTCTCTACAGCGAGCAGAAATTCCGGGTCACGGGCTACGATATCGACCCAAAAAAAGTCGACACGCTGAACGCCGGTGCGTCCTACATTTTCCGTATTACGCCCGAGGAGATCCAGACAGCCCAGACAAGCGGCTTGAAGGCCACATCGAATTACGCGCAACTGGTCGAAATGGACGCAATCATTATCTGCGTGCCGACCCCGCTCAACGCGTATCACGAACCAGATCTGAGCTACATCACGAATACCGGACATGCCATCGCTCCCCATCTGCGGGCGGGGCAACTGGTAGTGCTCGAGAGCACGACCTATCCCGGGACCACCGAAGAAGTTCTGGTCCCGATTCTTGAGAATGAGAACAAGTCCGGATTGAAAGCAGCGCGGACGGGACGGACCTCGGAAAACAGCTTCTATATTGCCTTCTCGCCGGAGCGGGAGGATCCCGGGAATACGAGCGTGGCTCGGCGAGACATTCCAAAAGTGGTGGGCGGGTTGGACGCGGAGGCTGCCGAATCTGCGGCTGCGCTTTACGGATCCATTTTCAACCGGGTAGTTCGGGTCTCGTCTCCGGCGGCGGCGGAGATGACAAAACTCCTGGAGAATATCTACCGGTGCGTAAACATCGCGCTCGTGAACGAACTGAAACTGCTCAGTTTGCGCATGGGACTGGACATCTGGGAAGTAATTGAGGCAGCGTCCACCAAGCCTTTCGGATTTCATCCGTTTTATCCGGGGCCCGGCCTGGGCGGACACTGCATTCCCGTGGATCCGTTTTATCTCTCCTGGAAGGCCAAGGAGTGGGATTTCCGAACCCGCTTCATTGAGTTGGCGGGCGAGATCAACACGGGCATGCCCTACCACGTGATCGCGTCTGTAGTCAGCGCCCTGAATCAGAGAAAAAAAGCGCTGAACGGCGCGCGGGTGCTGGTGCTGGGGGTCGCTTACAAGCGCGATATCGATGACTTGCGCGAGTCGCCTTCCCTAACGATCATCGAGCTGCTGCAGAAGGAGGGCGCGCAGGTCAGCTATCACGACCCGTATTTTCCAATGGTCGGAAGGGGCCGGAAATATGATCTGCAAATGAAGTGTGCCTCTCTCGAAGATCTGGGAAAGTATGATTGCGTACTCATTGTGACCGACCACTCCGACTACGATTACCGCCGGATTGTGCAAGAATCGCAGCTGGTCGTGGACACTCGGAATGCGACCAAGGGAATTCAGAGCGAGAAGGTGGTTCGCTGCTAGGTGCGCAGCCTGGATGCTTGGCAACCGCTCCCACAGCGATGAAACCCGGAAGGCGCCTGCCTCAGCGCGGCTGAAATCCTGCCCAGAAGCTGTAAAATTTTGCCCCTCCGAGGCAGGGCACTCTGCCAGGTCGTCTGCTCGGTTGTAAGCGATTAAGACGCAAGTGGTTAGTTGTTTCTGGCCGGTAAGAAGTGGCCTTATTCTTGCAACCAACCTATGGTTGGGTTGTACACTTAACTGACGCGGTCCGTCTCCAGGTTCAGATGTTCGGGATCTGTCGTCTGCCAGGAGATTTTCGAAAAGGGGCAGCCGTAACCGGCAGCCGATCATCTGAGACCCTATGGCTTCTGACCCTCAAACCACGCCGTTTTCGCTGCTCCCGGAGTCAAGGCCACCGTGGAAAGAGTTTATTTTCAGCATGGCGACCCAGGCTGGCGGCATCGCGCTGCTGCTGTGGGTCGGGTTGCTATACCCGAGAGTCATCCCAGCCCGTGCTGGAGACTACAAGGCAGTCGTCTTAGTCACGACGCCGCCCCCGGTCAATCACCAACCCGCTCCGGTCCGTGAGTTCAAAGTGCCCGAGCCTGTGGCGCATCTCGACACGCCGATTCCGGAGAACTTGCGGCTGCCTGCGCGGACGCCGAAACCAAAAGTAACCGTCGAAGATGCGCAGGCTCCGAAGGTAGAAATGGCGGTCAGCAAACCGACTCTTCCGCAGAGTGCGCCAGCGATTCCGAAACGACTGGTGCAAACCAACGTGTTCTCTACAGGAAGTTCGGCTGTGCCGACCATCGCCGCAGCCCCGCAGAAGGTGCAGACCGGCGGATTCGGAGACCCAAACGGGGTGCCCGCCGCGGCAAACAACACTGGCAAACCAGCGACGATCGCGCAGTTGGGGTCATTTGACCTGCCGGCAGGTCCAGGCTACGGAAATGGTACCGGGGGGGCGAAAGGCGCGCGCGGCGTTGTGGCAAGCACAGGGTTTGGGAACGGTACGGCGATGGGTGACGGGAGTGGACGGGTGAACTCGTCGCGCGGCAACGGAATCGTTCGCCAAGCCGGATTCGGCGACGCGGACGCTGCAGTGGCGCAGCCGGTTCGCCCGAAAACGGCGGAGGTCGCTCCACGAATCGTGCCTGCAGAAATTCTTTCGAAGCCAACTCCAGCCTACACGGACGACGCCCGGCGTGCGCGCGTCGAGGGTGAGGTTTTGCTCGAAGTCGTGCTGGAGGCGTCCGGTCACATCCGCGTTCTGCGTGTGGTACGCGGGTTAGGTCATGGACTGGACGAATCGGCGGTTCGTGCTGCCCAACAGATCAGCTTCAAGCCGGCGATGCGGGATGGCCAACCCGCGGATTCCACCGCCGTGTTGCACATCATTTTCCAGCTAGCCTGAAGCGATACGCTTCATGAAGGGGTCTATGCGTAGTTTCAAAAGCGGTTTCCTCTCCCTCCTCCTGGTAGTTGGCTTTGCAATGGGCCTGGCAGCTCAGGATTCGAGTCCTGCCGCACCCGAAGCGGACAGTACCGCACCCGCAACTGTGGTCCATCTCCCCGCCTCCACCACACTCTCAGCTCCGGGGTCGTTTGACCAGGTTATCGACCGCATCGTAGAGCGGGAACACTTCTTCGTCGCGCAGATGCGCCATGCGCACCCGCTAGTGGAGACCTACATCCAGAACATGAAAGCGGACAAGGACGTGGGAGCGGTTCCGGTTTCGGATCGCTACTTCCTGGGACGGCTGGACATGAGCAACGGGACCGATGATCGCTCATTCATCGGGCAGCCGGGATTCGGCCGGCGGATGCTGGATGGATTGACCAGCGTGTACGCCATGCACTTTCTGCCGATGGGCTTTGCCCAGATGGTGATCCTCGACGACGACTTCCAGAAGAAGTACTACAACCTGACGTTTGTGCGGCGTGAGTTCCTCGGCGAGATTCGTTGCCTCGTGATCGATGTGCAGCCGAAGGAGGGCGGCCGCAAGGGCCGGTTCCTCGGTCGTATCTGGGTTGAGGATCAGGACTACAATATCGTTCGCTTCAACGGCACTTACTATCCGCACACCCGGACCGCGTACTATCTGCACTTCGACAGCTGGCGTTTGAACTTGCGGCCAGGAGTCTGGCTGCCGGCATACGTCTACAGCGAAGAGTCGGACCTGAAGTACAAGATGACGCAGAATCTCCACTTCAAGGCGCAGACCCGGCTCTGGGGATACGACCTGAAGAACCTGGGCCGCAATGAGGAATTCACCTCCATCCAGGTTGATTCCCCGGACAGCGTAAAGGATCAGAGCGAAGCGGCTCAGGACGCAACCCCGGTCGAGGCCCAGCGCAAATGGCAACACCAAGCGGAAGAGAACGCCATCGAGCGGCTGCAGAAAGTCGGCCTGCTCGCGCCGAGCGGAGAAGTCGACAAGGTGTTAACGACGGTCGTGAACAACCTGATCGTCACCAACAACCTTGATGTGCAACCTGAAGTTCGGGCCCGCGTGCTACTGACCGCCCCGCTGGAGTCGTTCACCATCGGGCACACGATCGTGGTTAGCCGCGGATTGCTTGACGTGCTTCCCGACGAGGCCTCGCTGGCAATGGTGTTGGCTCGTGAACTCGGCCACATTGTGCTGGGTCATCAGATGGACACCAAGTTCGCCTTCAACGACCGTTTGTTCTTTGCCGACGAGGACACCTTCTCAAGCATTAACTTCAAGCGGAGCACCTCCGACGAGGACGAGGCCGACAAGAAGGCGTTGGAGTTTCTGGCGAACTCTCCCTACAAAGACAAGCTGGCAAACGCGGGGCTGTTCTTGAAAGCCCTACAGACGCGGGCGCCGGACTTGAAGAACCTCATCCGCGCCCGGCTGGGAGACGGACTGGTCAGCGGTAAGACGCTGCGCATGTCGGCGCTGCTGAATTCGGCTCCTCAGCTGGACGAACGCAAGAAAGATCAGATTGCGGCATTGCCTCTGGGCGGACGAATCAAGGTCGATCCCTGGAGCAACGAGGCCGCGTTGGCTAAGACGAAGCCCGTGGCACTGTTGTCCGCCCGCGAGAAGATGCCGTTCGAAGTGACTCCGGTGTTTCCTTACCTGATGAGGATATCGACTGCTGGAGTGGAGAAAGTGGCATCGACGGCCACGACACCTGCAGCCAAGCAGTAACTGCCCCACTCCCAAACAGGAGTGAAGCGAGGCTGGGCGCACTCACAGCCGCGTCCGTTGGTCGAGGGTTACCGAGAGACGTGAACTGGGCCCGCAGGTCGGCACGACTGTGCCAGCGGGCCGGGGGCGAGTTTCACCACTCGCTACTGAATCGCGCTTCCCACTTGCGAGAAGACGTTATTCGCGTTGGAACCGATCAGGCGGATAGTTCCCACCACGATCACCAGGATGACGGCCAACATCACAGCGTACTCTGCGATGTCCTGTCCAGACTCGTCTGACCACAACTGATGCAAGGACTTAATCACGGGCTCCTCCCCCTCGTTTGAGGGCAATCTTGCTGAATATAAAGAGAAAACTTTATACCCGAAACTGCAAACTTTTTCGCGGGTATACCTAGCAATAATGGTAGTGACGTCCCCTTCCCAAGCCAATGGCACGGAAGTGGCGTATATGGCACGAAGGTGCCATACCCTGTTGGAGGAGATCCTAGGCAATACTCTTCAGGGGCAGCGACTGATTCACCGCAAAAAGGGCCAGTTCGAGCCGGGTCGAGACCCCCAATTTGTCGAAGATATTGCTCAGGTGGTGTTTCACCGTGTCTTCACTAATCTTGAAATATTCCGCGATCTCCTTGTTTGAGTACCCGGCCACGACCGCTGAGACAATCTCCAGTTCCCTGGGAGTAAGCCCGAATTTCTTCTGGCGAGATTCCTCGCCCGAGGACTGAACCAACGTTCGGAGGTACTGAACCAGGTTCGATACACTCTCGCGGCCAACCCAATACTCCCCGGTCATGACAGTGTGGATGCTCTTCAGCAGGAGCTGAGTCGCCGAGTCCTTGAGGACGACACCGCGAGCTCCGAGCTGCAGGGCCTCAACGATCTGGTGCTTCTCCGCCGCAGCGGTGAGGAGAATGACACGCACGCCGTTGGCCCCGGTACCGATGCTCAGGTCGCGCAATGCTTCGAGACCCGGTGTACGGGGCATGGCGAGGTCTAGCAGCAGAATGTCGGGTTTGAGCTGACGAGCAAGCCTTACGGCGTCGGCACCGTCTTGAGCTTCTCCGATCACCTTCAGCCCGGGTTCAGCTTCGAGGAGGCGGCGAAGACCATCCCGGAAGATCGGGTGATCGTCGGCAATGACGATTCGAATGGGCGATCTCTTATTTTCCATAGGCGGCTTCCCGGTGCTGCAGCTGTCGCGGCACGTTGACTTCGAGCCGTGCCCCTCGGCTCGGATTTGATTCTATCGTGAGTTCACCTTCAATCAAACGCACACGTTCCCGTATGACCATGGGCCCCTTCCCGATCTCCTCGAGTTCCCCTTGCGTGAACCGTCCAGAAAACGGGAATCCACGACCGTCGTCTTCAATGGTGAGTTGCCAGTGGGTGTCCTTCGCGGTCATTCTCACCAGAACATGACGCGCGGCACTGTGTTTGCGAACGTTGACCAGACCTTCTTGCACGATGCGAGCCAGTTCGCGACAGACGCGCTGGGGCATATCCGGCTTGTCGAGCACCGATACGAAGCGTGCGCTGATGCCGGTCTCGCGCTGAAAGCGTTCCACCGTATCTTCGACAAACCGCAGGAAGTTGGATGAATCTACGTCGAGGGATTTCATCTGCTGCATGAGCTCCCTCAGCTTTAGCACCTCCTCACGCAGCAGACCCTGGATCCGGCCCAGTTCCCTGGTTATCGGACTGTCCTGGGACGTCGATTGCCGGCGCAAAACATCTACCTGCATCTCCATCGCAATGAGGGACTGTACTGCGCCATCGTGCAGTTCACGAGCGACCCGAGCCCGCTCGACGGCCCCGGCTCGCTGTCGCAGCCGGCGAAGCAGATAAACGTTATACACTGCCGGCCCCACTTGTCGGACCAGTTCCTGCAGGAAGCGTAGTTCGTCCTCGCGATCCCCACCGAAAACCGGGTCGAGAAGAAAGATTCTGCCCCACCACTCCTGGCCAAACAAGAACGAAACAACCGCCAGAGACTCGAAGGAGTGCAGCTTGGCCAGAGGGGACAAAGGTTGCATGGTCTCGGAGCGAAGCCGAACGCCGTCACGATCCAGCAGGATGCACTGGTAGCTCGCATCCTTGCGCACTCCCAGGCATGCATCCGCAACAGATTCGTACAGATAGGTTTCGCGATCGGAAGGCGAAGATTCGAGCCAATGCAGTTGCGCCAATCCAGACTCCTGCAACTCCAGGTCACCCACGAACACGCGGTATTTGTTGGTCTCCTGGGACGCGATCAAGGCCCGACGGGCCCCATACATAGCGAGCAATTCATGAAGGATGTCCTGAAGGGTACCCGTAAGACCCGCCTCGACTCGGACCCGACCCAGAACTCGTGCAATTACGGCGCGTTCTGCCCGCAGTCGCTTCTGCTGTTCTGCGAGGTAACCGAGCAAGAGCCCCATCACGAGCAGATAGGCTGAAAGCATGAAGAGCCGTTTCGGCTCGAACTGAGACAGGCTGACATCCAATAGCGGCAGGCCATTACGGGCCAAGGCACGGTCGATCGAGACTGTGAGGCCGTGGCGCACTGCAAAACTCTCGGCCCAGAGAAGCGATACGGTCGCCACCGACGTGCCGAATGTCTCTCGCAGGCCCCAGCGATACGCGGACGCACCCAGCACAAACACGAAGAAGAGAACGAACGGGCTTCCCTGCCCCGTCGCGAAAAGGGTGACCAGTACGGGCCACACAATATCTGCGCCGTGCACGAGCAGGCGGAACGACGCTGTCGACTCCTTGCGGAATCGCAGGAGCAGCATCACCACTACGCCGTGTACGACGTAGAGCCCGAGCGTCCAGTAGGCCCACAGGGAATAGCCAAACTCTGAGGGGTCCATCCAGACGGCTACCAACGCCGAAATAGCTAGGAAAACGCGGGCGGAAGCTAACCATCGCTCGATGCGCCGGACTTCCCCCGGGGTGATAGGAGCTTGCCTGGAAAACAAACGGTACCCGGTTGCCTGGAACGGTAAACGAATCACGATTCCCCAGGAGTCTTCTTGGAATGAGAACGGATACTATTGATTCTACAGCTTGATGGCAAGGGAAAGTTGGCAGCCGGAAGATAGGCTGCAACTGCTCCAAAAGGCCCGGCCATGTGCCACCAGGTGGTTACTCTGGTAACCCAAGAAACAGCAGGCTCACGGCTAAAATCAGACTGAAAGGAATCCCATTGTCGGAGCGCTCGAAGCTTTGGATGCTGGCTGCGGGGTGCCTGGTTTTTGCCCAAACGTGCGCCTCCGCTTTGATTCCTCCTGGTTTTGCACTGACTGTCTTCAGTGATGTCACGCAGTGCATCCTGCTGCTTTCCGCTACGGCCGCTCTACTCCCGAACGTCACTCGAAATCAGGGACGGACTCGCCTGTTTTGGGGCTTGATGACCCTGGGCATCATCTTCTGGCTCTCGTACCAGTTCATGTGGAGCTATATCGAGGTCGTCCTTCGCCAGGAAGTGCCGGAACCGTTCGTGGGCGACATCGTGATTTTCTTGCATTTCGTCCCCATGATGGCAGCCCTGGCTCTGCAGCCGCAGGCACAGCAAGATGATCACGAAGCCAGACTTGGACGCCTGGACTTCGTATTGCTCCTTACGTGGTGGGTCTACCTCTACCTGTTCGGCGTTATCCCATGGCAATACGCCCACACCGACGAATTGACTTACGGGCGGAGCCTCAACGCCCTGTACCTCACGGAGAAATTGGTCTTCCTGGTGGGGCTCGCCATCGTGTGGCAGCGAAGCAAGGGAGGATGGAAGAGCATCTACGCGCATTGGTTCGGAGCCAGCGTCGTATACGCGTTGAGCTCTTATGTCGCGAACTGGGCGATCCAGCGCAATGTCTATTACACCGGCAGCTTGTACGATCTGCCGGTCGCAGCATCGATGGGTTGGATCAGCGTGATCGGAGTACTGGGGCAGGATCTGCGCCCAAAGCAGGAACCCGCACAGCAGGCTCCCGGACGGCACGGAGTGTGGGTAGCCCGGATGGGCATGTCTGTGATTCTGTCTCTGCCCCTGTTTGCGGCCTGGGCGGTGTTCGACGTATCCGCCCCACCTCGCGTGAGGAATTTTCGACTGGTCACGACTCTTGTGACCATGATGCTGATGGGTGGTGTGGTGTTTCTGAGGCAGCACCTTTTGGATCGTGAGCTGATCCGACTCCTGCGCACGTCGCAGGAGTCCTTTGAAGACCTGAAGCACTTGCAAGCGCAGCTTATCCAATCCGAGAAATTGGCATCTCTGGGACAACTGGTTGGCGGCGCCGCGCACGAGCTCAACAACCCGCTGACGGCGATGCTAGGATATTCAGAACTGCTCGCCGAGTCTGGGCTGACAGAGGAACAACGGACACTGGCGGCGAAGATCGCCCAGCAAGTCAAGCGTACCCGCGTCTTGATTGCGAGTCTGCTCAATTTCGCCAGGCAGGTTCCCGGAGAAAAAATTCCTGTGGATGCGAACTCTGTGGTGCAGACCGCGGTCAAGTTATGCCAGCCGCAATTCAGCACACACAAGGTCGAAGTGCAGACGAGCCTGGCCACGGACCTGCCACAGATCTCCGCCGATCCGAACCAACTGCTACAGGTCTGTTTGCACGTCGCGAACAATGGGCTGCAGGCGCTGGATGAAGTGGGTGGTGGAATCTTCTCGGTGAAGACGTGCCGCAAAGGCGACGCTGTCGTTCTGGAGTTCTCCGACAATGGCCCCGGGGCGCGGGAGCCTGAGCGGGTGTTCGACCCCTTCTACACGACGCGGCCGGTAGGCCGTGGAGCTGGGCTCGGATTGAGTGCATGCTACGGCATCATCCGGGACCACCGCGGACTCATACAGTGTACAAATCGCGTGGAGGGTGGCACGACCATCCACATCGAGATCCCTGCCGCGGGCGCTCAGCCCCTGGTGGCGGAGGAAGAGCCCGCCAAGACGGCTGCGGAACCGACGGAAGCTGCGGCCAGCCTCGAAACGCGCCCAATGCCCTAGCTTGGTTCGCTGTCGCGCGCTACAGCGATGACATTGATCAACTCGGCGGTGCGCTTGAGCTGGCCGCACGCTGCATAGATGTCACGTCCGCGGGGACGACGAATGAAGGTCGGGACTCCCACTGCCACCAAGGT
The DNA here is from genome assembly GCA_964641665.1 of uncultured Acidobacteriaceae bacterium. Classification (GTDB taxonomy): domain Bacteria; phylum Acidobacteriota; class Terriglobia; order Terriglobales; family Acidobacteriaceae; genus Gp1-AA133. Next base: position 70,080 of record CAZXKO010000082.1, read on the forward strand.
CTTCTGGAAGGCAACTACTCTCTCGCGAGTGGGAGTTCCGAACCCGATCCCCGGACCGGCGTTGAGCGCGATCAGGTTCACCTTGGCATGCACTCCACGAATCAATTCTGCAACCTCACGAGCGTTCTCCATCGAATCGTTCACCTGGTCCAGCAAGACGTATTCGAAGGTCAGCCGTTCCCGCGATCTCAAAGGAAAGGATCGCGCTGCACTGACGAGTTGCTCCAAGCTCCATTTCCGGTTGATGGGCATCAGACGAGTACGCAGTTCGTTATTGGAGGCATTCAGCGAAATCGCGAGTTTCGGTCGAACTGCTTCGCGAGCGAAATCGTGGATCCGGGGAACGATGCCTGCCGTTGAAACAGTCATGCGCGATTCCGGAATTCCCACACCGTCCACCAGCAAGCGGACCGCCTTCATGAAGTTGTCGTAGTTCAGAAACGGCTCGCCCATGCCCATAAAGACGATGTTGACGCGATCCTGCGGTGGCGTGACTTGCTGATCGCGGAGGATTGAGCAGACTTGCGAAACGATCTCCCCCGCCGTCAGATTGCGCTTGACTCCAAGGAGGGCCGTAAGGCAAAACTGGCAATCGACTGCGCAGCCCACCTGGCTGGAAACGCAGATGGTGGCTCGACTCCGCGGTAGCGCGGCCGAACCGGTTTCGTCTCCCGCTTCACTGCCGTCTCCTTTCTCGCCGTCGTCTCCCTCGGGCATCCAAACGGCTTCGACGGTCTGTCCGTCGGGGCAGGCAATGAGATACCGGATCGTCCCGTCCGTCGATTCGAACTTGTTCTCGATACGTGTCCACCCGATTGAGATCCCTCTGGCCGTCAAATCGAGGCGCATCCGGGACGGCAAGGTGGAGATCTGGTCGGTGGACTCGACGCGTTGCCGGTACAAAGATTCGAAGAGCTGTTGGGCGCGGTAGGCGGGCTCATTCAGATCTGCGACCAAGCCGGAGAGTTCTGCGAGGTCAAGACCCACTAGTTGATTGGGAAGGCTGTGAGCCATCTTGTTTTGGTACCGGGATCCGGGCGCCCAATTGAATTCTAACTTAGCTCCCAATGGTGGTTGCTCGGAGCAACTGACCATGTCGCGAACAATGCTGCAACTTGTTGATTCTATGAGGATAACTTATTCCCCGCCGAGCACCTTCCCGGTATGTGAGAATAGAGAGTCCCGGCATGGCGAGTCGTCTAACCCAGCTGGGACGGTACTTTTATGGCGGAAGAACTGCGGAATATTCACCGGCAGGTCCTGTCCAACGGGCTGATCGTCATCTCGGAGGAGATGAAGCATATCCGCTCGGTTTCGATTGGCATTTGGATCAAAACCGGCTCCCGTGACGAAGATCCGCTGCGGAACGGTCTCTCACACTTCATCGAGCACATGGTCTTCAAGGGCACGAAGAACCGGTCGGCGGAAGCCATCGCTCGCCAAGTCGATTCGATCGGGGGCAACCTGGATGCTTTTACCGCGAAAGAGTGCGTCTGCTTCAACGTGAAGGTGCTCGACGAACATCTGCCTATCGCGCTCGATGTTCTCTCTGACCTGGTGCTCAACCCGGTGTTCGCCGTCGAAGATATTGTCCGCGAGCGGCGGGTGATCCTGGAAGAGATCAAGATGGACGAAGACAATCCGGATTACCTCGTCCACGAGATCTTCACGCAGAACTTCTGGAAGGATCATCCTCTTGGCAAACCGATCCTGGGCACCAAGGAAACGGTCAAGGGCTTCGATCAACCGCTCGTGCTCGACATGTACCAAAAACGCTTCACTCCCGGAAACGTAATCGTGGCTGCGGCAGGAAACCTCAATCACAAGAAATTCGTCGAACTGGTGTCCAGGCATTTCGATCGAATGCGGCCCGCGAAGAACGGGGTCCACTCGATCCCGCCTAAGATTGTGCCGAAGATTACGCTGCGCAACAAGAAGTCGCTGGAGCAGGTCCAGATTTGTATCGGCGTTCCCTCGCATCCAATCGCGCACGAGGGACGGTTCGCATCCTACATTCTCAACACGCTGCTGGGCGGCGGGATGAGTTCCCGATTGTTTCAGAATATTCGTGAACGGCAAGGTCTGGCGTACGCGATTTACAGCGACCTCAATCCCTACCGCGACACCGGTTGTCTCTCGATCTACGCCGGAACGTCGCGTGAGTCGGCGCTGAAGGTGGTTCAGTCGGTTGTGTCGGAGTTCAAGACGCTGAAGGCGGAGGCCGTGCCCGACGAAGAACTGCGCCGCTCCAAGGATCAACTGAAAGGCAGCCTGATGTTGTCACTCGAGTCTTCCACGGCGCGCATGTCGAACCTCGCGCGCCAGGATATGTATTTTGATCGGTTCTACGGCATGGACGAGCTGATCAAAAAAATCGAGGCCGTTACAGCAAGGGATCTGCAGGAAATGGCCAATGATTTTTTCCGCACGGAATCCATCGCGGTCACGGTGCTCGGGAATCTGGACAAGCTGAAGATTTCGCGAGAGCAGTTGGCTTGTTGAATTTGTTTTGACGCGCACAGGTACCTCCCGGGAACACCCTGCGTCTGTAACTTTCGGCGCCATCGAGCATCCCACCTTTGCCCTGGCAACCTAGGGACTCAAACCGCCTCACAGGAGAACAAAATGAACAAGCTCGCTATGAAGATGATCGGTATGTGTTTGCTCGCCGTGTCCCTGACCGCCTTCGCGCAGTCGTCTGGAGAGATGAAGCAGGACGACAACATGAAGCAGGATCAAATGAAGAAAGACGATGCAAAGAAGGACAAGAAAGCGAAGAAGACCAAGAAGGCCAAGAAGGACACGATGAAAGACGACAGCATGAAGAATGACAATATGAAGCACGACGACATGAAGAAGAACTAGGCCTCGATCGCACCGCAAGAATCATCCCGGGTGGTCGGACGAGGGGTTCGCGTCCCCACCCGGATGTTCCTCTTCCGTGAAGCCCCAAAATCGAACTAAGGATTTGTGGCTACTCGCTCAACCGATGCCTGCCGATCCGCGCCCCCCCGTCCTCAAGCCTACCGAAGGACCGATAGGGAGGCCGCTCGCTTGGCCCACAACTCAGGTGCCGGCGAGACGCGAGGACATTCCACTCGCGCACTGAGGTACTGCCGCAAGCAACGCACGCACGGAGCGTATCCCTTTCGAAGAGCATCGTCTGCAGTCATCAATACTGGCTTCTCATCATCATGTTTGTGCAGGAACTTGCAACCTGGAACGTGGAAGACCTTCCCATCGTCTGAGACCGCGACCACTAACGCAGGGGGGATGCCGCGGGGCGGTTGCGCAAGGTGAGAGCGAAGATCGGGCTGCCTGAACACGGATGAGTTCCCCAGGGTCAGACCACCCGCGATCAAGACCGCTGCCGCCACTACCAGGATCCAAAGCGATCGGGCACTCCGATATCCCCCCGATGAAGCTTGCTGGGCGAGCCTGCGCTCCAGACGCTGGCTGAAACCCGCGGGGAGCTCGTACAGGCGGTCATCCCCGTAAAGCTGCACGATGTTGCGCGTACCGTCGAGCACTGCGGTGCAGTGCTTGCATTCTTTGAAGTGTGCTTCCATGGCGGCGCGCGTCGTTCTGTCAACTTCGCCGTCTAGATAGTTCGAGATCTCCCTCCAGACGTGTTCGCAATTGACTACCATGGTTTGTTCCCCTTTTCGAACGGCAGGCGGGCGAACCATGCGCCACCCAGTCCGGGAGCCAGCAGGTCGCGCAGCATGAGCCGGGCACGCAGCAGCCTCGTTTTTACAGAAGCCCGCGAGATTCCCAGGGCTTCGGCCGTTTCCTCGATGCTCAGGTGCTGAACGTCGCGGAGCACGAAGACATCTCGATATTTTTGCGCCAGGGCAGCGACCGCGTCCGCCAGCTTCTGGCGAATTTCCTTACGCTCCAAAGCCTCGGACGGAATCTCGCGCCAGTCGGCAAAGTCGCGAGGCGTGTACTGCCCGTCTTCTTCCTGACGTTCGCCGATGGGCTCGATGATCTCGGGATGGGCTCTTCGCCGCCGCATAAGCGCCTCGTTTACTGCGATCTGGATCAGCCACGTGCTGAAGCGCGCTTCCGCGCGGAATTGCCGGATGTGGGTAAAAGCCTTGAGAATCGCTTCCTGGGCAGCGTCTTCCGCATCGGCCTCGTTACGTAGAACGGCCAGCGCTGCAGAGTACACGCGACGCTCGTAGGGCTTCACGACCTCGTAGAAGAGTTGTTTTTCCCCAGCCTGAACGCGCCGGAGCAACTCTTGTTCGCGCATCCCGGCGGGGTCGGCAGTCTTCACCTGGATGGTCATTCGCTCCGGCAAACTGCCCATCGAACCTTCCTCTGTGTGCGCGCAGCCATGCGCTAAGCGAGGTATTCCGGATTCTTCTTCCATCCGGTGAGCATGGACATGAAGTTATTCCAGCCGTGCAGAACCACCATAACGAGATGCCCCAACACGAAGAATAGGATGGTGCACGTCGCAAGGAAGTGCCAGACCCGCGCCCAGTGAAAGCCGCCCATCAGCCAGGCAAGCCAGGAAAATTGCACCGGCTTCCAGACGGCAAACCCGGTCAATACCGACAGCACTCCCAAGCCAATCGCCGAGCTGTAAGCCAGCTTCTGTAGCGGGTTGTACGCTTGCGTCTCGGGTGGCTTCGGTCCAAGAAGAAAATAGTGCCGCGCCATGGGCCACACACCACGAATATCGCTTGGCAGGAACAACACCTGCCGGTAGTGCCCGCTGAAGATTTGGTAGCCGAGGTAAAAGAGGCCGGTGGCGATGTAGATCCACATGAATGTGAGATGCCACTGCAGGCCGCCTCCCAGCCAACCGCCGATGGCAAAAGCTTTGGGCCAATTCAGAAGATCCTTCTCTGGAATTTTGGCGCCAAAACTCGGGAATGCTCGAAAGATCTGGAGGCCGCTGCCCACCATCACAAACAGCGCAACCGCATTTACCCAGTGCGTAAACCGTACGACCCAAGGATGCTCGTGCACGGCTTGGACGGACTCACCGCTCTTGGCGGACTCGAATTCGACGACTTCAGCTTGCATGAGGTTCCCTTGTGAAACTCAGAGCCCGTAAAACCACGAATACCCCTGATCTTCCCAGTAGCCAACACGCTCGAGGACATTAGTAACTTTGAGATCCGTTAGGTATTTGGCCTGCTTGTAGCCAATCTTGGTGGGTACGTTCAGCCGAACAGGAGCACCGTGTTCGCGGGTCAGTGGTTGATCGTACATCTCATAGCACATCAAGGTCTGCGGGTGCATGGCTGTGGCCATGTCGAGGGATTCGTAATAATCGTCAGCACACTCCACGGTCACAAATCGAGCAGTGGGATCGGCCCCGATCAGCTTCAGAAATTCCGACAGCCTTGTGCCCCCGAATCGACCGATGACGTCCCAACCTTCGACGCATACGTGCTGGGTGTTCTGCCGCGTCCGGGGCAGCGCCTGAATTTGAGCAAGCGTGTATTCCCCAGGCTTCTGGACGGCCCCACTAACGGTCAGGGTCCAGTTCTCGAAGATCACCCCGGGGTCATCGACATCGTAACCGTTGATCGGAAACTTCTCGAACGGTGTCAGCTCGGAATCGTCGAAAGTTGCGGCCAGATGCCCAGTTCGGAAATACGCACCCGAGGCCCAGTCGCTGAAAGCGAGTCCGCCTTTTAGCAGGGGCCGTCGCAGCGCAGGAATCGCGAATGCTCCGAGGGCTACCACAGGCGTGAGCTTCAGCAACTCCCGCCGATTCATTTTCTTGAACTTGCGCTCATCCATTCCCAAATCTCCACCGGACCAGAGGGAGCCCACGTAGCAGCGGCCCCTAATGGGATTCGCAGCATAAGGCAAGGTTACAGGATTTCAAGCGGTTTTTCCGTCCGACGCTAGACTCGGGCAGCCGATCGTACTATGTCTGGGAGGAAGCTGGAGATCGCAGCAGCCCTACTCCAAGCGCGAGCAGGCACGTAGCAAGCACCAACGCTCCAACGTAAGCAAGATAGATAAAGCCGTTCGGATGCGTAGCTCTCGGCGAGAGCACAGAAAAGAAAAAGGCCGCCGGAAGAAAGATGGCCGCTGACGGAATCCCCGCCCGCACTACCCTCTTCCAGAACGATGACAACTGAGATTCATCCACGTAACGCAGCGCAACCAGAGATAAAATGAGCAGCACACCCGCATGCGCGTGCCCAGCGCGAAACAAATTCTGCCTCAGTGGATTCTCCATGTACCCGGAGCGATCATCGATCAGCATCATCAATAGCGAGACTCCACCGTAAAGAACCGTTGGCAACACTACCAGAAGAATACCGGCCATTCTCCGCGTTTCTCGGCTGATCATCGTAGTTTCTCCTCCAAGGGGACTTTTGTCTGGGCCACAACCTTCGGATCGATTCCAACTTCCACCTTCTGCCCCAGTTTCAAGGGTGTTTTCTCCGCGAATGCAACCTTGACGAGCAGTACGCGCGTGTCGATCGGCTTGGTCGGGTCCTGGGGCTTCAACTGACGGCCGACCACGGAATCCGGAATCTCCTCCACCTTTCCCCGCCACTCCTGGCCGTCATAACCCTCGGCGCGAATCTTCACCGAATCACCGATGTGAATATGACCCGCGTCGAATTCGTCCACCTCGGCCTCCACGCGGGTGCGGGTGAGGTCGGCGATCTTGATCAGAGATGAGTTTTCCTTCACCGTCTCGCCGGGCTGCACCAGGCGGGAAAGCACGACTCCACTGATGGGGGTGCAGATTCGAGTCTTGTCGAGCGTGGCATCGAGTTTGCGCACCGTCGCCGCGGCCGTGTCACGACGAGCCTGAGCCGCGTCGCGATCACGAACGGCACGATCCAGGGCCTGCTTGGTCCCAACTTTCTCGTCATAGAGCAGTTGCGCGCGAGTGACCTCGGCGTCGAACAAGCGGATGTCGGCTTCCGCTTGCGCAACCGTGGCTTTCGCTTCGTCGCGAGCTGCGCGCGTATCGTCCGATCGCAACTGAGCGATCAACTGGCCCTTGCGGACACGATCCTTCTCTTCGACCAGCATACTCACAACGGTTCCGGCGACGTCAGTTCCTACGGTCACCTCGGCGCCAGGATAAGCCACTACCCAGCCCTCCGCGCGAAGCTCCGTAGCAAGTCCAGCTTGTGACCCAGGCACCGCCATCGAACCGGAGGAAGCCCGTGTCTCCATTTTGCGTGCCTCTACCACCAGAGCCATCAGCATGAGAACTCCAACCACGAGAAGACTGATCCGCTGTAACGTCTGCATAAGAACCTCTAGTTTGAACTGGTGAGATATCCATCGTGAATCCGCAAGACTCGGTCGGACACCGTGCGCACCTTGGGATCATGAGTAACGATAAGAAGAGCCCGGTCTTCACGCTTGGCAAGGTCGCGAAACAGATCGAGAACCTGGACTCCGATCTGTGCGTCCAGATTGGCGGTGGGTTCGTCGGCCAGCAAAATGGGCGAGTTCCCCGCGAGTGCCCGAGCCAAAGCAACCCTCTGCTTCTGTCCTCCAGAGAGATCACGCGGCAGGAAAAGCTTGCGTTCGCCCATTCCCACCTGCTCAAGGACGCGTTCAGCCTCGGCGCGGGCACGCCGGTCGCGCACGCCTTTGATGTTCAACGCGTACTGCACGTTCTCGAGTGCGGTCAGCGATGGGAACAGATTGAATTGCTGGAACACGAAGCCGATGGATTTCCTGCGGACTGCCGGCAGGAGCGCGGGATCGTTGGAGTCCACCGCCTTGCCTTCAATCGAAACCCTTCCCGAACTCGCCGTTAGGATGCATCCCAGAATGGAAAGCAGCGTCGTCTTTCCTGACCCTGACGGTCCTTCCAGAGAAACGATTTCGCCGCGCTCCACCGCTAGGGAGCATCCCTTCAAAACCTGAACCGCGTGCTTCCCTTCCTCAAGAGACTTTGTCACGTCCCGTGCTTCCAGTTACCGCCATACTTCTCTCCCCTTCGGCCTAGCTCCGGAAAACCAGCGCAGGGTCGATGCCTGCGACCTTGCGGAATGAAATCAGGGCGGCGCCCAGGCACATCGCCAGCGCGCCGAAGAACACTGCGACCAGAAAGCTGTCCGGCACAATCAGCTTCAGGCCGATCTTCTCCACCAAAGGCTGCATCACGAACGCTTGCCCAACCCCAAGGACATACCCGATCGCCGCCGAAAACGTCGCCTGTTCGACGAGCAGCTTGTAGATGTCGCCGTTGCCTCCGCCGATGGCCTTCACGGTCCCGAACTCCTTGATGTGCTCCATGGTCGAACTGTAGAGCGTCTGTGCGACCACGACGATACCGACCATGCAACCTAGAAACACCGTGACGAAAAGGTTTAGGCCCAGGCCTGTGCTCACAATCCAGTAGTTGCGGGAACGCCGTGCCCATTCGTCCTTCAGAAAAACGTCGTTATAGGGCAGACGCTTCTGGATCTCGGCCTTGACCGCTTGTGGATCGGCGCCAGGAGCGACTTTTACCAGAATGTAGCTCGTCAATCCGTGAAGGTTTTCAGCCGACAACGCCTGGGCCCGCTCGAAATCCATGAAGGCAATCGGAGTAGTCGTGAACGACTTGGCGTCTGCGGTCCGGCCGATAATCTTCAGGCGCGTCTGCTGAATCTCGCGGTACTCGTTCACATGAAACGGGCCGTAGCGCCGTACCGCGGAGTCATCGAGAAACAGGTAGCGTCCTCGCTTCAGATCGTTCAATTGCCCGTCCTTCACATTCCACGGAAGATTCCAATCGTGGAAGTCATCGAGGGCGTAGATGATCACTCCCTCCTGCGCGCCACTGGGCAAGGAGATCGTCAGGAAGTTGACGATCAGGTTGTCGGCGCGCGCCACTCCGGGGGCAGAGCGAACCCGCTGCACGAACGTGTCGGAAAACGTGTGGGCGAAGTCGATGTTGGGTGTTTCTTTGGACGTGACCCAGATATCCGCGCGCGTGTTCCCGATTGTTACGGTTGCGTTGTCGAGCAGGCCGAGAAACAGGCCAACCTGAACCAGCACCAGGGTCACCGCAAACGCCACGCCTGCAATCGTGATGAAGAATTTCAGTTTGTCGTGAAGGAGCATTTTGAGAGCAAGGTCGACCATGGCTCATGCCCTCTTCGTATCTCTCAACAGGCCGGTGAGCTGCATATCGATCATCATTTCGGCCAGTTGCTTAACCGGACGCCAATCGACCCAGTCCTCTCCGCCCTTTGCGACCCGCAACGAGACCACGCCATGCACTCCCGCCCACAGGAGTTGCGATACCGCTTCAACGTCATTAAATTCCTCCCGGAAGATGCCCTTGGCCACACACTCCCCCACGATGACCTTGAGGAAGGCGTATGCGTCCTCCTCGGGATTGCCTTTGATCATTTCGATCTCGGGAGAATGCGGAGGATGCGGCGTCATGAACATCAAGCGATAGTGGTTGGGATAGGCGATGCCAAACTCGATGTAGGTGAGCCCAGTTCGTTTCAGTCGCTCAATCGGATCAGCGACCCGGGCAATCTTCTGGAATTCCTGCGCCAGGGCCCGGAAGTCGGCGTGGCAGAGTTCGTTGATGAGCTCGTCTTTGTCTTTGAAGTACAGGTAAATCGCCGTCGGAGAGTACTCAATGGCGTCCGCAATCTTGCGCATGGTGACGGCTTCGTACCCTTCAGCCGCGAACATCGTTCGGGCCGTGTCGAGAATCAGCTGGCGCAGTTCCTGCTTTTCGCGCTCACGTCTTTCGATCACTCCCATGGTTGAGCTCCTCATTACCATCAGTCATTAACTTAACTGTGTTTAGTTAACATTGTTAACTTACAGCCATTAACTTGCGCGGTCAAGACCTATATTCTCCTTATAGTCAACGCCTTAGGAGATTTTTAACAGACCCACCCTGAGCGAGACCAGAAACGCAAACCGTTCCGGCAGCACTATGCATCTAACCGAGCAACAGCCGACAGCCTCGGCACGGTGACCAAGCAAGAATCCGAGACTGTTCGCCTTGGATCGGAGGATGCTATGGAAAAGGTGATCGAGTTCTATGTTCCCAACCGGTTTCGAAAGAAAGCGAAGTGGGTGCCTGAAACGCAGCGTGGAAAAGTGATTGCGTTTCCGGCCGAAGTAAAGAAATCGGCCTGAGAGAAACGTTCGAATTGAAACGACAACGCCCGGCTCACGAACCTTGTGAAACCGGGCGTTTGCGCACTCTGGGGAAAGCCGTTATCGGATGCGACCAACGGGCTCGGGTGTTTTCTCCTCACAAAGACTCTTGGTGCGCGGCTGGTAAACACAGAACGGCTCTTCATCCATGAAATCGCCGGTTGCTGCGTAAGCACGCGCCCGGCACCCCATGCATACGTTTCGGAATTCGCAGCAGCCGCACTTCCCTTTGAGGTTGCTGGTCTCGCGAAGTTCGCGGAACGTGTCTGAGTTCTCCCAGATGTCCACGAAAGTCTGCTTTCGCAGATCGCCGGCGATCACCGGCAGGTACCCGCAGGGATACACTTCGCCTTCGTGCGAGACGAAACACACGCCGGTCCCAGCCAGGCAGCCCTTGGTCATGGCGTTGAGATCGGAAGGGTGCCCGCCTGGGTGTCCTACCGGCTGACCGACGCCATGAGGCTTGATCGCAATGCCAGTGGACCCAGGCATGGTCATATCGGTTGGGCCGATGTTCGATGGATCGGCATGTGGTTGCCTTCTTACGGGAGCGATTCGTGCCAGCGATTCGGCGGCGCGACGATCTGCCGCACGGCGCTGCCGCACCACGCGGAAATAATGGGGTGCGCAGGTCGCCTTGAGTTCGATCCCACCCACCAGCGATTGATCGTAGAACCAGTTGAGCATGCGCTCATATTCTTCCGGAGCGACCATTTGTTCGGCAGCAATGTCGACCCCGCAGCCCACGGGAACCAGCAGGAACGTATGCAGGGCATCGGCTCCGAGAGTTCTCGCTAACTGGAGGACGTCTGGCAGTTGATGGGCATTGTGCCGGGCGATTGTCATATTGATCTGTACCGACATACCCAAGGATTTCAGATTCTGCAGCCCACGCACCGCCGCTTCAAAGGCGCCCGGGATACCGCGAAAAGCGTCGTGGGTGGCTGCATCAGCGCCATCGAGGCTGATCGAGACCCTCCGGATTCCGGCGTCGACGATCATGCGGGCCACGTCCTTGGTGACCAGCGTGCCGTTAGTCGCCAGGGCCACGCGTAATCCCTGGTCGGTTGCGTAGCGGGCAAGTTGAAAAATGTCGGAGCGGTATAGGGGTTCGCCACCGCTCAACACCAGGATTGGACTGGCCGCGGCAGCGATCTGGTCGATGATGTTGAGCGCGGTCCGGGTGGGCAAATCGGTGGGGGAACTCAATTCGGTCGCTGTGGCGCGGCAGTGGATGCAGCGGAGATTGCAGCCCTTGGTGACCTCCCAAAAAATCAGACGCGGCTTGTTGCCGCCCAACTGGTGGGAATGCTGCCCGTTGCCATTCGGCGAACCCATCACACGGCCTCCTTGTGTCGCTGGGACCCTCGTCCGAGCGCCACCCTCGGCTCTCACGATAGACACCGGCGAACATGAAGGCCGTGACTGTTATCACTCGGACTTGTGATGCACATCACTTGGCCAACGTCCTGAAACAAAGCTGGTTACTGGCCACCAGCCCCCGAATGGCAGTCGCTGCAGTTGACCTGGGTAAGGTCCCCGAGGTCGATGGGATGCCGGAATGAGACTTTCTGGACGGCCGCCATACTGACTCCGCCTTCTTCTTGGCTTAGCACGGTGTGACAAGTCTGGCAGTCCTTGGTAACCACTTTGCCGTCAGCACTCACGTGTTGGCCGTCGTGACAGCGGAAGCAACCACTGAAATAAAAGTGGCCGATGTTGTTGGGATGGGTCTGCCAGTTCAGCTTCATTTCAGGGAAGGTCGTGTTGCGATAGATTCGCTGCAGTTCGTCGATCGCGTTCCGGATCTCGAGCCGCTTGCTTTTGGCCAGGTCCGGATACTTGGTCTCGTAGAACCCATCGATTGATTTGGCGATTCCCTGCATGGCGGCGTCCGTAGTGTCGTAGTTTGCAGTGAGAGCGGCGGCCGCCTGCTGTTTCAGATAGGGCAGGGAGGCATCCAGCCGGCGGGCCAGCAAGGAATTGTCAACCGAAAGATCCGGCGGCACATAAATATGCGTGGGGCGGTTGTGGCAATCGACACAGTCCATCCGGTGCCGGCTTGCTGACGCGATTTGATCTTTGGTGAGGGCGGCATCCTTGGCGAAGTACTCCGTCACCCTCCCTTGCCAGTCCTTCACATGGATGTAGGGGATCACCTGGCGCTTTTCGTCGGTTGCAACGTAGGTAATCTGGTTCGAAATGTTCATGTGCCAGTGGATGCCTTCGGGCGCGCCGGTCGCAGGGTCACCACCTCCGGTGTTAATCAGCATTCGGATTTGGCGGGGTGTGTTCTTCTCGTCGCTGGAATAGTGCGTGAAAACCTTGAGCTGGGCTCCGTAGAATTTTTTGGGCCAGTGGCACTGTTCGCAGGTTTCCGCGGCCGGGCGCAGGTTGTGCACTGGTGTCGGGATGGGGCGAGGGTACGTCTTGAATGCCGTCGCAAACACTTGACGCGCACCGGAGAGTTTCGATTTCACGTACCACGTGGCGCCAGCTCCCACGTGGCAGTCCACGCACGCCACCCGCGCATGCGGCGACAGTTGGTAGGCAGTGAATTCCGGAGCCATGACCGAATGGCACAATTGCCCGCAAAACTGCACGGAATCGGTGAACTCATAGGCGCGATAGCTGCCGATCACGCTCAGTCCGATGAAGGCAATGACGAAAGTGAAAACGAACGCTAACGCGCCGCGCTGGCTTGGATCATTGAAGTCAATATGCAGATAGCGAACGGCTGCTCCGGGGTGCTGCCTGCGCTTGCGGCGGTCGTACCAGACGCCTGCCGGGATCAGGACAAGTCCGGCAATCAGGAAGGCGGGTGCGACCATGTAGGCCAAGATGCCGACGTATGGACTGGAACGCTGGGCGGTCAGGTCGATAAAAAACAAAAAGAGGAAATTGCCGAAGGCGACTACCGCGAGAGCGAGTCCCACCAGCGAGGTAGGGTTGCGCACCCACTCGCGCAGCTTGGAGAGTCCGCTCCCTCGTCCCGGCTTGCCCTCAGCATTGTCATTGTTCATAACACGCCTCTCTTTCCTTACTTCCCTAGCGGTTGCTCATGTCACCAACTAGACTTCCTGGTCCATTTTCCGGCATTGGAGAGTCTACGACCGCGGGCTCGAGAATAGGTACTGCCACTCAAGTTTTGATGGTCGATCACTGATCGGTTGGAAAGATATCCCCGGGCGCCCCGGTTTTGCTGGGCCGGTCCAGAAGGGGAGGACGCCCGTCACCTTCAGTGCTCACCGCGGGTCTTTCGGCGTCGGCTTCGCCCTGACTAGCCGCCACAAGCGTCTGGGTGTCGAGTCCGTGCTGCTCACGATAGTGCTCGAATGACGTCCTGCCGTCCCACCAGGCCCAGTTCATCGGGTAAACATCCGGGTCGAAGAAAACCTGGTAGAAGTGCCAGACCACAACGGCTAGCGTCGCCAACACCGCTTCGTAGAAGTGGATGGCAGTCGCCACATCGAGCCACCAACGCGCGACCAGGTTCCCGACGGCTACCTTCGCCCAGAGCATGATACCCGTGGCTGCCATCACGACGAGTCCCCATACCAGAGCCCAGTACTCCGCCTTCTCGGCGTAATTGAACCGCGCAAACTGGGGTTTATCAGACCGAAGTCCGGCGTAGTAGAGAAGGGCTCCCCAGGCATCGGCTGCGTCCTTTGGCGTGGGCAGAAGGTCGGTTACCAGCCGGCGACCATCTTTGGTGAGAGCAGCATAAACGATGTGGTACAGGCCGACTCCGATGAGGATAACCGCTGCGACGCGGTGCGCAACACCCCGAACGCGCTCGCTCATCGCGAGCAACGCCGCCAGCCAGGAATCCGGGTACTTCAGCGCAAAACCGGTAAGCACGAGCACGATGAAGCTTGTAAACAAAACCACGTGCTGCCTGCGTTGATGGAGCGACATCCTCTCCACCATGCGATGTTCCTGTTGACGCCGTATCAGAGCCTTATGCCGCCAGATCACTGCGTTATGAATGAACATCGCGCCAATGACAGCAAAGATCATGCCGAGATAGAACTTGCGGATCCAGCGAACGGCGGTACTGCCTGTGTCCGCAGAGAGCGGTGCATCCACGTGAACCTTGCTGAGCACAAACTTGTCGGTTACGCCCGGATGACATTGTCCACACGTGGCGATGAGGTTCGCACGATTGATCGTGGAGCGCGGATCGGTGGACGGAAGAATGTTATGCACCCCGTGGCAGCTCGCGCAATTCGCCACCACCTGTGATCCCAGCTTGGAGGCAAGACCGTGATAGCTGGAGAGATAGGTAGTGGTTCGGCGCCCTTCTACCCCGAATTCTTGCGCCAGTCTCACACCCTCGTGGCACCGTGCGCACGTCACCCGAGCGAGGTTGACCGCAGAGACAGCTGAATTTGGGTCGAGATGCGCCTTGATGGAGTGAATGCCATGACAATCAGTACACACTGGAGCTTGCCAGTTGCCGTGAGCAATGGCCTGGCCGTGGATGCTTTGGGTGAATTCCTGATCGATCTTCTCATGGCACTTGGCGCAAGTCGCAGGCACGTTGAACTTGAAGATGGACGACTTGGAATCGCTCGCGCTCAGGATCTCATGGGATCCATGGCAATCAGTGCAAACCGCAGCCTTGTCGGATCCTGCGGCAACCGCCTTCCCGTGCACGCTCTCCTGATACGAGAGAAACGGCTGGGAACTGTGCCCGCTGGCCGCCATTACGAATTTCTGCCCATGACAACTCCCGCAGGTGGCCGGAATATTAGCGTGACTGACACGCGATTTGGGATCACTGCCCGGCAACAGGTAATGCGGGCTGCCGTGGCAATTGACACAGGTCGCGGCTTGACCGTCTCCCGCCCGGATGGCCTTGGCATGATAGCTACGCTCGTAGGCGGCTTGCTGGTCGCCATGGCATTGGGCACAAGTAATCCTGCTCGGGCTGACGTCATGAGGAGAGGTTTTGACGTCGGAATGGCAATCGACGCAGGTAAACATGCTGCCGTGGATCGAGTTCTTGAAAGCGTCCGGGTTTACGAAGAGGCTGATCTGCTTGCCGTTTAGCTCGGTCGTCATGGTGGAATCACCATGGCACGCCAGGCAATCTTCGTTGCTAGGCTTGGGCAGCGGTTTGCGGGCAAAGGCGATGGGCGCGCCACAAACTAGATAGAGAAGTCCAATTTCCAGCAGCGCTGCTCCCGCTCTCCCGATCCAGGAGCACAGCCCGGATATCCGCATGTAGTGCGACCTCCCGTGGATACCAACTCCAGTTCCATTGTTGGCGGAGGATGAGCATCCCGGCTGTGCGGCGTCTCACGAGGGGGAGTGATGTCGGTCACAGGGAACCGGCGGATGATGAAGAACGGAGAGTGCCCCCGGGGCGATTGGAACCGGCAATGTGTGAATTCCAACCCGGAGCGTTACAAATGGGACGGGCCAGGAGGTGGTCCGTGATGGCATCTCTGGCACAGCTGAGTCTTTTCCGCGACCAGCATGGCCTTCCGTTGCTGGTAGTGGTGAGGGGAATGGCAAGTCAGGCAGGTGAGGCGAGCTTTGGTGTGTTGCTCGCCTAAATTGATTTTGTGGCAGGTCGTGCAGACAGCTTGAATGGAATCTGGCCGCGCGTCTGCGAACCGGCGGATCTTGTCCGGATCGCCCGCCTCGGCATGCGCTGCGCCCGGCCCATGGCATCCCTCGCAGCCTTGTTCCAACGCCTTTTCTTTCTTCAATGTCTGTAGGTGCGCAGACTGGGCAAAGCTCTTGTATTGATCCTCGTGGCAACCTTGGCAGACTTCGGCGCCAGCGTACTTGGCTGAATTCCCATGCCCGGACGCATCCGGTGTTTTTTGAGCCAGCGCCGGGAAACAGGTAGCTGCGAGCAGACCTGCGAGAGAAACACACCAACGCGGAGTCTGACAAGCTGGCATCATGAGCCTTGTCCTGCGTGCGGGCCCAAGACGAGCGTCGGCTTGAAGTTGGGCAACGAGAGCGATCGTCCGACCTATGCGTGGGCCGACCGCAGTCGCCGGGTCCGGCCGAGTCCGACCGATCGGACCCGGTTATAGGCCACGTGGAGATCCTGACTCAGCAACGTGACCACGTGCAGGCACGCTTCACGATGCTCACGCAGAAAGTGAAGGAGATCCTTGCGCTTCACCATGGCGACCTGAGCGTTGTCCAGCAGTTCGGCCGTGACTTCGTAGACGCTCCCTGACAAGGAAGCGCTGAGCCCAAGAACTTCGCCCGGGACCGCGATGCGAAGGGTTAGCCGTCTGCCCGATTCGGAGCACACCGACAACTTCGCCCTGCCTTCGCAGAGAACGAAAACGCCGCGGGCCGGTTGCCCTTCCCGGAACAGGACCGTGTTGCGGGGACAAACGAGCCGGGACTTGACGGTATCGAACGCCTCCAGAGCACCGGTCGGCAGATCGCAGAAGAGCCGCTCCGGGCGGAGGCTGCATTCGAGGCAACTTTGCTGTATGGCGCTCTCCATATGAGGTTGATATCTCTTAGGCAGGAAAAGCACAGTGACTACAGTCACGGATTACGGTGACTCTTCGCACAGGCCGCCAGTCCGCCTCACTGTGTGTTAGTGGCCATCGCTTTCAGGGCGACCTTGTTGCGAATGACGAGAGTGGACCCCTTGGCCTGCACGATCTGGCGTTTCTTGAGGTCAGCAAATAACCGGGTGACCGTCTCGCGGGACGTTCCGATCATCTGGGCAATCTCCTCGTGCGTGAGGGCCAGTTTCACACGGGGCTCCTGCTTGGCCGCTTCACCGTTTCTCGAACTCCACTCCAGCAGCAGCTTGGCCAACTTCTCTCCGGCAGAGTGCGAAAGGCCCAGCGACCTCACTTCGTGACAGGCGTTGTTGTATTTCTCGCTCAACTGTTCGGCGACTTTGAAACACGCGTCAGAGTGGTCTTTGAGGAAGCGCAGGAAATCCTCACGCTTGACGAAGTTGACCTGGCAAGGGTCGATGGTCTCAGCAGTCAGCTCATAGGGCTTGCCCGAAACAGTGGCACTGAGGCCCAAAACTTCGCCCGGCTCGGCAATTTTCAGGATCAGGGTCTTGCCGTCGGTCGCACAAATGGAGAGCTTAACCCGCCCTTTGCAGAGGACAAATATGCCGCGCGGGGCCTGTCCTTCGACAAATAGCACCGCTCCCTTGGGATAAGCAGTGGCGTATTTGATGGCTTCAAACGACTGCAGTGCGGAGGTTGGCAGGTCGCAGAAAATACGATCGGCCCGCATTTTGCAGGTCAGGCAGCTTTCGACGATGTCCAAACCGTATGGTGATAGCACGAGTAACCCCCCGGCAAATCCCTCCGGGCTGATCATGGCCCAATTCCCCCCCGAAGATGACCTTGCGCAACAAGGGTTTGGGCTGACCAGACCGTTGTGACCAGCGTCACGGTTACCAGTGTCCGCCCGGCCCAGCCCACCCGCTGTGATTGGTGGCACAAACGGATGTGACCGGCCTCACAGGGGGCAGACTTGGTGAGTTTTTCTGGCATTGCGGAGCGTTTCAGGGCATACTGAGGACGAACGTAAGCCTTCCCCGACTGAGCCCTAGGAAGGTGGGGTCCCCATGCTTGAACAACTAGAGCGTCACGAGGTTGAGGAGCAACGGCTCGAACCCCGCCTCGTTACCCCTCCCGCGTATGCCCCGGAAAATGACCAGCGGCAGCGCCGGAGGATGGTTATCGCGTTGATTTTACTGCTGGTTGCGCTTGGCCTGGTCCTAATTAAGGACCGCGATTTCTGGTTTCCTTCAAGCGACGTAGCAGAGTCTGAACCGGTGGACGACCAGCCACCCGTCGCTACGTTGGAGCCGACGACGAGCCCCGCCGCAGAGGCGCGAAAGCCCATCGCCCCGGTGGCGAAGAAGAAGGGGCATCCTGCGGTCGCGTCCAATGCCCCGGAAACGGTGGTTCCCGCGCCCGTGGCAACGGCATCGCGGGCGGTTCTACCTCCGCTCCGGGTGGACGTGGTCTCCAATGACCACCGTCAACCAGTAAGGCCGGGCGGACCGTCGATTAGGGTCGAAATGCAACCGGGGACGGTGGTCCAGTCTGTTTCCGACTCGGTCCCCCCCGGTGCCGAGCTAGCAAACGCTGGAGCAGTCCCCCTCACCAACGCGGGAGAGCGAGTGCAGATGTCCACCGACACGCGTCAGGTCCTTTCCCGGCCCGTGCGCCTGGAATACCCGCTGCTGGCCAGACAGATGAAGGTGCAGGGAAAGGTAGCCCTGGCAGCTTCGATAGGCAAGGATGGTGGGATTCAGAAACTGCAGGTGCTGGGCGGACCCGACATTCTGGCGGACGCCGCCCGCGAGGCAGTCCGGCAGTGGCGGTTCAAACCCTACTATCAAGAAGGACAGCCGGTCGAGACACAGGCGAACATTACCGTGAATTTCACGATCGCGACTGACTGAAGAGAGTCTTTTCTAATATGTGAGAGGGCGGCGCGTCGAGCGCCGCCTTTTTCTTGTCATTCGGATGCTAATCGCGAATCGAATCCTTCTGAAAATATAACGAGCGCCCGGACTCTTTCGAGTCGCGGACGCCCGGGCAGCCCTCCCCCAGAACTGCTCGCTGAAGAAAGTAAATGGGAGTCGAAATCCTGAAAATGGCACTTTCGTGCTAGATGACATCCACCAAGGTGCCATGCCAGAGGCCTTGTCGCGCACGGATTTTCCGACACCGTGGAAATCTAATCAATATTACGCCGGAGCGGCCCCATCCACTGGCGGGGCGACCGGTGACGTGAACTCAGACGACGGACTGGGCTCGGCCGTAGGCGGGACAGGAGCTTCCACTGCCATCTCGCGCATGTAGAACGCAGCTGCAGAGGCCCTCTGCCAGAACCGCATCCCGAGCCACAGAACCAGCATTACTTGAGTAACCAGAAAAGCTCCCATGACGTTGCTGGATGGCACATAGGAATGCCAGACCCAGATACCACCTGCTAGAACCGCCAGGCCCAGCAGGCAAATGACTACGTATGTTCCCAAGAGTGCGATCAGATTCTGCTGAGTGTACCGGAATGCGGCCGCAACCGATTTCCGTATCGCACGCTGATCGCGGACTATTACGTCTACTTGGGCCAGATCAAACCAGATACGGATGACTGTGAGGGCCAGGAATATGACCGCAAGCGTCGTCAGATGCGCATAAAAGGGCAGCAGTTCGTAAGTGCTCTTTTCGGATGCTCTCACTAATGCGACATGGGCGCCAAAGAGCGCGCCGCCGATCAGTCCGGCGACGATGCCGTAAAACACGAACACTCGAACAAACCTCCAGACGTTGCGTCCGCAGCAGCGAAAGAAATCTTCGCGAGCGGGTTTGCCCTCAGACGTATAGGCATCGAGCACTCCGGGCATGCAGAACAACGTCACGAGGAAAAAGAGGAAAGAAAAGTACATGGCGGGCACCGTGGAGCCCATGGGTGGACCCCATTCCGGACGGGCGACCATCTCAAGGTAGACACCGCGATCAAACCCATGAAGAAGGCGATCGGCCAGCAGGCTGTTGTCCAGAGCCCCATGGAGGCGAGTCCGAAAGGCAGCCGTACCAAACTCGGCCAGGGTCAGGTTCAGCAGCCAAAACCAGAAGACATAGCGCTTGTGGCGGCTCACGATCCGAAGACCCGCGAAAATGAAGTTCGCATCTTTCATGGGGCGTTCTCCTAGACCAGCCACCCGGCAAGAAACTGCGAGAAAAACTGCACCACAAAGGACCAGTAGTTGGCGAGTTTCCGCGCCGGCGCCTTGTTGGGCGCCAGGGTTCGACTGTTGTTGAAGTTGTCGCGATCGAGATAGATCGCATGGTCGGGATCGATCTCAGCGGAGACTATTTTCGCGTTCTTCTGGTAGCTGAATTTCACCCAGCGATCCTGCCCATCCCATTGCTCCCGGACTTTCTCGCCGTTGTCGAATCGGATCTCGATGTCCACTGGGAAAATGAAGTCGCCCTTTCGGTGAAGCATCACCCTCGATTCATATACGGTTTCGCCTTTCTTTTCTTTCAAGTCCTTCTCGTACCAGTTCACAGGATCAGAGCCGATCTGCATTACTTCGTAGTCGAAGACCTGGGTGCCGTAAACCGCCTGGTTGAAGTACCAGCGCAGGTCCTTGCCCGAGACTTCCTCGATCGTCTTGAGAAAATCTTCCTTGGTCGGATGGGTGAAGCGATAGCGCATGAAGTAGGTGTGCAGCGCGTTCCGCATCGTCTCTTCGCCGACGATCTTTTCCAGCGTGAGCAGGACGGAGGCGGTCTTGCCATAGGTGACGCCCCCGTAGGAATGAGAATTGGCATATTGCCATGCATTGCGCGCCATGGGATCGAGGTCAGCGACGCCAATGTAGAAAAGGCGCTGGTCCTCACGCTCTCCGTAAGTCGCTCCGAATAGGTTCCGGATCGAAGTATCGCGCCCGAAGATCGAATCCATGACCTTGACTTCGGTGTAGCTGTTAATGCCTTCATCCATCCAGGCGTCTTCGAACTCGTTGGTTGCAACCATCCCGTACCAATACTGGTGCCCGAATTCGTGCTCCACGACCAACTCGGGCTCGTAGATACTTGCCGGCATCCACCAAAACGTACCACCCGTTATGAAGGTGGGGTATTCCATCCCGAGAGCCGCCGAATCGGGCTCGGGGTCCACCAGCGTCAGGGTCTTGTAGGGATAGGGTCCATACCAGCGCTCGAAGTGATCCAGGCTTTCTTTGAGGATCTTTGCGTGGCGTTGCTCCTGGCTCCAGTGTGCCGGCTGCATCATCAGTCGCAGCTGCACTGTCCCCATGGTCCCCTGGTAGGTGTCCTCAGCCACTCGGTAGCGAGGGCTGGCGGTCCAGGCGAAGTCATGAATGTCGTCGCCATGGTAAGTAAGCGTCTGGGTACCGTCGGAGTTCTTGACCTCCTTCATTAGGACGCCACTCGCGCCCGCAACTTCGTATTGGGGCAAAGTCAAGCTCACGTCATATACACCGAAATCCGCGAAGAACTCCGTGGTTGCGTGATACTGATGGCAATTCCAGGCTCCGTGCCACCAGACGCCTAGTTTCGGGAACCACTGTCCTCCGAGGACGAAATCACGGTTCCAACCACTGCGGGCCTGCGTCTCGGGAAACTCGTCGTGAAACTTGATCTTGAACTGAACGTAGTCCCCGGGTACCACGGCTTTTGGCAAGACCACCTGTACGACAGTTTTATCGTCCTTGTTGCCATCATCCGGTTGAATGAATTCCAGCTTTGAGATGAGGTCGCCCATGCCGACAACCTCAAAGCTCTTGATCTCATCCGAGCCCCGGTCCTTCTCCTCCCATTCCTCGTAGCTGGTATCCCGGCTCCCCATCGCCTTGGCTTCGCGGACCCACGTGGCTTTGGGTTGGAAGGCATTGAGATAAAGATGGAAGGGAAAACGGTCGAGCGGCTGGCCAGTCAGGTTGTGGTAGGTGAGAAGTTCGGTGCCGTCCAGCGTGTGTTTCACGGCGTCGTACTTCGCGTCGATGTTGTAGCCGACAACGCGTTGCGAGAGGGGCGCGGAGGAGTTGATCGCCAGCGTGGTATCCGGAATCAGAGGTGCGACAACAGCAGCGTTCGCCGCCTCGGCTGCAATCTGCGCCACCGCGAACATCGGCGCCAACGACGTTACCAGCACAAGCGTAAACGTCTTGCAAAGCGACATCTTGCTGCCTCCGTTTGGGTAACGACAAGCGGGCAATGATACCCCAATGTGAGGGCTGGGGCATGGGATGGCATGGGAATGCTGGACCAGGGCGAAACCTGCTCGGGTTATTCGAGACGTCGCGCGGTTCGGGCTAGTGCGCTGCCATCGACCCGGCGAGGGCATCTGTGATCAGGTGACGCAGCCGCGCTTTTAATTCCGGCAGTCTCCGCTCGACGGCGGGGGAGAAAGCTTCACCTGTTTGGAAGGACTCTCCGCAAATCGAAACGAGGTATGCCTTTGGACAGGCGCCGTACAACTCGGATGACAGGTCGAGCAGAGCGGTTGGAGAGAGGTGATGGGTGAAAGCAACCGGACCGAACTCTGGGCACAGCTCTTCACAATAGAATTCGCCCGGGTTGCCATCTCGCCTGCAGTCGACGAACAGGACGACTTCCGCGCGGCTGACCGGCTCTGCCAGTTCTGGGGTGAGTTGGTGGCATGGAAGCACTTCGACATCCGGCGACGCATTCGCGCGGAACAACTGCACCGCCACCTGCCAGCCCAGACCATCGTCAGAACGAAGAGGATTACCGTAACCGAGGACCAGAACGCGTGCCATGAAGCACCTCCTGTGGTTTCAGCAGGGTCTTCGGACTTCATCCAAGATCTCGCCGGACGGACTGAGCAGTTCCACCACCAACGGCATCTCGCCCCATGCGTGCGTGGAACAGCTGAGACAAGGGTCGTAGGCGCGGATCAAGGCCTCCACTCGGTTTAGCATTCCGGGCGTCAGCCGTTCGCCGCGAACAAAGTGTTTCGCCACTTGCAAAATCCCGCGATTCATAGCCATGTTGTTGTGACCAGTCGCGATGATGAGGTTCGCCCAGCGGATCAACCCCTGCTCATCGATCTTGTAATGGTGGAAGAGTGTTCCCCGGGGAGCCTCGCAGCAGCCCACGCCCTCCGGACTATTCGGTCGGGCAAACGCCCGCACGTGTTTGGACAGAATCTCAGAATCGTTCAGCAGCTGTTCCATGCGTTCGATGCAGTAAAGAATTTCGATGAGACGCGCATAGTGATAGTGGAAGGAACTGAGGACCGCCGTACGCTGCAATTCATGAAACTCGGCCAGTTCCTGGTCGGCGCGCGGGGTCCCGCACCGGTCCGCAACATTCATGCGCGCCAGCGGACCGACACGGTAGATTCCCTCGGGATAGCCGGTCGGCATGTAGTACGGCGACTTCAGATACGTCCAGGATTCGACCTTCTCGCCGATGTATTGCTGGTAGTCAGCAGGATCGAGCCCGTTCGCGACTACATCGCCAGCCGCGTTCACAATGCGGATACCGCCGTCGTAAAAGGTCAGGCCGCCGTCCTTTTTCACAATCCCCAGGAACAATGTCGGGAAATTGCCAAAGGTGGCCACTTCTTCGCGGAACTTTTCGATGACGCTCTTTAACCATTCGAGCGTCCGCTCGGCAATCTTCAGGACCTCTGGAATCCCTGCCAGGATCGCGTCGCGATTGAGCTGTGAGAGCGGCTCGCTCACTCCACCCGGCACCACCCACGCTGGATGAATGCGTTTCCCGCCCAGACGCTCGATGATTTGTTGGCCGAACTGGCGCAGACGAATTCCATCTCGAGCTAGCTCTTGCTTTTCCGCCAGGACTCCAAACAAACTCGTCTTGGCCGGGTCGGCGTCCATGCCCAACAGCAGGTCGGGGGAGGAAAGGTAGAAGAAGCTCAGAGCGTGCGACTGGACCACCTGGGCAAGACCGAAGATGCGACGCAATTTATCGGCGGTCGGCGGGATGCGAACCGCGAGCAACGCGTCACAGGCTTTGGCAGAAGCGATGAGATGACTCACGGGGCAGATCCCGCATATCCGCGCCATCAGGGCAGGCATCTCGGAGAAGGGACGGCCCTCGCAGAATTTTTCAAATCCACGAAACTGCGTGACGTGGAAGCGCGCATCTTCCACACGCCCGTCCTCATTGAGATGCAGAGTGATCTTGGCATGTCCCTCGATGCGAGTTACCGGGTCGATCACAATCGTCTTGCGGGTTGCTTCTTCCACGAGGCTAAGCTCCAAACCGGGTCTTCGAGCTCAAGTCGGGCTGGCGGCCTTCGAGTAGCTCGGTCAATGCGTAGGAAATGGTGTCGGCCGACGGCGGGCAGCCGGGAATGAATACATCCACGTGCACAGCTTCATGCACGGGCCGCACCCGGTCCAGCAACTTGGGAATGTCCTGATCGGGCGTGCCCGCATCCAGCGTCGTGTTCTCGCGGTAGGCTCGATCACAAACAGCCTTGGCGCCGAATGGGTTGCGCATCCCGGGCACGTTGGATGTGACCGCACAATCGCCCAGAGAAACCAGCGTCTTGGTGCGACCCCGAATCGTAAGTATTTTATGGAGATCTTCTTCGCTGCTAACTGCGCCTTCCACTAACGTGATGTCGACATCGTCGGGAAAGGTCTTTGTGTCCACCAGCGGGCTGTAAACCAGGTCGACCTTGTCGGCAAGAGCAATCAGCGCTTCGTCCATGTCCAGAAACGACATATGACATCCCGAACATCCATCGAGCCAAACCGTGGCCAAGCGAACCTTGCTCACTCGCGATCCTCCCGCATCAGGGTCAGGTAAGGCAGGAACTGCCGCCGCTTCAGCATCTCTGCCACCGATCTCCCTTTCTCCGACAGGGCGCCGGTGGGGCAGACGTGCACGCACTTGCCGCATCCGGTACAGGTTTCCGAAGAGCCCCAGGGTTGGTTGAGGTCGGTGATTACCTTGGCATCGATGCCGCGCCCCATGACGTCCCAGGTGTGAGCACCCTCGATTTCCTCGCACACCCGGACGCACCGCGTACAGAGAATGCAGCGATTGTGGTCGACGATGAAGCGCTCGTGTGACCCATCCACCTGAGATTTCGGGTAGATATAGGGAAAATGGACGTGGGTAATTTGCAGACGCTGGGCCAGCGTCTGCAACTCGCAGTGCCCGTTCGATACGCAGACCGAGCAGATGTGATTGCGCTCCACGAAGAGCAGTTCGAGGATCGCCTTGCGGTAGCGGTCAAGCCGCTCTGAGGTGGTCGTGACCTCCATCCCTTCTTCCACGCGGGTCACGCAGGCCGGAAACAACCGGTTGGAGCCCTTGACTTCCACCAGGCACAGCCGGCACGCGCCCACGTTGGTCAGACCACGGAGGTTGCAAAGCGTGGGGATGAAGATCTTGTTTTGCCGGGCAACTTCAAGGATGGTCTCTTCCTGGCGCGCGCTGACGTCTCGACCGTCAATCTTCAGCGTCCTAATGTTGGAGGCGACGTTCATGAAGCCTCCTCATTCACTCCGCACACCCCAGCAGGGCAACGCTTGTCGTCGACATGGGCTTTATACTCGTCGCCAAAATAGCGCAGTGTGCTAAGCACGGGATTGGGCGCGGATTGTCCAAGGCCGCAAAGGCTGGTGTTTCGCAAGAGGTCGCAAAGCTCTTCGAGCATGGCGACGTCCTGGGCGCCCGCCGTTCGAGCCGTGATCTTGGCCAGCAAATCATTCATCTGATACGTTCCGACGCGGCACGGCACGCACTTGCCGCAAGACTCGGTCATGCAGAAATCCATGAAGTATTTCGCTACGTCGACCATGCAGGAGGTTTCGTCCATGACGATCATGCCGCCCGACCCCATGATCGATCCTGCCTTGGCCAACGATTCGTAGTCCACGGGCATGTCGAGGTAGTCTGCGGGCAGACATCCGCCCGAAGGGCCGCCGGTCTGCACTGCCTTGAACCGCCGGCCGTCGGGGATGCCGCCGCCGATCTCGAACACAATCTCGCGCAGGGTAATGCCCATGGGAACTTCCAACAGACCGGTGTTCATGACGCGGCCTGCCAACGCGAAGACCTTCGTCCCCTTGCTTTTTTCCGTGCCGATCTGCGCGTACCAATCGCCACCGTTGCGGATGATGGTCGGCACGTTGGCGTAGGTCTCTACGTTGTTAATGAGGGTGGGCTCTCCGAAAAGACCCGCTTGCGCCGGATATGGCGGACGGGGGCGGGGAGTCCCGCGCTTCCCTTCCACTGACGCGATGAGAGCGGTCTCTTCGCCGCAGACGAATGCGCCAGCGCCGAGCCGTATGTCGATGCGGAAATTGAAACGCGTTCCGCAGATGCTTGTCCCCAGCAGTCCGATCCGTTCGGCCTGGCGAATCGCCGTGCGCAGCCGCTTGATGGCGAGTGGGTATTCAGCGCGAACATAGATGTAGCCTTCGGAAGCACCCACAGCGTACGCGCCGATAAGCATGCCTTCGAGCACGCGGTGAGGATCGCTTTCTAGCACGCTTCGATCCATGAAGGCTCCGGGGTCACCTTCGTCCGCATTGCAGATCACGTATTTCTGGCTTCCTACCGCTTTGGCTACTGTGCTCCACTTCAAGCCGGTTGGGTAGCCGGCGCCGCCGCGTCCTCGCAGACCGCTCTTTACAACCTCCTGCACCACCTCGGACGGGGTCATCTCGGTCAAGACACGGATCAGCGCCCCGTATCCGGCTAACCCCACGTAATCCTCGATGCGCTCAGGATCCACGATGCCGGAATTCTCAAGGACGATCTTCTTTTGCCTTTGGAAGAAAGGAACGTCCGTGCGGCAGACCAGGCGGCTGACAGGCTGAGAGTCGAGAGCATCAAGAATCTCGCCGGCGTCCGCGGGTGTCACGTGCTGGTAGAGTGTTCCCACACCCGTCGACACCAGGGGACCTTCGGCACACAGACCCATGCAACCGACGCCCTTGGACTGGCATTTCTTCTCCCAGCCCCGGCTCAGGATTGCCTTATCGATCGCTCCTTTGACGTTTTGGCTCTGGCAAGACACACAGCCGGCAGCCACGCACACATTCACTCGATGTTGGAACTGGCCCTGCGCCGCCTGCTCGTCTTCGGAAATCTGCCCGAGTTCTTCAGGAGTCATGGCGTGTCCACTTTCCCAGCCGTTCTCGCAGGCCATGGGTCGTTACCTTGCCCGCCACTTCGTGGTCATAGACCACCGCAGGCGCTAGGCCACAGGACCCCAGGCACCGAGCCGTCAGCAGGGAGACTTTTCCGTCAGGCGTAGTCTCGCCCGGCTTGACGTTCAGATCGTGCTGAACCGCCGAGAGCAATTGCGGCGCTCCTTTGATGTAACAAGCTGTGCCCATGCAGACGACGCAGGTGTGTTCGCCTGCCGGCTTCAAGGTGAAGAAGTGATAAAAGGTGGCGACCCCATAGGCGCGGCTCAGCGGGACCCGGAGCGAGATGGCCACGTAACGCAGGGCTTCTTCGTCCAGACACCCAAAGGTTTCCTGCACGGTGTGGAGGGCCTCGATCAGTCCGCGTGACTGGTTCCCCAGACGGCGCATGGTCGCGTCCACGAGTCGCCAGCGTTTGTCCGCGCTGGGAGGAGCGGGCTTGGAAAAATCCGTAATCATGCTTGTTTTTCCCAGTCGAGGGAGACGTCGGCGCTGCTCGCTTCGCCGACGAATCCGCCCGAACAACTCAGCTTAAGAGCCAGCGAGCGAGGAGTATGTGACCGTGGTCACCGAGGCGTGATTCAAACGTGGACTCGTACTGTGACGAACATAGATATGGAGGTCTGAGATTAGAAGAACGAGCAGAAATGCAGTAAGATGCCACCAGCGCCTTTCCGGGACTCAGCTCAGCGCCTCGCGCGTTTCAGCAGATGCGCGGCAGTTGGTCCCCGGCAAGCATGTCCACGATGCGCGTCGTTCCCAAGTCCGTACGCATGGTTACAAGTCCAGGATGACGCTCGGAGACCGTCCCGATAATCCGGGCGTTCTTGCCCAAGGGGTTCCCTCGCATTGTAGCGATCAGGCCGTCGGCGGCGTCTGGCGGGACAATCGCAATCAGCTTGCCTTCATTCGCTACATAAAGCGGATCCAATCCCAGCATTTCGCAGGCACCTCTGACTTCTTCTCTCACGGGAATTTCGGGTTCGACCAATTCGATCCCGACTTTCGATTGAGCTGCGATCTCGTTGAGCGCGCTGGAGACTCCACCCCGTGTTGGATCGCGCATGCATCGAATTTCCTTGCTGACGTCGAGCATTTCGGTCACCATCGTGTGCAGCGCTGCACTGTCGCTTTCGATCAGAGATTCGAATTCCAGACCTTCGCGCTGCGCAAGGATGGCAATCCCGTGGTCGCCGATCGTGCCGCTCAGCAGGACTTTGTCTCCTGGGCGAGCCCGGTTCGCCGAGAAGTCCACGCCCTCCGGCACAATGCCAATCCCTGTTGTGTTGATAAAAAGCTGATCCCCGCTTCCCTTCTCGACCACTTTCGTGTCACCGGTGACGATGCTTACTCCGACGGCCGCCGCGGCCTCGCGCATGGATTGCACGACACGCCTTAGAGTCTCGATCGACAAGCCTTCTTCGAGGATGAACGCCACACTGAGAAAGAGAGGCCTAGCACCTCCCATGGCAAGGTCGTTGACGGTGCCATGTACGGCCAGCGAGCCAATATCGCCCCCCGGGAAAAATAGAGGCTTCACGACAAACGAGTCGGTTGTAAACGCCAGCCGCGCTCCGTTCACGGTCACGATCGCCTGGTCATCCAGGCGGTCGAGTACGGAATTGTGGAACGCCGACAAAAAGACTTCGCGGATGAGATCGGCACTCAGCGTGCCCCCGCTACCGTGCCCGAGGAGTATGGTGTCCTTCGCCGGCATCGGTGCAGGGCAGCTAATTCTAGCGATCGTCCTTACCCCTTCGGCCACTCTCCCTCCTCAGACTCGAGGCGCGTGGCGCCGGTAGTGGTAGTAGGCCGCGCACGCCCCTTCCGACGAGACCATGGGCGCCCCCAGTGGATTTTGAGGTGTGCACCGGATCGCAAACGCCGGACAATCGGTAGGCTTCCGCAGGCCCTGCAGCACCTGGGCGCTGATGCACTCCGCGGGTTCATCCGCGGTGATTAAGTGAAGATCGAAGACCTTGTTTGCGTCGTAAGCGGCGTATTCGTTCCGCAAGCGCAAGCCACTTTGCGGAATCATACCGATGCCGCGCCACTTCTGATCGGCCACTTCGAAGACTTCTCGTATCGCCCGCTGCGCAAACAGATTGCCCGCATAGCTCACGGACCGCACGTACTGGTTTTCCATCTTCGCCTGACCCGCTTCCAGTTGTTGCACCAACATCAAGATGGCTTGCAGCAGGTCTACGGGCTCGAATCCTCCAACCACGATCGGCACCCCGAAGTCGCCTACCAGTCCTTCATATTCCCCGCAACCCATGATTGTGCAAACGTGTCCGGGTGCGATGAATCCCTGCACCCGGTTTTCGTGTGAAGCCAGCAAGGCTCGGATCGCGGGTGGAACCAGAACATGGGAAACCAACATCGAGAAATTTTGTAGCCCTTGCCGCTTGGCCATCCAGGCAGCCATCGCGTTGGCAGGGGCGGTGGTTTCAAAGCCGATAGCCAGGAAGACAACTTTGCGATCCGGCAGGCGCTGCGCGATCTTCACCGCATCGGCAGGCGAGTATGCGACCCGCACATCCGCGCCGCTTGCCTTGGCGCGGAAGAGGTCAGAGTTGGACCCCGGGACGCGCAGCATATCGCCGTAGGAAACCAGAGTCACGTCCGACCGGGATGCCAACGCAATCGCTTTGTTAATGGTTTCCAGCGGCGTTACACAAACGGGGCAGCCCGGTCCGTGCACTAGTTCCACGCCATTGGGCAGAAGGTCGTCGAGGCCGTAGCGCATGATGCTGTGGGTCTGCCCGCCGCAGATCTCCATTAGCACCCAGGGGCGAGTCGACACCCGGGCAATTTCCGACGCCAAGGCCCGGGCCAAGCGACCGTCCCGATACTCATCGATGTATTTCATGGTGGCCCCGTCCGGCGGCGAATGGAACGACTGTAGCGTCGGCTGGACACGGGTTCGGTGACGTGGATCACAAGCGGAGGTGACGTTGTGTCGCACCTGAGACTAATTCGGCTGGCGTTTCGCCTGGAATATTCCCTGACTATTCTGACGCGACCAAGGTCATCGGGACGGGCGTGCGACAGCGCTCTCCTCGCCCAGTTCCTCTTCGAGTGCCCCCAGTTGTTCGAGGATCTCGTAGGTGCGCTGCGCTTCCTCGGCGTCAACGCGGCTTATGGCAAACCCCACGTGCACCATCACGTAGTCGCCCACCTCGGCCTCCGGCACAAAGCCAAGCGATACCTGGCGGGTGATTCCGCCGAACTGCACCTGGCCCACTTCCACGCCGCCGATGTTTTCTTTCGACAGAACCTTACCCGGCACTGCAAGACACATGGAACAGCTTCCTTTCAGGCAATTACTGGCTCGGAAAGCTCCACCAACAACCTGTCCACGACATTCTGGGCGTGTGCGAGCGCCTCTTGCAGTGACCTCTGAACCGCCTGCGAAAGGCCTGCTCCCGCACCGGAAAGTCCGGGTTCGACTCCAATCACGTAGCAGCAGCAGGGCAGGTCTCCTAGGAAAGCAGCCGTCGCTAGAACTTCGCCGGCGTTGCCTTCGCTAGCTCTTGTCGAACTATCAGCAGCGGCGTAGCGAAGTACATCGGATCCCTCGAGTACGGAAACGGTCCCGGGCTCGCGTCCCGCAGGCATTGCACCCAGGACTACCAAGGCTTGCCGACCCGCGATTCGGCTCAACAGCTCCAGGCCTTGCGTACCTCCGTCGACGAATTCGATGAACCCACCGGCATAGCGGTACCGCTCGGCCAGATCGGCAAGCAGTCGAGGGCCTATGCCGTCGTCCCCAGACCGGACGTCTCCCAGCGCCAGGACCAGGATGGGTGCGGTGTGGCCACCGAGGACCGATTCAGTTGTCATGGTTCATGCCTCCCCGATCGCTCGCAGGATGTGCGGATTATTGGTGCGGGCTCCCGAGCGTGCAGTGACATGAGTCACAAAGATGAGTGACCGCTGCGGCCGGACCTAGTCGGATGGCCCAGCTCCGCACCTGCCCGCCGCGCAAACTCGCTCAGGATCGGTTAGGATTTTTCGTGCGCCAGCGGCGACCCCACGCTTTGCCTCCGTTACAATGGGCAGTCCCTCGTGATTGGCGACTGGGAGGAAAGCCCGCGTGATCATCGGTGTTCCGAAAGAGACGTATCCCGGAGAGCGGCGCGTCGCGCTGGTTCCGCTGGTTATTCCAACGCTTGTCAAAGCCGGCTTTGAAGTCGCTATCGAATCAAATGCCGGCCTCGAAGCCGGCTACCCGGACTCCCAGTATTCTGAAAAGGGCGCTGAAATCCTGACAGCCCGGCCTGCCTTGTTTGAGAAAGCAGACATCCTACTCCAGGTTCTTTGCTACGGCTCGAACGACGTCACCGGGAAAGAAGATCTCCCGTTACTCCATCAGGACCAGCTGCTGATCGGATTCCTTCGGCCTTTCGGATCGCGCGAAGCGGTCCAGCAAGTCGCCGACCGGGGCGTGACCGCCTTCTCAGTCGAGTTGGTACCGCGGACGACGCGCGCGCAAAGCATGGATGCGCTCTCTTCGATGGGCACAATTTGCGGTTACAAGGCGGTCCTAATCGCGGCCGACAGTCATCCTCGTATTTTTCCCATGCTCACCACGGCAGCGGGGACGATCACCCCGGCTCGGGTGTTCGTGATTGGTGCCGGCGTGGCTGGCCTGCAGGCGATTGCGACCGCCCGGAGACTCGGTGCAGTGGCCTCGGCCTACGACTTGCGCCCTGCTGCTAAAGAGCAGGTGCAAAGTCTCGGCGGACGTTTCATCGAGCTCCCTATCGAAGCGAAGGACGCCCAGGATGCCCGTGGTTATGCCCGTGCGCAGGACGAGAGTTTCTACAAACAGCAGCGGGAGTTGCTGGGGCGCGTCGTCAAGGAAAGCGACGTGGTGATTACGGCTGCGGTGATTCCGGGAAAAAAGTCGCCAATCCTGGTGACCGAAGAGATGGTCCAAGGCATGGCCCCCGGCTCGGTGATTTTCGACCTAGCCGGCGAGCGCGGCGGGAACTGTGAACTGACCCAGCCCGGCAAGACCATCGTAAAACACGGCGTGACGATTATCGGCGCGATCAACGTCGCCAGCGGAGTCCCTTACCATGCCAGCCAGATGTACGCCCGCAATGTAACCGCATTTTTGCTGCACTTGATCAAAGACCAGAAGCTGCAGCTCAATTTAGACGATGAAATCGTTCGCGAGACTCTGGTAACCCATGGTGGCGCGGTAGTCAACCAACGTGTGCGCGAGTTTTTCGCGATGCCGGCGCTCGCGATGCAGGGCTAACGGAAACTCCGGAGGAGAGATGAACAGCTCGATCCTGATCGACGGCCTCTTTATCTTCATGCTGGCGGGATTCATCGGATTCGAAGTGATCCGGCGGGTCTCGCCCTTGTTGCATACGCCCCTGATGTCGCTCACGAATGCCCTGGACGCGATTGCGGTCGTCGGCGCCATCGTGCTGGTGGGCGAGCACAAGAGCACGCTTTCTGCGGTACTCGGTACGCTGGCGGTCATCGCCGCGACCAGCAACATTGTAGGTGGCTTTCTCATCACCGACCGCATGCTGAAGATGTTCAAGAGCAGCCGTCCGGCAGCCAAATCATGACCGATTTCGCCGGCAACCAAGTCGTCATCGAAGTCATTTATCTCGTCGCGAGCGCATTATTCATCCTTGCCTTGAAGTGGATGAGCTCTCCGACGACGGCACGGCACGGCGTCTGGGCCGGCGAACTCGGCATGCTTCTCGCCATCGCGGGCACGCTGCTGCACCACGGCATCGTTGACTACACGTGGATCGCGGTCGCGCTGGTGCTGGGGACTATCATCGGGGTCCCCCTCGGCCGGGTGCAGATGACGGCCGTGCCGCAGCGGACCGCCCTGAGCCACGCTTTCGGCGCCCTGTGCGTCACCCTGGTGGGCACGGCCGAGTTCTACCTACGCTCACCGGACATTACCCCCTTCATGATGTCCGTGCTCTCGATGGAAGTGATTCTCGGGTCCCTGACCTTCACGGGCAGTTTGATGGCAGCGGGCAAACTGCAAGAGATCCTTCCCCAGCGTCCGCTTACGTATCGTGGACAGAATTTCGTAAATTTCCTGCTGCTCACGATTGCGGTCGTGCTGGCGGTGTACCTGGTGCTTCATCCGGAGGCCAGGCAGCTTTACCCTTTCATGTTATTGATCGCCCTGGCTTTCGGCGTGTTGCTCGTGATACCTATCGGCGGCGCCGACATGCCCACGGTCATCTCCTTATTAAACGCGTATGCCGGATTGTCGGCGGCGGCCATGGGCTTCGTTCTGAACAACAAGCTCCTGATCGTCGCGGGCGCGCTCGATGGATCTTCAGGCTTGATTTTGTCGGTGATCATGTCCAAGGCGATGAACCGGTCGTTTACCAACGTTCTATTCGGAGCGTTCGGTCAAGTACAGGCTGCCGCGGCCGCCGGCCAAGAAGCAAAGCCAGTGCGGAGCGCCACCGCCGAGGAAGCGGCCGCGATTCTTTCCGCCGCGAACAAGGTCGTTGTCGTTCCCGGTTACGGCATGGCGGTAGCACAAGCCCAGCACAAGGTCCGCGAGCTCTATGATGCTCTGAGCAAACGGGGCGTGGACGTGCGTTTCGCCATCCATCCGGTTGCTGGCCGTATGCCGGGCCACATGAACGTGCTGCTGGCAGAGGCGGACATCCCCTACGACCGGCTCATGGATATGGAAGACATCAACGGGGACTTCCCGCAGACCGATGTGGCCCTGGTGATTGGCGCCAACGACGTGACCAATCCTGCTGCCCGAACAGACGCCTCCAGCCCCATCTACGGCATGCCTATCCTGGACGTAGACAAGGCGCACACCGTGATGGTCATCAAGCGTGGGATGAGTCCAGGCTTCGCCGGAATTGACAACCCCCTCTATTACCTCGACAACACCCTGATGCTGTTCGGGGATGCAAAGGCTTTCGTTGGAAGCATCGTTCGCGAACTGACGGGCGCTGGGCACGGCTAGTCGTCAGGTGAGGTCCCGCTTGGCCTTCGCGCTGGAGTTCCCCACTGCGCTATCCTCTATGAATGCGGTCGCCCACTCTGCCTACAGGAGACCAGGCCCTAGTCCAGATCGTGGATGCCGCGCTGGCGGACGCCACCCGCAGGAGTGGCTCTTGGCTCGTCTGCCGCTCCGGGTGCACTCAATGTTGTATCGGAGTATTTTCCATCAGCCAACTCGACGCCCTCCGACTTCAACGCGGTCTTGCCGAGCTTGCCCGCTGTGAACCCGAACGTGCTGCCCGCATCCAAGCACGCGCTCGCCAGTCAGTAGAACGATTATCACCACAATTCCCCGGCAATCCGGAGACTGGCGTACTCTCTGAGGACGTGGACGCAGAACAACGGTTCGAGGGCTTTGCAAACGAGGAACCCTGTCCGGTGCTCGATCCAGCCACGGGAACTTGCGAACTCTATGCGTCGCGCCCGATTACCTGCCGGGCATTCGGGCCGCCCGTCCGCTCAGAAGACGGGTTAGGCGTCTGCGAACTCTGTTTTCACGGTGCGACTAACGAGGAGATCGCCGCCTGCGAAATGGAAGTCGATCCCGACGATCTGGAGTCCAAGCTCTTAAAGGACCTCGAACAGACGAGCGGCCGACGCGGTCGTACCCTGATCGCCTTTGCATTAGCAGATTGAGCACCCCCGCCGGCCCCTCGTCTCAGGACATGCCGTCAAGAATGTCGAGAACCTTCTCCGCCGCTCGTACGCCCCGATACTGCGCTTCTTCGAAGATCGAGAATCCGCTCAGGTCAGAATTCGCAAACAGGAGTCGGCCATTCAGGCTCGCAAGCTTGCGGCGCTCTGGGGAGAAGATCGCGCCCGGACGGGGCCGCGCCATCGCGTGGCCGAACCGCATGATGTCGATGCGCGAGACGCACTGGCGAATGTCCGGATGCACCCGCTCCAGGTCGTGAAGAATCGCTTCCTTCCAGTAACTCCAGTCTTTTTCCAGGAGCAGTCGCCGATTCTCCGACGGTGTGCTCTCAGCCAGCGCCCAATAAAATGTCCAGACAGTACGCTCGACGTGGCTGCGCAAAGTCTGGTGCATCGCGTCGACGTAGCCGAGGGTCGGCGAATCCATCACCACACTGTCCCAAGTCGCGTCCGCTCTGTAGGTTGCGGGCAACCGCTCTAGCGTTAGGTTGGCAGTGAGCCAGGGCGAGTATTCGAAATCGTGGAGAGGCGCCATCCCTTCGACCAGATACGGGGCCAGGAACGTTGGGGCGGCGAAGATCACGAACTCTCCGCGATATTCGGTTTCTCCGGCGAAGACGTTGTACCCATTTCCCCGGCGCACAATGCGATGCACCATTTGCCCCGTTCGCACAAACGCACCCACTCGCTCAAGCAGCCGCTTGACAATCCAACCATTTCCCTCCGGCCATGTGAGCGGACCCTTCTCTTCCGGTTCCCGAGATGCGAAGTAGTGGATTCCAGCCCAGGCCGAGGTATCCGACGCCAGCGCCCCGTAGTCGTCCCGGCAACAATAGTTCATGTACCACTTTAAGAGTTTCGAATCCATTCCTTGGCCCTTGAGCCATTCATTGAACGGAATCCGGTCGAGATCAGCGCTGTGGGGAGAGAGGCCCTGCTCCATGGGGATCGTGAATTCGCCACTCTCGCGGAACGTGTGAATGGAATCTTCCAGGCGCCGGAACTGCTCACGATCGTTCGCGCTCAAACCGATCGCGGGTTCGATTCCCTCTTGCCAGCGGCCGTAAAGGAAAAGCCTTTCCTGAGGAGTAAAGCAGAGGAAGCGTTCTTCCCAAGCGGCACCTCTCAGTACGCCGAACTCTTCAAGTAGTTCTCGAACGTACGTCGCTTTAGGTCCGGGGACCGGGATGTAGTGCGCGCCCCAGGGATACCCCGTGATTTCGTTTTCGCCCCACCGGGAATTGCCGCCAGCCTGCTCGTTCATCTCGAGCAGGACGAAATCCTTGAAGTCACGTCTATGGAGCCGCCACGCTGCGCTCAACCCCGCTATGCCGCCGCCTACAATAACGACTGCGCGCTTTTCCACTGACCGGGCCACAGGAAATACGCTTCGCTCCCGAAGTTTGTGGCCTAACTCGAAGGAGTCGTTGACGAACGAACCCGCGATCGGGCGATCGCCTTTGACGGACAGCCCCACCAGAGCCGCGCTTCCAGCCTGCAGGAACTTCCGCCGCGAAACCCTCAATGGCTGATGTCCTTCCAGTCCTGGTCGTACGCCCGCACCAGAACCTGGTCGTTGAGCCGATTGGGTGGCATCGGCATTGGCGACATGTCCGGCGGAAACTGAAACATGGCGGGGATACCGTCGAGGGTCACAAACCGCAGCCCTGCGGGCAGCAAGGTGGGGGATACATATTCGTGGGCAGAAGCAATGACGAAACCCCACTCCCCGAATGACGGCACGTACACATGGTAGGGGTAGGTGTGCAAGCCGGCTTGTTTGAGGGTCTCGACGATACACCAGTAGGAATCGCGAGCAAACATGGGAGAGGTACTCTGAACCACCATCAGCCCTTGCGCACTCAGGTGTCGGGCGGCAGCCTTGTAAAACGCAGTTGTGTACAACTTGCCCAATGAATAGTTGGTTGGGTCCGGAAAGTCGATCACGATGAAGTCAAAACTATCGGTGCTCGAATCGACCCAGGGAAACGCGTCTGCGTTGATGATGTGAACCCGCGGAGATTGGAACGACTTCTGATTCAGCCCCAAGAGCATTGGGTGCGTGGAGAACAAGCGGGTCATCTCGGGATCCAGATCGACGAGAGTCACACTCTCCACCTGCGAATATTTCAGAATCTCGCGGACCGCCAATCCATCCCCGCCGCCGAGCACCAGGACCCGCCGCGGCGCGGGGACCGCCGACAGGCCCGGGTGAATCAGCGCTTCGTGATAGCGATATTCGTCTCTCGAACTGAACTGAAGATGACTATTCAGGAAGAGCCGGATATCGTCCTTAAATCGGGTCAGCACGACGTGCTGGTAATGGGTATCGCGGGCAAAAATGATTTCATCCGCGTATATGTTGTCCTCAGCAACTGCCGTGATGCGCTTTGCCTGCGACAGCCCAGCAGCGAGCGCACAAATCAGAACCACGCATACTGCGCGCAGAGCGCGGGTGGAAGGCAATTGCCTCGCAAACAGGAAGGTGCTCCACAAGGCCACCGCAACATTCACCAAGCCAAACAGCATCGCGGAACGCACGAGCCCCAAGTAGGGAACCAGCAAAATCGGGAACAGCAGCGAAGCCCCCAACGCTCCCAGATAGTCGAAAGTCAGCACATGCGCGACCACGTCGCGAAAGTGATAGCGCTCGCGGACGATCCGCATGAGGATCGGAATCTCAAGCCCGACCAGCGTCCCGATCACGACCACAAGCGCATACATCAGGATCTGAAACCCTTGCGAATATGCGAAAGCCAAGAAGAGCAAAGCGGAGGAAAATCCTCCGATCACCCCCAGCAGCAGTTCGATCCACACAAACCTGTAGGCTAGCCCGCGATGGATGTAGCGCGAGAGCGCGCTCCCAATACCCATCGCAAACAGGTAGCATCCGATGATGGTGGAGAACTGCAGCACGCTGTCGCCCAGCAGGTAGCTGGCCAGCGTCCCGGCAATCAGCTCATAGATCAGCCCGCAGGCTGCAATGAGCAGGACCGTAATGAAAAGCAGGATTCCCACGAGCTTAGTGGACCGCCGCCGCGATGATGATGCAGATGCCGATGGACATGGCGCCCACCAGAATCGCGAGCGCCGTGTTGTGCTCCTGCACGATCTCTTTCCACAGGTGGTAAGGTGTGAGTTTGTCCATCACCAGAAAGGCCACGGTGAATACGACAATACCAAGAAAAGCGAATACGACCGCATTCACAACACTGCTCATTAGAGTCGGGCTCATTTCATTTGCCTCCCGTGTAGTGGTGATAGGAGCTGTACACGGACCGATAGGACCCCGGATTGTCGCGCACCGACCGGGGAACATTCTTTACTTCGTTGATCGTGGCCAGGCTCCAGCCGCGGTACTGAGCCGCGCTCAGCCCCAGAAGCACGACCCCGCCATAAATAAGGTAGAGATTCCTAATCATCGTCACTACTCCCGAGTTTGATCGGAGGATGGTCACTCTCGGCCCAGCGCAAGTGTTCGAAGCTCAGCGTCCTCCATGTCAGCAGGATCGCGGGCGCCAGAAGCGCGAGCAGCGCAAGACCATAGAAACTGTATTGCGGGACATCCCGCTTCACTGTCACCGAATAATAGGTGACTCCATATTGTGGGTCGCCTTCGGGCTCCACTCGAAGGTAGTACCGACCCGGAGGCACGCTTGGCACGGCGACAGAGTCGTTTTGCCCGCCCTCCGACCATGATCCATCGGAGTCATACCCATGGTAGTAGCTCACCTCGCGCCCGAAATCGAAGGCCTGTCCGGTGTCTTCGTTGATCAGCGCGTAGTTCAGATAGATCCAGCGATTGTTCAAGTCGGTGCTGGTGTCCACCTCAACGTTGGAGGTGTGCCCTTTAAGCTCGAAGTCATCGGTAACGAATGACGCGTCGGCATGATCTCTCGAGTCGAATTTGTACGACCCGCTAAACGCCTGCTCATTGCGAGCCAGCATGTCGAACCCGATCATCATGACAACCAGCACGAGAAGAAAAGCAGCAAAAACCACCCAGATATTTCTGGTGTCGGCGCTCATCGGAGACGGCTGGTTTTCATAAACACCGACGGGCTCGGGGGCAGTTCCCGAGAGTCGGAACGCCGCCCAAATATCCTCTCCGGACATGTATTCGCCCATCGACCAGGTCACTTCGCCACCCGTGGCCTCGCTCGAAAGCACACGCGGTGGAGAAACGTAGTCGGTGACCTCGACTGACTCCCCTACCCGTACTTGCCACGGGAATTCACCCAGCACGAAGCTGGTTTCCGCCTTCGCGGTCTGAAAGTGCTTATAGGTTTCGCCCAGATACTTGACCGTTGGCGGGCTCGCATACGTCTGGACATCCGGCAGAGCCTTCAAGGTACTGACGTCGTTCCAGTGACCGTTGTATTCCGTGAGATACCGGAATCCCTTGTAGGGGTTAAAGAGCACGTACTCGTGCCAGCTGTAAGGCACGCCGTCGACGTAAATCGTCCGGCGCTCAAAGCCGATCACTTCATAGTCAGTGCCACGAATCTTGCCACGGGTACCCAAGGGAATGAGTGGCCGGTATTCGCCCGTGGCAGCTTTGAATGTCTGCAGGATCTGGAGATTGGGATCTCTCGCATCCAGGATGGAATGACAGTTTTCGCAGACGATGGTGACCGCATTGCCAAACGAGCGAACCGTCAACGAGGCGCCGCATCCCGCACAATTAAGCGCCTTGACTTGCGGTTTCCCAGGAGGAGTCGGGCCAGTGGAGCTCATGACCACCCCTCGAAGGCGCGCAAGTTCTTTAGAGCCAGGCTCTCAAACTCAACCACCTCTCCCAAGTACAGAGCCGGCTGCTCATCGCTGTAATCGATTGTGGCGAACTTTCCTGTCTGGGAACGCAAGTCGACAAACGTCACATCCTGCTTATCCCAATACTGAAAGGGTAGCTCGCCTTGCACGCCCCGATAGTGGGCGGTCGTCAGCGTGGTGATCTCATACCGCTGGTTATCCCATACGAAGCCCTGCCCAACCTTGCATTGTACGACCTCGGGCAGCTTCCGCCCCGGCGCGGCGAATGAAACAGCATATTCATCTTGCGCGTCGGAGAGCCATCCGCTAGTCCCGTCGTTCAACATCAGGTGCCACTCGTTCCAACTGCCTGACCCGTACTCATAAATGATGCGGCCGATCGCGACGAATCCTTTGTGGTTGTAGGTGCCTTCCGTGCCGATTTGAATGGGAGAGCTATCGGGCGGTAGATCGGCCACCTGTCCCACTCTCTGAAGGTCAACATCTGCGCGAATGAGAATCGACTTGCAGTATTCACATACGGTCTGCACGCTGCTGGACCAGCGGAACACGATCTTGGCGCCGCAATTCGGACAGGTACCGACGGGCTGTGTCATCCCAAGCGGTCCCCTATCGGCGATTGCCTGGTGACCGCCAATGAGCGCCCATCGGAGGATGCAGTCGGCGGAATGTAAGGCCGCAGAACCTGTCTGACGGTTACCGAGTCCGCCGCGAAAATCTGCTTCAGGGTAGCGTCAAAACTCCACTCCGTACGTGCCACGCAGCAAAAGAGATTCAGGCAGAGCGATTGGAATTCCGGGAAGGTGTGACAGGCTAGGTGCGACTCGGCGAGCAGGCAGAATCCGGTAATCCCGCCGGTCTGCGGAAACTGATGCCAGCGCGTTTCACCCACGGGCCGGAGTTGAAGGTCGCCGACGATTCTCTCAAACAGCGTCTGCAACGCGGACAAATCGCTCAACGATTCAGGAGAGCAGCCGTGGGCTTCTACAATCCACTCGATTCCATTCATCCGTCGACGCCCCGCTACGGCTGGGCCTGACCGCAGTTCGGGCAGAACTTGCTGACTCTCGGGATAGACTTTCCGCAGTTCAAGCAGAACTTGGCCTCTCCGGCCACGGCGGCGCCCGCAGCCGAGCCACCTGCCTCGGTCGCAGAGGGCGCGCTTCCCTTCTTCAGGGCATCCATCATCGCTTGCCCCATCGCAATGCCTGCGCCCAGGCCTGCACCCACCCCCGCCGCGCCTCCACCTTCGTTCGCAGCCGCGACAGGAATCGATTGCGCCACCTGGTACTGGGTGTATCGACCCATATCACCCACCATATTCATACCGATCCGCTGGTCGAGAATTTTCTGCAGTTCATCCGGTAGCGACAGGTTCTCCACAACGAAACTGTCGAGGTTCAGGCCTAAGTCTGTGAACCCAGACTTCAGTTGCGCAGCAATTTTTTCAGAGAGGGCCACCTGGTTCGCGGCCATGTCGAGGAACGCTACCTGGCTGCCCGCAAAAGTATCGCTAATTCGGCCGACGATCGAATTGAGCAGCTGACCCTCCAGGTCTGCCACCCGGTAGACATCCCGCGTGCCGCTCACCTTGGTGTAGAAGAGCTTCGGATCGGCGAGATGATAGGTATAAATCCCAAAAGCCCGAAGCCGTACCGCCCCAAACTCTTTGTCGCGAATCGTAATCGGATTGGGTGTTCCCCAGTGCTGGTTCGTCTGCAACCGGTTCACAAAGAAATAAACGTCTGACTTGAATGGAGACTTGAACGCCTTATCCCAGTTCATCAGGTAGGTCAGGATGGGCAACGTATTTGTGTTCAGCGTGTACAAGCCCGGCCCGAACACATCGGCGACCCGCCCCTCATTTACGAACACGGCCATCTGCGAATCGCGGACGGTAAGCTTTCCGCCGTTCTGGATCTCGCGATCTTGCATCGGGTAACGGTAGGCAAGAATACCGTCTTCCGGCTCCACCCACTCAATAACGTCGATGAACTGTTTCGAAAGAAAGTCACGCAGGCTCATGTCAGGCTCTCACTCTGGGGCCAGCGCCAAAAACTCGCAGAACTGCTCGCCAACCCGCCAGTTTCCGGATGCTAAGGTGCTGCAGCCATGGTGTCAATGACTGGTTTCGCGGCATTTATTGCAGGTTGCGAACTGGGTTAGCGGATTGCGCTGCCAAGAGAACGGGGTTC
Source organism: uncultured Acidobacteriaceae bacterium (assembly GCA_964641665.1). GTDB lineage: Bacteria > Acidobacteriota > Terriglobia > Terriglobales > Acidobacteriaceae > Gp1-AA133. Next base: position 111,522 of record CAZXKO010000082.1, read on the forward strand.
TGATTCACGACAGGCAGCGACATCTGGATCGACCGGATCTCGGAGGTAATCGGGGCTTGCCTATTCCTGCGCCGAGACCGGCGCGACCGTTCGGTTCTTAATGGATCCCAGTTCGAGATAAGTACTGGATCCACTGCGCCGTTCCTCGGCATTCTCAGCTTCTGGGTCAAGGGACCGTTCGCGCCAGAATGCGTAGATCGCAGGATAAACCAACAGTTCAAGAATAAAGGAGGTTACGATGCCACCCACCATGGGGGCCGCGATGCGCTTCATGATCTCTGAACCAGTGCCGGTTGACCAGAGTATGGGAATCAATCCGACGCTCATGGTGGCGAAGGTCATGAACTTCGGACGCAACCGCTTGGCAGCCCCTTCGACGATCGCCTCATACAGATCGGCACGCGTAAACCGGAGATGTTCACGCTTCATTTTCTCGTACGCCAGATCGAGATACAACAGCATAAACACGCCGGTCTCAGCATCGATGCCCAGCAGAGCGATAATGCCAACCCAAACGGCAATGCTCATGTTGTAGCCCAGCAGGTACACCAGCCACAGCGCGCCCACGGCCGAGAATGGCACAGCGAGGATGATGATCGCGGTCTTCACCATCGAGCGGGTATTGCAATACAGGAGAAACAGAATGATGGCAATCGTAACCGGAACCACCAGCAAAAGGCGCTGCCGGACGCGCTCCGCGGATTCATACTGACCGCTCCACAGTACTGTGTAACCCGCAGGGAGTTGCAATTTGGTCCGCAGTTCGCGCTGGGCTTGCGCAACATAGTCACCCGGGGACCGGCCGGCCACGTCGACAAACACGTAGCCAGTAAGCAATCCGTCTTCGTTGCGGATCATCGCCGGACCGTTCTGCATTCGTAGCGTCGCTAGTTCCGAGAGCGGGATCTGCTTGTCACCGCCGACCGGAACCAGAACCTTGCCGAGAGCCGTCAGATCGGAACGGAAGTCGCGCTTGTAACGCACATTGATCGGATAACGCTCTCGACCCTCGATGGCAGTGCTGACGTTCTCGCCACCTACGGCGGTCGCCAGCGTATTCTGGGCATCTTCCACGGAGAGACCATATCTCGCCAGCGCGGTCCGGTCCCACGTCACGTCGAGAAAAAATCCATCGCCTGTGCGCTCCGCGAAAACGCTGCGCGTGCCGGGCACGCTCGCTAGTGCATTTTCGACTTGCCGGCCGACTTCCTGGATGCGGTCAACGTCGCTACCCTGGATTTTTAAACCGACCGGGGTGCGGATCCCCGTAGTGAGCATCTCGATTCGGCCGCGGATCGGCGCTGTCCAGTAGTTCGAAAGCCCTGGGATCTTCAGGGCCGTGTTCATTTCCGCGACCAGTTCCGGCTCTGAAATATGATCTGCCGTTATATGACGGAGCACCGTGAGCATCCAGTTGGGCGCCCACGACGAATACCAGACATGCTCTCTGCGCCACTCCGAGTGCGGCTTCAGGACGACTACCGTCTCGAGCATCGAAAGCGGGGCGGGATCGGTCGCAGTGTCGGCCCGTCCAGTCTTGCCCAGAACGTGATCGACTTCCGGAAAAGATTTCAGAATGCCGTCGGTAGCTTGCAGAACCTTCTGCGCCTCCGCAATTGAGATGCCCGGCATGGAGGTCGGCATGTAAAGCAGAGATCCTTCTTCCAAGGGCGGCATGAATTCCGAACCGAGCATCCAGAACACCGGGATCGTCAGCGCCACCAGAACCAGTGCGCCGGCAATCACCTGCGTTTTCCAGCGCAAGGTCCATCGGACTACCGGATCATAGAACCGCATGAGCGGTCCGGTAATCGGGTGCTTCTCCTCCGGACGAATCTTCCCGCCCAGCAGGAATCCCAGGAATCCTTGCCAGCGGCTCCTCTCGAGGCCAAGTGTGGCCGGGCGCCGAACCAGCAACAACCGCAGCGCTGGGTCGAGCGTTAGGGCGAGGACAGCAGCGACCAGCATGGCGAAGTTCTTCGTGTAGGCGAGAGGGCGGAACAGCTTCCCTTCCTGGCCTTCGAGCACCAGCACTGGCAAAAATGCGACCGCGATGACCAGCAGGGCAAAGAACGTGGGGCCCGCCACTTCCTTCACGGCTTCCAGAATGACTTCCTCATACCGGAAAGGCTGACCCGAGCGTTCGTATATCTCCAGCTTCTTGTGGGTTTGCTCCACAACCACGATGGCTGCGTCCACGAGTTCGCCGCAGGCGATCGCGATGCCCGCCAACGACATGATGTTGATACTCACTCCGGTGTATTGCAGCGGGATGAACGAGACCAGAACCGCGACCGGGATGGTCACCACCGGAATCACTGCGCTGGGAAAATGCCAGAGAAAAATCAGAATGATAAGGACGACAGTCAGAATGACTTCAATCAGCGTGGAACGTGCGTTGGAGATAGACCGCCGGATCAGGTCCGACCGGTCGTACACGGGTACAACCCGGACTCCCTGAGGCATGCCGGGCTCGATTTCCTTGAGCCGTGCTTTAACCTTGTCGATCACATCCAGGGCGTTGCTTCCCTGGCGCATGATCACGATCCCCGATACCACTTCGCCGGTCCCATCCAGGTCGGCAGCGCCACGCCGTATATCCGGGCCCAATACGACCTCTCCGACGTCCTTAATGCGAACTGCTGTTCCATCCTGATTCGCGAGAACGATCTGCTCGATGTCGCTGAGTGACTTCACGTATCCCCGACCGCGGATCATGTATTCGGCGCCGCCGAACTCGAGCAGTCGCGCGCCCGTCTCGCTATTCCCCCCACGCACTGCGTCCGCCACTCGGGAAATAGGAATCCCGTACGCACGCAGGCGATTGGGATCCACGTTGATCTGGTACTGCTGGGTAAATCCACCCAAGGACGCGACTTCGGCCACGCCGGGAACCGCTTTCAGGTAGTACCTCAGATACCAATCCTGGTACGAGCGCAGTTCCGCCAGGCTGTGTTTCCCGGATTCGTCTTTCAAGACGTACTGGAAAACCCACCCCAGCCCGGTCGCATCCGGACCAATCTCGGTTTTCACACCCTGCGGGAGTCGTGCCGTAACACTGGAGAGGTACTCGAGCGTCCTCGAACGGGCCCAGTAGATATCGGTGCCCTCGTCGAAGATCACGTAGACGTAGGAAAAGCCAAAATCCGAAATGCCCCGCACCGTCCTGACTCTCGGTGCACCCGTCATGGCAGAGATGATCGGATAGGTTACCTGGTCCTCAATGATGTCGGGGCTTCGATCCCAGCGCGAGAGAATGATGACCTGGGTTTCACTCAGGTCTGGTGTGGCATCCAGCGGAAGGTGCATCATGGACCACGTACCCCAGATGCAGGCCGCCGCCACGAAAGCAAAAACCAGAAACTTGTTTTGAATTGAGGCGCCGATGATGCGGTTAATCATCCTCGCACCTCAATCCCCAGTGCGATCACAAGTAAGGAACCGGCGGCCGCCGACTTGTTCATGGTCTTTGCCCCACCAATACGAACCGCCAAACTTCACTGAGCACAATACCAAACCTGCGGAGGTTTTCGTTTCCCTGAGGACCACTTGCAGGCAGCCGTGAAGGAATGAGCGGGATCATTCGGTCATGCGTGAAGTGCTTCCGGGGGACGGGGAAAGCACGGTTGCAGTGAAGCGGTCAATCTCACCAAACACAACTCGAAGCGGGCGCTTGCGAGAGCGTCCGCTTCGATCGTACATCGTTACTTTGCCTGCGGTTTCGCGAACAGAGAATCGTCGAGCTTCGGATTCACAACTACGCTCTCGAGCTCGTTCTTGTGAGTGTCTCTGTAGCCATCCACGGCCGTCTCCAGAACGAAAGGAACCTTCACACCCTGCACGGTCCTGAAGTCGCGCTGGTACACCACTACGTCGCGCATCTTGCCGTCCATGCGACGAGGAGCTCCCGACACCTTCACATCGAGGAAGGTCTCTGCATCCACCCACACGTGCTGGACCGCGCCGGTTTTCAAGGTTGCTTTCAGCTTATAAGCGTCACGCCCCTCGACGGGCTCGACACCTTCCAGCTCGACTTTGGTTCCCTTCGCGGCGTAGTCGATCAGGTATCCGTCCAAGTCCACTTGCGTCTCTTCGGATTTCAGTTCGTCGGCGGTGAAAGCTTCAACGTCGTTCCGATTCAGGTACGGCCGCAGTTTCCATCCGTTCTCTCCGTCGTAGACCTGTATCGCCGTCTTTCCAGCAAACTCAATCTCCAGCCTCTGTTTTCTTGGCCGCTTCAGATCAAGCAGGTAGGGTAGTTGCACCTGCTTCGTTTCGGTCTTATTTGCAGCCGTCATAGCTTCGAATTCGCGCCGACTGGTGGGTGCCATATGGCCTTGCGCGACCCTCCTGCTTCTTTCCAGCGAATCGCCAGCACCGGCATCCATCTTGCCCTTCCACGTCATGGTCTGAACGGCCCGCCAAGCCTGCAGGCCGCCGCGAGCCGCCACGTTCTTGTCGACAATTTGGGCAACCGTGAGCTTCGGAACTGCCTTTTGCGCACTAGGCGCAGTCGTCTTCGGCGCAGTCTTCGGTGCACTAGCAGAAGTCGCCTTCGGCGCACTCTGCGCACCGGCTGCGGTTCCGAGAAGAGTCAAAACAGGCAGGAAAAACAACGACAACAGGGATTTACGTGACATCAAGGGATCGCTCCTCACAAAGGTCTCGGGGGAGGAGGACAGTCGAACATTGATTCTACCACGAGTCCGTCTACTCAGAGAGTGGGCAATTCCCCACATTCTGCGTATTGATGCTTTCTCGACACCTTGCCGGCCCGCAAACCATCATCCGTTAGAGGTTCCCACTTTTCGGGTCGGGTCGACGATGAGGACTCTACAACTTTCAATTGTAGAATCATTAGCTTAGAGCTCACGACCTCACCCCGGCGAGTCAGCCATTGTTCTCTTCATCAACCATCTTCGATTTGTCGTATCGCTTCCAGTTACTGTCGTAGTAGTCCCTTCGCGCAGTAGCGCCCTCCGATTCCAACGGACCCCACGGAACTTCGATGGCGGGCTCAGCCAGTGGTAGGGGGCTATCAAATCGCTCGACTCCTCGGTCTTCGCGGCGTGACACTGTCAAAACTCCGAAACCTAAGCGCCCTTGGGTCCGATGTTTTGTACACATTTAGTCTGGCGCCGCAAGTCTCGATTTGCGATATTAATTTCTCCTCTTGCAATCATTGAAGAATTGCCAGCCCCGACCGCATTGGCGGTCGAGGTGCATCCCTATGGCCGCTATGATTGGGAAAGCTCGTTCGAACCCGCGAGTCAGGCGCCTGGCGACGGCAGCGCTCGGAGCCTCTCGATTTAAGACCGCCGAGACGAGAGATTTGTCCGCCCTGCGGAGGCAACTTGCCAGCGCGAGGAACCCGCACGACAGGAACAGGGGATGTCACGTATCCGTAAGGTTCTCGAGCAAGAGAAGACGATTCGTCAATCACCGCACAACGCGGCTCTTGCGGATGGCAGAGGGCATTTTTGATTTCATCAGAGAGACTAACTCACTTGCAGGTGCGCTGCTGAGGTAAGTTCTCGAAAGAGGCCGCTTTAATTTCAGGCTCCCGCAGCTTCCCCTACAACCTACAACGAGCCTTAGAGTGGCAGGAAAATCCACATTGCGACTTCTGATCAACCTGACTGGATATTCTTGCGCCTCTATTCTCTAGTTCGTGGATCGACTCGGAACAGGCAGGTGCGGGGGTGAGACGTATATCCGATTGCGCAACGAGCAGTTGCGACGGTATCGCCCCGTCTGGAGCTCTACCGTCGCGTTTTCCGAGGAAGAAATGCTTAAACCTTATCGCTTACCGAACCAGCAACTTCCGCCGCGCAGCACCCAGAAGCCCCATGATGCCGGTGCCCAGGAGCGTCAGAGTCCCCGGTTCTGGCACTGTCGCAGTGGTGATAGTGGTCGTTCCGTGTAGATCGCGGAAGCAACCCTCGCCATCGTCATCGAAGTGGCCACTGAAAAATTGCGTTGTGACACCGTTGATATGGATCCCGTAGAAGGTTCCGGAAAAAGTGCCCACCAACTCGTACAAACCGCGGCCGATCTGAGTCAGCGTTCCGCTGAAGTTGCTGACAAACAGCGCAGCGCCGGCATTGGCTCCCAGCGAGAACCCGAAATCACCTCCGGTAAAGCTCCCCCCGTGCTCCAAGCTGCCTGTGAACTGGCCCAGATCGAACATCACCAAACCATTGCCACCAGTCACCGCGCCGCCATCAAAGGTAAGGCTATCCATCGTGGAAACAATTCCGCCACTCAAGCTGCCCGACACCAGGCCACTGTTTGTGAAAGAGATGGTATCCGCAAAAGCTGGCGCCGCGAACAGCACCAGTAACATCATGCATACCATGAGACGCGACTTCATCGATCTTCTCCTGAAAACTATGTTCGGCCGAGAAACTGGTTCCGTGACCGGCTCATCACAGGGGAGGATCGGCTGCATGCAGTACAGCCGGAAACCACGCTATCCTAATTAGCAGGTTGCGTACCAACTTTTGTACTGAGGGGGCGTGGTCTGTATCTTATTGCTTAAGAATAGGTTAGTAACACAGCCGCGGATAGTAACAAAGGTAATGGTTACTGCAGGAGATTGCAGTATGAGGGTACTTCTGGGGACGGAACTTTCTAGCTGTGGAAATGTCAACGCTGATTTTTCGAATAAGTGAGCCCCGATGTATGTTCATCGCTTCCCTCTCACTTGCGCGCAGGCAAACCACCGACGCAGCACTCGCAAGGGCACGTCACACTTACTGGGAGCTCAAACACCGCCTTCAGTGGCTTTGGGTGTTAGTTACGTTCTGGCCCTGATCTCCCGGCTGTTTCCGAGGGCGGAGTTGCTCGAACTTGGTTGCCTGCTCGGGATTCAAGATCCTTCTGATCTGGTCGTCTGATTGTTCATGTAGCGCCTGTATCGCGCCGAACCGGTCCACGGCAGAAAGTGATCCGTCGTCGAGAACCCGACGCAGTTGTATCTGGCGATGATCGAGGATCGCCTTCACCTTGGTCTGCTGAACAGAATCCAAGCTAAGTACTTCTGTGTACCTCTTAAGCTGATCCTCCAAGCTCGGTAATTTTCGCCTATGAGGCTGGCTTGTCGCGCCCGACGCAGCCTGAGCGTAGCCACGAGAATTCATCGCCAAACAAGCCCCCAGGATTAAAACGAACACCATGGCTGTCTTGAAGAGCCACGGTCTTGTCTGTTCTTGTGACGGGCATTTGCCCCATTCGTCACGCACGGAGTCCTCCTTCGCAATGGGACTGTCGGCAATCGCCATACTTTGTCTGAAGTGGTGCAACGACATCAGCTGCTGGTCGAAATTCCGCAGGCTACGCCTGAAGCGGATGTAAGTTCATTAGTTGAGTGCCTTGTCCTGCGATGCAGCTTTCGTCGTATCGAGGGTGACAGTGCATTCCCGATCATTCACCCTGCCGGTACACCCAGCCAGCTGAGGCTCGCGGGTCGATGTAGGCCCACCTCTCTTGTAAGACTCCTCTTTCGGCGGCTGGGCACCAGATTTCAGTCGGCTCTCCGAATCCACCAGGAACGTCCCCGCGGCGACCACGCGCTCGCCCTCCTTCAGGCCGTGCACGATCTCGACGCGGTCGCCGAAGCGCCATCCAGCTTGCACCTGGCGCGGCTCAAACACCCCGCTGCTGCTTTCGACGAACACATGCTGCTCGCGTCCCGTGTCAATCACAGCATCCAGCGGAACCGTGAGTCCCGCCGGCATCGTCACCGGCATCTCCACATCCACGAACATATCGGGCCGCAACGCGAAGCCGGGATTGTCGACCTCCAGGCGGAGCATCAGAGTCCGCGTCGTCGGATCGACCTGCGGCAGAACGTTACTCACGCGAGCGGAGAAACTCTTTCGCTGATCAGGCAGAGTAACGCGCGCCACAGCACCGGGCTGGAAAGCTTGCGCTTCACTGCCGAAAACGTCCGCCAGAATCCAGACCTGGCTCAGATCGGCGATTCGGTAAAACTCCGTAGAACGATCGAAATGCTGGCCCGGTGAAATGTTCCGCGCGAGGATGAATCCCTCCGCGGGCGCAACAATATCAACCGATTCGGGAAGCTGGCGGTTTTCGGACATTTGTCTAATCTGCGCATCACTCACGCCGAGATTACGCAGGCGATCAGTATAGCCTTGCAGGCTGCTCACGCCCTGCTTGGCGACGGCCCCAGGGAATGGCATCGTCCGCGCCCCGTCCTTGCCCACAGCCCCCGGTACGCCAGCAGTCGCAGCTAGAAACCCGGAAGCTACTGATAAAGTGTCCCCCACATACGAGGTAGCAAGCTTTTGGTCTTTCTTGACCAATTCTCCGACGGAGTCGTTGTAAGTCTCACGGACAAAGCCATCCATACCGGAATTGATCCGATACACGCGGGTGTCTTCCGGAACCACCCGACCCAAGAGACGAACTTTCTGGGCTCCCGACGTCTTCTCCACTGGGACCACGCGGATGCCGAACAATTGCTGCTTTTGAACATCGATACTGACCGACCCGGGCGATGCAGGCGCGGCTGCCATTGCAGAGGTGAGTGAGTCCGCGTACACCGGTTCCAGTGCCATTCCACAGTCGGGAGCAATGCCAGCGTGATCGGATTTGTAGTTCGGATGCATCGGATCTACCCAGTAGAGAACCCGGCGCGGACTCGTGCCCTCACTTGCAGTCAGCCCTGTGTGTTTCCGTCCTAGGGCGTAGGACAAGATCATCAGGAGAATTATCCCCGCCGCGTAGAGAGTTTTTTTCATCGAATCAAAGCCTCACACCAAATCAATCCCTTCAATCCGTGGGTAAGTCTTCTCCTATACTGATCGAGGCGGGAGCCAAGCGCTGAAGGTGGGGGGAATTCTGACCTGCTATTGCACTTGCCGCAGACAACCTAGTGTCGCCTACGGAACGCCGTTACTCCGACCTTGTCCATCGACGGCAGGACTAGTTTAACCCCTTTTTTCGGGGCTGACCTCCTCATTATTTTGCTCTGGCGGCGGCAGGGAGGTCAATGTCACTAACGTGCCGTGCGCCGGGGCGCACGATTCCTCTACCTGGTAGGCCATTCAGGGAGGTATTCCCTCAGCGGGTTTTCCAGGACGGACCACCGTCCCGTTGTTCAATTTCGGGCGGGCTGCTTCTTCTTCGCCGCTTGGTCTGCCGCTCGACGGGCGTTGATCTTCTTGCGCACTTCTCTTTGTTGCTCCGGCGTTAGCACTTTATAAAGCTCGCCATACTCCAAACGGGCGTACCCCTGGAGCATGGCTTCTTTTTGATCCGCGGTTAGCTTCTGGTCTTTTGTCACCGCATTCATACGCGATTCCGAATCCCGATGAACCTTGTCAATTTCTGCCTTCTGTTCCTCGGTGTAATTGAACACGGCAAAATCATCCGCTGGCGGGGCGTCATTCTTCGCTTGAGAGGGCAATGCCACCCTTGCACTCTGCATCGGACTGGGCGAACCGCTCTGCGCCCGGCTGAGTCCTGGCACCACACACAAAAGGAAGAACCCCACGGCAATGGCCATTGGTTTCGCAAATTGGCCCTTGTTCATGCGCACCGCTTTCTGGACAGAGAGTTGTTGTCTCTCGTTCTACTCCCAGGATTTAGACTGCGCTCATTTTATGTTCGGGACCGCGAGGGAGCAAACCCAAACACCAGGGAAACGGGCTTGGGCTATTCGATGATGATCCTTGCGCGTGAAAATTCCCAATCACAACATCCACGCGATCTCCGGGCTTCAAAAGCCGCCCGCTCCCGGAGTGGCAGTCTGGCGAGCTGCCCACCTTCTCCATGCTCGGAAACCACGAGGCTCAACCCCGCTTCCGGATCAATGAGCTGTGGCTGCGCCTTTTTGTCTTGCAGAGGCTCGGCTTTTTCTGCGTCGAAGACGCGCGTGCGATCGCCAACGTGGATATTTGTCCGCGTTCAAAAATGTGGGGAGGGCCAATCCTTTTTACTTGCTTTTCGACACAGCCGGGGATTCCATTTTCGAAAACAGCTGTTCTTCCAACTTCGGATTCACCACGACCTTTTCGATGACGATTCTTTCCGGCGGCACAGGAGTGTCCCTGAGGCCCAGTGCGTTCGTGCGAACCGGGAGAACTCTGGTCTCGGAGACGAACGGAATCTGAAGGCCATCCACGTTCCGATAATCGCGGTAGTAAAGTTCCACCGGGTGGTCTGTGCCATCCAGACGCCGTGGCTGTCCTTCAATTTTTGCTTCGAGGAAGGTCTTCGCGTCGATCCACACGCGGAGCGTGTGCCCATTCTTCTCCGTGACCTTGATTCTGTACGTATCGCGTCCCTCCACCTTTTCGCTGCCTTCCAATTCGACGTGGCTACCTTTGGCAGCGTAATCCACGAGGGGACCGTCGAGGTCCTCCTGACTGGATGCAATCTTCAGTTCCTCGGCAGTGAAAGGTTCCACTTCGCGTCGGTTCAAGAAGGGCCGAAGTTTCCACCCGTTGGCGCCGTCGTAAACCTGCACCGCCGTCTGACCTTTGAATTGCAATTCGAGACGCATCTTGCGGGAACGCTTTAGTTCCAAGAGAAAAGGCAATTGCGTCTCTTCGACCGGCCGGTTCGGAAGCGTACTCGCGAGTTCCGCCTGGTGCGGCGCTGGCACAGGAAGCGCGGCCCGCCGATTCCCTGCAGCGCCCATTTTCCCTTGCATTGACAAGGTCTGGACGGCCCGCCATGCCTGCAAACCGCCCCGAGCCGCCACGTTCTTGTCCACGATCTGAGCCGCAGATAGAGCTCCTCCCGCCGACTGCTTATCAACAGCCTGAACCAGCGAAACCGCCAACATCACAAAAGTGAGAATCACATAGATTTTTCGAAGCATTCATCGTCTCTTTTCTGGCGCTTGTCCACTCTCGTTGTGCTGGTTGTGCCAATGCGCCAAGTTTCTTGTGCTTGAGCGTACGACGCAACGTCGTTGCGCTGGATCAAACACGTTCGCGGGTCTTGCCTACCTGGATTGGGGGATCAAAGAACCGTTCCCTCACTCTACGGTGAGGTTGGTTGCCCGGAATTGCCCTATGACGACATCTACCCGGTCGCCCCGCTTTACCGCTCGGGTCGGGTTCGAAAAAGCCATCCAGTAGACCATGCCCGCCTTCGGCGTGCTGCTCTGGCGCAATTTCCCGACCTTCTCCATCTGGGGGACCACGAGCTTGACGCCAGCCTGCGGATCGATCAACTCAGGCTCGGCTTTCTTATCGTTGAGGGCCGAGGCTTTCTCCGGGTCCAACACGCGATAATTAAATCGAACCAGTTCGCCCGACTCTGCCAACTTCACCCGCAAAGAGTCCACTCCCCACATGCCCTCGTAGTACATCGTCGCGTGCTGCGACGTATGTTTCAGCGTGCGACGCTGGTTTCCAGCAGTTGCTGGTTGGGCCGATGGCGCAGGATTCTGGGATTCTGATTCTTGCGTCTGAACCGGCGCGGCAGACTGGGCCGGGGGCTTCGCAGCTGGGGCATTCGAGGAAGGAGTAGCAGGTTCTTGGTTGGCCTGGGTTGACTGCCCCTGTGCGCCAGGCACGACGCTGCTGCCCGCTAGAACAGCGAGCAGCACAAGCTGAGTAGCGATGATCGACTTCCGGGACATCGGATGAACCTTACCTCGTGGCATGGTTGGAGAGTCCTACTTGTCGCCCTTCAGGGAGGCGGTGCAGGCTTCGACCACCTTGTCTTTGGGCTGCTTCCCGATTTCTGTGGTGGTCGCATCATACGCGTCCTTGTATTCCTGACTGGCGCGAGCCTCGGCCAGTTCCTTCTCCGGGACGTCCTTAACCAGGGCCTTTTTTCGCTCCTGGTATTTCGGGGCTCCCGCTGGATCCGCTTTCGTACAGGAATCCAGCGTCGCTTCTACTCTTCCAAACGCGTCGTTTGAAAAGGGCAACTTGGCCAAGGCCAGTTGCGGAAGCAGAATGGCAGCGCCTAAACCGAGCGTTCGGAGGATTCTCATGACCGTACCTTACCTTAAGTTCTCGCAGCGACTCAACCCAAACTTCAGATTCGGGCCGCGTTGTTGATTTTGGACCCGCGGCGCCGGTCTCTCTACAAAGTGATGCTGCTCGCGGGTCACCCGCGAGCAGCATTCGTGTTCATATTTCCGTTGACCTGCCTGGCATTACTGTGCCGTGCCAGTCAGGGTTGAGGTTTGCGTGCCGGCCGAGTCGGTGACAGACACGGTTGCGTTCTTGACCCCGGTCGGTTGGGCTGTCTGTGGCTTGAACTGCACCGTGACTATGCAAGTCGCGCCAGGAGCCAGAGTTGTCACGCCGAGCAGTTGACCGCCGCCCGCCGGTCCGCAAGTCGACAGCAGCCGGACGATGGCGAACTCAGTGGGGTTCGTCCCTCCCAGCACTCCTTGTGTGATGCCCGTCAGGGGCACGTTGCCGGTGTTGGTGAGGGTGAAGACCTGGGCCGGATCAAATAAGCAGGCAAGTGCCGGGAGCGGGCAATTCCTGGTCACCGTTCCAAAGTTGTGCGTGGTCGGCGTCAGCGTTGCGCTGATCACAGTCACTGGCTGGGAAGATCCAAACTCAATCGCGCCTGGATCGAAGAGGCCGGTGGTTGTCGATTCGCCGGGTTCCGGCCTCGCGTTGCCGTAGAAGTCCGTCGCCGGGTGAGGTTGTGCAGCCGGCACCGTATTGATGGCCGCCGTCAGGTTGTAGTTGGCAAGCGCAGGACCGCCGCCGAAGTTTCCGTCTGTTCCTGCAACCGCCGGGTTGGTCAGCGCCAACGGTCCCCAGCTCACGTTGATCCAGTTATTGCCTTCGTCCACCGTCGCCGATGGAGTAAGGCTAAAGACTGGGTTCGGCGTCACAGCGTCGGAAATGCCCGGAGGCACACCAAACCCTTTGGGTCCTCCGCATCCATCCGCCGCAGTGCATTCCGGCGGAACGCGCGAACCGTTGCAATACTGGCTGACAACCGGCGGGGGAGTGGCTGAGTTGTGTCGGGAATTTCCGTTGTAGCCCCCGTTGAGGCTCGTGAGCACCGAGTAGATCGGGGTAAGCGTGCCGCCGGTATGATCGGTCGGCCCCGTGTCGCCCCGCACACCGATGTCCCAATAACTGGCGGGCCCGCATTGGCCGGTGGCGGTCTGAGCCGGTGCAGCAGCACCAACTCCGGTGCGGCCGAAGCTTGCGTTGTATAGAGTGACCAGGTTCTGCTGGTTCTGGGTTCCTGTCCCGGCGCCTGAAATGCCGATCTGGAACGAGCGGTTCTGCCAAATGATGTTATTGCCGAGTATCGGGTTTGAGTAGGTCCGGCAACCTGTTGTATTCGCTGGTGGTTGTACCGTCGGGCAGGTGATCGTGAGCCCGGTGAAGGTGGTGGTCAGCAGCGTGGAATTCCGTGTGCTAGCCACTCCGGCCACCTGCGGGCACGATGCGGTGTTCCCCCCGGTGGGCCCGGCCTGGTGGCACTCCCCCGCCGGCGCACTGGCTTGGGGTGTGCCGATGCTGAAGGTAAGCACCCCCGACGACGCCAGGCTATCGTTGTGGGCGATGGTGTTGTTGAGGATGGACACGTTCAAAGCGTCCTGCAACGATATTCCCGCGCCATCCCAGCCCGCCAGGTTGTTTACGATGATGTTGTTGGTGATACTCACGTTGTTCCAGCGGGTAGGTTGGCTCGCGAAGGTGGAGACATCCGTCCCGTTGACTTGGTTGAGCCGGATGCCGCCGCCGCTGCCGCTATCCGCCGAGTTGCTCTGGATCAGGTTGGCATTGATCACCAGGTTGCGACCCGTGCCGTCGCTCAATCCCGGCGGGCAATCGCTGTCGGGCACGCCCGGGCAAACCGGATCGGTGTCCGGTGTCCCCTGGACCATGATCCCGCCGCCATGGGTGGGGATGGTGGGGTTGCTGCTCTGATTGAGCAAGATCGAGTTGTGCTCGATATCGCCGTTTTGGATTTCCCCGAGGTGCGTGATCCCACCGCCTTCACCCGCGCTGAGGTTGCCGCACACCCAGTTGTAGTTGAACTTGTAATAGTCGTTGCCGGTGCAGATGGTCGCGCCGCCGCCGCCCGACAGCGTTGCAGAGAACAATTCATCGCCGAGCGAGGCGTTGTTCGTGACCATGTTGTGGTGCACGTTCACGTCCAACTGGAAGCAATCCGGCATGTGCTGGTTGGTCAGCAACCCGGAGCCGTTGCTGCAAGAGCCGGGCGCCGCGTTGGTGGCTGAACCCACGAGGTACGGACCGGCAAATTCACCCTGCCCGACGCTAATGCCGCCGGTGAGTGTGCCGGCATTGTTGTAGACGCGATTGTTGGCGACCTGCAGGTGATGCGCCCAGCCGTGGATGAAGATGCCGCCGCCACCCTGGGAGCTGTTGGCCACGGTCAAGCCATCGATGCTCGATGGGTTGCACGTGAAGTTGCTCGGGTACGGGTTGGGCTGGCCGGTGACCGTAAAGGCACCGGTGGTGGCGTTGTAAGTCCCCGTGTGGCAGAACGGGTTGGCGTCGCCAGTGGGGAGTGCGGTCGGATCGGGGCCTACGCCTGTCAGCAGCGTGGTGGCAGCCGGGAACGCGCCCGGCTCCGTGCCGTCATTCCAAGGAACCTGTCCGTGGAACTCCAGCCCTTTGGCCAGGACCGTGATGCCCGCGCCTTCATAGGCGCCCAACAGTGTGGGCTCTTGTAGCAATTCGGCCAGGTTGCCGTTCAGGTTAGCGTCCCAGCCGACCGTGGCCTCCAGGGGAAGCCTGTCAATCTGTGGACTGTTGGGCTGACCGTTAAAGTAATTCCAGCCCGTGGCAGGGCAACTGGACGACCCGCTGGGATCGTAAACGTTCGTGCCTCCCGTGGCGGTGTACGGTACGCCGTCCAGCGCCAAGCCAAACAGGCAGTTGATGTGCCGGCGCCAGGGGTCGAGCAGCTTGCCGGAGGGGTGGGCATTGGCATCGATGATGGTGGAGGCCGCGCCCGCGCCCTGCAGCCGGACCGGCTTCCACATAAGCAGCATCTCCTGGTGAGAAGCGGAAACCTTGCTGGTAATGCCCGTAGAGGTGCATGCCGCCGGACCCGTAGCCGTGTTGCAAGTCGGGTCAACGATGATCAAGTCGCCCGGAGCAGCCTTGTCGATGTAGCTCTGAACCGTCTCCGAAGCCGCAACGTGCCACGGCGCTTTGCCGCCGATGGTGACCGTCACGGTATCGATCGACTGCTTGCCGTTGGCGGCGGTGATGACCAATTGACCGCATTGCGCCGGTAAGCCGCCGTACTGTGTCTGCTGCTGGATGCGGCAGGGCGGCACGCTAACCGTCTGCCCGTTCACCGTGCCGGTCAGGTTGACCGTGCAGCTCATCGAGAGGTCGCCGCCGGTGCAGGTCTGGGGAACGCCGCCAATGGTTACCGTGGCGCCGGCTCCAAAGCCGTAGTGACGCTGGACCTTCTTCAAATTGAAAGGCGCAACGTTGGCCGAGGGACCCGAGTATCCACTGTTATCCACCTGCACGTTGCCAAGGGCAGTAATCGTCAGGGTCTTTCCAGCACCGCTCACCCAAGGGCCAATGCCATCGCCATCCACTTCCTTGATGGCTGGCGTGGTATCGGGATAAGCGCAATCGGTATTGTTGTACGCCGCGCCCACGAAAGCCTGCGTGGGCACCACAGGCGTATCGAGATAGGTGGTCAGGCCCGGCATGTACGGCAACTCGTAACAGAACTGGCTGTAGGCCGGGTCGTACAAGGGATCGGCAATCATTTGGCCGAGCGTCGGATTCGCAATCGACGCTCCCGGGTTGTTCGGATCGGGAATCGTCTGCCGGGTGTCCAGGATCGGGCCGGCGTCGTTCATGCACTGGACCATCATCGAGGGCCCGTACCCGGTGATGTTGGGCGGGTTCACGTCCCAGCTGGAGAAATTCATACTTTCATACGTCCCCCAGTGGTCAGCGTAGACGCGGGAAAGTTCGTTTCCGAGATAATCCTTGGTGGAAACCGGCTGGTTGGGCGGCGAGAACTTCTCGCCGAACTGAGGCGAGAACGGATCGAATTCCGAGGTAAAGTCGTCCGTGATCACGCCCGTGAACTTCGCGGCGATGTGCGCGGTGGTGAAGATGTAGAACTTGGCGCTCACGCTCATCTGGTCGGCCAGCGTGACTTCCTTGCGGTCGCACAGAGGCCGGGTAGCTCCGGCAAACGGAGCAACTTCTAGATTCTGTGGGAACTCACTCAGGTAATCGGGCACCACGCGCATCTCACCCACGCACGGCCAAATAGGATCCTGGAAGCCAGGATAACCTGGGAGAGCCAGCTGCTCGCCCGTCCCTAAGGCCGTAGTCTGGTTCTGATAGTTGCTGGGGTTGTAACCGGACCCGGTGGGGTCGTACAGGGAAGCTACCGAGGCCTGGTCGGGCATGATGAAAACGGCGGCGCCCAAGCCGGCAAATTGCTGCGTGGCCGGCGCGATGAAGTTGTCGCCGATCAGCAGGTTCTTGTCTTCTTCCTTCTCGACCTCGTAGCCGGGGGGCATGACCACTTCCACCACGTACTTTCCGGGTGGGAGCATGGGAGTACCGACGCGATAGACGTCCGTCGTAT
>CAZXKO010000083.1:0-30920 GCA_964641665.1 uncultured Acidobacteriaceae bacterium
TCCTTGCCCGCGCGGTCCACCCATGCCAGTACCGACAAGGCTGCGCCAACGCCCGAGTTGTAAATCACAGTGCCGTTGCCGGAGACTGCTAGGGCAGCCCAGTAAGTGGAAGGCTGAAAGCCCACCCCACCGGCAATGGGAGCGCTGTTGCCCGAGATTTGTCCGCTGGCGGGATCGAACGGCACGCTGGTTAGCTGCTTCTGATCGCCCGCGTAGTAGAGATGCCCGGAATCATAGCCGAAGCTGGAATGACAAAGCAGGACAAGCTTCTGCTTCTTGTCCTCGAGAGAACTCAAATAGATGCCGCTGATCTTGTCATCACTCGCGTTGGAAAAATTGCCTGCCCAGTATAGAAAGCGTTTTCCGTCGGGGAGAAAGACCGGCCAACGGTGCGTCTGTTGCTCAGGATTGGCAGCTGTCAGTTCCTGCGTAACGGCAGCCGCGCCACTGCCATCGGCGTTGATCCGCCACAGCGGGCTGCCCGGATCGGGAGCGTAAACGATGACGTTCCGCGTTCCCCAACTTCCGCCTCGCGCCGCCTGAACCCTGGCCAGAGGTTGCGGAGTGCCTCCCGACACTGCGATTTTCTGCAGCTTGCCACCGCCGAAAAACGCGACGTAAGCGCCATCGGGCGACCAGAAGGGATAACTCGCGCCCTGCGTGCCCGGCAGAAGCGTCACGCTGGAGGAGCCAACCCGCTGGACGTAGAGCATGGGCATGGCTGAGTCTTCTTCCGGCGCCACGAACACCAGCATGGAGCCGTCACGCGACAGCGCCATGTGGCTGATGCTCATCTCGTCCAGAACCGCCAGTGCGAACTGCATGCGCGTGGTCGGCTGCGGACGCCGCGCTACAAACCACGTCACTGCCGCGACTGCCGCCACAGCCAGCGCCGCAACCAGCCACGGAACTAAAGAAATCTGGCGAGTTGCCGCCGCCGCCGCTGCCGCTGCGCGAACCGCTGAGCTGGCCTCCGTTCCAGACAGCGCACTCAATGCGAAAGACAAGTCACGTGCCGACTGGAAGCGCTGTTCCGGGCTCTTTTCCAGGCACCTGCGCACAATGCGCTCGAGCGCGGGAGAGACGGGACGTGTGGGATCAGAAGATTCGGTGGACAAATCGCGCGGATCGTCCTTCAAAACCGCGGTCATGGTTTCGGCCGCGGTGTCCCGGCGGAAAGCGCGCTCGCCAGACAGCATTTCGTAAAGCACTGCCCCGAACGCGAAAATGTCGGTGCGAGGATCGGCCCCGTCGCCACGCACCTGCTCCGGAGCCATGTAGCTCGCCGTGCCCATGACCATACCCGCCGACGTCTGCGCGCTGGTCAGGGTCAATTCATCCGGATCTGCTCCCGCTGTCTGCGCCAGCTTTGCCAAACCAAAATCCAGAATTTTGATGCGGCCGTCTTTGCTGACGAAAATGTTTTCTGGTTTCAGATCGCGGTGGACGATTCCTTTCTCGTGCGCCGCCGCCAAACCGTGTGTAATCTGCACTCCATACTCGATTGCCTTGCGCTGCGGCAGCGCTCCGCGGTCGAGGATTGCGCGCAGACTCTCGCCATCGAGCAGCTCGGATACCAGGAACGGCAATCCCTCGTGCTGCCCGATGTCGTGAATCGCCAGAATGTTGGGGTGGTTGAGCGCTGCCACCGCCCGCGCCTCCTGCTCAAAGCGGCGCAGGCGGTCGATTTCGCGGGCAAAAGATTCAGGAAGAATTTTCAGGGCGACGTCGCGCCCAAGGCGCGTATCTTTCGCGCGATACACCTCTCCCATACCACCTGTGCCGAGAGGAGCCAGGATTTCGTAAGGACCGACTTTCGAGCCAGAGGACAGGGCCATGGATGCGCTGAATTATAAACTCCGCAGCGTGCTCCCCCGGATGAACCAGCTCCGGGGAGGATAGTCGGCAATCTGGAATGTCCCGTCGGCCATGACGAGATTCGTACTGGGGAAGTCGGCTTTGGGGAAACCGAGATTCGATTCAGGCCTGCCGATTTCCGTCGGGATGAGGTATGAATGCCTTCGACGAACAAATCACGCTTCGAGCGAGCAGTGTGGGGGGCTCCCTGGCACCGAGCCATGCCATTAGCTCCTGGATAACAAAAACTCACAAGGAAGCTCCAGGGCGCGCGCTTGGCTTCCGGATGACCCCAAACCTCGACCCGGCCCTCAAAGTCCTCCCAGATCGCTTCTAAATGCAAATAACGGGTACTCTGGGAGGCGTCCGTGCCTCGATTTTAAAGGCAAAAATAGCCTTGCACTCGGTTCAATTACTTAGCTATAAGTTGACTAAAATGGAACTTCCTGGACGGGCCGTTGCTTGTCCAGGAGCATGAACAACCCACGGAAGAAAATCGCTTCCGGGCAGAAACGGTTGGCTTGTTCTCTTTCCGAGGTCCGTCGCGCCGGGCTATTGCACGCCGGCTTCTTCTTCCGCAGCTCCGTGCCGCCGCAACAGCTGCGGCAGGTTTTGCGAGAAGGCCGAGCGCGGCAACACCATGTCGCATCCCACCTCGTGCGCTTTCTGCTTCAGGTCTCCCTGCACGTGCGACAGGAATCCGATGATCGAGGTGTCTTTCTTCAGCTTGCTCTTGAGTTTGGGGATCAGTGTAAGCGGCTTGGCGTTGACGTTGTTCAGGTCGAAGATGATCAGCGACGGTTTCTCTTCGCCGTTCTGCTTCATGCGGTCGAGCAGATCTTTGTCGGTCTTGACGAACTCGACCTTTACGTTCATCTTGCGCGCCGTCTCCTGGATCTTGGCCATGAAAAACAAGTCATCGACGAAGGCGAAGATGCGGGAGTTGGCGTCTTCCCGCACCGGCAGCGGTTCGGGATCGGCGGGGTGGTAAGTCGCTGAAAACCCGGGCCGCGGGCGGCCGCCGCCCTTATGTCCGTTGTTGTCGTTGCCCTGGTTGGCACGATAGCTGTGATCCATCGGGGCGGTGTAGATGCCCCCTGGGTTGTGGCGATCGCGCGCTTGCCCGCCTCCACCACCGCCGCCGCGATGGTTGGGCGGACGGCGTCCGCGCCGCCGCCTGCTTCTCCCTCCGCCTCCGGAGGGATGTCCCGGTCCTGCATTCATAGGTTTTCTCTTGTTGCGGTTCTCAGCTTTGTCGATGAAAGGTTGTCGCTTTCGTCTGCCCTGTTCCGCATTGGGGGAAGCACCCCACTCGCGCGCCGACTTTTCGATGCGCGGAAACCCCGATGCGATTGGAAAAATCCTGAATGACCTTTTCCGTCTTAAGCGCGCCTGGAGCCAGTGGGCGCGGAGGGCCAGCACGGGAAGCGTGGCCGCTGGGAACACCTTTATGCTACCCGCGCTGCGTAACGAGTGCAAGTGCAAAGTGCACACGGTTTTGCACAGAGGTGTCGATCGCGACCCCTCACCTTCGCGGCGCACATTGCGTCAAGGTTTCAGTTCTCGCGGTTCACCTGCCGCGCCCAGGTCAGCGCTTGGTCTAAGTTTTCGTAGATGATCACTGGCCGGAAAGTCCTTCATCCGCTGGTCGGCTCGATTCATCTAAAATGGGGAGTTAAAGGACTTAACCAGTTCTTGGAGGAGCTCAACGAATGCCCGCACTTTCGGCCGGCAAGGCCGCGCCACAGTTTCAACTGAAGACGCTGGACGGCAAGACATTTTCGCTGAAGGAAACCCTGGAACACGGTCCGGTGGTGCTGGTGTTTTTCAAAGTGTCGTGCCCGACCTGCCAGTACGCCCTGCCGTTCTACGAGAGGCTCTTCAAGGCCTACAAGAATCAGCACGTTACGCTGGTCGGGGTCTCGCAAAACGAAGCGAAAGACACGGCATCATTCGCTAAGGAATTCGGGGTTTCTTTTCCGTTGCTGCTTGATGACACGCGCAACTATCCGGTTTCGAACGCTTACGGCCTGACTAACGTTCCCACGATCTTCTGGATCGCGACCGATGGGGAGATCGAAGCATCCAGCGCGGGATGGGTGAAGGCGGAATTTGAGCAGATCAACCGCAAGATGGCCGAAGCGGCTCAGATCGCGGCCACGCCGGTGTTTCAGCCCAGCGAAGCGGTGCAGGATTACCGCGCGGGTTGAAGCTCGAAAAACTGATCCCGCGGTCCGCGGGACGAGAAGACGATTCCTGAGATTGCAGGTTGGAGCGGTTGCGGCGACTTCGTGCTTGACGCGACATCGCGGGCGGTAGTGTTGCTCGCAAGACACCAAGACACAAGGTCCCTCGACTCCGTTCGGCTGGCGCCTCACTGCGCTCGGGATGACAGACGAGTGAGGCCCCCTAATTAGTGAGACCCTCTCTAAGCCGAGCGCGCGACCCGTCGTCGCGGGCGCTGCTGCATCGGCGCTGTCCTACTGGTGCTGGGACGAGAGCTTCCATCCCGTACAATAGAAAGTCTACTTATACTTCCAGCCCAAACTTCAGGAGCCGTAATTCCAAGCATGATCAGGAGCCTTCTTTTGTCCGCACTGACTCTCGCGGCGCTCGCGCCGGGGCAGAGTTATTCGCAGACTGGGAGCGGGAATGCGATCCAGCGCCCGTCTTCCGCTGCTTTCGCAGCTATGGAGTCCATCAATGCCGAGCACATTCGTGCCCACACCCGCTTCCTGGCGCATGACCTGCTGGAAGGTCGCGGCACGGGCCAGCGCGGCGGTGACATTGCAGCGGAGTACATTGGAACCCAGTTCGCGCTCTATGGCCTCCTGCCCGCGGGAGACAACGGCACCTACATGCAGAAGGTGCCGATGGTGGGCATCACGCCTCTGCCGGAAACGACATTCTCACTTGTGCCCAACGCCGGCGCACCCATAACGCTGAAAGTGCTCGACGAGTACGTTGTCTACGATCAGACCCAGCAAGCGCATTCGCAAATCGATGCGCCCATCGTGTTCGTGGGCTACGGCATCCGCGCGCCCGAGTACGGCTGGGACGACTACAAGAACGTAGACGTCAAAGGCAAGGTGCTGCTCATGCTGGTCAACGAACCACCCTCGGACGATCCCAAATTTTTCAAGGGCAAGGCGCTGACCTACTACGGCCGCTGGACGTACAAGTACGAAGAAGCCGCGCGCCACGGCGCGGTGGGAGCGATCCTGATCCACGAGACCGCCATGGCGAGCTACCCGTGGGAGGTGGTGCGCAACTCAAACTCGGGCGAGAAGGCGTACCTGAAACTCGACGGCACGCCCAAGTTAAAAGCTGCCGCCTGGATTCAGCTGGCGGTGGCGAAGAGGCTGGCCGCGGCGTCGGGCCTGGACCTCACCAACCTCATGGCGGAGGCGCGCTCCCGCCAGTTCAAGCCGGTTCCTCTTTCGGTGAAACTGCAAGCCCGCATCGCCAGCGGAATTCGCCCGCTCGAATCGAATAACGTGATCGGATTGCTGCCCGGCTCGGACTCGAAGCTGAGAGGCGAGGCCGTGCTGTACACGGCACACTACGATCATCTCGGCATCCGCCCCGACATGCCGGGCGACAACATCTATAACGGCGCTGACGACAACGCGACCGGGTGCGGCATACTGCTCGAACTGGCCCGGGCTTTCGGGCAGGCGAGCCAGAAACCGCGCCGCTCCATCCTGTTTGCTTCCGTCACCGCCGAAGAGCAAGGCTTGCTTGGTTCGGAATATCTGGGCAAGCATCCGCCGTTTCCCGCGAGCAGCATCAGCCTCGACCTGAACTACGACGATGTTCCGCCTCTGGGATCCCCCGAAGAAGTCGACGTCTCAGGCTCGGAACGCACAACGTTCTATCGCACGATCGAAGCGACCGCCAAAGATTTTCGGCTGGCGATCCGACCGGACGCGCATCCCGAGGCCGGCCACTACTACCGCTCCGACCACTTCAGCCTGGCACGGGTGGGGATTCCTTCCTTCTCGGTCAATGAGGGCGTCCGGTTCAAGGGCCACGATGAAGCCTGGGGCCTGGCCCAGGACGAGGAGTACAACCAGAAGCACTACCACCAGCCCAGCGACGAGTACCACCCCGAAATGGATTTCACGGGGGACGGAACCATGGCCCGGTTCGGATTCCTGCTCGGCTGGCAGGCCGCGATGCAACCGCAACTGGTGGGCTGGCAGAAGGGCGATGAATTCGAGGCGGCGCGGTTGAAGAGCGGGCAGTAGACCGAACCGGGGAATGACGCACCAGGTAAAGCGCGGCTGAGGTCGTGACGATTTTCGTGCTCCTGCAGCAGGCCCTTCGACTCCGCTCGGGACAGGCGGTGAAGGGGTACCCTCATACGAATCCGCAGTTCTTTCGAGTCCGTGGAATGCGAGCAAGACCTGTGGTTCGTGGTGGAAAAGATGGATGCGCTGGGGTATCGCAAGGAGACGCGGTGTCCTTCGACTGCGCTCGGCTGACGCCTCGCTGCGCTCAGGATGACAGGGTGGGTAGTTTGATCGCAAGCTGCAGGAACCTGCCAAATCAACCACTTGCCAAGTAACTTGGGTAACGTTCCCGGCGCGCAGACCGCGTGCTACGCTCCTCATTATAGGTAGTGAAATCAGTCATTTCCGAGGTGGCACCTTGCGCTGGACTGCCTTTCTGGTCTCGCTCTGCGCCCTGGCCTTTGGCTCGGACGCAACCTCGCGCCACGTCAGGTCCGCCCAGAAGAGCGTGACCCTGCCCGTGACCACGGCGTCGCCGGCGGCTCGCAAAGAATTTGAACATGCGATGGGCGACCTGGAGAAGTTACGCCGCGCCGATGCGCTCGAGGATCTGCGCGCCGCGGTCAAGCACGATCCCAAATTCGCGCAAGCTTACATCCTGATCGCACAGCTTACGCACGATCCCGACGAGCAGGTGTCGGCGCGTTCGCACGCGGAGCAACTCGCCTCCGGCGTCACTCCTGGCGAGCGCCTGCTGATTCACTGGATCAGCGGAGTGCAGGAGAACAAATACGTTCCGGCGATTGCGGCCATGAACGATCTGCTGGCCTCGTACCCGCAGGACCACCGCACGGCGTTTCTGGCGGGCCGGTGGCTGGTACACCAGCGACGTTATGCGCAAGGGATCTTCGTGCTGGAGCATGCGCTCACGCTGTTTCCCGAGTACCCGGCGGCATTGAACGAGCTGGCCTACGCGTACGCCTTCAGCGGCAATTTCGAGAAAGCCTATGGATTGATGGACCGCTACGTTCAGCTGCAGCCCGACCAGCCGAATCCGTACGACTCATACGGCGAAATTCTGCGCGCGGCGGGCCAGTACGATGCGGCCCTGGAGAAATACCGGCAGGCGATCCACGTGGATCCGAACTTTGGCTCCGAGTTGGGCGTGGCGGATACGCTGGCGGTGATGGGCAAGGAAGCGGAAGCGCGCGAGGAATATGCGAGGGCTCTGATCTTCGTGACCAGCGAGAGTGACCGGGTGGAGTACGAGCTGCAGGCGGCGGTGACCTGGATCCGCGAGGGCAATCACAAGCAGGTCGACAAATCGATGCACGACATCGCGCGCAATGCGCACGCCGCGGGGCTGGCGAAGCTAGAGGCGGAAGCCAACCGCATCATGGCCATGAGCGCGCCCGACTATCACGATGCGACGCATCACTTGAAGGCGGCCGAGCACGCTCTGGACGAGGGGCATCCGATTTCGCGCGGCGATCGCGAAGAAGAGCGAGCCCTGATTCTTGAGGTCGCGGCGAGGTGCGCGGCCCACAACCAGGCGATGGACGCGGCGGAAAAGTCGGTCGCGCAACTGGAAACCATGGCCGGACAAAGCCGCAGCCAGGTGATCCAGCTGGCCTATCACGCGGCAGCCGGATCCCTGCTGGCCGAGCAGGGGAAGTACGCCGAGGCTATCCCGCACCTGGAGGAAGACACCGAGAATCCCGGGTCGATGCTGCTGCTGTGGAAGGCGTACAAGCAAACTGGCGCGCAGGAAGATGCGAACCTGCTGGCAAAGCGCCTGGCCGGCATGAACGAACCGACGGTCGAGCAAGCCCTGGTGGTTCCTCAATTCCGCGTGGTATTGGCCGATGAACAAAGACAGGCGGCGAAGTAGGCCCCAGGAACTGCATTCATGCCGCGCATCCCGATCTTCAAACTCGGTGGCTCCTCGGATGAAATCATCCCCCCGGCGCTCACCAGTTACACGCCCACGCTCTCGCTCGAGGGTCTGTCGGTGGGCGTGGACAACCTTCGCCACGACGTTCATCTCAGTTCGAAGTTCACCGAGATAGCGCGCGCCTACATTGCCCGCCTGGTCGCGCGCCAGGGAGACGTGGACGGCCTGCTGGCCGCGGAAACGCCCCAAGGCAGCCCGCGGACCCCATTCCTGAATAAGCTGACCAGCGTGCTCAAGCCGGGCGCGAAAGCTCAGCCCACCGACTTCAAGTCGGTGCTCACGGAATTGCACGTGGCCGCTCTGAACCGCGCCAAGGCCGAGAACAACGTTGCGGTGGACCTGCTGGGACGGCTGGCGGTGATCAAGTTCCTGCGCATGGAACTCAACTCGCAATTCGCGCAGGTGCTGGAACGCTGCCGCATGATGCTCAAGAACTACGAAGGGTTACGCCAGCAGAAGGCGCTGGAGTATCGCGAGCGGGTGGCCTCGTTCCAGGTGCGGAAGAAGATCATCCAGCGCAAGACCGGTCAAGAGCTGTTTCTGCAGCTGCGCGATATGGAGAAGGAAACCCTGGCGCGGATGCGGCGCTCGCGCTTCGGCGACAACGACAGCGAAGGCCACAAGCTGCTCATCAACCGCCTGTTGCTTTCCGACGATGGGCGCGACGACTATCTGTGTGCTGAGCAGTACGTGATGCTGGGGAACTGGGACCGCGATCCCGACCGGTTTATCCGGATGAGCGAGATCACCTGCGAGTTCTTGCGGTCTTTGGAGATCGATGTTCCCGACGACGATGCGGCGCTGGATCCCTGGCTCAACTCTCCGGAGAATGCGCAGGAGTTGGTGGGCGGCGGCTCGCCGGACGAATCGACTCCGGAGGGGCGCTCGCAGAAGGCCCGCCTGACGGCGTGGGTACGGCTGCTGGAAGATCAGGAAGTGATGGAGTACGTGATCGCCTCCTACGAAGTGGTGCCGTTGCTCTCCGAATACGCGTCGCGCATCAATCCGCAGCAGTTGAAGAATGCGCTGGTCAACCGCGCCGAGTGCGACCGGGTGGAGCGGCTGATTCAGGAAGGCGGCAAGCTCTCGGCCAGCAATCTTTATGCTGCGGTAGGGCGCGTCGCCAGTTGCCGTGGGGCCGACCGCGCGAAAGTAGCCGGGCGCTTTATGCGTGACTTTCTGCGCTACCACCGCGACATGCGCCGGCTGGAAGCGCTGAACTCGGCGATGGACAGCGTAAATCTGATCGGCAACGCGAAGCTGCGCGAGCTTTCCGCCGTGAATGGCACGCTCTACGAGTTCCTGCTGCCCGAGGAACAGAAGCCCACCGAAGAGCGCGCCTTGGGACACGTGATCATCAAGGCCGACATCCGCGACTCGTCGCGGCTGACGCGTTCGCTGATGGAGTCGGGATTGAACCCGGCGTCGTACTTCAGCCTGAATTTCTACGATCCGGTGAACAAGCTGCTGTCGAAGTACGGGGCCAGCAAGGTCTTCATCGAAGGCGACGCAGTGATTCTGGCGTTGCACGAGAAAGAAGGCGAGGCCGGACTCGCCGTGAGCCGCGCCTGCGTGCTGGCGCGCGAGATCGTCGAGATCGTGCGCGGGTATAACGAACTGGTGACCAAGGCCGGGTTGCCGCAACTGGAGCTGGGCGTGGGCATTTCGTACCAGGAATCGGCTCCGCTCTACCTGATGGACGGCGAGAAGCGGATCATGATCTCGGATGCGCTGAACGAGAGCGACCGGCTTTCCTCCTGCAACAAGCGCGCGCGCAAGGCCATGGAACCGCTGGGCAGCCCGTTCCACGTGTACGCGTTTCAGATCGTGAGCGACGCCGATGCCGGGGAGGCCGCCGAAGATTTCGTGATGAGCTTCAACCTAGGCGGGATCCGGCTGAGCGCGGCCGCGTTCGAGAAGCTGCAGAGCGAGATCTCACTCGAAGCCATCGAGCTGAAGCTTCCGGAACTCTGGGGCAACGAGGGATTCAAGCTCTACCGCGCCCTGGTGGCGGTGGACAACGACATCTTCCGCAAAATCGTGCTGCGCGAGAGCCGCGTGGCGCAGATCGACCCTCGCAACTTTACACTGCAGAAGTGGACAGAAAAGGCCTACTACGAGGTATGTACCGACCCTGCGATTTACGCCGCATTGGACGGTGAAAAAGCCACGGCCGCGGGGCGGCCTTAGTCCTTCCTAGTTCTTGCCCGCTGTGCTGTTTCCCGGCACCCAACGCACAATGACTCCCTTGGGGCCGACCGCCCACGCGTTTTTCGGCGCGACGAAGGCGAGCGCGTTCAGATCCAGATCGCGGAACGCGAGCGATCCGTCCTGTTGAACGTCTTGGGCAAAGAGCAGACGCTCCGATCCGGCTGCCAGTAAGCCGCGCGCATGTGGCGGATCCAGATATCCGACGGCCGAGAGGAACGGCTGGTGCTGGACCGGCGAAAGCTTCCAGGTGGCGCCGCCGTCTTCGGTATAGGCGAGGTTCGCGCCTTCCTGCTCCGGATGCTTGTAGTCGCCGCCAGCGATCAGGCCGTGCTTGTCGTCGGCCATAGAGATGGAAAAAACTCCCGACGAGTCCGTGCCTTGGCTGATGGGTGTGTTGGCGACGGCCCAGGTTTTGCCCCTATCGTTGGAGCGAAACACGCGGGCAACTTTCACCCCCGTAGCGAACCAGACGTTGGACTGGCCCTGCGTCGTGATGCAGGTGCCGCTGGCAGCGAAGGAGCCTTCGCCATCGTTGGCGGCAGGCAGCGTCGGTGGGTTGAGCGGGTTCCAGTGGGTGCCGTCGTCGGTGGTGATCAGCTCGAACTTGCCGTCGATGGAATCGCCGATCGCAATGCCATGCGTGTGATCCCAGAAAGCCATGCAGTCGTAGAAACCTCTGGGCTCGGCGTTGGTGAACTGGAGAGCCCAGGTTCGGCCGCCATCGGAGGTTTTGTAGATACGCGATTGCTCTCCCGGGCCAGCGGAGAGGAGGTAGGCTTCGTCGGCACTGAAGGCTTCGACGTCGCGGAAGTCGAGTGCCGCGGCGCCTGGAACTTGCGCGGCCACCCAGGTCCTCCCCCCGTCGAGCGTGCGGAGGTAGGTGCCGTGAGTTCCGCTGGCCCAGACGATGCTGGTGGACACGGCGCTCAGGCCCCGGAGATTTTCAGTCGTGTGACTTTGCTGGAATGTTATGGTCTGAGCGGAGCACAGGCCTGTAAAAAGGACACACACCCACACATGTGCATGCATGTCGATGATTGTCTTACAACCGGTGCGCTCCAGCGAAACGAAAAGCGGCCCGCTACTTGAGCGCGGGTTTCACGTCCACAAGTTGCTGGATTCGCAGATCGGTTGTTTTGTAATTGAACTTTCGCGCCGGCGTGCACTTCACCTGGCGAACGAAGTGAGTCACGTCGGACGTCTTGTCCTCGCGCGCCATGACGTAGGTGCGCATGAAGTAGCAGAGATCGTCATTCTCGGCGGATTCGCGAAGGACGAGATCGCCGCCGTGCTCCATGAGAGGCTGCACAAGCACCAGTGCGCGGTCGGTTTGTCTGAGCGGACGGGCCTCGTCCGGTTGGGGCTTGTCCGGCAAAATCTGTACGGGGTTGGAATCGTGGCGATCGGTCGTGAGCGTCGGTGGGTTCGCGGTTTGCGCGTTGCTGGCGGCAGGGGCCGCGAAGAAGACGATCACGAGGAACAGCAGAAGAGCCAGGAGGCCGGTGAGTCGCATACAACACCTCCGGTAGGAAATTATAACTCCGATTTAACGGATTTTTCATTGGGACGAGCGGTCGAGAGGATTGATCGGATCGGCGCAAAACCAGCACAACACAAGGTCCCCTTCGACTACGCTCAGGGCGGGCTCTCCACTGCGTTCGGCTGGC
Organism: uncultured Acidobacteriaceae bacterium; assembly: GCA_964641665.1. GTDB lineage: Bacteria > Acidobacteriota > Terriglobia > Terriglobales > Acidobacteriaceae > Gp1-AA133. The sequence continues at coordinate 11,925 of CAZXKO010000083.1, forward strand.
GCCTCACTTCGGTCGGGATGACAATGAATAGTCGGGATGACAATGAATAAAGGAGGAGGGCTAGAACGGTCTGCGGAGGATGGGCTTGAAGGGGATCATCACGATCGCCTCCACGTCGACGGGGGTGCCGTTCCTTTCCGCGGGGAAAAAGTGCCAGCGGGAGAGCGCCTGGGCCGCGTAGCGATCGAGGCGCTTGTCGGCGCCGTTGACGACCTTGATGTCGCCCACGGAGCCGTCGGTGCGGATGATGGCTCGCAGCGTGACCGTCCCGGACACGTTGTCGCGCATCAACTCCATGGGATAGGCCGGGTCGACTTTATGTTCGGCGACAGGGGCGATCAGGTCGCCCTTCTCTGCGTTGCCTCCCTCTAATTCCGCGAAGCGGATTACCCAGCTGCCACCGGCAGAATTCAGGTTGGGCATGTTGAGGGTCATCGAATAGGCGGGGCGGCCGGCGAAGACCTGCAGGTCAAGGGGCGTGGGGTTGTCGATGAGTTCGGCTTTAGGCCCGTGCGGGCCGTGAGACGCGGCGGGTACCGGGGCGCCGGATTTCGGCGGAACGGCGGCCATAAGCGTTCCGTTCGGGCTACCTGATCCTCCACCTGCACCTGTCTTCCCTGTGGGATCGCCCGCCGTGGTGGAGGTCGCAGGCCGCGGAGGCGCGCCGACATGCAAACCGGCAGGCGCGTCGCTGGCCCCACCCGGACCTGTACCAGTGCCGTTGCGATTGCCGCCGAGGCCGTGACCGTCGGTTCCGGAGCTGTCACCGCGAATATCCGGCGTTCCGGCGGCTCCGGGCTTGCCTTCGGGGGATGCCGCGAACGTTCCGCGGCGGTTGCCTTGCGGCGGGTCAGGAGGCGGGGCCACAGAGGGATGAATCCCGAGCGCGATCAGACGTCCACCACCCGGGGATGAATGCGTGCCTTGCATGGAGGGCGGAGGCGGAACGACTTGTGCTCCGCCCTGAGCGAGAGCTGCCGCATGCTGCGCGCCGCGCGCACTCGCAGTTCCGGTGGAACCATTACCAGCCGCGTCGAGCGACGGAGGCGGCGGGACCACTGCTTTCCCTGAGCCACCCAGTGTTCCCAGCGTGCGCTGCGCGGGCACCGCCAGTTGCGGGGCGGGCGCAATGACGTCAGATCGGCCGATGTTGATGTCGCCCAGTTTCCGCACGGAGGCGGCGTTCACCACGGGCGGCGGTTCGACCACTGAGGACTGCGGCGCGTTCAGAGTACGACGGGTGCCCGCAGCGGTTGCGTCCGGAACCGGGGCGACCACGTCAATCGCCAACGACGCCACAGCGCGCACTGGTCCCGCGTGCAGGTCTGGAGGCGGCGCCACGATGGACTGCGAAAGTGAAGCAGTGCGACGACTGGAATGCTCGACGTCGGGCGCCGGCGCAACAATCTGGTTCGGCAGCGCTGGCAAGGGCGTAGGACGGCGCTCGGTGGCAGCGATCGGAACCGGCACAGTGCGGTCTCCCCAGGCGACGATGTTCGGGGTCTGCACGTCTTGGTTCAGCTTGATGTTGGGTGGGGTGACGATGGTCTGATGGCGGTTATCCGCCTCGGGCGGTACTGACAGGATCGCCTGCTTGGCGTATTCCGGTTCGCCCTTCAGCGGTCTGGCGGCGTGCGAAGCGCCCGTGTCGAGCGGCGGTAGATACTCCGACGGCGAGTAATAAATGACGTCGGCGGGATCGAAGCGGCGCGGCTGCGCCACCTGCCGATGGTTCGGCAGCAGCGCGCTCCATCCCCAGGCCACGGCCAGGACAACGCAGTGGTAGAGGATGGATTCCGCAAACGCACCCCACGGCACACGGCGCGGGACGAAGACGTCATGCCAGAAGGGAGCCGGCGCCGAGGTGGTGGTCTCGGCAGGCGGACGGCGGCGCAGCAGAATATCGCCCAAGTTGTGCAGAAACGACCGGCCCCAGGGCTCGAGTTCGAGCAGCAGCTTGGGTGGCCGGTGGATGCGCGATCCCAGGCTGGAATCGGTGCGTGCGAAGATGTTTTCCAGCCCTAATCCTGGGTTCATGGATCACGTCGGAACAGCCGAAGGGCCTGTCAATTATAGCGAGGGAAGCGGCGGTTTCGGAGCGGAATGTACTGGTGAGTTGCATCACAAAAGGGAACGCGACCCTGTAGTACGATTACCCGTCATAGAGGCAATCCGTATGCATATACAGAAGATAGCGGGTGTCTTGTTGATTCTGCTGGCGGGCTTTGTGGCGGGGTCGAGCGCTCGATTGGTTGCGCAGGAAAAAAGTCCGGGGACGGACGCGAAGGCGCAGAAGTTGCCAGGGTCAGAGTACTCCGGCATGTATGCCTTCCTGAAGGAGGGCGAGTTCGTGCAGGTGACGGTGGAGGATGCCGGGCGGGTCACGGGGTTCGTCTCGCGCTACGGCGACCTCGACAGCGACAAGGGCGCGTTCCTCGACCAGTTCTTCAAAACCGGCAAGCTCGAAGGCAACGCGCTGACCTTCGCGACCGAAGTGGTGCACGGTATCTCGTTCGAGTTCAAGGGAACGATCGAGCGCGGAGAGGGGAAGAAGCCAGGGGACGAGGGCTACTACGTGCTCAAAGGGACGCTCACAGAAACCACGACTGACGCGAACAAAAAGACCTCGTCGAGGTCGCGGGAGGTAGTGTTCAAGGCGTTCCCGGAGGACGCGAGTCCCGTGCCGCCGACGCGGGATTAGCGGGGATCGTCGAATCCCACCTTTGCAAAAAGCGCAAAAGTGGGGAACTCGCGGTCGGGAAATCTCACTCCGGCATGTTAGCCCCATCAAGTTCGAAAAACCGTGCGGCGTGCAGCCTGATAGGGATCGGGCTGTTCTGCCTATTAAGCTCGCTCGCCTGCGGGCCAAAGACAGCTACCTCTCAAGGAGGTACCTCCCCGTCTCCCACTCGAACGGCCCTCAGTTCCGGGACCGCGCTCTATCCTGGGGCAGTTCGGCTCTCGCCTAACCCAGACTCCTCGAAGAACGGTTCCATTGTCGTGAGTGTGACCGCGTTTCCCAACGGAAACCCTGAAGCCGACTTTTATGCGAGCAACGACGGCGCGAGTTTCTCCCAGGTCAGTTCCATCACCGATCCGGATTTTCTGAGCGGCCTCTGCTGCGGCGCGCTCTATGAATTGTCGGCGCAGGTGGGCGCGCTCTCGCCCGGAACTCTGCTGTGGGCGGGTTCCGTGGGACAGAATTCGACGAACGCCCCGATGGTGCTCAAGGTCTACGCGAGTTCGGACCAGGGAGCGACGTGGTCGTATCTCTCGAACTGTGCCGCCACCTCCGGCCCAAGAAGCGCAGCAGGGAGACTGTGGGAGCCGAGTCTTACGATTGCCAGTGACGGCGCACTGGTCTGTTTCTACTCCGACGAGACCCAGCCCAGTCATAGCCAACTGCTCAACCATGCTCGATCCGATGACGGCGTCCACTGGCAAGCGCCTTCTCACATGATTGCGAGTAACATTCCGCCGGACCGGCCGGGGATGGCGGTTGTGACTAAGTTGCCGGGCGGCACCTATTTCATGACGTATGAGCTTCGCGGGCCTGCGGCCTGCACCGTGTTTTATAAGACCTCTGCGGATGGCTGGGACTGGGGCGACACGGCGAACCTGGGGACGAAAATTCAGACCGGCGCAGGCGAGTGGTTCGAGCACGCCCCCGTGAATGCGTGGGCGCTGTCTGCGTCCTCGACGAACGGAACGATCCTAGTCGTGGGGCATATGCTGTACGACAACAACGGAGTGTCGCCGGGAAACGGCGTCACCCTCTTCACCAATCACTCGCCCGACGGATCGGGTCCGGGGACCGCCGTGCCGGCTCCGGTGAAGGTGCCGGATGCCTACGACAATTACTGCCCCAGCTATTCGTCGGACGTGCTGCCGTCGGTAGACGGAAAGAGCTTGCTGGAGCTGGCGTCGGATTACTCAGGCTCGATCTGCCAGACTTGCTTTGCGAGGGGGCAGCTGAATTAGGGGCGAGTCCTGAGTCGCTTGGGAGTTGATCGGCTATCTTCGCCGGTTGTGCGGAAGCACGCCGACTCCTGTTTCGCTGTGAGGATTGTGATGAAGTCTTTGCTTTTTGCTCTCTGTGTTGTGTTTGCGTTTGGCGGTCTGAGCGCGCAGCAGACTGCCTGGCAACCATCGCCGGGACATACGCAAGTGCCGATATGGCCAGGGAGGGTGCCTGATCCGCAACCTGTCGCGGGGCCAGAGGTCGCTAAGACGACGGGGAAGGAGTTCCTGGTTGCCGGCAGGCCGGCGGTGGGGGTGAGCAACGTCACGCGGCCTACGATGACGGTCTATTCGCCACAAGGAAAGAATACGGGTGCAGCGGTTGTCGTCTTCCCTGGCGGGGGCTATCAGGATCTAGCCATCGATCTTGAAGGCACGGAGGTCTGTGATTGGCTGACGCCCAAGGGGATCACGTGTGTGCTGTTGAAATACCGCGTGACGGATGTGGGGGCGTATCCGAAATCAGGGCCGTATCCGGAATCACCGATGGCGTTGGAAGATGCGCAGAGGACGGTGGGGCTGGTGCGCTTTCACGCGGCGGAGTGGCATGTTGATCCGCACAAGATTGGTGTGCTTGGGTTTTCGTCAGGCGGTCATCTGGTGGCAGCGATGAGCACGCATTTTGCGAAGCGTTTGTATCCGGCTGTCGATGCCGCAGACAAAGAGAGCTGCCGCCCCGATTTTGCAGTGGCTGTTTACCCGGGCCATCTCTCGCTGTCCGCGGCGGAGTGGGATGCAAAGCAAGGCACCAAGAAGTTTGTGATTCATTATCCGGCGACTGCCGATAAACATTTGGGGTTGAATCCTGATATTCCTGTCACCCATCAGACTCCGCCTACGTTCTCGCTGCAAGCAGAGGATGAGCACGTGGACAATGTAAATGACTCGCTGGCTTACTACGTTGCCCTGAAGAACGCTGGCGTTCCGGTGGAGATGCATCTGTATGCTCAGGGCGGGCATGCATTTGGACTGCGGCGTACGAAGTTCCCGATAACGGGATGGCCTAAGTTGGTGGAGACATGGCTGGGGACGATCGGGATGATTTCCGAATAGGTGCTCCGGGATCGCATACGAGGGAGCGGGCCTGGAAGCAGTTTCATAAATGCCTGAGCGAGATGTAAAGGCAGACGAGTTGAACAAAGCCAAGGATGTTTTCGATGTGGTATTCGTCCGCGGCGGACTGAGTAGCATTCTGGCATTGATCGCCGCGGGGACCCGCGTACACTCCTTCCGGATGGCTATGCTCACTCGTACGCACCTTACTGCCCACTTTTCGAGCGTTCCTGCATTGGTTGGACTCGTTTTTTCCTTGCCAGCTGGTTGACCGGCTGGACGGGTGGCCCACACAATCGGGGTGCCCCAGTCAATCGCGTTCTGTGCGATTGAGTGGGGTTACGATGCTGCCTTCGACTCTCTACTCTCCTGTTTCTCGCTACAGACCCTTGGGTTTACGATGACGACGCGAGAAATCACTTCCCCACTGTTTTCAGCACGGCCGTGTTCCGTTCGTCGCTGGCGAGGGTGCGATAAAACTTCTTGAGATCGTCGGCTTTGCTGACGGGAACGCTCAATTCTTTCACTTCGAACGTGCGGGCGTAAGCGATCACGCCGCCGTTCACCTCGGTCTTGGAGTGGTAGCTGGCAAAGCCGAAGTCGGCATCGACGGGCGGGGGCACGTCGTCCACGGCGTAGCCGGGGGCAGGGTAATCTCAAACGTGTCGGGTGTCGCGGACGGGGCCTTCGAACTCGATCGGGAACATCCAGGCGCAACTTATTGCAGGGCAAGATACAAGTGTCGGAGACGAGTGTCAAGGAAAAGCAAGAGGCTTGCACCGACCTGGATCACAGCCAAGGGTGACTAAATCGGGAAGTCCGTGGAGCGGGTCAGCGTTCGGGCAACTGACTCTTAAGAGGTTCATTCTGGAGGGATTAGTCCAGTTTCAGCCATCGAGGGTCGGGTAAGTTGCCAAACGGTACCGCCTTTGTCGCGGTCCGGCGCTGCAAGGCGCTGGGCGCAAGCGAAGCCGAGCTACATCCCGGAGAATCGGGAGCCGATCGAGTCGAGTGCGCTCAGAACCGCAACAGATAGGAGACCTTCACGAAGACCTGGCGGCCGTCGTTGAGGTAGCTGCCCGGGGCCCGCGCCAGCTCCGTGTTGTCGGAGGGGTCCGCAACGAGCGAACGGTTGTAGTTGGCCAGGTCGGAGTTGTAGCCGACGTAGATCGCCGTGCCGGGGTGGATCATGTAAGTGAAGAGCACGTCGGCGTTGAAATTCTTCGCGGCTTGTAACGAGGTAAATAGAGGATTCGACAGGGTCGAGTTGTACTGGCCGATGAGGCGCAACGAGAAGGCCCGCGTGAACTGGTAGTTCCACTTCGAGCGCGCGATGTAGTTGTTGAAGAAGTTCGCGTTGGTGTTGACGTCGCGCAGGGAATAGTAAAAGAAGGTGTTGTCGACGGTCAGGCCACGCGAGGGCTTGAACGTGGCGTTGACTTGCGCGAAGCGTGACTTGCCCGGTACGGGACGTAACTCTCCGGTGGGGAGTCCGGTTTGAGGATCGTAGTTGGTGTCGCGGCCCACATTCATTTCGACGCCCAGGGTCAGCCAGTTGAAGTACTGGCTGTTGGCGAAGAAGCCGAACTGGTCATGAGGGATGTCGATGTTAGCGGTGAGTTGAGAGTAATCGACCGGACGCAGGCGCTCGTGGCCGTAGTTCGCATAGACGCCGAAGTTATTGCGGTTGGTAAATACCCAGCGATAGTTGACGTTGGTGAAGTACTCGATGCGCAGTCCGTTATGGTCCCAGATATTGCGGGTGTAAATGGTGGGTCCGTGGAAGAGAAGGTGCTTGCCTTCAACATAGAAGCGGCGCTGGGCAAAGTTGCTGAACCAGCGAATGTCCGGACGCTGAAAGAAGCCGGTACGCGTCTGGAAGTCGGCGGTGTTGTCTTTGTAGAGTGAGTTGACTTCGAGGTTGCGGGTGCTGCGCTCGAGATAGAGCTGGGCGCCGATTCCGGTAGAGTACCCGGTGTCGATACGTCGGGTTTCACTGCCGACGATCTGGCCGTCGAGCTGCCAGATCTTGTTGAACTTGATGTGCGCGTCGAGGCCGCCGACGCGATTGGTTCGGGTGATGCACGGATCGTCGGTGCAGATCGTGGTCGGCACCGTATCGAGTTCGCGGTCGGTGTAGATCAGACCGATGTTGCTGCCCTTCTTGTCGATCTCGCGGCTGACGCGGGCAATCCCGAAGTACGCCTGTCGTCCATATAGCGGATCGTTGGGGGCTACGCTTTCGCCAGGGGACTGATCGTCGGCGAAGAGCGTGCCAACGGACCATGGGCCTTTCTTTCCGGTCAGGCGGATGCCGTAGAGCGGGTCGGCGATGCGGCGAGTGAAGACGAGGTTGATCGGCGTGGCAAAGTAAGTGGAATTTTCCTGGAAGAACGGTCGTTTCTCGGGGAAGAGAACTTCGAAGCGCTGGTTAACCGTGATTTGCGGCTCGTCGGATTCGATCTGGCCGAAATCGGGATTAATCGTTGCGTCAAGAACGAAGCTGTCTTTGATCACCGCTTTGGCGTCGAGTCCGGTCTTGCCTTCAAAGTCCTTGGCCTCGAACGTGGGGTGCGCCGGGTCGCGCGCATCCAGGCTGCGGAACGAGCGCGCCGAAACATAAGGGATGAACTGCAAGTTGCGGCCGGGAGAGATATTTTCGAACCCGGTGATCGCGCCTTCCTGGCTGAGCAGTCCCTGAACGTTCATGGAGTTTCTCGGGAAGAACGAGTGCTCCAGGCCGTTGTGCGGAATATCGCGCTCGAGCAGGATGCCCCAGTCCTTGACCGTGCTGGTGGAGCGGAAGCGAAGAGACTTGAAGGGCACCGCGATGTAGCCGGTCCAGCCCTGTTTCAGGATGCGGGTGTCGCTTTTCCAGATCGTGTCCCAGGAAAGGTCGATGTCCTCCTGGCCTTCCATGTAAGTGCCTTCCTGCTGGATGCCGGCGGGATTGATGAAGAAGAAGACGCAGTGGCGGCGATCGTAGAAAGTGTCGAGGAAAATGCCGACCTGATCTTCATCGTTGATCTGTTCGCGGCGGACCATGTGGTTGCGGATTCTGTCCATCTCGTTGTCGAACGCGAGGAAGATGACGTAGAGGTTCTTGTCGGTGTAACCGAGGTAGGCCTCGGTCTTTTGCGAAATCGGGACGCCATCCTTAGGATCGTGCTGCCAGAAGGTGTCAACCTTGAGCATGGTGGCCGCGACTTCGCGCGAAGGCACCATGCCGGCGAAATCTTCAAGCTTCGGTTCGCGGGTAAGGTGGGGAATGTGCAGGGTGACTGCCGAACCGATGGCTTCTTTAGTAATGGCAGGATTGGGCTGGGCAGAAAGGGTGCGCCAGGCGGCCGCTACGACGAGCACGAGCAGAAGCGTTTTCAGGTAGCGGCTGCGCACAGGGTTTGGGGATCCGGAGCGGGGCTGAACAGGGCGCCCCGGAATGCTGCTTAGACGAGGGCGAGGGGGAAACGTTAGGGGATTAAGGGAGGAGATCCAGCCTGTGCCCCCGCATTTTATTCGTAGCGCAAGCAGACGATCGGGTCGAGATTGGCTGCGAGATTGGCGGGGTAGTAACCGAAGAACAGTCCTACGGAGACCGAAATCGTGAACCCGATCGCGACCCACAGGTACGACAATGATGCCGGGATGGAAGGCACGAACGTCCGCACCAGGGTCGAAACCGCCGCTCCAATCAGGATGCCCAGCGTGCCACCGACCAGGGTGAGAGCAACCGCCTCGAGCAGGAACTGCACGCGAATATCCGCGCGGCGGGCGCCGATGGCTTTTCGCAGGCCGATTTCGTGAGTCCGTTCGGTGACGGAGATGAGCATGATGTTCATCACGCCAATGCCGCCGACGACCAATCCAATCGAGCTGATGACGCTGGTGAGGATCACGAGCGCGCCCGTGAGCTGGTTCCAGAGATTGCTGATGAAATCGGGCGAGCTGATCTCGAAGTCGTTTTCCTTGTCGGCGGGGACGTGCCGCAAGCGACGCATGGCCTGAACGACCTCATCTTGAGCCGTTTCGACATTGACGTTTTCGGGTACGGTGAAGGTCAAGATGAGTTCTTTGTTCTCGGGGTAACTCTTCTTGAAGGCGCTCAGGGGAATAATGGCGAAGGCGTCGACGCCGGGCCCGATGAAGAGGCCGTTGTCATGCTCGAAGACGCCGATGACTTCGAAAAGCTGGCCGTTGATACGGACGGTTTTGCCGATTGGATCTTCGTAGGGGAAGAGAGACTCGGCGATGGCGGCGCCGAGCACGACCACCTGCCGCGCATGTTCTTCGTCAAAGGCGCTGATGAAGCGGCCGCGGTCGACCGAGAAGAGCGGAATCGCATCGGTGTATTGCGGTTCGGCGCCGCGCACGATGACTTTCTCGACGTTTCGTCCCTGGTAGACGATCTGGTTGCTGTCGCCGAAAAAGAAGCCGCGGGTGCCGATGGTGGTGATGATCTGGATGTGGGGAGCAGCCGACCGAATATAGTCGGCATAGCCGTACTCGAGGTACTTGCGGACCCGAATGCTTTCGGGCCAGCGCGAGGGGTCGGTGCCGGGCGGGAAGCGGGAGACGAAGTAGGTGCGCGAGCCGAGGGATTCAACTTTATCCTGCACAAACTTGTTCAGCCCCTGAATGATCGCGGCCATGGAGATCACGGAAGAAACACCGATGACGATGCCCAGCACGGTCAGGCCGGACCGCACCTTGGCCGACCGCAGAGTCGAGAGTGCGGCAAGGAAATTTTCCCGAGCCTGGGAAGCGGTCATGATCGCCATCAGTCCGACCTCAGGGCGACGATCGGGTCGAGGTTCGCGGCACGAAGGGCAGGGTAGATCCCGAAGAACAATCCCACCGCGGAGCTGAGAAACATTCCGAGAATCGCGACCCCCGTCTGCACCGCGGCGGGGAACGGAGAGTAGGTGCGGAGCGCGAGCGCTACCAGAAATCCCAGGGAGATTCCGATCAAGCCTCCAGCAATGCACTGCACTACGCTTTCGGTGATGAACTGGCGCATGATGTCGAGCTTGGTGGCGCCGACGGCGCGCCGGACGCCGATCTCGCGCTTGCGGGCGGTCACGCTCATCAGCATGACGTTCATGATGACGATGCCGCCGATGATTACCGAAATGGCGCTGACCATGATGAAGACCGCGAAGAAGGCGGCACTGATACTGCGCCACAGCGCCATGTAGCTCTCCTTGGTGCCGATGAAGAAGTCGTTGTCCATTTCGGTGGTCAGATGGCGGCGGGCGCGCAGGATGAGTTGCGCCTGGTCCTGGGCGTCCTGAAATTTCTCGGTGCTCGCGCGCACGTTAATGGTGAGGCTGGTATGCGCGCCCTGCATGCGCAGGAAGACGGAGAGCGGGAGCATGACGAAGTTGTCCTGATCCTGCCCCAGGACGCTGCCCACTTTCTCCATCACCCCGACCACGGTGAATTCCTCGTTGGCCACGCGAAGGGTTTTCCCCAGCGGATCGACTCCGAGGAATAGGCGCTGCACCAGGGTGACCCCTATCAGGCAAACGTTGGCGCGGTGCTCGCCTTCGGAGCCTGTAAAGTAGCGGCCGCGGTCGATCGTTCGGGTGTCGATGTCGACCATGTTCGGGGTCTGGCCGGAGAGGGTAACGTCGGTGACTTCATTGTTGCCGTAGCGGGCGCGGGCGGCGGTGGTGCTGGCGCTGGCGCCGACCTCCTCGCAAGTGGTGCACCTTTCGGCAACCGCCTGCATGTCTTCCAACTCGATCTTTCGGTATTTCAGTGCCTTGATGACAATATTGAAATCGGTGACCGCGAAGGGGGTGCGTGCGATCTGGAAGACGTTGGTGCCCAGGTTGGCGATTTTTTGTTCGACGTACACGTTGGCGCCCTGCACGATGGTCATCACAGTGATGAGGGTCGCCACCCCCATAGTGAGGCCCAGCATGGTGAGCGAGGCGCGCAGCTTGTGGGCGCGCAGCGCGCTGAAGCATTCCGCCAGGTTGTCGCGGACAGGAAGCATAGGCGCGGACTTCTGTGGTCCGTCAAAATAATCCTAACAGTGTTTCGCGCAGGGCAAGGATCGGTGACAAAACGTGGGTGGACTGTGGCGCACGACCGAGAAGTGATTGGTCAGCTAAGGCCGCGGATTCCCGCCTGCCGTTTGGCGGACCTGGGCGAGTTTCTGATCGAGCCTGCCGGAATGGTTGGCTTCGAAATCGACGAACTCCTGGTAGAGGGTCCGGAGCTCGGCATCGGGGCAGGTCTCGGCCAGGCTCTTGTAGAAACGGATAGCGCTTTCTTCGGCGGCGGCCGCGATCTCGAGAGCCATTTCGCGAGGGGAACGGCTGGCTTTCACTTCATCGACGCTGAAAATGCGGCCATTTTCAAGGCGAGGAAATTCGATGAAGTCGGAAATGTCTTCTTCGGTGACGGCGCACGCCTGGGTGCCATGGCGGTCGAAGTAACGCTCCTGTAACGTTGTGCCGTGACAGCGTTCTTCGTTGGACATTTCCCAGAAGGCCGCCGCCATCTCCAGCGATTCGGGATCGCGGAACTCCGCAAACATTTCAGAGAATTGGCGGTAAACATTCGCGTTGCGTTCTTCGATGAAGATCGCGACATGCAGGGCTTCCTGCGCAGTGAGGGAAACGAAAGCTCGTTTCACGAAATACCTCCGGCGGAACCCCGCCCATTGCGTCAGAATACCTTCTTTGGGGGCTCTTCAATACAGGGAATGATGTTGTCTTGCCGGTTCTTTCCCAAAATGAAACTGAACCGGGCTCAAGGTTGTGGGCCTTGGTGACGGAGATCAGTAATTGACGCGCTGCTCGCGATGGCGGTTCAGGTACCAGCAAGGCGCGTAGCCGAGGTGCGGGAAAAGGGAGCGGACGCAGGTCTGGACGATTGGATCTTCGTACACGAATTCGGTCTTATTGTTCTTTTCCGAGATGGCATCGTAACGCTCGATGGTCACAGAACCGAACTGCTGGCGACCCCTCGGAATACGGTAGCGGAGGGAAAGATCGTCCGCGGCGTACACGGCGGCCAGGGAAGCCAGGGCGATGATCAAGACCCGAACTTTCATGGGTTGCACACCCAGGTAGATGATTCAGAAATCCGAGCGTAGAAGTCAAATCTTGGGAGCCTAGACTCGTGGGAGGCGTCCGCAGGTATGGGGTGTCTCTTTTTGAACACCGAGCAGCAAAGTTTGACAGCATGAGGGGTTTTGCCCTACTCTCCTCCTGCTTTCGCGTGCGTGATTTCGTCGCGCTTCCACTCCTTCATCGATCGGGCGCATACGGAGACAGACCTCCGGCGGCGATTCGCTCCCGCTCCTTAATGGACATCACCGGTAAGCTTTGCGGTTTCTGTTCGGAACGGAACGACGCGAAGCTGGTTATCTTCAGGCTGTGACGATCCGGTTCGCCAGCGGCGGAAGGTAATTGGCGCCAAAAGGAGCTTCCTCGCGTGAGAGTTCACCTGATCAATCCCAGTAGTGTGTCGTTCGGAACCGCAGTCATCACGCCGCGCTGGCAGTACGTGCTGGCAGCGGCCACTCCGAGTTGCTTCGGCGATCCCATCCTGGTCGATGAAACCCTTTCCCAGGTCGACCCCGAGCGTATTGAGGAAGGGGATGCGGTCGGGATCGGGATCCACACCGCTAACGCGTTACGCGGTTACGAAATTGGCAAGATGGCCCGCGAGCGCGGCGCCTATGTGATTTTTGGCGGTATTCACGCGACGCTTTTTCCGGAAGAGGCGATGGAACTGGGCGGAGCGCACGCGGTTGTCAAAGGGGATGGGGACGTGGTGTGGGCGATCGCCCTGGACGACTGCCTGAACGGCAGGCCGAAGCCCGTCTATAGCGGGGGGCAGATCGAGGCCAGCAATTTCGTGGCGGCGCGGTGGGACCTGGTACCCCGCAACCGCTACATGTGGGCGTCGGTGCAAACCGTTCGGGGATGTCCGAAGCATTGCTCCTTTTGTTCGGTGTGGCGCACCGATGGGCAACGGCCCCGGCAGCGCACTGCCGATGTGGTGATCGAAGAGATCGTTCAGTTGCGGCGCTTGGGTTTCCGCTTCATCGCGCTGGCGGACGACAACTTCTACCCAGTGACGCTGACCGATCTAAACCTGGCCGCCCGTCAGAACAACCCCCCGCGGTTGAACGAACTGAAGCAGATGCGGGCAGAACGGTTTGAATTGATGGCGCGCTTGGCCCAGCTCCCGGAAGACACGGTTTTCTTCACCCAGATCACGATGGAAGCGGCGGAGGACACCGACTTTCTGGACGCAATGAGCGCGGCCCACATCAAGGGAGCGCTGGTGGGGGTGGAGTCGGTGACACCCGAGGGGCTCAAGGATGTGTACAAGGATTTCAATGCGGCGGGGCAGAACCTGATCGACCGGCTACGGACTTTCAAGCGTCACGGGGTCCATGTGTTGGGATCCTTCATCTTTGGCTTGCCGAGCGACCGGCCGGAGACGTTCGACACGACGGCTGCGGCGGCGATCAGCGCCGAACTGACTTTCGCGCAGTTCGTGACGCTGAGTCCTTATCCCGGGACGGTCGATTTCACGCGTTGGGAAAAGACACTTGGACCCAACCCACCGACGATTGCTGGGGTCCCGCTGACGCGGCGCTGGCTGATTCCGCAAGCGTTGCGTCCCAAGCTTTATTGGGACCATCCCGTCATGTCGGCCGAAGAAATCCGCTCCCGCACCCAAAGCGTGTGGGACAAGTTTTACGGATGGGGAGCGATCTGGAGGCGTTCCCGGTTCATCAAGTCCAGCCGTGGACGCTTGGCCTTCGTCCTGATTTCAAGAATCTACCGGCACATGTACGCCGACACCGGGATCGCCACCGACAGCGCGCGCGTAACCTGGTCGGGACGATGGACTCGATGGATGGCCAAGCCTTGTCGACGCTTGTTTGCGGGGCGTCCTATGCCCGACCTGGCAGTGCCGGGCTTAAGCGTCGAAATGCCGGTGGCCGTGGATCTCTAGATCCGACGATGCACGATTGCCGACGCGCCGTCTTTATGCAAAGAACGGTGTCTCTTCTTCAGATTCTTCGACGCGCTCTCCCGTGCCCAGGTCTCGAAAGCGTGGTTGCAGTAGGACGGCAGTGTCGTTGAGAACGACGGTAAGAGTTGAGGAGCATTCCCGACACAGCCAGAAGCGCTCGAGCCGCCTGCCGGGACCAGGCTGAGTCGGTGCGACCGGGACCTCAAGATTGAAGAGGCGTCCCTCGCGCAAGTAGCGGAAAGGGGCCGAACAGTTCGGATTCAGGCACTTGGAGAGCAAGGGGAGTCTCCGGCGTTTCGCAGCGACTCGGGCTGAGGTGTTCGTCTCTTGCGAAGGCCGGCCTGCACGCTTTCGAGGCGGGCCAAGGAAATTAGTGAGCGTTCTTCTGGGCGCGCTCGCGTTCCAGGCGTGCGATGGTCGAGCGCAGCCAGTTCTTCAGAGTATCTTCCAGCTCCAGTTGATGGGCGTGGCGCTCCATGCTGTCCACGGTTTCTCCCTGCTGGTTCAGCGGGATGAAGTGGCAGGGAACGACTTCGTCGCGGGCTTCGCGGGGCACGAAGTCGGTGAGCAGGCACTCGTTGCAGGGATGCGGCCGCGCCGGATCGTTGAAGTTCAGGCACGAGGGCGAATCCTGGAAGACGGAGGTCGGTTTCCAGGGCGTGCGCACACTTCGGCCGTACCCACCTTGCTCGAGGAAGTCCAGTTCAAACTTGAGTACTTCGAGAACGTCCCGTTTGTCATCGGACATGGAAAACCTCCCGGTGGTCGAAATCGCCTGCGGCGGGACCCCAGCTGCCGAGACTCATTCTGCTTGGGGATGTACCGGCGTGCTGTGACTGGGCTCACATCCCTTCGTGATTGGAGTCACGACCCGCGGGCGGGCGGTAGGCATAAGGTTGGGGCCAGGGGGCACTGTGCCATGAACAAAAGCTACGCCTACCAGGTGACAGCCCACTGGACCAACCACAAGCGAGGCATCGTGGAGGCGGAACCGATTCCGCGCACTATTAACTTCGCCGCGCCGCCGGAATTCGGCGGCGAGCCGGGACTGTGGACTCCCGAACACCTGCTGCTGGCAGCGGTGTCGACCTGCTTCGTGGCCACGCTGCGAGCGGTGGCGGACGCATCCAAGCTAGAGTTCGACGGCGTGGAGTGCCCCGTGGAGGGCAGGATCGAAAAGCTGGAGGGCGGATTCAAGTTCACCAGGATCACCCTGCGTCCAGTTATCACCCTCCATCGGGAAGAAGATCGCGAGCGCGCCGGACGGGTGCTGGAGAAAGCCGAGCGGGCCTGCCTAGTGTCGCGCTCGCTTGAGTGCACGCTGATGCTGGAGTCGACCACCCACGTGGCGGCTGTTCTGGTCCACTAGGCCCCCGACTCTCACCGGCCCGGCGCCGCAATTTTCGCCAGTCTCTTGACAAGAGTCCATGTTTCTGCAAATATCGAAATATGGGAACTGCTGGCAAGAATACCGATCAGGTGGCCCGGTATGCCGACATGTTCTCCGCGATCGGAACCGAGCCCCGGCTGCGCATCATGCAGCTGCTGCTTTCGGCGCACCCGGAGGGCTTGGTGGTTGGCGAAATCCAGGTAGAGCTCGACATCCCCAATTCCACGCTCTCACACCATCTGGACAAGCTGAAGAACGAAGGCCTGGTCAACGTTCGTCGGGAAAGCACGTTTCTGCGCTACACGGCGAACACCGAGGCTCTGCAGGAAATCCTGCGTTTCCTCTACTCTGAGTGCTGCACCCGCAACCAGGCACTCCGGCCGGAAGAGATCGTGCAAATCTGTAGATAGGGAGAAGTAAGAATGAGCACTACCGACATCAAGAAAGTCGTCAAGGAACGGTATGGACAGGCCGCCCTCCGGGTCACCACCGGGGGCAGTTCCTGTTGTGGGGCAACATCCGGCAAGGGGTGCGCCGATCCGATTACGTCGAACCTCTACGAGGCGGGGCAGGTCGGTCAGATTCCGGAGGAAGCTTTGCTGGCCTCGTTAGGTTGCGGCAACCCGACCGCCCTGGCGGAATTAAATCCAGGGGAGGTAGTTCTCGATCTGGGCTCAGGAGGCGGGATCGACGTTCTGCTTTCCGCCGGGCGCGTGGGGCCGACAGGGAAAGCATATGGCCTCGATATGACCGACGAAATGCTGGCTCTGGCCAACCAGAACAAACGTAAGGCTGGGGCGGAGAACGTTGAGTTTCTGCGCGGCGAAATCGAGAACATTCCGCTGCCCGACAACTCGGTCGACGTCATCATTTCAAACTGCGTGATCAACCTGTCGGCAGACAAGGACCGGGTGCTGCGGGAAGCTTTTCGAGTGCTCAAGCCCGGAGGCCGGTTTGCCGTGTCCGACGTCGTGACGCGCGGGGAAATTCTTCCGGAGATTCGCCAGAGCCTCCTGCTTTGGGTCGGATGCGTGGCCGGGGCACTCGATGAAACCGAGTATCGGGCCAAGCTTGCAGCCGCGGGATTCGATCAAGTGGGCGTCGAGCCCACCCGGATCTACCGCGCGCAGGACGCGCGGGACTTTCTTCCCGAAGATATGAACGTCGACGCGATCGCGCCGCACGTGGACGGGAAGATCATGAGCGCGTTCGTGCGAGCCGTAAAACCAGTCGGCGTGGCGCAGCCTTGCTGCGGGCCAACCTGCTGTGCGCCAGTCAGCGCCGCAAAGAAATGAAGATGAAAGGACGCTACAACGTTCTTTTCTTGTGCACCGGGAATTCCGCCCGCTCCATCATGGCGCAGGCGATCCTGAACCAGAAGGGCAAGCCCAACTTCACCGCGTACAGCGCCGGCAGTCATCCGACGGGGATCGTGCGTCCGGAGGCGCTCCAGCAAATCGAACTGGCGCGCATGCCCACAGACGGCCTGCGCAGCAAGAGTTGGGATGAGTTTGCCCAGCCCGGCGCGCCGGCACTGAACTTCGTCTTCACAGTGTGTGACCGGGCGGCCCAGGAAGTTTGTCCCATTTGGCCAGGTCAGCCCATGACCGCCCATTGGGGTGTTCCCGATCCGGCGGCAGTTCAGGGCACGGCGGAAGACATCGCCCGAGCGTTCCGCGATGCGTTCGTCGCTCTTGACCGCCGGATCAGCCTGTTCCTCTGCCTGCCCCTGTCGAGCCTCGACAAACTCGCCCTTCAGCGAGAAATCGATCGCATCGGCCAGAAATAGTGCGGCCGAAGTCTTGATCGAGTAGCGGTCTGCACCTCTCCAGTTGCGGCGCCAATAGATTTAGTGATGGAAGATGCTCCCATCTCATGGCGAGCCGTTTATCCAGTTCCGGACTCTCGCGCCTGCTCCAATGGAAAAACGTCTACCGCGAGGCTGACCTCTACAAGGCTGCGGTCCGGGTGTACACCAAGCCGCTGTTTCAATGGCGCAAAGCGCTGGGTACGTCCACGGATGGGAAAACGCTATACGACTTTGCTGAGCGTGGTCTGCACCATCTGGATGCAATTCACCGGTCCCTGCAACGGGAGTCGTTTCAGTTCCGGCCGTCAGTCGCACTGAAATACAACTTCAACGGGAAACGCCGCACCCTCTATATCCCTCCCTGGGATGAGCGGATTGTCGACCTGGTTCTCTATCGCGCCCTCAATCAGAGGCTGCACCGGTGGTTCTCACCGAATTCCTTTGCCTATCGGGACCGTTCTCACGGCTTGGACCACTGCCAGTCGGGGATTGCGGCGATGCTTCGTTCGGCTCGGAGGCCCGCGTACGTCGTCAAGCGCGACATCCGGAATTACTTCGCCTCCGTCGATCACGAGATTCTTCTCAATAAGCTCAGCGAGCTGGTCGAACCGGGCGACTACCTGTTCCGGTTGCTGGAGCAGCGCGTTCGGTTTCTCTATCACGACGAGGCAGGCAGCCACAGGGCTGCCTTGGGAATTCCGTTCGGGTCTGCGATCGCTTGCGCGTTCGCAAACATTTACCTCACGGACCTGGACCGCGCAGTGGAATTGTTTCCTGGCGTGTCTTACTTCCGCTATGCCGATGACAGTGCGCCATGACGGCGCGGAGAGGAGTACGCAATGTAATAGCGGACGACTCGAAGTAGCTTTGCTGCACAAGGCATGAGGGTGGGCCCCTCGGACTCGAGCTGCAGGGCTTGGGTTCAAACCGCCGAAAGCGGCGCCGGTCCAATGGCTGGGGTCGTGAGCGTTTCGGAAAAGGCGAGACAAACTCGTCAGGTGAGTGCTGGGAAGACGAACGTGAGTGAACCGTTGACGACGTGTCGAAAGCGTAGGGACGTCATCGAAACCGGACTCCTGTTGTTGGTCCGGGATAAGGCTCGGAAGGTGCCTGCTGACTGGCCGAGTGATGACCGGCATGAAGACGGCGTGATCCCAGTGCAGGGACTTGTGCGGAACATGGGAACCTATCGCCTCGATGGAAAGGGAGAAATCCAAGTGGAGGACCCACAAGGATGAGCGTACCGATGCGAGGCGAAGGGGCGGACGGGTTCGTCGTAGCGAAGAAGCCTGGTAATGCAGGTGGAGCGAGGGGGCCCGACGATCTGGCCGAGGGTGTGAGTCAACCAGCAATGGGAGGAGCCCATGCCTGAGGCAAAGCCGTATGTAATTCCGAAGCAACTCGTTTGGGAAGCGTACAAGCGGGTAAAGGCAAACCGAGGTGCTGCTGGGGTGGATGGTGAGTCCTTGGCTACATTCGAAAAAGATCTGAGGGCAACCTTTATAAGGTCTGGAATCGAATGTCGTCGGGCTCGTACTTTCCACCACCGGTGCGACTCGTGGAGATACCGAAGGCTAACGGCGGCAAGCGCCCACGCGGCATTCCAACTGTCGCTGATCGCGTTGCACAGACTGTGGTGAAGATGGTCTTGGAGCCGTTGGTGGAACCGAAGTTCCATCCCGACTCTTACGGCTATCGCCCCGGGAAGTCGGCG
>CAZXKO010000084.1:0-16542 GCA_964641665.1 uncultured Acidobacteriaceae bacterium
GTTCGAGACGTAGTTCCCGAAGTTACTTCGTTCGAACTTGAACACTCTCTCACAGTGTCATCCCGAGCGAGGATGCTCGTTCACGGAGTGAACGAGCCCCGCAGTCGAGGGACCTTGCGTTTCATACCAGTTGGCGGCTAAGTCTTTCTAGCCGGGATTCATCGTTGCAATCAGCCAGAGTTTCTTCTCTCGGCGCCAGGCTTTGAGCTGCTTTTCGCGAGCGATTGCGCTGCGAACATCGTCGAAGCTCTCCCAATAAACGAGTTGGACGGCGTTGTAGTCGTCCGAAATTTCGTTCTTGGGCTGGCTGGGACACACTGTTCCAGGTCGGCAAGGCCGAATCCCTCGGCCCAAACAAGTTTGCCATCCACCGCGACGGCGACTGACATCCCCGGTGGTCGACCGGGTTTGTTGTTGATGGCCGAGCCAGAATTGCCCAGCATGCCGTGTTCATATATTTCGAGAGCAGCCTGCCTCGCGATCCGGATCTGCGCGGCATATTCCGGAGCAGCAACGACCGTTTGCTGCTGCGACTGCTGAACTGCGACTTTGAACATTCAGCGGCCCACAGGGCGGGCGCAATGGCACCTGAAGAGTGAATCAGCCAGCCGAAAAATAAGATCCATCTCCTCAAGGACGCTCCCGATTTCTCAGCTCTGCCGACTAAGACTCGGGACGAAGTGCACGTTCGTTTGGTGGATCTCTCGGCTGACTAGGTAGTAAAGTCTTTCACAAACTCCACCAGACTACGCACTGCAATTCCCGACGGCCCCTTGGCGATCCACGGTTTCGCTTCTTCCGTCCATGCGGTCCCGGCGATGTCGAGGTGGAGCCAGGGGGTGTCTTCGGCGAATTCTTTCAGGAACATCGCGGCGGTGATGGCACCACCCCAGCGGCCACCGGAGTTGACGATGTCGGCGATGCCGCTCTTGATGACGTCTTTGTATTCTTCGTCGAGGGGCATGCGCCAGAATTTCTCTCCGGCTTTGTCTTCGGCTTTGCTGAAGCGGGCGTAGAGCTGGTCGTCGTTGGCGAAGATGCCGGCGTTCACGTAGCCGAGCGCGACCACTACGGCGCCGGTGAGCGTGGCGGCGTCGACGAGGTGGGTGCAGCCAAGTTGGCGGGCGTAGAAGAGGCCGTCGGCGAGGACGAGGCGGCCTTCGGCGTCGGTGTTGATGATCTCGATGGATTTGCCGGACATGGCGATCTGTACGTCGCCGGGCTTTTGCGCTTTTCCGGAGGGCATGTTCTCGGTGGCGCAGACGATCATGGTGACTTTGATTTTCGGCTTGAGCAGCGCGATGGCGCGCATGGCGCCGAGCATAGCGGCGCCGCCAGCCATGTCGTATTTCATCTTCTCCATGCCGTCGGCGGGCTTGATGGAGATGCCGCCGGTGTCGAAGGTGATGCCTTTGCCGACCAGGCCGAGCACCGGCTTCTCCGGCGCTCCTGCGGGTTCGTAGCGCAGGATGATCAGCGCGGGCGGTTCGTCGGAGCCTTGCGCAACGCTCCAGAAGGCGCCCATCTTGAGTTCCTTGATCTTGTCGGCGCCATACACTTCGCACTTCAGGCCGACTTCCTGCGCCATTTTCTTCGCCCGGTCGGCAAGCATGGTCGGGGTCATGCGGTTCGAAGGCTCGTTGACCAGTTCACGGGTGAAATTCTGCGACTCGCCGATGGTGCGGGCTTCGTCCACAGCGGCCTGGAGCTTGGACTGATCGCCTGCGGAGGCGACAGTGAGTTCGTCGATCTTCTGATCTTTACGGTCGCTCTTGTAGGTGTCGGGATCGAAGTTGCCGACGAAGGCGCCTTCCACGATGGCTTTGACGGCGGCCTCGGGCGTGAGTCCGGTCTGGGGAGCGACGAAGGCGAAGCTGCGCAGGCCTCGAGATTTCAATGTGCGGACGGCGGTTCCCGCGAGGCGGCGCAGGTCGAACGCGGAGAAGGTCTTGGCTTTGCCTCCTCCGAGGACGAGCAGGCGTTTCGCTTTCAGTCCGGCGGGATGGTGCAGGAGTGTGGTCTCGAAGGACTTGCCGGTGACTTCGCCGCTCGAGATGATTTCGGCGGCGGGTTTCTTCACGGCTTCGTCGGTGGTTTCGAGGGCGACTTCGGGCTTGTCTTTGGAGCTGCGATCGAGGGCGACGACGACCAGGCATTCGGATTCGACTTGGGCCGGAGGGGTGACGATCAAATTGGTTTTCATGGTCGGTAATCAGTATCGTCGGCGGGCGGGGAATTGCGCAAGGCGGGGGGAGAGGTTCTCGGACGCTCGGAAAAGCTTTCAACAGCAAAGGTCGCTAAGGGACTGCCGCAAAGGTCGCAAAGAAGAGCGTGGTAGAGACGGCAGCCCGGTCTCAAGGCGGCGAGGGCGGGGACGCCCCTTCGACAAGCTCAGGGCAGGCTCTCACGACAAGCCGGTGGGACGATGGCGCTACCCCCCGAGTGGCGGAAATAATCGGGCGCATCCCCAATCCATTCCGGGAATTTGTCTTCAGGTTGTCAACGCTACGTCGCAAATCGATGATTTCAGGCTGGCAAAGGTTTTACCCACCGCTGACAGCATGATGACAACCCTATCTGTGCTGACCGATACGCTCTGTTCAACACTTGAACATACCCGTTGCCCCGGGGCTTCGAGAATTGGTTGGAGGAATGGCAGCGGTGACGAAACGAACTTTGCTATTAGTCCTTGGGATAGCGTTGGCGCTTGGTTTCGCGCCGACGGTTCCTGCGCAGCAAACCAGTTACACACAGGCCAACTTGACCGGGAACGTGGCGGGGGTGGCGGCTCATACGGACGCTCAGCTTTCAAATCCATGGGGAATTTCGTTTATACCGGGCGACGTGTTCTGGATCGCTAACAACAACGGCGGCACGTCGACCACTTATGACGCGCAAGGCAACAAGCAGGCCATCACGGCGGGAATTCCGGTTGCGTCGATGAATCCCTGCAATCCCGGTTGTCCGACGGGTACGGTGGCGAATCAATCGACCGACTTCGGGGGAGCAACGTTCCTATTCGATACCGAGGACGGCATTGTCGCGAGCTGGAACGGCATGGCGAACGCGATCACCAAGGTGGACAATTCGCCGGGGGCAGCAGTGTACAAGGGGCTCGCACTGGTCAGCAACGCGCAGGGGAACTTTCTTCTGGCGGCGAATTTCCGCAGTGGGAAGATCGACGCCTTCGATCATAACTTTCAACCTGCCGTTTTGAGCGGAGGAACGTTTACCGACCCGAGCCTGCCGGCAGGGTACGCTCCGCACGGCGTGCACGTGATCAACAACCTGGTCTTTGTGGCGTACGCGCTGCAGGACGCACCCAAGCACGACCCGATGATTGGGGCGGGATTGGGGCTGGTGGATCTGTTCCACACGGACGGCAGTTTCCTGCGGCGGGGGATGACGGGCGGCACATTGAATGCGCCGTGGGGCGTGGCGCTGGCGCCGGCGAACTTCGGGACGTTCTCGAATGATGTGCTGGTGGGCAATTTCGGGGATGGAACCATCAACGCGTATGACACGGCCGGAAATTTCCTGGGGCAGTTGAAAAACAGCAACTCCCAGGTGATTACCAACCCAGGCTTGTGGGAGCTGGTGTTTGGGGCCGGCGGCACGGGGGATCCGAACACGCTGTACTTCACGGCGGGAGGCGCATCGCAGACCTCGGGACTGTTCGGGACCCTGGTGCCGAAGGCGGCGGCGGGGACGGACTTCAATCTGAACCTGTCGGTACCGGCGACGACGGTGGCGCGGGGTGGCTCGACTTCGCTGAACATCGACGCGAGCGCTTCGGGCGGATTCAACAGCCCGATCAACCTTTCGTGCTCGGGATTGCCGACGGGCGTGACCTGCACGTTCGTGCCGGCGACGATCACGCCGGGCGGCACGGCGGCGAGTTCGCAGCTCACGATCGCGGTAGGCACGGGTTACGTTCCCCCGACGGGGTACCTGGCGCTAGGTTCAGTGACTGGCATGGGATTGCTCGGACTGGTCTATGGGGCGCGAAAGCGTGACCAGTGGGGCAGGGCACGGCGGACTGGGATATGGGCACTGGGATCCGTCGTGCTGTTGCTCGGGCTGCTGCTGGCTGCAGTCGGTTGTGGCAGCAGCTCGAGCAATCATGTGGCGCCGCCGGGAGCGCAGACGGTGATGGTGGTGGGAACCGGAGGCGGAGTAACGCACTCGGCTCCGCTCAACCTGACGATTCACTAGCCAAGTTTGTACGCTGGGTAGTCAACTCTCTCCAACGGGTCCGGGACTAGTTTCCGGACCCTTTTTTTCGGAGTTGCAGGGAGGAACGAGGGCTTGAACGCAAACACTAAGGTCCCTCGACTTCGTTCACTGGCGCCTCACTCCGCTCGGGATGCCAGACTTGATTGAGCCACTTGAGCAACAAGGTGCCATACGACGAGGTACCGGGCAGGTGAGGGCCTTAACGGCCTTTGCGGCCGCGAGCGACGGCTTCGCGGGCTTCTTTATCGGCGGTGCGGCGGCGTTCGGTTTCGCGCTTATCCCAGAGCTGCTTACCTTTGGCCAAGGCAAGTTCGACTTTGACTCGCCCGTTCTTGAAGTACATGCGGGTAGGGATTAGGGTGAGGCCCTTTTGCTGGGTCTTTCCTAGTAGTTTGCGTAGTTCGTCCTTGTGGACCAACAGCTTACGAGTTCGCAGGGGGGCGTGGTTGAAGATGTTGCCATGGTCGTAGGGGCCGATGTGGGCGTTCAGTAGCCAGAGCTCGCCGTCTTTCACTAAGCCGTAGGAATCCTTGAGGTTGGTGCGGCCGTCGCGGATGGATTTGACTTCGGTGCCGGTGAGGACGACACCGGTCTCAAATTTTTCGAGCAAGAAGTAGTTATGTGAAGCGATCCTATTGACAGCGGCATCGCGTTGTCCGGAAGCGGTCGGGTCGCGGCGGGGGTTTTTCTCGGCGTTGGGCTTGGTCTGGTGTGTGGACTGACGGGCCATGGCTGATGGGAGAACGTTACCACAACGCCAACGGCTGGCGGGCTTTTGGCTGGGACTGAGTGTCGCGGCCACGTGCGGGCTTTCCCGAAGGAAAAGCGAGGCAGAAGCCGGGCGGGACGGGCGGTTTCGCGGATTCGGCCCTGCCTGAAGATGTCCGTCGAGGGCTGTTTCCTGGGTCGATTTTGGACCCTTTTGGGACTACGACTAAAGAGTGTAACTGTCGGCCAGACAGGCACTTCGGAAGTATCGCAGCGAATGTTATAATCACGCTGCTTTTGTGTTTTTTTTCTGCTGACAGAGGCGAGAAGGTCCCCCCAAGGGGGTTAGCCACCCCGGATCCAGATCGCATACGAGGGATGATTGAATGAGACGTCTGTTGCGCCCGGCGGCTTTGCTGCTCGTGGTCCTTGTTGTAACCCTGCCCGCAGCCGCTGACAAGGCCCATTCGCTGTGGAACGAAGGAAGGGACGCGGAGGCCCGCCAGGACTACGAGAAAGCCTTCGAGTTCTACCAAGAAGCCTTCAACCTGAGACCGAAGGACTTACGGTACCGGACGTCCTACGAACACAGCAAGTTCCTGGCCTCGGCCTCGCACGTACACCGCGGCCAGATCCTACGTGAAAACGGCAAACTTGACGAAGCGCTGGCGGAATTCCAGAAGGCGACGCTGGTCGACTCCTCGAGCTTCATCGCGGTGCAGGAGATGCGGCGAACGCAGGAGATGATCAACAAGGCCGCGAGCCCGCAGCAGGCCATGGCGCCGGCGCCGGATATCCTGAGAAAAAGGCTGGCGGAGGCGGCCGGGCCGGTCGAACTGACAGCCATCGCGGCCATCCCTATCACGTTGAAAATGGCCGAAGATACAAAAGTGATTTACGAGACAGTGGGGAAGCTGGCGGGGATCAACGTGCTGTTCGATCCGGATTACACCTCCCGGAAAATCCGCATCGACTTGAACGGAGTGACGCTTGAAGATGCGCTGGGGATCATCGCGCTGGAGTCGAAGACATTTTGGCGTCCGGTGACCAGCAATACGATTTTTATCGCGACCGACAATCCGGCGAAGCGCAAGGAGCTGGACCAGAGCGTCATCAAAACCTTTTATCTTTCGAACCTATCGCAAGCCACGGAATTGCAGGATGTAGTGAACGCGATGCGCACCCTGCTCGAAGTGAGCCGCATCCAGCAGTTGCAGTCGCAGAACGCAATCATTGTGCGAGGAACCCCGGACCAGCTGGTGCTGGCGCAAAAGCTGGTGGACGATCTGGACAAAGCGAAAGCGGAAGTGCTCATCGACGTGGTGATCATGCAGGTGAGCCGGGATAAGAGCCGCACCCTGGGCGTCAATCCTCCGACCAGCACCAGCATTTCGCTCAACGGGAACGTGAACAGCACGACGCCGAGTTCGACCGGCACGAGCAGCAGCGGCAGCAGCAGTTCGAGCGGCAGCAGCATCAACCTGAACCGCATCGGGAACCTGAACGCGACGGACTTCTCCATCACGATTCCAGGGGTGACGGCGTCGGCCGTGATGGGCGCCACCGATACCAAGATCATCCAAAATCCACAGATTCGCGCGCTGGACGGACAGAAGGCTACGCTCAAGATCGGCGACCGCATCCCGGTGGCGACGGGTTCGTTTCAGCCGGGCATCGGCGGTGTGGGCATCAACCCCCTGGTCAACACCCAGTTTCAGTATCTGGACGTCGGCGTGAACATCGACATTACGCCGCGGGTGCATGCGGGACGGGAAGTAACGCTGAAAGTCAGCCTGGATATTTCTTCGGAGACCGGGCAGGCGAACATCGGCGGCATCAGCCAGCCCATTATCGGCCAGCGCAAGGTCGAGCATGAAATCCGGTTGAAAGAAGGGGAAGTCAATGTCCTGGGCGGGCTGTTTGAAGACAGCCAGACTCAGTCCATCGGCGGCCTTCCACTGCTGGCACAAATTCCATTCTTGAAATACTTCTTCGGGTCCGAAACGAAGGACCATAGCGAGCAGGAACTGATATTCGCGTTGATTCCGCACATTGTGCGCGGACTCGACCTCAACGATGCGAACCAGCAGATGATCGATGTGGGCACGGCGAATTCGCTGGAACTACGGCATGTGAAGGCGACCGAGATCGTGCCGGCTCAACCGGCCGCAACGGCGGCTCCTACGGGAGCGCAGCCTCCGGCGGTTCGGCCAGCGTCGCCAGTGTCGAGCGGGGCGAGTTTCCTGTTCGATCCGGGATCGGTCACTCAGCCGAAGGGCGCGACGTTCACGGTGAACATCGTAATGTCGGGCGCGCAAAACGTGTACTCGGTGCCGTTGCAGCTGAACTATGATCCGGCGAAATTGCAGCTCTTGAATGTGTCGAATGGCGGGTTCCTGTCGCAGGATGGTCAGGCCGTGGCCCTGGTGCATCGCGAGGATGAGACGACCGGGACGCTGCAGATCACGGCGACGCGCCCGCCGAACTCGGGCGGGGTCTCCGGACAAGGCGCAGTGGTGACGCTGACCTTCATGGCGAAGGCGCCCGGCCAGGCTCCGCTGACCATTACTCGCGGCGGCGCGCGGGATCCGGCTATGCAGGCGATTACGGTGAACGGCGCGCAAGCCGTCGTGAATATTCAGTGATGGACGCGAGGCGGTAGAAATGATGTGGTCGGGCGAACAGAAACGTGCGGCGAGGGCTGCGAGGCAGAGCGGGACCCGGGGTTTCACACTGGTGGAGCTGATTATCGCGACCACCATCATGGTGATTCTGACGGGGATGGCGCTGCCGCTGGCGCGCGTGACCATCGCACGGGAGAAAGAGCGCGAGTTGCGGTACGACCTGTGGATGATGCGCGACGCGATCGACCGCTATAAGGACGCGGCGGATCGCGGTGCGTTCCAGATCAAAGTCGATAGCCAGGGCTACCCGCCGGACCTCGATACGCTGGTGCAGGGCGTGGATTCGAACGGCAAAAAGCTCAAGTTCCTGCGCCGGATTCCGGTGGATCCGATGACGGGCAAGCCGGAGTGGGGTATGCGTTCGATGCAGGACGACCCCACATCGGATTCCTGGGGCGAGCAGAACGTGTTCGACGTATACACGAAGTCGGAAGGCACGGCGCTGGACGGCACGAAGTATAAGGACTGGTAAATGGGACGAGTGTGCAAGATCCGGCCGAGCCGCGGCTTTACCCTGATCGAGATGATGATCGTGATCAGTTTGATCCTGATCCTGATCTCGGTCGCGGTTCCGATCTACAACCGCTCCATCCTGCGGGCGAAAGAAGCCACCCTGCGGCAGGACCTGTTCACGCTGCGGCAGGTGATCTCGCAATACACCCTCGACAGGCAGAAGGCTCCGCAGGCGCTGGATGACCTGAAGACCGCCGGGTACATTCGGGACATTCCGATCGATCCTTTCACCAACGAGCGCAACTGGACGGTGGTTCAGGAAGATTCCCTCATGGCGGCAGACCAGACGGAGCCGGGGATCATCGACGTGAACAGCGCGTCGAACCTGGTGGGCACTGACGGGACGGCGTACAGCACGTGGTGAGGGGCGACGGTCTAGGTCTTCGGTTGTCAGGCCACTAGTCGTCGGAAACTCCGATGAAGTTCGTGCTTGAGTTTGTGGCCAGCCTCTGCACCGCGCTCTTCGCGGGTGCGTCTCTCTACATCAATTTGGTGGAGCACCCGGCACGGATGGAGTGTGGAACCGCGCTGGCGGCTGCTGAGTTTGGTCCCAGTTACCGGCGGGCGACGGTGATGCAGGCGTCGCTGGCAGTAGCAGCATTTCTAACCGGGACCTGGGCATGGTGGCTGAACTCGATAGGGGCGTGGCTGGTAGGGGGGATTCTCATTGGCGCGGTGGTCCCTTTTACTTTGATCGCAATCCTTCCAACGAACAAGAAGCTTCTTGATCCGTCACTCGACCCGAACTCGGAGTCGGCGCGGACGCTGTTAAAGAAGTGGGGAAGGCTCCACGCGGTGCGAACGGTGTTGAGCGTCGTGGCGCTGGTGATCTTTTTGGCGGGAATGGCGGCTGCGAACGTGCAGCACGAAAGAGAAGCAGAATTGCGGGGGGGACTTGTTCATAGTGCGGCAGCTCGTCTCCCAATACACACTTGACAAGCAGAGGGCGCCACAGACTCTCAATGACCTGGTGAAGTCTGAGTATCTGAAGTCGATTCCAGTCGATCCGTTTACTGGCCGGGCCGATTGGGTTCCAGAGGCTGAGCCTGAGCCTGAGATCCAAGATCCACCTCCCTCTGGAACAGGGCCGGGGATTGTGGATGTGCACAGCGCATCGAACCTGACGGGGCAGGACGGGACCTCGTACAGCACGTGGTGAAACAGTCATCAGTCGCCGAGATTTGTGGAAAAGAGGATCGCCGGAGCTTGGACATCGCACGAAAACTCAGGGTCCTTCGACTTCGTTCGGCTGACGCCTCACTGCGCTCAGGATAACAGATCTTCGAGGATGTGGAGAAACGCTGTAGCGCCGGTGGAATTGCGTGCTTTTCCGCAAAGCAATACCATTGCAATATGCCCGTAGAAACTGAGATTTCTCCCAAAACCTACGCTCGGATTCGCGCGCCGCGCGGGACATCGCTTTCCTGCAAGAGTTGGCAGCAGGAAGCGGCCATGCGCATGCTCATGAACAATCTTGACGAAGAAGTCGCGGAGCGTCCTCAGGACCTGGTGGTCTACGGCGGCACCGGGCGGGCAGCGCGCAGTTGGGAGGCGTATCACGCGATTGTGGCCACGCTGAAGACGCTCGATAACGACGAGACGCTTCTGGTGCAGTCGGGCAAGCCCGTGGGCGTGTTCAAGACCCACGAGTATGCGCCGCGCGTGCTGATCGCCAACTCGAACCTGGTGGGGCACTGGTCGAACTGGGAGAAGTTCAACGAACTGGAACGCGCGGGCCTGATGATGTACGGGCAGATGACGGCGGGTTCGTGGATTTACATCGGCTCACAGGGAATCGTGGAGGGGACGTTCGAGACATTCTCAGCGGCGGGCGAAAAACATTTTGGCGGCGACCTCGCGGGCAAGCTGATTGTGTCGGGCGGCATGGGCGGCATGGGCGGAGCGCAGCCCTTGGCAGCGACCATGGCAGGCGCGGCGTTTCTGGGGATTGACGTCGATCCGGAGCGCATCAAGAAACGTCTGAAGACCGGCTACTGCGATTTCATGGTGATGACGCTGGATGAGGCGTTGCGCATCCTGAAGAACGCGCTGCGGAAGAAGGAGAACGTCTCCGTTGGGCTGGTGGGGAACTGCGCCGACATTATTCCAGAACTCGCCGAGCGCGGCGTGGTGCCCGACATCCTGACCGACCAGACTTCGGCGCACGATCCGTTGAATGGGTACGTGCCAAACGGCATGACGTTCGAGGCGGCGATCGGATTGCGAAAACGCGATCCCAAGGCCTACCAGGAAAAATCGCTGGACGCGATGGCGCGCCACGTCGAAGGCATGCTGCGGCTGCAGAAGATGGGATCGGTCACGTTCGACTATGGCAATAACATTCGCACGTTCGCCTTCCAGCGCGGCGTAAAGGATGCGTACGACTTTCCGGGATTCGTGCCGGAGTATATCCGACCGCTGTTCTGCGAAGGACGGGGGCCGTTCCGCTGGGTTGCGCTATCGGGCGAGGCTTCGGACATCGCGGTGACGGATGATCTGGTGCTGGAGTTGTTTCCGCAGAACCGCATTTTGCGACGGTGGATCGAGCTGGTCAAGAAGCGGGTCAAGTTCCAGGGCTTGCCGGCAAGGATCTGCTGGCTGGGGTATGGCGAGCGCGCGGAGTTTGGCCTCGCGTTGAACGACCTGGTAAAGAAAGGGAAGATCAAGGCACCGATCGTGATCGGGCGCGATCATCTGGATTGCGGCTCAGTGGCATCGCCGTTCCGCGAGACCGAAAGCATGAAGGATGGCTCAGACGCGGTGGCGGATTGGCCGATCCTGAATGCGTTGCTCAACACGGCGGCTGGAGCGTCGTGGGTGTCGGTACACAACGGCGGCGGGGTGGGGATCGGCTACTCGCTGCACGCGGGGCAGGTGACGGTGGCGGACGGGACGGAGATGATGGCGAGGAGAATTGAACGCGTGCTGACTACCGATCCGGGGATGGGCGTCATCCGACACGTGGACTCGGGGTATGACGAGGCGAAGGTGTTCGCGGAGAAGAGTGGCGTGAAGATTCCGACGAGAGGATCGGTTCGCTAGTCGTTGTAAAGGGTTCAGGTTCCATTGGCAGGGAAACCGACCGAGCCATTATTTCTCGCGGTCGCGCATGCGGAGATACTCACCGGGGAGCGTCACCAGCAACCCTTCAATCTTGTTGCCGAAGTACGGGCCGAAGTGTCGGACGTCGCCGGTGAGAAGATGAGTGGAGTGGGCTTCCACTGCGGCAAGCACGATCGGCACGTCCTTCACCGGCAGCGCGATTCCACGAGGCAGTTGCCACTCCGCCGCTGGAAATAGCTGTAGTTTTGCTGAGAGTCCCAGCAGGCGCGCTTTCTGCTCGTCTTCCTCCAGGTTGATCCGCGCCGCTTCAAGAGCGTAACAAGAGGTACACAAGACCACATGACTCAATTTCCAAAGGCGCACGAGCCCTGCGTTGGGGTGGTACGCCGCGGAGAAGAGCACGTTGGCGTCAAGGAACAGGCGGTGCATCTAGGTGAGACGCCGGTGCGGGAGCGAATCGGGGTTCAGGCCGAGCTTTCGAACTGCGCTGCGGGCCTTTCGGTAATCGGCCTGCGTGGTCGCGTTGGAAAGGAGGAATTCCGCTTTGCGCTCCGGGCTGTAGCGCTCAACCGGCACAACGACGGCTGGACGGATCAGGATGCCATCTTCTTTCTCCTCTGCGAGCACAATACTGCCTTCCTCGATGCCGAAGCGCTTGCGCAATTTGGCGGGCACGATGATCGCGCCCCGCTTGCCCACTTTTGCGGATTCCATAGAGCAAATGCCTGAAATACGGGCAATCGCCTCATCCGGAGTCGACTTGTGCTGTCAGCGTCCTGTTAAACTGCCAATCAGAGTGGCTTCTTCGCGAAAACTGACTCGGCGAGCGCCGAGCGCCGTCTTGCTGGTTAATATCGGACAATTGCTTACCCTGCGCATGCCGTCGGGAAAATCCGGACCGCGGCGCGCAGCCGATCTTCGCGAACTCGGCCTCGTCGAAGACGCGGCGGTTCTGTGTGTCGGTGGCAAGATTGTTTCTGCGGGTAAGACGAAGGACGCGTTGCGCGATCCCTGGGTCAAGAAGAATCGCAAGAAAATTCTCGAGATCGATTGCGAGGAGCAAGTCGTCCTGCCTGGGTTTGTGGATTCACATACGCATCCGGCGTTCATGACGCCGCGACTGGTGGATTTCGAGAAACGCACGGCCGGCGCGACGTATGAAGAAATTGCGGCGGCCGGAGGGGGAATCCGGTCGAGCGTCGAACCGGTACGCGGGGCGGCGAAGAGTGCGCTGGCGGAGAAAGTGCTCGACGCTCTGCACGAGATGGCCGGGCAGGGCACGACGACCGTGGAGGCAAAGTCGGGATATGGACTGACAGTGGAGTCGGAGTTGAAGTCACTGGAGGCGATCCGGGTTGCTGCCTGGCGATGGCCAGGGACGGTGGTATCGACCCTGCTGGGGGCGCACGTGGTCCCAAAAGAATTCCAAGGCCGCTCACAGGACTACGTCGAGGCCGTCTATAAAGAGATGGTTCCGCAAGCCGCGAAGCGGAAGCTCGCGCAATTTGTGGATGTATTTTGTGAGCGGGGCGCGTTTTCGGAAAAAGAGACGGCCGCCATATTCGGTGCTGCAATTGAGAGCGGACTGAATGTGAGGGCGCACATCGGCCAACTCTCACAGCCTGCTGCCGGGTTTATCGAGTCGATTTTAAATTGCTGCCACCCGGCTTCCCTCGATCATATGGATCACGCGAGCGACGATGACATCCGAGCGCTCGCTAAGGCTGAAACAGTCGCCACGTTTGTGCCGGGCGCGAATTATTTTTTGGGATTGGACCGGTATCCAGCAGCGCGCAAGTTCATCGATGCCGGAGTGCCAGTGGCGCTGGCGACCGATTACAATCCAGGTAGCTCCCCGACAGCCAGCATGTCGTTCGTCCTGTCGCTGGCTTGCACGCATATGAAGATGTCGCCGGCGGAAGCAGTGTCGGCCGCCACGATCAATGGTGCGTGGGCGCTGCGGATGCAGGACCGTAAGGGGTCGATTGAGCCGGGGAAGGATGCGGACCTGGCGGTGTTCGAGGTCGAGGACTACCGCGAAATCCCATACTGGTTCGCATCGAATCGATGTGCGTTTACCGTTCTGAATGGGATTCTGGTCGCGTCGGGCGGTTCGGGCGAACTGGAGTGAACCGCCGCCAGTGAGAGTCCGTACTAATGTAGTGGAGGTGCGCCCGGGGACGCCTGCGGGAGCATCTTCGTGTGTGTGCAATTCGTCGCTGATTTCATACGTTTGATATTCAGAAACTGAAGGAGTGGAATGAAACGAGTTTTTCTATCATTTGCGTTTTTCTTGCTGCTGAACGGGCTGGCCTCGGCACAACGCATGCCGGAACTGGCGGTTCCGGAAAATTACCAACTGACGTTCGCTCCCGATTTCGAGAAGGATAACTTCACAGGGGACGAAACCATTCAGATCCGCGTGTTGAAGCCGACAGCGGAGATCGTGCTGAACGCGGCCGAAATTGAATTCGGGGAAGTGACGGTGTCGAGCGGTGGTGACACGCAGGTTGCCAAGGTCACTCTCGACACAACAAAAGAAATGGCAACGCTGACGCTCGATCATGCGATCGGGCCAGGCGCGGCCACGGCGCACATCAAGTATGTGGGAATCCTGAATGACGAATTGCGCGGCTTGTACCTGGGCAGAGACAAGGACGGGCACAAATACGCGGTGACGCAGTTTGAAGCGACCGATGCGCGGCGTGCATTCCCGTCGTTTGACGAGCCGGACTACAAAGCCACCTTTGAGGTCACGGTGATAGCGGATCGCGGTCACGTAGCGATCTCGAACGCGAAAGTACTCTCCGACACGCCCGGTCCCGGGGAGGCGAAACACACGGTGAAGTTCGCCACCACAGCAAGAATGTCGTCATACCTAGTGGCTCTAGCGGTGGGCCAATTCGAGTACGTCGAAGGCGAAGCCGATGGCATTCCGATTCGCGTGTGGGGCACGCCGGGTACAAAACCAGACGCCACTTACGCGCTTGAAGTCGCCGAACAGTGCCTGAAGTATTTCAATCGTTATTTCGGCATCAAGTATCCGTTTGAGAAGCTCGACATGATCGGCCTGCCGGATTTTTCGGCGGGCGCCATGGAGAACACGGGGTTTATTACCTACCGAGAGGTGTTGCTGCTGCTGGACGACAAGAAAGCGTCGGTGGGGTTGCACCACACGGTTGCCGTCGTGATTGCGCATGAAATGGCACACCAGTGGTTCGGTGATCTGGTCACCATGAAATGGTGGGACGACATCTGGCTCAACGAGGGCTTCGCCACCTGGATGGAGAACAAGGCGATAGGAGCGTGGAGGCCGGAGTGGCATCTGGAACTGGACGACGTGCAGCAGACGATGGCCACTCTGAACGTGGACGCGCTGCAGAACACGCGTCCCATTCACCAATGGGCCGAGACGCCCGCGCAGATCCAGGAACTGTTTGACGGAATTGCGTACGGCAAGGCGGCTTCGGTGCTACGCATGCTCGAGGCGTATCTGGGACCGGAAGTGTTTCGCGCCGGAGTGGACCAGTATCTGAAACAGCATTCGTACGGGAACGCCACCGCCGACGATTTCTGGGAGGCGCTGGCGGTTGTTTCCAAGAAGCCGGTAGACCGCGTGATGCCCACCTTCGTGAAGCAACCCGGCGCCCCGATGGTGAGCTTGCAGACGCAGTGTTCGGGATCGGCGACAGCAACGCTTTCCCAGAAGCGTTACTTCCTTGACAGCGCACTGTTCCAGGCTGGAAATGACGAGTTATGGCAGGTGCCGGTATGCATGAAAGAAGGTGGACTGGCCGGAGACAGGCGTCAGAAGTGCGTGCTCCTGACCAAGAGGGAAGAGAGCATCACGGTGCCAGGGTGTGGTCCCTGGGTGATGGCCAACGCCGGCGCGCAAGGTTACTACCGCACAGGGTATTCGTCGGAGGCGATCCGGGCGATCGGGCGGGACGCTGAAAAGGATTTGAGCCCGGCGGAGCGCATCGTGTTGCTGAGCGACTCCTGGGCATCGGTGAGCGTGGGCGAACAACAGATCGGTGACTACCTCGCTCTGGTCGAAGGCCTGCAAAACGATCGGACGCGGGCGGTGCTGGAAGAGGTGACGGCGCAACTGGAGTACATCAGCGATCACCTGGTGACGGACGCGGACCGGGAAGGTTACGAACAATGGGTGCGTCGCCTGTTGCGCCCGGTGGCCAAGGAACTAGGCTGGCAACCGAAGGCCGGGGAAAGCGATGAGACCCGAACGCTGCGGTCGCAGGTGATGCACGCCCTGGGCTATGCCGGACGCGACGCTGAGGTGCTGGCGGAGGCGCGCAAATTGACGGAGCAGTCGCTGGAAGATCCGGGGTCAGTGGATCATACGGTGGCGTTCACGGCGTTTACGCTCGCGGCGCTGAACGGAGACGCGGCTTTGTACGACAAAGTGATGACCCACCTGCACAAGAGGGGCTCGAGCCTCGAGGAATACTACCTGTACTTCAAGGCGCTGGCTCAGTTCCGCGACCCTAATCTGCTGCAACGCACGCTAGAGTACGCCATCTCTCCTTCAGTGCGTTCCCAAGACACCTTGGGTCTGATTGCGAGTGTGATGGAGAATCCCCGCGGCACCAAGTTGGCGTGGGATTTCGTGCGCAGGCATTGGCCAGCTTTGGAAAGAGTAGGCGGCGGATTCACAAGCGGAGAAGTTGTAGAGGCCACGAGTTCCATTTGCGATGCTGGCACACGCGATGAAGTGGAGGAGTTTTTTGTGGTCCATAAAGTCCCGACCGCGGAGCGCACGCTCAAACAATCGGTTGAAAAGATGAACTACTGCGTCGACTTAAAGTCGAAGCAAACCAGGCAGCTGTCGTCGTGGCTCGAACACCGAGGTGGCGCCTCGGGGCGGTGAGGAGTCTCGAGGGAAGGACACGGTTCCGGGTGCGCGCCGCATTCTTCGCACCAGCACATGCACAGAACGTCACTTCCGTTTGATTCCTGATAACAGCGGGTAACCCGGAGCAGAAACGGGCCAGCGGGACGATGGGACTGGTCCGCGCTCGCTTCTCAATCCCAGGGATGTCGTAAGGATCGCCCCAACTGATGGAATGTTTGAGGGATTCAGAACTGGTTGCTATAATCAACAACGTCCACGTGCTCGCAGCGCAAACCTGGGTGTTAGGCGCCAGCTGACGATCCCGTAAAGAGCGTGTCGCGAACAACTCGCCGCAAGAGCCTGCTTGCGCGGGCGTCCCATGGCAGTGGCCAGGTAGCTCAGGTGGTAGAGCGCAGCCCTGAAAAGGCTGGCGTCGGCGGTTCAACTCCGTCCCTGGCCACCATGTTTTCAACGACTTAGCTCGTC
>CAZXKO010000085.1:0-23424 GCA_964641665.1 uncultured Acidobacteriaceae bacterium
AAAGGATCCAATGATTAAGAAGTTTGCGCGCGTCACCCTTGCTGTAGTATTCGGCCTCTCGCTGTTCGTTCTGGCCCAAACCAAACCGGCTGCTGACTCATCGGCTGCCACGCCCGACGCCCCCTCGGCTGCGGCTGCCGCGCCCAAGGCGAGCGGCACCAAAGTCGGCACCATCAACATCGAACAGGCAATATTCGCCTCCAACGAGGGACGGCGCGATTTCGAAGCGCTCAGCAAGAAGTTTGAGCCCAAGCAGAGCGAACTGAAGGGGTTGGCCGACGAAATCGACAGCCTCAAAAAGCAGCTCAGCGCCCAGCAGGACAAGCTCAACGATGATGCTAAGGCGACCCTGGTGAAGCAGATCGAGACCAAGCAGAAATCCTTGGACCGTCAGCTTCAGGACGCTCGCGAGGATGCTCAGAACCAGCAGAACGAGATCGCGCAGCGCATCCTGCAGAAGTTGGGGCCGGTGCTCATCAAGTACGCCAGCGACAACGGATTCGGCGTGATCATCGACACCTCGCAGCCTTGGCCGCAGAGCCCGGTGGTGTGGTGGGGCGAGGCTGTGGATGTGACCAAGCCGGTGGTCGACGTGTACAACGCGCAGTCGGGCGTAGCTCCGCCGCCTGCGTCTTCGGGTACGCCGGCGAAGCCTGCGGCGACCAAGCCCGCGGGTACAACCACCAAGCCTGCCACTCCGGTGAAGCCGGCGGACGCACCGAAGTAAGTTTCAGCGCGACACCTCAGGTGCCGCGAAAGTTCCCAAAGGCCGCGTAAACACGCGGCCTTTTTTCTTTTTGTGTTCGGCTCCAGGAGCGATTCCAGCGGTGTCCTTAGAGCTAGCAGTTCTTACTCAGGAGGACACGATGTTTGCCGATAGTCTGCTCGAATCCCACTGGGCCCAACGCTCGCAACGAGGCTGGACGACGGTGGCGTCGTTTGCGCTGCAGGCGCTGTGCGTCGCGGTTGTCATGATGCTGCCCCTGCTCTATACCGAAGGCCTGCCGAGACTGCACTTGGTTTCGATGGGTGCGCCGATCGGGCCGCCGCCGGGGAGGCGAACGGCAGAGGTGCACAACCCGTCCGCGGCTGCGCCGCTAAACAATCGCTCAACTAGCATCATCGTGGCGCCGCCGGAGGTTCCGAAGGGGATTGATCGGGGTGAGCCGGTTCCAGCGCCCGAAGAAAGTGGCTGCGCTACTTGCGTTCTTGGGGGAACGGGAGACATGGCTTCCACGAACTTTCTTCCGGAAGCCGTTGGAATAACCCCGGTCGTGGTTTCACCTCCTCCCGTGCCTGTGGCGCGTCCTCCACGGGTTTCCCGCATGATGGAGGGAAACCTCCTCCACAACGTACAGCCAGCCTATCCACCCCTGGCACGGTCGGTGCGGATTCAGGGGCCGGTGGTTCTGCGAGCGATCATCAGCAAGGCTGGGACGATCGAGAACTTGCAGGTGCTCAGCGGACATCCCCTGCTGGTGCAAGCTGCCATCGACGCGGTGAAGCAGTGGCGTTATCGGCCGTACAGCCTGAACGGAGAACCCGTTGAGGTCGAGACGCAAGTGACGGTGAACTTCATTTTGTCGGGAGTGTATTAGAGGTGGTCGAATTTGACTGGGGGCGTAACGGGGGTTGGATCGCCTATTCGAGTGGACGGCAGCCGGATGCAGAAAATTGACTGAGCGGGCGCGCCACAGGTAAACACACGGTCCCTCGACTCCGTTCGGCTGACGCCTCACTCCGCTCGGGATAACAGTTCGGGGGGGCGCGAAACTTCGTAAGTCTTGCCCGCAGTTTCTCCGTGACCTGTGAGGCCGCGCTCTTTCCGAGTATTTGTTGGATACGAGACCATCTGCAATGTTTAAGCGGTTGTCTACAGGCGCGAAGACAGGGTCGCGTGAGCGCATCGATCGTCTGCGCATCAAGGGGAGCACCAGAGTAACGTCTGGCGGCATGGCGCGAGCCTCTATAATCGCGAGATCGTGAGTGCAACGACGGTAGAGGCGCGAATCCGGCAGTTCGGGCGGCCCACATGGGCGGAGGTTTCTCTGGGGGCCTTGCGCGAGAATTTTCGCAGGGTACAAAAACATGTCGGCGATGGAGTGAACGTGTGCGCGGTGGTCAAGGCGGATGCCTACGGCCACGGGGCAGCACAGTGCGCGCTCGCGCTCGAGTCGGAAGGGGCGAAGTGGCTGGGTGTGACCACGACCGACGAAGGCGTTCCGCTGCGCGATGCGGGCGTGCGCTGCAGGATCCTGCTGATGACGGGTTTCTGGCGCGGTGAGGAAGAGGAAGTCGTCCGGAGGAACCTTACCGCGGCCGTATGGGAGCCTTGGCATGTGAAGGACCTGGACCAGGCCGCCAGCCGGCTGGGCTCAGCGCCTCAGCCGGTTCACTTGAAAGTGGATACTGGCATGGGGCGACTGGGAGTTTCGCTGGAAGAGCTGCCGGCGATGTGCAAGCTGATCCAAGCTTCTCCACACATTTCTCTGGAAGGATTTTTTACTCACCTCGCTTCTTCCGAGGTTCTGGATGCCCCCGACGTCGTGCGCCAGATGGAGCGCTTCGAGCAAGCGTTGCGCGTGGTGAAGGACCAAGGCCTTTCTCCGGTTCTTTTCCACATGGACAACAGCGGCGGGATGGTCTCGCGGCCGGAGACCTGGAAGAACATGGTGCGGCCGGGACTGGCGTTGTATGGCTATACGCTGCCGCTGGTGCGGGCCGGGCAGGTGGCCAGCGCTGCGCCGGCATTTCCGTTGCGACCGGTGCTTTCCTGGAGGACGCGGATCGTGTCGATGAAGCAAGTCGGCGCCGGGCAGGCCCTGGGATACAACGGAACGTTTGTCACGAAGGCGCCTTCACGGATCGCCGTGCTGCCGGTTGGTTATGCGGATGGCTACAACCGCGAGCTTTCCAACCGCGGCCGCGTGATCGTTCGCGATGGCTATGCTCCGATTGTCGGGAATATCTCCATGGATCTGACGCTGGTGGATGTCAGCGCGATTCGGGGCGTCGAAACCGGCGATGAAGTTCTGCTGATCGGCAACCGGGGGGCGCTGAGTGTGACCGCGCCGGAGTTGGCCGGGCATTGCCACACGGTTCCTTACGAGATCCTATGCGCAATCTCAAAGCGGGTGCCGCGCATCTATGCTCACTAGCGCCGCAGCCCGCTGAAATCAACGGTTGAAGCCTGATTTTCCACCGCTCAATGTTGCCGCACTGATTGTCCTGCCCGCCTTTGCTATAGTCCTGAATAGGACATGCAGAAACTTTACGCACGATGGATGTATGACTGGGAGAACCGGCTCACATCGGTGGACAACAACCGGGTCGTCCGGCCGCTGGAGTGGGGCGTGGAGTGGGCGCACGACTGGCCTTGCCGCAACGGAGTTCCGCCCGGGCAGATGCCCAGCAACGCATACAAATTCTTCTCCGAGTATAACCAGCGGATTATCGCCAACAGCGACGAGTTCTATTCGTACCGAGTGCCGAGCGACTTCCGGGTCGAGGAGTGCGACGTGCAGGTGTTCAGCACGCGCGAAGTTCCGGACCCGAAGCTGGAACAAAAAGTGCGCGGCACGCGCGCGAGTTTCCTGCGCTTCACGTCGCCGGTGCGGACGCCTTATCCGGAAAACAATCTGGTGAACGCGCGCTGGTTCCCGGCGAGGGGGCGGCGAGCGGTGGTCCTGCTGCCGCACTGGAACGCCGACGCCATCGCATACACCGGTCTCTGCAAAGTGCTGAACCTTCTGGGCGTTTCAGTGTTGCGGTTGAGCATGCCGTATCACGATATTCGTATGCCGGGCGAGATCCGCCGGGCGGACTACGCCGTGTCAGCCAATATTGGGCGGACGCTCGATGCGGTGCGGCAGGGTGTCGTCGATATTCGGTGCTGTCTCGA
This sequence comes from uncultured Acidobacteriaceae bacterium, assembly GCA_964641665.1. Taxonomy (GTDB): domain Bacteria; phylum Acidobacteriota; class Terriglobia; order Terriglobales; family Acidobacteriaceae; genus Gp1-AA133. Next base: position 3,902 of record CAZXKO010000085.1, read on the forward strand.
CTGGCTGGAGGGTCAGGGCCTCCGCCAGCTTGGTTTAATCGGCACCAGCCTGGGATCGTGCTATGCGTTCATCGCGGCTGCGCATGATCCACGGGTTCGAGTGGCGGCCTTCAATCACGCCTCGACCTACTTTGCGGACGTCGTATGGCATGGACAGACGACGCGGCATATCCGCCAGGGAATCGAAGCGGAGATCGACATCGAGCGGTTGCGGCGCCTGTGGCTCGCTATCAGTCCCATGGTGTACTTCGACAAGTTTGCGCGCTACCGCAAGAAATCGCTGATCATCTACGCGGATTACGATCTGACTTTCTTGCCGGAGTTCTCGCGGCAGGTGGTGGATGAGTTTGCGAGCCATCACCTCGATTATCGAGCTGTGCGATTGCCTTGCGGGCACTACACCACCGGCGAAGCCCCTTACAAGTACATGGATGGCTGGCAGCTGGCGTCGTTTTTCCGGACGGCGTTTGAAGCGTAGAATTTTGCTTTAGGGCGTTGCTGGCAGCCGATCCCTGATGGAGCGCCACGATCCCCAAGTTCTACGTGGATTCCAAGTCCCGATTGGATGGTCCGCGATGCGGTTGCGGAAGGTTGAGTGACACACGATGAGAAACGATCCCATGTCTCGCCCCTTGTATGAAGTGGACCCGCAGATCGCGGCGGCCATCGATAACGAAACCCGGCGCCAGCACGAAGGCCTGGAACTGATTGCGTCGGAGAATTTCGTCAGCGAGGCCGTGCTGGAAGCGGCCGGTTCGGTGTTCACCAACAAGTACGCCGAAGGCTACCCCGGCAAACGCTATTACGGGGGCTGCGAGTTTACCGACGTGGTGGAGACCCTGGCTCGCGACCGTGCCAAGCAATTGTTCGGCGCCGAGTACGCGAACGTGCAGCCGCACGCCGGGTCGCAGGCCAACATGGCGGCGTACGCTGCAGTGCTGCAACCGGGGGACACGATTCTTGGTCTGAATCTCGCACACGGTGGGCACCTGACGCACGGCCATCACCTGAATTTTTCGGGCAAGACCTACAAGATCATTCCGTACGGCGTGACCAAAGAGACGGAGACGATCGACTATGACGAACTGGAAAAGTTGGCGGAGCGCGAGCGGCCGAAGATGATTATCGGCGGGGGCAGCGCGTATCCGCGGATTATCGACTTCGCGCGGATGCGGCAGATCGCCGATAAAGTGGGCGCGCTGTACCTGGTGGACATGGCGCACTTCTCGGGGCTGGTGGCTGGCGGGGTGCATCCTTCGCCGGTTCCGCATGCGCAGATCGTGACCTCGACCACGCACAAGACGCTGCGCGGGCCGCGCTCGGGGATGATTCTCGCCAAGGCCGACCTTGGTCCCGCGATCGACAAGACGGTTTTCCCAGGAATGCAGGGCGGCCCATTGGTTCACATCATCGCGGCGAAGGCGGTGTGCTTCCTCGAGGCCATGCAACCGGGATTCAAGGAATACGCTAGGCAGGTCGTCGCTAATGCCAAAGTTCTGGCGGAAACACTTGCAGCCGAAGGCTTCCGCATCGTTTCCGGCGGAACCGATACTCACGTGATGCTAGTCGACGTGTTCGCCAAAGGCATGCTCGGGAGCGAGGCGGAGAAGTGCCTGGGCGAGGCCGCGATCACGGTGAACAAGAATGCGATTCCTTTCGATACGAATCCGCCCCTGAAGCCGAGCGGGATTCGCATCGGCACTCCGGCTTTGACGACGCGCGGAATGAAAGAGCCGGAGATGCGGCAGGTGGGGCGCTGGATTTCTGAGGCACTGCTGCACCGGACGGATGCGGCTGTGCTCGGCAGAGTTCGCCGGCAGGTGCTCGAGTTGGCCGAGGCCTTTCCGCTGTATGCCGATCGTCGCGCGAGGGCGCAGGCCGAGATTCGGGCCTGAGGGCAGATAGGCCAGATCTGGGAATCGGTGCGCATTTCGGCGCAAAATCGCTGTTTGTGCCGTGCCCGCTGTGATTAAATCGTCCCGTGAAGATTGCCATCGACATCCGTCGCATGACGGAGTTCGGCATCGGGACTTACACGCGCAACGTCGTGCGCACTCTCGGCCGCCTGGACCGCCAGACGAAGTACTTCCTGATTGGCTCTCCGGAGAAAGTCAAGGAAATCGGACCGCTTCCGGCGAACTTTCACACTGTACCGCTGCTCGAGCCCGACACCACCGCCAAAGGCTACTTCGAGTTTCGCATCATCTTAAAGCGGCTGGAATGTGATCTGGTCCACATTCCGCACTTGTTCTGGATGCCGCGCGTCCTACCGTGTCCCTATGTAATGACGGTTCACGACCTGCTCGAACACATGTCGCGCGCAAAGGGGAAGTCGGGGCTGCGGCGCTCGTTGCACTACCAGTTGACCCGGCGCGTGCTGAAAGGCGCGGCCAGGATCTTCGCCGTCTCGCAGTTCTCCAAGAGTGAGATCGAGAAGCTGTTCGGCATCCCATCGCGGAAGATCGACGTTGTCTACAACGCCATTGACGAGCGCTTTCTGCACGGCCATGCCAGCGCCGCCGACCGGCAGTTGATCGCCGAGCGCTACCTGGTCACTTATCCGTTCCTGCTGTACGCCGGCCGCATCAGCCCGCACAAGAACCTGGTGCGCATCATCGAGGCGTTTTCGGCGCTGCGCGGAGAACTGGAGAAGGAAGGGAAATTTCCGGATCTCAAGCTGATCATTATCGGGGATGATCTTTCCGGCCATCCGGACCTGCGGCGCACGGTGATCCGAAGCGGGGTGCAGAACGAAGTGCGCTTCCTCGGTTTTGTGCCCATCGAAATCCTGCGGATTTTCTATGACGTCGCGAACGTGTTCCTATTCCCGTCGCTGTACGAAGGCTTCGGACTTCCACCACTCGAGGCGATGGCGCACGGGACACCGGTGGTGACCTCGAATATCTCGTCGCTGCCCGAAGTGGTGGGCAAGGCGGCAGTGCTGGTGAATCCAGAGAATGTGTTCGAGATCATGCGCGCGACCCATCGTGTGCTGGTCGACCAGAGCCTGCGCGACAAGCTGAAGGAGCGCGGCTACGAACAGGTGAGATGCTTTTCCTGGGAGGATTCGGTTCGGCGAATCTTGAAGGTGTACGAAGAGGTGGGCGGCGGGACTACGGGCAGCGGCAACAGGCCCGAGTCCGAGCCCCAGGTTCAGAGACTCCCAGCGTGAGGGACCTTTTGCGACCTTCGGTTGGCACCCAACACCCGTTGTTGACCGCCGGTGCCCGGAACCTTTCCAATAACCCTGATGACCAGAGCTGACTCAGTTGCGTCCGCTGTAATCCTGGCGGCCGGGACCGCAACGCGCATGGGGACGGCCAAACAGTTGCTGTCACTGGACGGTCGTCCGCTGTTGCAGCATGTGCTCGACAACGTGCGCGCGTCCGCGGTGCGGGATATCGTTCTGGTTCTGGGCGCGTCGGCGGAAGCGATCCGGCGGGAGATTGGCACGCAGAGTGTGCGAGTGGTTCTCAACGACAACTACCAGCAGGGCATGGGGACTTCCTTGAAGGTCGGTCTATCGGCCGTAGATCCTGAAGCCGAGGCGGCGCTCATCGTTCTGGCGGACCAGCCGTTCGTGCAGGCCGCTACGATCAACCAATTGATCGCGGAGCATCGCAGATCTGGAGCGCAAATCGTGATTCCTACGTACCGGGGTTTTCGCGGCAACCCCGTGCTTCTCGATCGCGGAGTCTTCCCTGAGGTGATGGCTCTGGGTGGCGATATCGGGTGCCGGGCGATCTTCGGGGACCATCCCCAAGGGATTTTGAAAGTGCCGGTCGACGACGTTGGAATCCTGCTGGATATCGATCGGCACAGCGATCTCGAAGCCTTACGCGGCACCGGAGATCGGCCACAGAGGGAGAAAGCCCTTCTCGAGACGGCGGATCTTCAAGGTCGGCAGCTTGAAGGCGTGGATTCCGAGAGGCCAGAGTTGGTCATTGTTGGCCGGGATGCGATGGCGGTCGCACTGGCGAAACTGGCTCAGGTGTTGCGATTCACTGTCACGCTAGTGGATCCTCTGCTGGCAGCTAACGAACTGCCGGAAGCTGATCGAGTGCTTCACGCGCTAGATTTCTCGGTGCTCGCGGCGAATCCGGATCGCCACGTCGTAGTAGCCAGCCGCGGAACCTGCGACGAGGAAGCGATCGAGCAGGCATTTTACGCGAACAGCGTCTATGTCGCGCTGGTAGCGAACCGAAAACGAGGGCAGGAAGTCATTCGCGGTCTGCGGCTCAAGGGGATCGCGGAGGACAAGCTGGCGGGTGTGCGGGTCCCAGCTGGCCTCGAAATCGGGGCGGGCACGCCGGAGGAGATCGCGCTCAGCATAATGGCGGAAGTCGTTTCGGAGCGGCGGAAGCGGATGGGCGAGACGCGAGGTCCGAAATCGAGCGCACATTCACGATAACAAGGCGGCACGGTCAGTCCGCGATGGGTGCGTCGCAATGGCTGACGACTTTGTCGGACGCGCCGTTTGCGTCGTGGTCCGCGTTCGTTTCCTTCAAATGCGAAGACCGGCTCGTACCTCCTCGGCGCAAGGCCACGATCTGGCTCATGATGCTGAGCGCAATCTCTTCCGGCGTGGTAGCGCCGAGGTCGAGACCTGCCGGCGCGTGGATCCTGGCCAGCCTCTCCGCGGGAACTCCCTCAGCGTCGAGGTAGTCAAGTACCAGCTTCGCGCGGTGCTGGCTGGCGACCAGCGCCACGTAGGCAGCGTCACCCTCCAGAGCTTTTTGCAGCCACCGGTGGTCATTCTTGTGCTGCGTGGCGATCACGACGTACGTGTTGGGGCCGACGGGAGTCTGGTTGAGATCGAAATCCTCGGCAATCACTTGCTCAGCCTGCGGGAATGAGGCTTGCTCGGCGCCGGGATTATTCACGACAATGCGGAAGCCGAGCATGTGGGCGAGCGCTGCCAGGGTCTCAGCGATGCAGCCGTGTCCGGCGATGAGAAGTTCGGGTCGGGGCATGACCGGCTCGATATAGACATCCATTTTTCCTCCGCAGGGCATCCCCACACCCAGGAGCTCGTCGGTCATGTCGAGTGTGATAACGAGCGGCTGTCCCAGATCAAGGCATCGCAGAGCCTCGCTGCGGACGGCGCTTTCAGCGCACCCACCGCCGATCCACCCTAGAATCAGTTTCCCGTTTTCGTCAATGATGGCTTTGGATCCGCGCCGGGCTGAAGAAGACCCCTCCACCCGAACCACCGTGGCTACGGCGAAGGGTTTTCCGCGGGCTGCAAGTTCAGCGGCTTTGGCGTAGAAGTCCACGAGAGTCCCGTCACGTATGATAGTTCCGCCGCAGGCTGGAGTTCAATCGAGGCGGAGGATTTCGAGTTGTACAGCGATCAAGTCCGGGAGCACTATGCCGCACCACGAAACGTGGGCACCCTGGCCGAGCCTTCCGGCAGGGCGATCGTGAAGAGTCCGGTGGACAGCGACACTGTGCTGATCACGATGCGGATTGAACAGGGCTTGATCCGGGATGTGAAGTTCAAATGCATGGGATGCGCCGTCGCCATCGCCTGTTCGTCGATGGCGACGGAGATGGTTCTGGGCAAGTCGGTGGAAGAGGCTTCGCAGATCTCGGAGCAGGCCGTAGCCGACGCGCTCGGCGGCATCCCCGAATACAAGATGAGATGCAGCAACCTGGCTCCGGAAGCCATCCGGCGGGCGATTGAAGACTGGAAGGCGCGCCGGAACGAGGAGACAGGGGCGCCCGAGTAGATGTCTGGTTTGCGAGAGCTGGCTTGCGTCCGGTGGGTGGAAAGGTACGGCGTTCCCCGGATTCCTCGTGCGGACTTCCGCGGGTTTCTAGAAGGGACCGCATTGTGGTAACGTTCTACCCCGCGTTTGTGTGCGACCAACTCCCATACTTCGATTCGGCGTACAAGACCGCACTAAGACGAGGGGGCAGCGATGATCCCACCGGCCTTTGAGTACCTCCGACCTGCAACGATTCCCGAAGCGATCGCACTTTTGCAGCAGCATGGAGAGGACGCGAAGATCCTCAGCGGCGGGCAGAGCCTGATCCCGATGATGAAGCTCCGCATTGCCCGTCCTGCGTACCTGGTCGACATCAACCGCATCACCGGGCTCTCCTACGTCAAGGAGGACGGCGGCTTTCTGAAGATCGGCGGGCTGACGCGGGAAGCCGAACTGGAAGCATCACCTTTGGTCCACGCCAAATATCCCATCCTGGTCGACACCGCACACGTGATTGCTGACCCGCAAGTGCGCAACCTGGCGACGGTAGCAGGGAATCTCGCGCACGGCGATCCGGCCAACGATCATCCGGCCACGATGCTGGCCCTCGGTGCTCAGGTTGTGGCAACCGGCGCGCGCGGCGAGAGAATCATACCTATCGAGGAATTCTTCCTGTCGTTGTTCAGCACGGCGCTGCAGCAGGGCGAGATTTTGACGGAGATCCGCATTCCGATACCGCCAGCGCGCAGCGGGGGTGCGTACTTCAAGCTGGAGCGCAAGGTGGGAGACTTTGCGACCGCGGCCGTCGCGGCACAAGTGACGCTGGACGACAAAGGCACGGTGCAGAGAGCGGGCATCGGCTTGACCAATGTCGGCGCCACCCCCATCAAGGCGAAGAAGGCCGAGGATTTTCTGCGCGGCAAGGAGCTCGATGCGGCGAACATCGCTCAAGCGGCCCAGTTCGCCGCCGATGAGGCGCAACCTAGTTCCGATCTGCGTGGTCCGGCGGTGTACAAGAAGGGTCTGGTAAAGGAACTGACGAAACGGGCGCTGTCCCGCGCCGCCGAGAGAGCGGCCAAGTAGATTCCGCTAATCAGCCCAGGAGCTGGCAATGGGAAAGAAGCAGTTGGTTCGCGTGAAGGTCAATGGCCGTGACCGGCAGGCCGAGGTCGAGCCGCGGCTTTTGCTGATCCACTTTATCCGCGAAGTGCTGGAGCTGACAGGCAGCCACATTGGCTGCGACACGAGCCACTGCGGCGCGTGCACCGTGCTGCTCAACGGAAAGACAGTCAAGTCGTGCACCATGTTCGCCGTGCAGGCAGATGGCGGGGAAATCCTCACGGTCGAAGGCCTGATCAAGGACGGCCAACTGCACCCGCTGCAGGAGGGGTTCAAAGAGGAGCACGGCTTGCAGTGCGGCTTTTGCACGCCCGGAATGCTGATGTCGTCCTACGCGCTTCTGCATAACAACCCGAAGCCCACCGAAGAGGATATTCGCTGGGGGATTTCCGGAAACCTGTGTCGCTGCACCGGGTATCAGAACATCGTGCGAGCGGTGCAATACGCTGCAGGCAAGATGGGGCAAGGAGGGGCAAAGTGATCCACAAAACGTCTCCTGAAATCGGTGGCATGGGCCATCCCATCAAACGCAAAGAAGATCTGCGACTCATCCAGGGCAAGGGGAATTATGTAGACGATGTGCATCTGCCCGGCATGGTCTATGGGCAACTGGTGCGCAGTCCATATGCGCACGCCCGGCTCAAGAGCGTGAACACGGAGAAGGCGAAGAAGTTTCCGGGAGTGCTGGCGATCATCACCGGAGAGGACCTGGCCAAAGCGAATCTGGCGTGGATGCCAACTCTGTCGTACGACAAGCAGATGGTGCTGGCCACCGGGAAGGTGCTCTTCCAATCACAGGAAGTTGCATTCGTCGTGGCGGAAGATCGCTACACTGCCGCCGACGCAGCGGAGCTGGTGGAAGTGGAGTACGAGGAGTTGCCCGTCCTAGTGGATCCGAAAAAAGCCATGGACCCGGATGCTCCTCTTCTACGAGAAGACCGCGAGCAAAAGGACAACCACATCTTCCATTGGGAAGTCGGCGACCGGCAGGCCACCGAGCAGGTTTTTCAGAAGGCGGCGGTGAAGGCGAGCGTGCACGCCTTCTTCCCGCGCTGCCATCCCGCGCCGCTTGAAACCTGCGGCTGCGTAGCTGACTTCAATCGGGCGACAGGGAAATTGACCGTCTACATGACCTCGCAGGCTCCGCATGCGCACCGAACGGTGTTTGCGCTGGTGGGTGGGATTCCCGAGCAGAACATTCGGGTTATTTCTCCGGATATCGGCGGCGGCTTTGGCAACAAGGTTCCCGTATATCCCGGCTACGTGTGCGCGATCGTGGCTTCGCTCACGCTGGGCATGCCAGTGAAGTGGATCGAGACGCGCTCCGAGAACCTGCAGTCCACGGGTTTTGCCCGCGACTACCACATGACCGCCGAAATCGCCGCCGACCGAGACGGCAAAATGCAGGGGTTGCGCGTAAAGACGCTTGCCGATCACGGAGCGTTCAATGCAGCGGCCCAGCCCACCAAGTTTCCTGCCGGATTGTTCAGCATCTGTACCGGCTCCTACGACTTTCCCCAGGCATTCTGCGAAGTCGACGGCGTGTACACCAACAAAGCACCCGGCGGCATTGCCTACCGCTGCTCGTTCCGCGTGACCGAAGCGGCGTACCTGATCGAGAGAGTAGTGGATGTGCTCGCGCTGGAATTGAAGATGGATCCGGCCGAGCTTCGCCGCAAGAATTTCATTCCCGAGTCGAAGTTTCCCTACAAGTCCTCTCTGGGCTGGACCTACGACAGCGGCAACTACGAAGGAGCGATGAAAGTGGCGCTCGACAAGATCGGCTACGAGCAGCTGCGCAAGGAACAGGCCGAGAAACGCAAGAAGGGTGAACTGATGGGGATTGGTATATCGAGCTTCACCGAGATCGTGGGCGCGGGTCCGGCTCATACGTTCGACATTCTCGGAATCAAGATGTTCGATAGCTGTGAGATCCGCATTCACCCCACGGGCAAGGCCATCGCGCGCATGGGGACCAAGAGCCAGGGGCAGGGGCACGAAACCACGTACGCCCAGATCGTCGCGCAGGAACTTGGGATCCCGGCTGCGGACGTGGTTATTGAGGAAGGAGATACCGATACCGCGCCGTACGGCTTGGGAACCTATGCCAGTCGAAGCACGCCGACCTCGGGAGCAGCCACCGCGATTGCGGCCCGTAAGATTCGCGACAAGGCGAAGAAGATCGCGGCGTACCTGCTGGAGTGCAGCGAGAACGATCTGGAATGGGAACCGGGTAAGTTCTTCGTCAAGGGCGCTCCCGGTAAGGCAAAGACGATTCAGGAAATCGCGTTCGCGGCGTACACAAATATCCCACCGGGTCTAGAAGCCGGGCTCGAAGCTGTCGACTACTACGACCCGCCCAACCTCACCTTCCCGTTCGGCACGTATGTCTGCGTGGTCGACATCGACAAAGGAACCGGCCAAGTGAAGGTCCGGCGATTTGTCGCGGTGGACGACTGCGGAAACATCATTAATCCCATGATCGTGGAGGGCCAGATTCACGGAGGTTTGACTGAGGGGTTTGCCATAGCCTTCATGCAGCAGATCGATTACGACGAAAGCGGCAACGTGCAGGGTGGTAGTTTCCAGGATTATCTGCTGCCCACCGCCGTCGAAACTCCACATTGGGAGACCGACAAGACCTGCACGCCGTCTCCGCACCATCCGTTCGGAGCCAAGGGCGTGGGCGAGTCTCCGAACGTCGGTTCTCCGGCGGCCTTCGTGAACGCAGTGGTGGACGCGCTTTCGCATCTCGGCGTGAAGCACATCGATATGCCGATCGCACCCTGGAAGGTGTGGAACATTCTGAAGGAGAAAGGGGTCACGGCCTAGCCGATGGCACTCAAGATTGAAAAGACCTTCGCGGTGCAGGAACCGGTGGAGAAAGTGTGGGAATTTTTGAGCGATCCACGAAAAGTCGCGACCTGCGTGCCGGGGGCGCAAATCACCGGGCAGGTGGACGAGAAAACCTACACGGGCACGATCAAAGTGAAAGTGGGCCCAAGCGTTACGGACTACACGGGCGAAGTCCAGATCGTGCGGCTGGACGCGGAAAACCACGAAATCGAGATTCTGGGGAAAGGGCAGGATGTGCGCGGCCGTGGGAGTGCTTCCATGAAACTGACGGGGAAGCTTCGCGCTCTGCCAGACGGAAGCACGGAAGTGACGAGCGTGTCTGAAATCGGCGTAGTCGGAATTCTGGCGCAAATGGGTGCGCGCGTGATCACGGAAGTGTCGAACATCATGTTCGGGCAATTCACGAAGAATTTCCAGGCGCAGCTACAGCAGCCTGCCGAGGCGCCTGCGGGGCAGGCAGCCTCCGCCGAGGTTGCGCCTATCAAAGCTACGTCCGTAGCCTGGGAGGCTGCGAAGGGAGTGTTTCGCAAGAAATCCTGAGCATTCCCGAGACGAGTTCGGGCGTGGTCGAAGCTACCAACATGGGCATCCTGCAAGATCTTCCTTCCGGCGCCGGCCAGGGCGTCGATGCGATTGTCACTGGATTCGAGCGCCTGGGATACGTTACCGACCGATCGCTGGCCACCGCCGTTTACCTTGTCACCAAGCTTCGCAAACCAATTCTGGTCGAAGGGCACGCGGGCCTCGGCAAGACCGAGGTCGCCAAGGTGCTCGCGTCATTTCTGGGCACGCGGCTGATCCGGCTGCAGTGTTATGAGGGGCTGGACCTGAGTTCGGCCGTCTATGAATGGAATTACCAGAAGCAATTGCTGGCAATCAAGATCGAAGAAGGATCGGACAGCACGGTCGAGGAGAAGGAAAAACACATCTTCAGCCGTCAGTTTCTTCTGGAGCGGCCGCTCCTGCAGTCGATTCAGGTGGAAGATGCATCCCCGGTGCTGTTGATCGACGAAATTGATCGTGCGGACGAAGCGTTCGAGGCGTTTCTGCTCGAGTTGCTGTCCGATTACCAGATCACCATCCCTGAGATGGGCACCGTCCATGCGAAGCATGTGCCCTACGTGGTGCTGACCTCCAACCGCAGCCGGGAGCTAGGCGATGCGCTGAAGCGACGATGCCTGTACCAGTGGATCGACTACCCGAGTTTGGAAAAGGAAATGAAGATTGTGCGCACCAGGCTGCCGGGCATTGAAGAGAAGCTGGCCCGGCTAATCGTGGGATACGTGCAGGCGGTGAGAGGGCTCAACTTGAGCAAGCCTCCCGGGGTGGCGGAGACTCTGGATTGTGCAGAGGCCCTGGTCGCATTAGGGAAGCTACAGCTGGACGAGGAGGCGATCGAACAAACACTGGGTTGTATCTCCAAGTCCGTTGACGACAACGCAAAGATCCGGAGCGGCGGGCTGGACAAGACTCTTGCCAGGTCGATGGAAGAGGCTTTGTGAACCGGGCGATGATCAGGTCGAAGGGCCAGTGGACCGACGCTGAAACAATCGTTGAGTTTTGCCGGTATGCGCGCGAGCAGGGCCTGTCCGCGAGCGTCCAAGAGACACTCGCTGCCCTGGAAGCCACCGCAGCCCTGGGTGTGAATAATTCAGAGGATCTGAAGTTTGGGTTGCGCTCCACGTTATGCTCCTCCAAAGACGACTGGGACCTGTTCGAGGCGTGTTTCCAGACGTTTGGGGGGGGAGCGTCCGCCTGGGCGAGTCACACAAGAAACTCCCGAAAAAAAATCTCTTCTCGCGCAAGGGAACGAAACCCGAGGTCCCTGATTGCCACCGGATCGGGTGACGACGTTGCATCGGAGCTAGACGGAAGCCAGGCAGTCACCGGCGCCAGCAGCCGAGATCGGCTGACGAAAGCGGACTTCTCTACCCTGCCCCAGAGCGACCTGGCAATGCTGGAACAAATCTCGCTGCGCCTTTTCAAGCAAATGAGCCGGCGGCTGGCACGGAGGCGGCGCATCGGAACTGTGCGCGGGCAAGTAGATTTGCGAAAAACCATCCGTCGTAGCATTCCTCGCGGCGGTGAACCGATCAACCTGTGCTACCGAGTGCGGCGCCCCCGCCCACACCGGCTCGTCACCTTGCTCGACATCAGCGGTTCGATGAGCCCGTACAGCCTGTTTCTGGTGAAGTTTATGTACGCACTGCAAAAGCACTTTCGGCACGTCGATACATTCTTGTTCAGCACTGGGCTGACCGAGATCACGAACTTGTTTCGCACCCAACGCCTGCAGGATGCCCTGCAAGCTCTGTCGCAGAAGCCGGCCGGATGGTCTGGCGGCACCAGCATCGGCGGTTCGCTTCGCGAATTCAACCAACTCCATCGCAGGAAATTGCGGTCCAGTGATACGTTGTTTGTAGTTTTGAGCGACGGTTGGGATACTGGGGACCCCAGCGTCCTGGCAGCAGAACTGGCCGTAGTGAAACGGCGTGTGCGCAGGCTCATCTGGTTGAACCCGCTGCTTGGGCTAAAGGATTACCAACCCATTACGAGTGGAATCAGTGCCGCGCTCCCGTTCATCGATGTTTTCGCTCCAGCCCACAACCTCGAGAGCCTGCTCGCGCTGGAGAAGTATCTGTAGGATGAGGCCATGTTCGACCGATTCCTGAACAAAGCGGCGGAGTTGCTGGCAAAGGGCGAGCCGTTCGTCACCGCAACCGTGGTGCGCTTCCAGGCGCCCATCTCCGGCAAGCCGGGAGACAAGGCAATCATTTTCGCGGACGGGAAGATGTGGGGCTGGATCGGCGGCGGCTGTGCCCAACCCGTGGTAATCAAGGAAGCCTTGAAGGCGCTCAAGGATGGGCAGCCACGGCTGGTGCGAATCAGTCCAGCGGCGGCGTCCGAGGACGGGATCGTCGATTACACCATGACTTGCCACAGCGGAGGCACCTTGGATATTTACATCGAGCCGGTCCTGCCGAAACCTCACCTTCTGATTCTTGGACGTTCTCCCATCGCGCAGACATTGGCTCAACTGGCGAAGTCCATTCACTACCGGGTCTCGGTGGCTGCGCCAGATGCGGACCGGGATCAGTTTCCGGATGTAGACCAACTACAGACGGACTTGAATCTGGATGTCGCCAAGATTTCGCCGGAGACGTTTGTGGTGGTATCCACGCAGGGAGAGAGCGACGAAGAGGCTTTGCAGCAGGCGGTCCAGACCCGGGCCGCGCATGTAGCTTTTGTGGCCAGCCGCGTCAAGGCGCAGAAAGTGCTCGAATTTCTGCGTGAAGCGGGAGTGCCTTCTGAGCGAGCAAGCCAGATCCGGGCGCCTGCCGGGCTCGACATCCAGGCGGCCTCACCCGAGGAAATCGCGGTGAGCGTCCTTGCCGAGATTATTCAGGTCAGGGGCTCGCGAGCAAAATCGGCGGCCGAGCCCAAGAAAAATACCTTGCCGGTTCTGAACAAGGAGGCAAGAGATCCCGTCTGCGGAATGATGGTGGACATGCTGTCCGCGAAGTACAAGTCCGAGCACAACGGGAGCAATATTTACTTCTGCTGCGCAGGATGCAAGCAGTCTTTCGATAAGCAGCCTGAGAAATACATGCTCGCCGTCTCCCGTTAAGGAAGGGCCTGTCAGATGCCCGCGTACCAGGCATAGCCTCCTTCTGGAGACGCGGAGCCCAGGCCCTTGCCGAACTTTTTCAGACCGTCGGTGACCGCCAGGTGAGTGATAAATTTCACGCTCTTGTAGCCGAGCTGGCGGGGCAGACGCAGGCGAAGCGGCCCGCCGTTGCCCACGGGAAGGTCATCGCCATTCATCCCGTAGGTAAGAAAGGTCTGCGGGTGCATGGCATCGGCCATATCGATGCTTTCCCACCAGTCGGGTTCGATCGAGAAGTAGACAACGTATCTGGCTTGAGGGTGGGTCCCCACGAGATCGAGAACGTGGGAGAGAGGCACGCCGATCCACTCGGCGATGTAGGTCCAGCCCTCTTCGCACGACAGTTCGGTGATCTGGCTGCGAGACGGGTAGCTCTTCAGCTGCGCAACCGAAAACGAGGCAGGCCGGTCGACCATGCCGTCGACGGAGAGCCGCCAGTCCGCGAATCCTCCGGCTTGCAGGCGCTTGAACGCGTCCTTGAAGGGAGCGATCTCGTTCGCCAGCGGACGCTTCGAGACCTGGCTCCGTGAGAATTCTCGGGCGAACGAGTGCCTCGTCAGCAGCCGCTGTGAAGCATAGGTCAGGGTTTCGCCGAGGCCGTAAATTCCACCGTGATCCGGTGGAATGAGTCCGTACTTCTCCGCAAGGTGCGCGGCTACGCCCAGCCCCGATACGCCCGCCGCTGCCGCGAGTCCGGTTGTGATGAGTTTTCGGCGTGAGAGGTCAGTCATGTGCGCTCCGTAGGCGTGCCGGTGGTTCCTGTGATCATCGCTCGGATGCGGGTCCTGAATCCAGCGAGAGCAACCATCGCCACGTGGACAAACAGGAAGAGCAAGAGAGCCAGAGAAATGAAGAAGTGAAGCGTGCGCGCAGATTGCCGGCCGCCCAACAGTGTGACCGTCGCCGGAAATGCGGAAACAAAAGCGGGCGACATCGCCAAACCTGTCCAGATCACGAGTGGAAACAGAATGAAGATCACGAACAGATAGGTGAGCCGCTGGACAACGTTGTACGACCAGGCTGCCTCACCCGGCCGTTTGAAGCGCAAGTGATTCGCGATAACCGTCGAGACGCCGCGCCAGGACAGATCGGCCTTCGCGGGCAGCAAGTCCTTCTGGAAATGCCCTGTCAACAGTCCGAAAATTCCATACAGTAAGCCGGTCAGCACCGCGATCCAGGCAGATTGAAAGTGGAGATACCGGCTCCAGCCGTTTTGATCCGGCAACACGTACCCGTAGCCGGTGGGCACCAATGACCTCGACGAAGGGATTGGCAGTTTAAACAACGGTGTCGTCAACACGTTGCCGGTTTCACCCCAATAGAACCGGGGGTGAGAGATCACAATTTCAAGTCCACTGAGAAGCAGGGCAAAGAAGCACAGGGTGGTGATCCAGTGAGTGACGCGGACGAGGGCAGAGTGCCGCGAAGCAACCGTCGCGGTTGGGACGGCCGAGGCAGCACTTGGGACGCAAGCGGAGTCACCCACGCGGGAATCGTACCACGGGGCGCGCAGATACTACATCCACGAATCTGCCGGGGTGTGTACAAGAATAGGTGGAACGTCGTTGTCGCTGCCGAGGCGCGTCGGGCTTTGCCACATCATATCGATTGTGGAGGATTGTCTCTCATCAAGACCTCAGCAGCTACGGATGGTCAGGATTGTTCTGACGCGCGATCCATTCCTTCATCTCTGTGTCCAAAACGTCGAGCGGCAGCGCTCCGTTTCCAAGCACTTCATCGTGGAAGGCGCGGAAATCGAACTTGGAGCCGAGTTTCTGGTGGGCTTCGTCGCGGAGCTTCAATATCTCCAACTGACCAAGCTTGTAGGCGAGAGCCTGTCCGGGCCATGCGATGTAGCGATCCACTTCGCTCTGGACATTGGGTTCATCCATGGCTGTATACCGGTGAAAGTAGTCGACCATTTGATCACGCGACCAGTGCTTCTCGTGGACCCCGGTGTCGATGACCAGCCGGATGGCACGCCACATTTCGTTCTCGAGGCGTCCGTAGTCGCTGTAGGGATCCTGATAGCGGCCCACTTCGACACCCAGCCGTTCGGAATACAGGGCCCAGCCTTCCACGAAAGCAGTGTATCCCGCGTGTCGCCGGAACTGAGGAAGGTCAGGCATCTCCTGCGCCAGGGAGATCTGCAGGTGATGGCCGGGAATGCCTTCATGATAGGCGATGGCTTCGATGTTCAGGAGCAACCGGTGTTCGGGGTCCCATTCATTCACGTTGATCCTTCCCGGACGCGACCCGTCCGCAGACCCTTCGGTGTAGTCGGCCGGGACGGCGTTCTTGGACCGGGCGGCCTCCATTGGAACGACAACTAACTTACTCTTGGGCAGGTGGCCAAAAAGCCTGGGAAGTTCCGCTTCCATTTCGCGCGCGTACTTTGCGTAGAGATCCAACACTTGCTCGCCAGACTTTGCATAGAAACTGTGTTCGTGCCTGATGTGATCGTTCAGCCCGGCCAGGTCCTTGAACCCCAGCTTGTGCGCGACGGCCAGCATCTGGGCCTCGGTCTCGGCAATCTGCCGGAGCCCGAGTTCATGAATCTGGTCGGGAGTGAGATCGGTGGTGGTAATTCGCCGAATCGCGAAGCGGTATCGTGCCGCCCCGTCGGGCAGAGCCCACACTCCAGGATCGGTGCGGCCCTTTGGCGCGTATTCTGTGCGAACGAACGCCGCGAAATGCTCGTAGGCAGGGACGATCTGCGCGTTAATGATGGCCAGCACCGACTCGCGCAGGCGCTTCTGGTCTGCTGGGGAGATCGCTGCGGGAAATTCTTTTACGGGCTTGGCAAAGGGGCTGGCGTCGCCGGTCTTGCTCGCGAGGTCATCGCTTTCCGCTGCAACTTTCTCCAGAAGGTACTTCGGCGGCATGAGACCGTCTTTCATGCCTTGGCGCATGTTCGCGGTCACCTGTTCAAAGACGCGAGGGATCTGGCGCAGGCGGGCGATGTAGTTGTCGTAGTCGGTGAGAGCGTTGAAGGGTATCAGGCTGACGAGATCCGGCAGATTGAGATGCGGGCCACCCATCTGGTTGACCGGCATTTCCCAGGACCTGAATTGCGCGCCTTCGATCTGCTGGCGCAATTGGCGAATCATCAGGGTGCGGCTGAGACCGTCCTGTTGCGGGAAACCGGCGGGATCTATGGCTTCGAAGCGCGACAAGAATTCGCGTTGCTGTTGCAGGTCGGATTTGTAGAAGGTGGGAGAGTGATCGCTGAGGCGATCGTTATAGCGTTTATCACCCAGAGCGGTTGCGAACTCCGGGTCCACTCGCAGTTCGTACTCCCACTGTTCATCGAAGAGAGAGTGCAGTCGGTGAAGTCGGGCGTCCGCACTTGACTGAAGAGTGTCGGACGACGCTGATCGAACTGAGGTTTTTCTAGTGAGCGGCGTCGCGACGAAACATGTCACAAGCAAGGCGAGCGCTAAACCGTGAGTGGGTTTCAATGCGTTTCTCCTCGCGAGATCGGAGGAATTCTCTGCTACCGAGACGCCGTCAACATCTTCGCACCTCTAAACAGACCGACATCAAGCCAACGGCACCGCAACACTCTGCAGAAAAGGCGCGATCTAGGATCTAGCGGTAAATGCGCCAGGGAAGAACGCGCGGGTAAACGATCCAGCGCTAACAACTGTCATCAAGCGTTCTTCTTATTCACCTTCCAGTAGACCGCGTAGCGCTCCTGGATCACCTGATACAGGGGAACCAGAGTCAGCGGTTGCGACTGCCCGACGGCCCGGAACGCGAGCGCCTGTTTCGGGTCCGGCTCGACCCATGCGGTGGGCTTGTCGGGATCGGCCACGATATCGGGCACTTTCGCCGGAGGGTTGTTCTTAGGTTCGTACTCGCCGTAGAGCAGGTCTTTGTTCACAGTGTCGAAACGGCCGGCTAGAACGAGCGGCCCGTACATGACCGCCTGGACCGTTTCGTCATCGGGCATGCGGTCGATGTGAATCCCCATGGGCAGGTCGAGTTCAATTTTGTCGCCCGTCTTCCAGACCCGGTTCAGCGACAGATAGCTGCCGGGACTGGCAAAGGCCGGCAGGGTGGCGCCATTGATCTTGACGCTCCCACCTTGCGCCCAGTACGGGATACGCACATTGATCGCCAGCGTCACCGGGTTCTTTGCGGTGATCGTGAGGGATGTGCCCGGCTGCTCTGGGAAACGCGTTTCCTGGCGGAAGCGAAGGCCCTTCTCGGGCCACTCCAGTTCGGAGTCAACGTAGAGGTTCACGTACAGCGAATCGTCGTCGTGGAAGTAAATGGTGTCCGTCAGCTTGGCGTACTCCTCCGAACCCGTTCCAGTGCAGCACCAGAGGGAATCGAAGGGCTTGCCGAAGGTCTTCCAGTAGCCCGATGCAAGCGGCAGGTAATACATCATGGTGCCGTCTTCCGGGTTGATGGTGCCGAGGCGATGGTTGAACAAGGCGCGTTCGTAGTAGTCCATGAGGCGAGCGTCCGCTGACCAGCCAAACAGGTGGCGAGTCAGCTTCATCATGTTGTAAGCGCAACAGCACTCGGTGGTGTTGGTGCTGAGTTCGGTCGAGAGTTTGCCGGGATCGGTGTTCCACGATTCTCCGTTGCTGGTGCCGCCGGTACAGTACGAGCGTTCGCTCACCACCTCGTCCCAGAAATACTCCGCGATGTCGCGATAACGGCGGTCGCCGGTGAGTTCGTAGTAGCGCGCTGCAGCGATGACCTGCGGAATATGGGTGTTAACGTGCAGGCCTTTGAGTTCATCGCGGCGGGCTGCGAGCGGATCGAAGAATACTTTCTTGTCGAAGCGCTGAGCGACTTCGAGGTAGTAGTCCTTGCCCGTGACCGCGTACAAGTTGGAAAGGACCTCGCCCATGCCGCCGAACTCGGTTCCGAGAATTCGCTGCATGTGGGTGTAACTGAACGGCTGCGTGTAGCCGGCAACCCATCCCGCCATCTTCTCGGTGATGTCAAGGGCCTGCTCGTTGCCGCAGTGGACATACATGTCGAGTGCGCCCGCCATGATCTTGTGAACGGTGTAGAACGGAGCCCAAACGCGCTCGCGATCTCGTAGGCGATCGAAGAATTCGACGGGGAACGCGCTGATATATCCGCCCTTGAGAGCTTTCTGGCACTTTCCCAGTTCCGCGACCACGGTGTTGGCATTGCCTTTGAGATCGTCATCGCCCGTGGTGGCGTACATGAGAGCGCAAGCCGAGAGATAGTGGCCGCCGGCATAGTGACCGCGAAGTTCGCAATCCGGTGCCTCCCACCCGCCGAGCGGTTGGGCCGAGGAAGGAATGCCAGCATTCAGACGGAAGGTGTGAAGCAAGCGATCCGGGGGCAACGAGTGCAAATAGCGCCGGTCGGCCTCCATCGCAATCTTGCACGGACCTCCGCCCAGACGAACCTGTTTCAGTGGGAAGGGCTGGACTTTCCACGGGACTTTCTCGCGACTGATTGCCTTCCCGTCTTTCTTGACCACGTTGACGACTGGATCCTGGAAGGGAGCGGCCATCAGAACCCTTGGCAGGAGAGCGGAACAGGCGGCGGAGGCCGCAGCGGTCATGAAGTCCCTGCGCGAGAATTCGCCGATTCCCATAGTGTCGCTCCTCTCAATTCACTGGTACCAGGGCCAGCTTGATGATGGATATTGTATACACTAGTCGGAGTTTTGGTAAAACTGGATTTCGAGCCAGCCCCTCGACTCGAGGCAAACAGCTTTGAGGCGAGGATATACTCCAGGAGATCGGAAACTGAGTTACCTCCGCATCGAGTTCGAAGCAGTAGTTAGTTGCATTCTCTGCCTTAAGCCGTAGACCGGGGAACTGCCGCGCTTGGATTCGCGTATCTTTCAGCCTCACATTTTTGAAGGAGACTCCAATGCGTGCCATTTGTGTTTATGCCACGGGAGTCGTGCTCTGTCTCACCGGAATCCTCGTGTCCGCACAGGAGAACACGGCGAACGCTAAGCTGCTATTGCGTGATCGCGTCTGGATCGCCACCCAGATTTATTCGGCCACCGACACGTACTTTGGGCATTGGCAAGCCGTGCCCAACCTCGATTTCGACAAAGAATTCCAATCCTATCTAGATCAGATCATTGCCAGCGATGACCGCCGCAGCTTCGATATGGCTACCCTGGAACTTATTGCTAAGCTGAAAAATGGCACAGTGGA
>CAZXKO010000086.1:0-24680 GCA_964641665.1 uncultured Acidobacteriaceae bacterium
ACCGACGGCGTGCAGGCGGTGGGCAAGGTCCCGATCGACGTAAACAAGGACAACATCGACCTTATGTCGATCACGGCGCACAAGATCTATGGCCCGAAGGGCGTGGGCGCCCTGTACGTGCGCCGCAAAAACCCACGCGTCCAGATTTCCGCGATCATCGACGGCGGCGGACACGAGCGCGGCATGCGTTCGGGCACCTTGAATGTGCCCGGCATCGTAGGACTGGGCAAGGCTTGTGCCATTGCTAAAGAAGAAATGGCCAAAGAAGGAGGCCACCTCGCAGCGCTGCGCGACCGTCTGCGCGACCGCATCATGGGTCGCCTGGATGAGGTTTACATCAACGGCTCGATGGAGCATCGGTTGCCCGGCAACCTCAACATCAGCTTTGCATACGTCGAAGGCGAATCGTTGCTGATGGGAATCAATGACGTGGCCGTTTCGAGCGGTTCGGCCTGTACGTCAGCGACTCTGGAACCTTCTTATGTTCTGAAGGCCCTGGGGACGGGCGACGATCTGGCGCACAGTTCGATCCGCTTTGGGATCGGGCGTTTCAACACGGAGGCCGAAGTGGATTACGTAGCGGACCGCGTTTGCGAGACCGTCGAACGCCTGCGTGAACTTTCGCCGCTCTACGAGATGGCGAAAGAAGGCGTCAATTTGAAGGACGTGAAGTGGGCAGGAGAGTAGGAAACACAGGTTTCAAAGTATCAAGGTTTCGAAGGTTTCAAGGAAACCCGGAACCAACCGATATGTTGGAACCTTGAAACGTTGCGACCTTGAAACCTGTTTTAGGAGAGTACGACTCATGGCATACAGCGATAAAGTTCTCGACCATTATTCCAATCCGCGTAACGTCGGTTCGCTCGACAAGAACAGCACCGAGGTGGGCACCGGCCTGGTCGGCGCGCCCGAGTGCGGCGACGTCATGAAGTTGCAGATCAAGGTGAACCCGGAAACTCAGATTATCGAGGACGCCAAGTTCAAGACCTTCGGCTGCGGCTCTGCGATCGCGTCTTCCTCGCTTGCCACCGAATGGGTGAAGGGCAAAACCGTCGAGGAGGCTCTCCAGATCAAGAACACGGAGATCGTGAAGGAGCTGTCGCTTCCTCCGGTGAAAATTCACTGTTCGGTGCTGGCGGAGGACGCGATTCGCGCAGCCATCCACGACTGGAAGAAGAAGAACGGTGCGGCGGATGCGAAGGCACAGGTGCCCACCGGGGGGCAAGCCAGCCACTAGCAGCTGCGCCCGTCGCCGGCTCAGGATCGCTGTGTTCCGGATCACTGACCGGCTGTCAGGCATCGAGTTGGGCTCATGAGCAATATGGCGGAAGAAACGACGAAGACCGTTGCCCCTCCAGCCCCGGCTGCCCCGATTAAGGGCATCCAGGTGACGGAGAAGGCGATCGCCAAAATCCGGACTGCGATGGGGAAGGAAGGTATCTCGCCGGAAGAGGGCGGGCTGCGTCTCGGCGTGCAGGGCGGCGGTTGTTCGGGGCTGAGCTACAACATTCGCTTCGACACCCAGCCGCGCGAGCGCGACCGCATCTTCCAGTTCGACGATGTTCGGGTGTTCGTGGATCCGAAGTCGTTCATCTACCTGCACGGCATGATCCTGGATTACCAGGAGACGCTGATGCAGCAGGGTTTCGTGTTCGTGAATCCGAATTCGACGAAGTCGTGCGGCTGTGGTACCTCATTCTCGGCATGAGCAGTGTGGCTGGTACTCCAGCCCGCGAAGCGGTGGCAAACGGATGGCGGGCGTTTTCACCGGCGACAAGGAAACGTAGTTCCAGGTTCTTTCCACCACGGCGCCACCTTCTCCCGACCCGGGCGAACACAATACGGGCGGCGCGACGGTTGAGCGTCCGTGGTGAATGTGTCTATGGCTAACCCTGACTCCAAATCGAGTTCGTCGCTGATCATGCCGGGCGAAGCAACTTCGACCTGCTGGTCGTGCGGCACCATGCGGGCAGAACATTTCTGCAGCGCCTGCGGCAAGGTCCAGCCGCCGGTTCCGGTCGACTATTTTAAGTTCTTCGGGCTGTCGCGGAAGCTGAATGTCGATGTCGCGGGCCTAGAGCGGGAGTTCTACGTGCTCAGCCGGAAGCTGCACCCCGACCTCTATTCTGGTGCGGACAAGCGCGAGCAGGAATGGAGCCTGGAGCAGAGTTCGCAGCTCAACGACGCCTACCGTACGCTCAAAGATCCGATCAAGCGGACCGAGTATCTGCTGCGGCTGGAAGGGGTCGAGCTCGAGGAGCAGTCGAAGTTTGCTACCGAGCAGGCTCGGGCCACGGGCCAGGTCAAGAAGCAGGTGGTTCCGCCTGATCTTCTGGAGGAAGTTTTCGACCTGAACATGCAGCTCGAAGAGTTGCGCATGCAGAAGAAGATGGGAGAGGACGCCCCCGCCCTGATCGAGGAAATCGGACGCCAGAAGTTGGAGCTGGAAGAGAAGCACGAAGCGCTGCTGGAAGCACTGAAGCGCGATTGGAGACAGTGGGATCAAGCTGTGGACAGCGGCACCGAGGCGGATCGGCTGAAGATCCGCGACCAGATGGTCGACCTGCTGAACCGGCGCAATTACTTGAGGAATCTGGTGAGGGATGTAAATGAGGTGCTGGAAAGCGGCAGTTAGCACTTAGCAGCACTTAGCCACAACGGAAAGATACAGGACCCCGGTTAAGTGCAAATGCTAAGTGCCCGCTCCGCGAGCTGGCTGTGGCACCACAACTACCCATGCCCAACGAACGCATCGTCGGAATCGATCTTGGCACCACCAACTCGCTGGTGGCGTTCATGCAGGGGGAGACGCCTGTGGTAATCCCGGGCGAGGACGGCCTGAACCTGGTGCCGTCGGTGGTGGCTCTCGACGAAAATGGGCAGATCATCGTGGGCAGCGCCGCTCGCAAGTACCTCATTGAGACTCCGGAGCGAGCCGTTTACTCCATCAAGCGCCTGATGGGGCGCGGGGTTGAGGATGTTCAGGATGAGCTGAAGCTCTTTCCGTTTCGCCTCGCGGAAGACCTGCAGCCCGGCGAAGTGCTGCGCATCACGCTGGGAGACAAGACCTACACGCCGCCGGAGATCTCGGCATTCATCCTGCGGCAGCTCAAGCGCAACGCCGAGCGCTTCTTCGGGGCCCCGGTGACCAAGGCGGTCATCACGGTGCCTGCGTACTTTAATGACGCGCAGCGGCAGGCCACGAAGGATGCTGGCCGCATCGCGGGGCTCGAAGTGCTTCGCCTGGTGAACGAACCGACGGCGGCCTCACTGGCATACGGACTCGACAAGGAAAAGAACGGGGTCGTGGCGGTCTACGACCTGGGCGGCGGCACCTTCGACATTTCGATCCTCAAGTTGCACGACGGCATCTTTGAGGTAATCGCCACCAACGGCGACACGCATCTGGGCGGCGACGACATCGACAACCTGCTGATTACGATTGCGCTCGATGACATCCGCGGGGACACGGGAGTCGACCTGCGGCGCAGCGGGGAGGCGGTCCAGACGATCCGCAAGGCCGTGATTGAGGCGAAGATCGCGCTATCAGCGCTAGACTCCACGAAGCTCGACATCGACTTGCCCGGCGGAAAGCGCTACCAGCGTGAGATCGCCCGGGCGCAGTTCGAACAGGCGATTCAGCCGATCCTCGACCGCACGGTTGGACCTTCAAAGCAGGCCATGAAAGACGCCGGCTTGAAGCCGGAGCAGATTGCTGAGGTCGTGCTGGTCGGTGGTTCTACGCGCATCCCGAAGGTGCGCGAACTGGTGCAGGCCCTGTTCCAGCGAGCGCCGCACACCGATCTTAATCCGGATGAGGTTGTGGCACTGGGCGCAGCGGTCCAGGCGAACATCCTCGGCGGCGGCTCCGAGGCAACGAAAGAAATGCTGCTGCTCGATGTCACGCCGCTCTCGCTAGGGATCGAAGTCGCGGGCGGAGTTACCGACAAGATCATCCTGCGCAACTCGACGATACCGGCGTCGGCCACGCAGTTTTACACCACCCAGATCGACGGGCAAACCAACGTTGCGATCCACGTCCTGCAGGGCGAGCGCGAACTCGCCAAGGACTGCCGCTCGCTGGCGCGCTTCGATCTGAAAGGGGTCCCACCGATGACAGCGGGGATGCCGCGCATCGAGGTGAAGTTCCTGATCGACGCGAACGGCATCCTGCACGTTTCGGCGCGCGAACAGCGCAGCGGGAAGGAAGCAGAAATCGAAGTTCAGCCCAGCTACGGCCTTACCGACGAACAGGTCGAGAGCATGCTGCTCGAGTCGTTCGACTATGCGGAGGAAGACTTTCGTCAGCGCCAGGTGATCGAGGCACGCACCGAGGCCGAAACAATTCTGACCGCACTTGAGAAAGGCCGCCGCAGTCCGGCCTGGGGACAACTCACGAGCAACGACCAGAAGCGCATCGCGAAGCTGGAGAAATCCCTGCACGCGGCGAAGAAGGGTGAGGATTACCAGACCATCCGCAGAGCCATCGACGAACTGAATCAGGGCACGATGCGGCTGGCGGAATTGATGATGGACAGCGCCGTCTCGACCGCCCTGAAGGGTAAGACCATGGATGAAGCCGATCTGGGCGAAGGCCCGGCCGCGCCGCATCCGGTGGCGAAAGCAGAATTTGAATGAAGCAGGTCTCAGGTAACAGGTGTCGGGTCTCAGGCAACGCGGGAATGCGTACGTCGTTTGCCTGACACCTGAGACCTGACACCTAATTTTCGGAGTTCTCTATGGCAGACGAAAAGACGCAAAGTGCCGGAGCCGCTACCATCGACGCGCCCGGCGAAAACACGGTCCAAGTCACGTTCCTGCCCGAGGGCAAGACCGTGCAGTTCGAACATGGCAAGCTTCCTTACAAGGACCACGGCAAAGAACAGTCACTGCTCGATGTTGCCCTGAACAACGGCATCCACCTCGACCACGCCTGCGGCGGAAATTGCGCCTGCACCACCTGCCACATTTGGGTGAAAGAGGGGGCTGAGAATCTCTCTGATATGGATGACGACGAAGCCGACCGCCTCGACATGGCGGCCGATCTGCAGCTAAACTCGCGCCTCGGCTGCCAGGCCGTGATCACCAAGCCCGGCAAAGTAGTCGTCGAGATCCCAGCGTGGAACCGCAATTACGTTTCGGAAGAACACTAGAAAGCAGCTATTAGCCGTTAGCATTTAGCCCTTAGCCAGCACTCACGCCAATGAGCAGGGCTCGACCGACTTGAAGGGCTAAGTGCCAACAGCTAAGTGCTAATTGCTGTTTCTCAAGGAGCTTGCATGCCGAAAGATCTGACATGGGAGGATGCGGAGGACATCGGCATCCTCTTGTCTGAAAAGCACCCTGACAAGGACCCGCTCGCCGTGCGCTTTACCGACCTGCATACTTACGTGACGCAACTTCCCGAGTTTAAAGACGATCCCAAGAAGTCCAATGAGGCCAAGCTCGAGGCGATCCAGATGGCCTGGCACGAGGAATTTCTCGACCGGACGCAAGGCTAGTTTTCCTGAGCGCGCCTCAGTGGGTCGGTCCCGTTTCTTTCATCTCCTGATAGAACTTCTGCAGCACCGAAAACGCCTGCTTACGCTGCCCCGTGTTTGAGACCAATCCCTTGCGATTGAAATAGTCCTGGATTCCCGGCAATACCCGCCGGGGCGAGTGGAAGTCCATCAGCACCCACGGGGAGAGTCCAACCAAGCCAGGAATCTTCCGGATCATGGCCAACTGGTGCACATAGAGATTCGCCTGGTACTCCTCTGTCCAGCGCGTGCTCGCATCACCGTGCTTGCCGTAGGGGGCGTCTCCACCGAACTCGCTGACGATCAGCGGCTTGCTGTACTTGCTCTCCCACTGCCAGCGGTCCGCATCTTCGGGGCGACCAAAATACCAGCCGAGATACTCATTCAGTCCCAGAACGTCGAGAGACTCGCCCATCGGGTCGTCGAGAACGCGCTTTTCCGGCCCGGCTTCGGTCACGTGATTGAGGGCAGAGGTGACCAGGCGCGTGGAATCCAGGTGACGGGCGTCTTCCGCGAGCTTCTGCAGGAAAATTGTCCGGTCCGGGTCAACGGGCGTTTCATTCGACATCGACCAGAAGATCACCGAGGCGCGGTTGTGGTCACGCGCGATCATGTCGCGGAGTTGCGCCTCGGCATTGGCAAGCGTGGCGGGGTTCTTCCATGCGATATCCCAATAGACCGGAATCTCCGACCACACCAGCAAACCGAGCTTGTCGGCGAGGCGAATCTCGTTCTCGTTGTGCGGATAGTGGGTAAGGCGCACGAAGTTGCATCCCAGTTCCTTGGCCCATCCGAACAGAGTCGCTGCGTCTTCCGGGCTGAAGGCCCGGCCTCCCCGGATAGGCGCTTCTTCGTGCATCGAGATGCCGCGCAGGAAGATCGGCTTGCCATTCAGCAGAATCTGCGTGGCCTTCACCTCGATTGAGCGGAATCCGATGGCATCGTGCACTGTGTCTGCGCCAGCCGAGACGACCACATCGTAGAGCTTGGGATTCTCAGGCGACCACAGCTCGACCTTCACCGGGAAGCGGAAGTCGACGCGCCCGTTTGCGTCCGGCGTGAAGGTCTTGCGAGCGCCCGCCTCTGGAATCTCCACCGCCACGGGCTGCGCGGGTGAGACGCCATCCAGTTGCGCCCAACCGGCAACTTCACTCGTCGTCCCGTTCGCGAGTTGGACGGAGTAATCGCGAACAAAAGTCTCTGGCGTTTCCACCAGCAGGACGTCGCGGGTGAGTCCGCCGTAGTTCCACCAGTCGGTGTTCAGGGCGGGCACGCCATCGGCGCGGCGAGTGTTGTTGACTTCGACGACGAGGAAGTTGTCGCCGTCCGCGAGCTGGCTGGTCACTTCAAAGTTGAAGGGAGTGAAGCCGCCCTCGTGCTCGCCGAGCGCCTTGCCGTTCAGATATACGCGGGTGAAGTAGTTGGCCGCTCCGAAGTAGACAAACACGCGAGTATGTTCCCGCCGCTTGTGAGTGAAGGAGCGCTTGTACCAGAGCGGCCCTTCGTAGAAAAAAAGCCGGTCTTTCTGCATGTTCCAGTCGCCGGGGACGTTCAATGTTTCCGACTGTTCGAAGTTGTACTCAATGGGGCCACTGCGGGTTTCTGGAGTTGCCTGCTCGTAGTAGCGCGCGTGCAGGCCGGTCTCGTAGGGATCGACGATCACGTGCCAAGGACCATCGAGGCTGGTGACGGTTCGGCCGGGGATATTTCCGATGAGGGGAGCCGGCTGGGCTGCGGACCAGGCCAAGGCACTAAAAGCGAAGACAAAACAAATCAGGTGTTTCATAGTGTTTCAGAGGAGTAGGGATAGCGCGAATAGCTCGTAGAGGTGGTCTCGGATTTACAAATCCGTGACAACCTACTCGCGCACCGACCGTAAACTACGTGCAGACTTGAGTGGCGATTGTCGACGTGGAGCCCACGAGCGACGCCGCATTTGGTTCGTTCGCTGGACACGTCGGCGCCCTGCGTCAAGTTTGGTCTCTCTCTCACAAAACTGGAAAGGGCACGCTCTTGGGGGAGCGTGCCCTATTTTTTCGCCGTCGAATGTCGGCGCGCCCGCTGTTACCCCACCGACGCCGGAGCCGGCTCCTCCACACTCGCCTCGCGCAAGAACCGGGCAGCCTCTTCCGGCGGCGTCGGATTGATATAAAAACCCGTGCCCCACTCAAACCCCGCCGTCTTGGTGAGCTTCGGCATGAACTCGATGTGCCAGTGATAGTGATCGTTGGTCGGGTCCTGCACGGGCGAGCTGTGGATCACCAGGTTGTAAGGCGGATTGTCGAGCACGCGGTCGGCTTTCATCAGCAGCGTCTTGAGCGCCTTCGCGAGATTCTCGAACATGTGGGAAGACGAGTTCTCAAACGCCGATTCGTGCTGCTTCGGCAGAATCCAGGTCTCGAAGGGAAAGCGAGGAGCGTAGGGCGCCAGCGTGATGAAGTCGTCGTTTTCCGCCACCACGCGGGTGCCGTTTTCGCTTTCCTGCCGGATCACATCGCAGAATACGCAGCGCTCTTTGTAGATGTAGTACTGCTTCGCACCTTCGATCTCCTCGAGTACGTAGATCGGAAGAATCGGAAGCGCGATCAGCTGGCAGTGGCCATGTTCAAGCGAGGCGCCGGCCGGCTCGCCGTGATTCTTGAAGATCAGGATGTATTTGAACCGCCGGTCCTTCTTCAGGTCAAGGATGCGATCGCGGAAGGTCCACAGCATATCTTCAATGCGCTTGGGCGGCATCGTGGCCAGCGTGGAAGCGTGATCGGGCGTCTCAATAATCACTTCGTGCGCGCCGATGCCGTTCATCTTGTCGAACATACCCTCGGCCTGCCGATTGAGGTTGCCTTCGATCCCCAGCGCGGGAAACTTGTTGGGCACCACGCGCACGCTCCAGCCTGGCGTGTCACGCTGCGGCGGAGGCCCGCCGTTCGGATTCGGGCGATAGGCCTGGATCTCCGGCGGCGTCTTGCTCTCGTTCCCAGGACAGAAGGGACAGAAGCCGCCCTTGATTCGAACTCCTTCACGCACAAAATCGGTGGGACGCTTGGCACGATCCGTGGAGATGATCACCCAGCGCCCAACGATCGGATCTTTTCTGAGTTCCGGCAATTACTAAATCCTTTCAATACGAAACGGTCGAATTTGTTATTTTACGCCACGACGAAGGCATTTTTGAACAATTCAATGCCGGGTGGAGAGGCCGGATTTTCGTAGTAAACACTGACCACGTCGAAGCGCCACGGCACATCGGGCGGCAAGTGGCGAAGGTATTCGCGAGCCACGAACCAGGGTTCGGGCTGCTTGTCGTAGTCGACCGCGGCCTCGGCCGGCTTCACCCGGCGCGAAGTTCGCGTCTTCCCCTCGATGAAGCAGAGCACGTCTCGATCCCAGCCAATCAGATCAATCTCGCCGCGGCGGCCGGTCTGCTGGTGAGCGGGAGAATCATCGCGGGAAGCGCAGCGTTCCAACTGATCGAGCAGGTGCACCGTCGCATGTGTGAGCCGGGCCAGCATGGCGAAATTTTACGGAGCTATGGTCCATCGTATCTGCGCGGCCACCGCGTGGAAGTGACCGCACTCACAGCGGCAGGTTCAGGCCGACACAAGTTGCGTGGCGAAACCTGAGCAGTGAACCCAGAGCATTGCCGGGGTCACCACGTATCTCCGCCCGATTTCGGTGGCCAGAGGCCGAAGCAGCGCAACAGCAGGGCGATTTGTCCCATGTGGTAGCTGTTATGAACTAGTATTTGCCACAGGACCGCTTGCACGGTGGATGCCTGGGAGGCTTCAGCCGCAGTGATGGCTTCGACGGACGCGCCTAGAGCCGACGGCTCCGATGCGGAGAGCTCCTCGAACCTCTGGAGAAGGCCGGCAAAACGGGCCCGCTCCCGGTTCCAATCGTCCTCGCTGGCGGGAGCCACGTTGGCGGGCCAGCTCTCGATCGCGTGCTCCGGATACGCCGGACGCGCTCCCGCAATCCGGCGCAGTTCGTAGTCCATCCAGTAGTTCAGGTGACCGACAATCTGCCAGATCGAGTGCGGATAACCTGCGACCAACCTGCCCGCGGGTTGCGCAGAGACATCAGCAAGGCTGGCGACGGGATCTGCGTGCGCACCTTTGCCGCGCAGAAGCTCCCGGTACGTCGGGTCACTTGTGAGCATTTCTACTCCGAGACGAGGTCGCCCACCCGGAACACACCTTGGGTCAGGATTTGCGCCCGCAAGCCACCGCGGTGGCGCAAGCCTTTGATGACAGGAAGTCCGGTGAGCGCCTCTAAGTGGCTGCAGGGCTCGCACAGGCGAATGCCGCGGACCTTCACGCCGCCAACCGTGAACTCGCGGCCGACCAGGTGATTCAGAGGCACGCCGCGGGTGACCACATTCCGGCGCGCCTCGCCCGCGGCGAGACCGAGGTTGTACTCGCGCTTCATGGCCTCGATCGCTTCCGCCTCAATAAAAGTAAGTTCGAAGTCGGGCTCCGGCTTATAGAACGTGCCCTGCTTGAGGAAATAGCGATCACCCCGTAGCCCTGCTCCGGGAATGGCTTCGACGTGACTGACCGCCAGCATCGGCGCCTTGGCCGCGCTGGCAATGTGGACGGAGTCCACTGTGCCGCTCCACATGGGAATTCTCCGTTGATGGAAGTAAGGGGCGGGCGAAACGCGTTCCGCCCGGACGAGAATAATCGCCCGTCCCCGAGTTGATGTCTACTACGCGCCTTTGGCGACGATCTCGATCGACTCTTCGAGCGCGTCCATGGCGGCATCTGCTTCGTCCCGCGTGACGACCAACGGCGGCGAGATGCGCACCGTGCTCGGTCCACAGCCCAGGAACAGCATGCCCCGCTCGAAGGCCAGCTCGACGATGCGGTCGCGCTCGTTGTGACCGTACTCCTTGGTCTTCTGGTCTTTCACGATTTCGACGCCGATCATCAGGCCGCGCCCGCGGACATCGCCGACCAGGCGGTGCTTCTTCGGCCAGTCCGCCATGCGCTTCAGCATGTGGTTGCCGACCTCGGTCGCATTCGCAAGCAGCCGTTCGTTCTCGATCACATCGAGGGTAGCGAGCGCAGCCGCGATACATACCGGATTGCCGCCGAAGGTGGAAGCGTGCGACCCCGGGACCCAGTCCATGATGTCCGCCCGGCTGATAGTGACCCCGAGCGGCATGCCGGAAGCGATGCCCTTCGCGCTGCAAACGATGTCGGGATGAACGCCGGTGTGCTCGACGGCCCACCACTTGCCCGTGCGTCCGACGCCGCTCTGGACTTCATCCACGACCAGCAGGATGCCGTAGCGGTCGCAAATCCGGCGCAGTTCCTGCATGAAGGCCGTGGGCGCAACTACGTAGCCGCCCTCGCCCTGGATGGGTTCCACAAAGATCGCCGCAACTTCTTCAGGCGCCAGGGCGGTCTTGAAAAGTTTCTCTTCAATAAAGCGGGCACAACCCAGTGCGAACTCTTCCGCGTCCTGGGCGCCACCGGAACAACCCCGGTAGACGTCGGGATAGCGCACGTGAGTCACGCCGGGCACCAGGGGAGAGAACCTCCGCTTCTGCTGCGGCTTTGACGCGGTGAGCGAGAGTGCGCCCATGGTGCGTCCATGGAATGCTCCGTAGAACGCGATGATCTGCTGCCGCTTGGTGTGGTAGCGGGCCAGTTTCAGCGCAGCTTCCACCGCCTCAGCGCCCGAGTTCCCGTAGTAGACGCGGTGCGGACCCGGCATGGGAGCGATGTGCGAAAGGCGCTCGGCCAGTTCCACCAGGCTCTCGTAGTAGAAGTCGGTGCCCGACATGTGGATCAGTTCGCCGGCCTGCTTCTGAATGGCGGCGACGACTTCGGGATGGCAATGGCCGGTTGAGGTCACAGCGATGCCCGCGGAAAAATCGAAGAACTCGTTGCCGTCAACGTCGGTCACGACGACGCCGCGTCCGCTCTTCGCAACCAGCGGGTAGGAACGCGTGTAGGACGGCGAAATGTATTTGTCATCGCCCGCTAGGATGCGCCTGGCGTTGGGTCCGGGCAGGGCGGTCTTGATCTTGGGGCCGGCGGTCAGGGTTTTGGTCGACATGGGATCCTCCGAAAGCAGTCGCGGGTCGTGGGTCGTTTCGTCGTTCCCTTCGGGTGGCTCACTGAAACAGCTTTCGCCGATTGAGCGGACGTCGTCCCGAAGAAACTTTCCACAGGGAGGATCGGAAACTAGTCGCTTCCGAAAAGGCTGGGGCGCACCTGCGAAGGCAGCACTGCCAGATGACGCCGTGGGCAGCAAAGCTGGTGCAGCCAGCAGGCGGGCAAGTGCGAATTGGGGTTCTGCAGGATCATTTACTTAGAACACTTCCCTTTGATGATTATACCCGCAAGAGACAGGGTGAGAAACACCTTTAAGTCGTCCGGATTAGACGAAAATTGCCAGGCCCAGCCCTTCTGGTTACTCAGGTCACCCACAGTACCCGGCTTCAGAGACGTCAGTTAGTCACAACGCAAAGCTTGGCACAGAACACTCCTGCTTCTCTATAACCGCATCGAAAGACTGATCTGGAGCATCTGCTATGGTTTAGTGGCCACTTCTCATGACCTCCTCAGAAAAACACCGCTGGAGTGTGATACTCGCCTTTGGCCTGGTCTACATCTTCTGGGGATCGACGTACTTAGGCATCGCGATCGCCGTGGAGCGCATTCCTCCCGCATTGATGTGCGCGACCCGCTTCCTGATCGCGGGCAGCGTGATGCTGGCTTACTGCGGGATCAGTGGCCGCAGAATCCTCTATAGCCCGCGCCAGCTTTGGCACATGGCGGTGGTCGGCATTCTGCTCCTGATGGGCGGTAATCTGACTCTCTCCTACGCCGAGCGCGTCGTGCCTTCGGGCCTTTCAGCGTTGCTGATCGCGGTGACGCCGCTGTGGTTCCTCGTCCTCGACGCCTGGCTGCTGGGCAACCATCGCATCTCGAATCGAGGTCTTGCGGGATTAGCCCTGGGCATCGTGGGTATGGTGGTCCTGTTGTGGCCCAAGCTGACAGCGACCGGCTCCATCGGGCGCCGAGAACTCTGGTTCTCACTCAGCCTGCTGGGCGGCTCGTTCAGCTGGGCGCTGGGCTCGGTTCTCTCGAAGGTCTGGCAGTCGAGCGAAGTGGACGCGTTCAGTTCCACCGCCTGGCAGGTGATCTTCGCCGGGGCCGGAAACATGCTCGTCGCCGTGCTCAACCGGGACTTCTCCCAGGTGGTCTGGACGGCGCGTGGAATCGGGGCTGTGCTTTACCTCGTCGTTGGCGGCTCGTGGGTTGGTTACACTTCGTACATCTACCTGCTGCGCCACGTGCCCAGCTCCAAGGTGTCGACCTACGCCTACGTGAATCCGGTGGTGGCGGTGTTTCTGGGGTGGCTGGTGCTGCACGAGGCCATTGACCGCTACATCCTGATGGGCAGCGCGGTGGTCGTCGCCTCGGTGATCCTGGTGACCAGCGCGAAGATCACGACCAAGACGGTGGCGGAGGAAATGCCGGCGGTTGAGACGGCGGGGGATTGACAAAAGAGCTATGAGCCGTGAGCTTAGAGCTTGGAGCTGCTAGCTCATAGCCTAGACTCGCCCAACACCTTCCCGGCGGCGCTCTTATCCTGTTTCGAATTTCGAATACACTGGTTGCGACACTGGTCCCGGAGTCAATCATGGCGAATTGCACACGCTGCGGGCGGGAGTTACCCGCCTTCTCGATCGGGGAGGCCAGTAACTTGTGCTCGGAGTGCCGAGAGGTGGCAGTTGGTTCCGTTCCCGCAACTACAGCGGGTCCACCTGTGATCGGTGCTGTAAAGCGAACTCCATATCGCCCGCCTTTCACAGTTGTGATTGTGGGACTGAATGTTCTCGTATTCACCGTGATGGTGGCCACGGGCGCCTCGCTCATGGGACCCTCGAATCAGCAGTTGCTGAAGTGGGGCGCTGACTTTGGGCCGCTTTCGCTGGACGGCCAACCTTGGCGCATTCTGACCTCGAACTACGTTCACATCGGAATTTGGCACATCTTCTTCAACATGTGGTGCCTGTGGGACCTGGGCCGCATGTCCGAGAGAATCTTCGGTGGGTGGACCTACTTGCTGATCTACACCACCTGTGGCATCGCTGGAAGCCTCGCCAGCCTCTGGCTACATCCGATGGTGGTCGGGGCGGGCGCCTCCGGCGCCATCTTCGGCTTGGCGGGAGCGCTGATCACGGCGCTCTACTTGGGCAAGCTCCCGTATCCAGGCCAGGCTCTGCGCGGCATGATGAGGAGTCTTCTGACGTTTGCCGGATACAACCTGTTGTTTGGTGCGGCTATCCCCGGCATCGACAACTCGGCGCATGTCGGCGGTCTGGTGATGGGGCTTGCTCTCGGCGCGATCCTAGGACCGCAACTGATGGAACAGCCGGAAAGACGCACAGCTCACGAACGGGTCGTTTTCATCGCGGCGGCGCTGCTTCTAGTCGGAATGGGAACGTTTGTGAAGAGGCAGAACGGCTACGTTGTTGTGTTTGGGGACGCGCGGGATCACTACAAAGGT
Source organism: uncultured Acidobacteriaceae bacterium (assembly GCA_964641665.1). Taxonomy (GTDB): domain Bacteria; phylum Acidobacteriota; class Terriglobia; order Terriglobales; family Acidobacteriaceae; genus Gp1-AA133. The sequence continues at coordinate 14,046 of CAZXKO010000086.1, forward strand.
CAGCTCGATTACGCGATCAACGAACTTCAACACGCCGTCGAGCAAAAACCCAACAGCAAGTTAGCCCTGAGTCTGCTCGCAAGCACATACTTGGAGAAGAAAGACTACCCCCATGCTGAAAGCACTTTGAAACGGGTCTTGGAACTCGCCCCCACGGATCCCCTGGCCAAGTACAACTTGGGCCTCGTTTATGGCAACACGGGCCGGAACGAGGAGGCGCGCCAGGTATTCACTGAACTTACCCAGAGCAATCCGAACGACGATAGTTCGTGGACTCTGCTCGGTTCAGCGCTGGATGGATTGGGCCGCGAAGATGAGGCCGTACAGGCCTGCCAGAAAGCCATCTCTCTCAACCCGAAGAACGCGGAAGCGTATCAGCAACTCGGCCTGGCCCAGATGAAGTTGAAACAGACCGATGCCGCAGTCACCTCCCTGGAGCAAGCCGCCCAACTGGATCCAACTAGCGCCGAAATTCTAAAAAATCTGGCTCAGGCATACACACAGGGTGGCAAGACCATAGAAGCTGCGGAGGCGTTTCGGAAGGCGGAAGCACTTAGCAAGGCGGCGCCTTAAGCACAGCGCTCTGGGGGTCGACCATGAACAACCTACTCCGCCCCTTCGTCCTCCTCCGCATCGTTCACCACATCCACCGCGTGTCCGCGGATGGCGAAGGTCACTTTGTGATTCTCGTCGGGCTCGAAGGTCACGCGCGTGGGCTGCCGTTGCCAGCTGGGGGCCGGACATTCTGAGTCGGGCTCGTCTTCGCCTCCAGGCTCGCCCAACGGTTTCTTCAGAATCGGCTTGCGGCGTCCCAGTTGCGCAACGATCGCGAAGAGTTTTTTCCCGTCGTCCGAAACTCCGCAGTACGCGATGTAGTCTCGATACCAGCTGGCCGTCGAGCAGAACGGATCGAACTCCGGCAGATTGATCTGGGAGACTCTCCCGGTCAAGCGATCCACCAGCAACCATCCACCCCGCTCCCACTGCCATCGGGGAGTCGGACCGGTCTCATCGGGCAACGTGTCGTTCAAGCGGAACACGCGCCGCACGACCAACAGCCGGTCGGTGACCTCGTGGGGCGCGGCGGTGGTGTACTCCTTGAGGCGGGCGTCGACGTACAGACCGCGAATCTTCAAGTCCAGCGGCTTGCCTTCCGCGGGGCCGACAAGCCATCTCACGGGTGTCCACTTGCCGAAAGTAGTGACATGGGCCTTCGGCACCGCCGCCGCGGCCGATGCCCACAAAAAGGAGACCGAATAGGGGGAGATGAAATCTATTGCGCATGTCACCAGCCTTAGCACGGCAAGAAGAGCAGAACTAAGGTCAGGTGCCACAGCTGGATGCCCCCCATTCCCGGCAAGGGAACTACGAAATAATCGATTTTCTCAAAGAAATCAAAGCTCGCGAACTGCCGAAACTCCGCTACAATAGCAACCAGCCTGCTTGGACGGGACTGTGATCGATACCAGCACTCCCGGTGCAACTATTTCCCTGACGCCTCACTCTATTAGCTTATGGGCGAGCTCCTGATCCACCGCCGGGTTCCACGAATCCTGGTGGTGGATGACAATCCCGACATGGTCGAGTTGATGCGGGAGCTGCTGCTTAGCCGCGGCTACGATGTGGTCGCGGTCCGCGACGCAGGGCAGGCGGAGTCCGAAGTTCACCGTCACCCTCCCGACCTGATCCTTTCCGATGTAGTGATGCCTGGCCGCTCGGGCTACGAGCTGTGCCGCCAGATGAAGGAAGATGCGGCCACCCGGCTCATCCCATTTCTGTTGATCACCGGGCTCAGCGACCGGGAAGACAAAGTAAAGGGCATCGAGGCAGGTGCCGACGATTTCCTGAACAAGCCCATCTTCCCGGCCGAGCTGTTCGCGCGGGTGAAATCTCTGCTGAAGCTGAAAGAGTTCACCGACGAACTCGAGACCGCCGAATCCGTCTTGTGCACGCTCGGGCTGAGCGTAGAAGCGCGCGACCCCTACACAGAGGGCCACTGCGAAAGGTTGTCCAAGCGCGCTGCGGCTCTCGGGCGGCATCTGGGCCTGGACGAAGATTCGATCGTGGCGCTGCGCCGCGGTGGATACCTGCACGACCTGGGCAAGATCGCCGTGCCGGACGAAGTACTGAAGAAGGGCTCCGACCTCACTCCCGACGAGTGGGAGATCATGAAGAAGCACCCGGTGACGGGGGAGAACATCTGCAAGCCGCTGAAGTCACTGCGGCGGGTGCTGCCGATTATTCGCTTCCATCACGAGCACTCCGACGGCACCGGCTATCCTGACGGTTTGCACAAAGGCGAGATCCCGCTGCTGGCGCGTATCCTGCAGGTAGTCGATGTTTACGATGCTTTGCGCACCGCGCGTCCTTATAAGCCGGCGCTCAGCCACGAGCAATCCGCGCTCACCATGCGCATCGAAGCACAAGGCGGCCTGTGGGACGAAGACTTGGTTGCCGAGTTCTTCGCAATGTTGGCCAAGCGCCAGGTGGCGTAGTAGGGTTACACCCATCTCCATTCGATCGCTTGCGCATGGCTGCCGGAGCAAAGCGGATCGCAACTAGTCGACCCGTTTCGGGTTTATAAGAATCGAGATTTCTTTGGCAACGACGTACAGTATCGTAATCCCCGCGTATAACGAGGGGGCGCGCATAGGCGCTACGCTCGAGCGGGTACTCGCGCATATTCAGCACAACCGGTGGAACGCCGAGGTTCTGGTCGTGAATGACGGTTCTACCGACGACACGGCACAGATCGTCCAGAGCTACGCCGCCCAGAACCCCGGTTTGCGGCTACTCGAAAATCCTGGCAATCGCGGCAAAGGGTACAGCGTACGCAATGGTGTGCTGAACGCCAGTGGGGAAGTCATCCTGTTCACCGACGCAGACTTGTCTTCGCCGATTGAGGAGGCGGAGAAGTTGTTTGGCGCACTGGCCGCGGGTGCCGACGTTGCAATGGGCTCACGCTGGTTGCGCGCCGAACTGCAGACGCAGCGGCAGCCGCTCCATCGCCAGTTGTTCGGTCGCATTTTCAACCTGGCGCTGCGCATGATTCTCGGTCTCCGCTACCGCGATACGCAGTGCGGATTCAAAGCATTCACGCGCCGCGCGGCGCAGTCCATCTTTCCACTGCAACACATCGAGCGCTGGGGCTTCGATCCTGAGATCCTGTACCTGGCGCGCAAGTTTGGCTACAGCGTACAGGAAGTTCCGGTGCATTGGGCTCACCGGGAAGGCACGCGGATTAACCCGCTCCGCGACGGCATCCGCATGTTCTTCGAAATGCTAAGAATCCGCTGGTACTCCATCACGGGAAGGTACGAGCCGGGCTCGCCCTCGACGATCACCAGCCTATGACGCCTCCTTGAGGAGACGGCGTAGCGGCAGGGCGCTTACACCGGCGCCTTTCCGGTAGGTCAAGGTCAGCGTCGTCGAGCAATTCTCACAAAGCCAGAAAAACTCCACGCCCGTGGAATGTCTGTGCAGAGCCGGATCGAACCCCAGCAGCGGCTCCTTGTCTTCAATCGCCTCCCGCTCAAATCGGAAAAGCTTGCCCGAATGCAGGTAGAGAAAACGAGCCGAACAGGCAGGATTCGCGCACTTCGAAATCATCGCAGCCTCCTGGCTTTGAAGACGTGGGTTTGTAGCGGACGAGTGAGCAGATAAGTTCAGTTTACACCCGCTGAGACGACGGGGGCCACCTGTGAAAAAAACGTCGCCTCGCGAACAGCTCGCTGCGCTAAACTGGCTGCGCCTGCCGGACAAACCGATGCCGCCCACACTCGCAAACGGCAAGATCTGCTACCTTGAGATGCCCGCCACAGATATCGCTCGCTCGGCCGACTTCTATCGTCAGGTATTTGGCTGGAACGTTCGGAAACGTGGCGATGGCAGCACTGCCTTCGACGACGCCATCGGTGAAGTCAGCGGCGCTTGGGTGCTCGGACGTCCGCCCGCCAGCAGCCCGGTCTTCTCTTCTATGTGATGGTGGACAGCGTGGCCAAAACTCTGGACAAGATCGTCGCCAACGGGGGCATAATCGTGCAGCCACTCGGGGCTGACGCGCCGGAGATCACGGCGCGATTCAGCGACCCGGCGGGAAACGTGATCGGGCTTTATCAGCAACCTTCCTGACCGCGCACCGCAACACCCGAATCGCCTGCGGCAAAAGGACTCAGGCCGACTTCTCCTGTGCGCCCGTTCGGGTGCGAGCGGTGGACAACTCCCGCACTGCCTCCGCAACTTTCTGCCCCATCTCCGTCGTACTCAACGATGCCTGGCCCGGTCGGGCCAAGTCCCGCGTTCGATGACCGGCATTCAGAACAACCTGCACCGCCGATTCGACGCCAGCCGCCTCCCGTTCCAGCTGGAACGAGTGCCGCAACAGCATCGCCGCCGAGAGAATCGCGCCCAGCGGATTGGCGATCCCTTTCCCCGCGATGTCGGGAGCGGAGCCATGCACGGGTTCGTACAACCCCACCGGACCGCCGATGCTTGCCGAGGGCAGCATGCCCAGCCCGCCGACTACGCCCCCCGCCTGGTCCGAGAGAATGTCGCCAAACATGTTTTCGGTGAGGATGACGTCGAACTCCGCCGGCCGCAGCACCAGCAGCATCGCGGCTGAGTCGACGTACTGATGCGTCAGTTTCACGTCGGGATAGTCGGCACCGATGCGGGTTACAACTTCACGCCACAGGCGGGAGCACTCGAGCACGTTGGCCTTATCGACCGACAACACCTGACGGCGCCGTCCGCGGGCCAGGTCGAAGGCCACGCGCGCGATTCTCTCAATTTCTGCCTCGCCGTAACGCATGGTGTTCAGCGCCTGCCGAGAACCGGCTTCCCCTTCGATTGACCGTGGCTGCCCGAAATACAGGCCGCCCAGCAACTCACGCACGATCAGAATGTCGGTGCCCTTCACAACCTCAGCCCGCAGAGGAGAACCTTCCAGTAGCGCTGTGAAACAAACCGCCGGACGCAGGTTAGCGTATGCACCGAGTTCGCGTCGCAGCCGCAGTAAGCCCGCTTCCGGACGCAGGTGGCCCGGGTTGTTGTCGAACGCAGGAGATCCAACCGCTCCCAGCAACACCGCTCCCGAACTCAAGCACGCCTGTAATGTGTCCGCCGGCAGAGGGTCGTTACTCGCCGCCAGAGCCGCGCCCCCAATGTTCCTCCGCGTCAACTTGAGGTTGTGTCCGAACGCGGCGGACACCGTCTCTAGCACTCGTACGGCCTCTTCGGTCACTTCCGGGCCGATACCGTCGCCGGCAACGATGGTCGGGTTCAGCAGCACAGGATCTCCTCGCACACCAAGTCGAGAATTTTACAGAAAAATGTGGCATCGAGGGGCCAGCGGCTCTTAATATCCCAGACGCTGTTTTCTGCGGTGGCATCGCTATGCGTAGCCTGGAAATCAATTAGCGAAGGTGCGGGGGACCTTTTGATGAACAGACGCACGTTTCTCAAAGCAGGCGCCACGGCAGCGATTGGCGCTCTCGCCAGTTCTCGTATGGCGTTTGGTGCCGATGCGGAACTTGTGCTGTCACCCGGTCAGCCGGGCGCCGTCATCAGCCCGCGGATCTACGGACATTTCATCGAGCATCTCGGCGGCGTCATCTACGACGGCGTGTGGGTAGGCCGGAACTCGTCCATTCCAAACGTGGACGGAATCCGCAAGCAGTTCGTGGACGACATGAAGCGGATCGGCGCCCCCAATCTCCGCTGGCCCGGCGGTTGCTTTGCCGACGGTTATCACTGGCGCGACGGGATCGGCAAGTCGTCGGCGCGGCCCCACACTTACAACTTCTGGCAGCGCCGCATGCCCGCCGGGCTCGACGCAACCGAGACTAACCAATTCGGTATTCACGAATTCATGCAACTCTGCCGCCTCATCGGCGCCGAGCCCTACGTGGCCGCTAACGTCGGCTCCGGCACGCCCGCGGAATTCCACGATTGGGTGTCGTACTGCAACGCGCCCGCCGGCACCCTCAGTCTGGCCGACGAGCGCGCCGCTAACGGCGACAAGCAGCCGTTCGGCGTTCGCTACTGGGGAGTGGGCAACGAATCCTGGGGCTGCGGCGGCACCATGCGCCCCGAGGAATACGCGACCCAGTACCGCAAGTTTGTGACTCAGTTCCCCAACTATACCCAGCCCTTCCTGGTGGCCACCGGCCCGCGCGGACACTCCGCCGACGGCGACATCGGCTGGACCACAGGGTTTTTCGGCGCCATGCGCGGCTTTACTCCGCCCGACGGCTTCTCGATTCACTACTACACCGACTTGCGTCCCACGACCGTCAAGGCCGGAGACTTCAAGGCGAACGAGTGGTACGAGGTGCTTCTCCGAGGCGTGCGTCTGGACAAGGTGATTGAAGACCACTGGAAGGAAATGGAAAAATTCGACGACGCCCACCGTACCAAGTTGGTGATCGACGAGTGGGGCGTGTGGTACGCACCGGGCTCCGAGATCACCCCGGCCTACATTCTGAGCGAGACCATCACCCTCCGCGACGCCGTGCACACCGGCATGACGTTCGACATCTTCAACCGCCACGCCGCAAAGATCACGATGGCAAACGTGGCCCAGACGGTCAATTGCATCCATTCGCTGTTCCTGGCGCAAGGAAACAATTTCGTTCGCACTCCCGTCTACCACGTGTTCGATATGTATCGAGCCCACATGGGAGCACGGCAGGTGCCGTTGAGCAATCCCGTTGCGGACTTGGACGTGCCCGTGCTCTCCGGTCAGGCGAAGCTGCCGGGGCTGTCGGCTGCGGCGTCGATCCGCGACCGGCGCCTGGTGGTAACGTTGACCAATCCATCGCTCGATGCGGCGTTGGCCGTGCGTCTGCGGCTCAGCGGCGGAGCCCGAGCGGCCGAAGCGCGAGGCCAAGTGCTCACTCACCCGGACATGCGTGCAACCAACACATTTGCGGACCCCGACCAGGTGAAGCTGGCTTCGCATCCGGTGAAAGTTGCAGCCGACGCCGTTGAGTTGATTGTCCCGAAGCAGGCCGTCGTACTGGTGGAATGCGAGACTAGCTGAAGCCGGAGCCTTTTCACGCGCTGACTCGCACTCAGTTCGTCGGCGAAGGCACCCGCTGGGGTGTAGAAATGACAGCCCCCCCAAGGAACAAGGCCGGGCCGCGTAGCTTGCGAAGAATTCTGGGGCAGCCAGGATCCCGAGCTTGTTCACGATCCCGGAAGAGTTCAACCGATAGGCGTGGATCAGCCCGAAAAACGACAGCGCGGCCCCGGCCAGCATCCATCCCGCCGCTGGAAGAAATCGCCGGTCGAGCATATAGGCGAGCGCCGCGGCCCAGATCATCGAGACCAGAAGCGAGTCCTGACTCAAAGCAATCAGTCCGTAGATCGCGAGTTCTTCGCCGAACTTCGGTGCCACTCAAACTGTTGTTTTGACGGATTCAATTTGCTGCAGACAGCAGAAATCGGGGGTTGGCTAGCCATCTCGACGGGCACACGCCAGGCTAAGGTTCTCAGCCCTTATGCCATAACTCTAGCCTTGGCCACCTCTGCGGGTGTACGATGCTGCCTGCCTTTTTAAGAAAGCGGCCCAGTTAACGGATTTATCGTTCGCGATCCTATTCGGTGAAGCCCGGGGGTTCGACGCTTATCTCGCGGCCGTGCTGTGCACACGAGCACCTCCGCCCTCCGCGTTCCGTTCCCGGCAAGCACGAGGAGGAGCCGTGTTTCTCGGTCGCCAAGGTGTCTCGCTACCCGTTCACATCCACCCTTCGCCTTCCGGCATCCCAGTGGCGCCGTCGCGATACGGCTGTGCCCCGACAGCAACTCGCGGCTCACTCTTACATCACGGCGTAGAGGAGGGACAATTATGAAATTCTCCGACACGATTGACCTACTGCTAAGAAACAAGGAAAAGCGGCAGGTTCTGTCGGTAACACCCGACCAGTCCGTCTATGAAGCCGTCGAGAAGATGGCCGAAGAGGGCGTGGGAGCTCTGCTGGTCATCTCGCACGGCACTCTGGTGGGCATTCTGTCCGAGCGTGATTACGCACGAAAAGTGGTCCTCAAAGGGCGTTCCTCGAGAGAGACCCTGGTTGAGCAGATCATGAGTAGCCCGGTTGTATTCGTGACCCGCCAACACACGGTCGACGAATGCATGGCCATCATGACCCAGCACCATTTCCGCCACCTTCCCGTGGTGAAGGACGGCGAGGTGATTGGAGTGATTTCCATTGGCGACCTGGTCAAGTGGATGATCTCCGGCCAGGCGCAGGTCATTGAGGAGTTGGAAGGCTACATCGCGGGACGGTATCCACGTTAGGAGAAGCCATGAAGAAGACTTTCACGATAGGAATCGGAGGCGCGGCCGGTCAGGGCGTGGCCACACCAGGCGACATCTTCGCCAAGATCTTCAGCCGCCGCGGCCTGCATCTCAATGCCTACAACGCCTATCAGTCGATCATTCGCGGTGGTCACACCTTTCTCACCATCCGCACCGGTCCGGAAGAGGTCACCAACATGGGCGACCGCATCGACCTGCTGATCCCGCTGAACCAGGATGCCATGGATCGCCACCTGGGCCTGCTCACCGGCGGGGCGGCCTGCATTTACAACGCCGACACGATCAAGCCAGGCGCTGCCGCAGAGGGCGTGGCGCTCTGCCCGCTTCCGGTCTCAAAGTTGGCCGACATCACTCGCAACAAAGTCGCCCAGAACACGCTCGCGGTCGGCGCCGGTCTGAGCATGATGGGAATCGGTTTCCAGTCGCTGGAGCAGGTCCTGACGGAGCAATTCAAGAAGAAGGGCGACGCCGTCGTGGCGGATAACGTCGGGATCGCCAAGGCCGGCTACGAATATGCTACTTCGAATTTCAAGTCCTTCGCCTGGCCCCTTCCCATGACCAACACCCGCTACGCTGTGCTTAGCGGCAACACCGCGATGGCCATGGGCGGCGCTGCGGCAGGAGTGAAGTTCTATTGTGCTTACCCCATGAGCCCCTCGACTGGCGTCCTGCATTGGATGGCGAGCCACGCGCGCAAGGCCGGCATCATGGTCCGCCAGGTAGAAGACGAGATCGGCGTCGTGAATATGGCGATCGGTGCCGCTCACGCCGGAGTTCGCTCGATGTGCGCTACCTCCGGCGGCGGTTTCGCCCTCATGAGTGAAGGCCTCGGCCTTTCGGCGATGATGGAAACTCCGGTAGTGGTCATCGACTGCCAGCGAGCAGGACCGTCCACCGGCGTCCCCACCAAAACCGAGCAGGGCGATCTCTGGCAAATGCTGGGCGCTGCTTTCGGCGACTATCCCCGCGCGATCGCTGCCCCGCTCGATATTGGCGACTGTTTCAAGATCATCCCCGAGATGTTCAATATTGCAGACCGGTTTCAGTGTCCGGGCATTGTCCTTTGCGATCTGCTGCTGTCAGAGGGCCGACTCAGCGTGGACCCGAAGGATCTGGACTTCGCCCCGGTTGTTGATCGCGGGGAGTTGATCACCACGGCTCCGGCTGACTCCGGATCGAACGGTGAAGGTGCCTACAAGAGGTACAAATTCACCGAAAGCGGTGTCTCGCCGCGAGCCGTTCCGGGCGTCCCCGGTCACACTCACACTGCAGCCAGCGACGAACACGATGAAGACGGCGTGCTGATCAGTGATGAATTCACGAACCCAACCAAGCGCCGCGCGATGATGGAAAAACGCATGCGCAAGGTAGCCGGCATCGAGGCCGCCGTGCCTCCGCCTGCCTTGTCGGGCCCACGCGGTGCCGACGTCACTCTGATCGGCTGGGGATCCACCAACGGAGTGATCGCGGAAGCCTGCGAGATCCTCAACGAGCAGGGCATCTCCGCCAATCACCTCCAGATCCGCTGGCTGGTACCGCTGCACGGTGAAGCGATTCTCAACATCCTGAAAGACGCGCGTCACACCATCATCGTTGAGAATAACTACAGCGGCCAGTTCGCTCGCTACCTACGCAGCGAAACCAGCTTTGTGCCGAACGGGCACATCCGGAAATATGACGGCGAACCCTTCATGCCGCACCACATTGTCGAGGCGGTGAAGGAACAACTGGGCGGCAGCGTGAGCCTGTCCGTCCCCGCACACGAAATCCTGGTCTAAGGAGAAAGAAAGATGGCGACGGTCCTAGCAGATACCAAGCACCTGGGAATGGCCGACTTCAAAGGCAAGGTCGATCCCGACTGGTGTCCGGGATGCGGCGATTTTGGCGTGTTGGCCGCAGTCCAGAAGGCGCTGGTCGACCTTCAGATCCCGAACCACAATGTGGTCACGATCAGCGGCATCGGGTGCTCATCCAACTTCCCCGGCTTCATCAACACCTATGGCATGCACACGCTGCACGGCCGGGCGCTGGCGGTAGCCACCGGAGTCAAACTCGCGAATCACGAGCTGACGGTCCTGGTCACGGGAGGCGATGGCGATGGCTTCGGCATCGGCGGCAATCACTTCATGCATACCATGCGCCGCAATGTCGACGTGCTCTACATCGTGATGGACAACCAGATTTATGGCCTCACCACCGGTCAGACGTCGCCCACCAGCCGTGTCGGCATGAAGACCAAGAGCATGCCCTTCGGCAACATCGAATCGCCGGTCAACCCGATTTCGCTGGCCCTGGCGGCCGGCGCCACTTTC
>CAZXKO010000087.1:0-8740 GCA_964641665.1 uncultured Acidobacteriaceae bacterium
CAGGTTGCTCTCCAGCAGAGCCTGCCTCCGCTTCGCCGACCGCGAACGATTCTCCAAAACAAAACCTCGCCCGTACAATGAGCTTTCAGCGAACGGCAACAACCCCCTTAACTCCGTGTCTCAGCACAAGGGTGCACTCCAGAAGCGGCCTTCCTTTACAAGGCCATGGAACTGGGGCTGCCGGCGTCGAAGCCGTGGGGGGATAACTCGCGCTATTACTTTGTCGTGGATTCCGGGGAACGGTTGTGGCGGGTGCAGGTGAAGTCGACGTCGTGCTTGTGCGGAAATCGGTATGCGGTGGCGGCGCACGGGAGCGATCCGACGTTGCCGTATGGTCCGGAAGAGATCGACTTTCTGGTGGCGCTGGTGATTCCCGAGGACGCGTGGTACGTGATTCCGGTGGAAGCTTTCGCGCCACACACGCATTTGTAGCTGTATCCAGGGGGAGAGCATGCGGGACAGTACGAGCGGTATCGGGAGGCGTGGCACTTGCTGGGGGTTTAGGGGCCGGTGTTCGGGGCTCGGTGTTCGGGACTCGGTCTTCGGGGTCCGGTGTTGAGTGCCCGGTGTTCAGTGTTCGGTGTTTGGTTCAAAGGTCAGAGCCAGGCTGGTAAGTCGGATTCGTGACTTTGCGCGCGGTCTCGACGCCGAAGACGGGGAGTTTCGGGTCGTAAAGCAGGCCGATCTGCTTCAGCACGGATGCCTGATCCCAGTAAATGTGTTCGTGGGCGAGTTTGCCGTCGCGGAATTTGACGATGGCGACTAGCGGGATCTCGACGCGGCGATTTGTGGGCGCGATGCCGGGGAGCATCCAGGGAATTTCCTGCGTGTGCGTGAAGGAGAAGATCATCTCGTCGACGAGCTGATCCTCACCGATGGTGCGGGAGACGGGTGAGAGCGTGGTATCGGGCGGCATGCTGGGGATGAAGTCCTGCGAGTAGAACTTGCGGAGCGCACTCTTGCCGTGGCCTCCGGTCAGCACCGGGATGTGATTAACGTAGGCGTCGTCGACCATGGTGGCGAGGGTGGCTTCGGTGTCGTGCGTGACGAATTCGTGAGCTGTGTGTTCTTCCCAGAGGCGGAGGAGGTCGGCGTTGGACATTTTGGGATTATAGCGGCGGTGTAAGGTGTCGGGTGTCAGGTGTCAGGTGTCAGGTGTCAGGAATTCGGTCGTCGGTGTTCGGTGTTCGGGCGTTAGTGTCTCTTCCCTGGTTACCGCACAATGCGGCATAACCAACTGCGGAGCGGCGACTCCGCGGGGCAGACCTGGGGCGTCTGCTCCCACGTGGGTTGTGTGGATTGGCCTCTCACCGCAAAAAACACAGTGCCGAGCTACGCTCGGCTGGACAGCCGAGGACGGCTGTCCCTACGCGAGCTGTGGTGGCACCGTCTTTCGAGTCGCATTAACAGAGTTTTTAGTCGGCGGAGCTGGGGCTGGGGGCTACGGAGGGGCGTGGCTTGCGGGCGAAGCGGAGGCGCATGCGGTCCATATAAAGGTAGACGACGGGAGTCGTGAAAAGAGTAAGAGCCTGGCTGACGATCAGGCCGCCGACGATGGTGAGGCCGAGGGGCCGGCGCAGTTCGGCGCCGGTGCCGGTGGCGAGTGCGAGGGGCAGGCCACCGAGAAGGGCGGCCATGGTGGTCATCATGATGGGACGGAAGCGGAGGACGCACGCCTCGTAGATCGCGTCGTGAGGCGACTTCCCTTCCCGGCGTTCGGCGTCGAGTGCGAAGTCGATCATCATGATGGCGTTTTTCTTGACCAGTCCGATGAGCAGGATGATGCCAATCAACCCGATGACGTTCAGCTCATTGTGCGTGATGTCGAGCGCGAGTAAGGCGCCGACGCCGGCCGAGGGAATGGTGGAGAGAATTGTGATGGGATGGATGAAGCTCTCGTAGAGCATACCCAACACGATGTAGACGGTGAGGAGCGCGGTCACGATCAGGACGGGTTCGTTGGCGAGGGAGTCCTGAAAGGCCGCGGCGGTTCCCTGGAAGCTGGCGTGAATGGTTTCGGGAAAATGGATGCTGCGCTGGACGTTTTCGATGGCGGTGGTCGCTTGTCCGAGAGAAACGCCAGCGGCAAGGTTGAAAGAGATCGTGACAGCGGGCCATTGACCCTGGTGATTGACGGCAAGTGAAGTATTGCCGGGACCGAAGTGCGCGAAGGAAGAGAGTGGGACCATCTTGCCGCTGGAGGAGCGCACGTAGACGGTCTCGAGGGTTTCGGGCGCTTGCTGATATTGAGGAGCAACCTCGAGCACGACGTGATACTGATTCAGACTCTGGTAGATGGTGGAGACGAAACGCTGCCCGAAAGCATCGTAGAGAACGGTATCGATGTCGCGAGCGGCGATACCAAGGCGGGAGGCGGTGTCGCGATCGATGACGACGTTGGCTTCGAGTCCTCTATCTTCCTGATCGGTGTTGACCTGGCGGAGTTCGGGCAGCGCGCGCATTTTCTCGAGGAGCTGCGGGGCCCACAGATTGAGTTCCGCGAGATCGTCGCCCTGCAGGGTGTACTGGTACTGCGCCTGGCTGACGCGGCCGCCGATGCTGAGATCCTGTTGAGCCTGCATGTACAGAGTGGCGCCGGGGACGACGGAGAATTTTCGGAAGAGTTCGGCGATGACCTGGTCGGCGGAGAGCTTGCGTTCACCGAGTGGCTTGAGGGTCATATACATGCGGCCCTGATTCATGGCGGTGGTGCCGCCGCAGAAGCCGATCATGTTCTGCACATTGGGATCGGCCATCCCGATGGCCACATACTGCTGGATCTTCTCGCGCATGGCGTCGAAGGAAATATCTTCGGCAGCCTGGACCGTTCCGAAGACGCGTCCCGTATCCTGCTGCGGGAAAAATCCTTTTGGAACCTGCTGGAACAGATAAACGCTCAGGCAGGCGGTGCCGATGGTCACGAGCAGGATCGCGAACTGGTGACGGAGCACCCATCCGAGCGAGACGCGGTAGATCTCCTGCGTGCTGTCGAAGATTTTCTGGCTCAGCCGAAAGGCGCGGCCGTGTTTCTCTTCGCTTAGCGGCTTGAGCATCTGCGCGCACATGGTGGGCGTCGTAGTGAGCGAAATCACAAGAGAAACACCGATGGCGATGCTCAGGGTAACGGCGAATTCGCGGAAGAGACGGCCGACGATGCCGCCCATCATCAAAATGGGGATGAAGACGGCGACGAGGGAGGTGCTCATGGAGAGCACGGTGAATCCGATCTCGCGGGCGCCACGGAAAGCGGCCTGGACAGGCGCCACACCCTTCTCAAGATAGCGCGTGATGTTCTCGAGTACGACGATGGCGTCGTCGACGACGAAGCCGGTGGAGATGGCGAGGGCCATCAGGGAAAGATTATCGAGACTGTAGCCCAGCAGGTACATGACGCCGAAGGTGCCGATGAGAGAGAGCGGCACGGCGATACTGGGAATAATTGTGGCGCGAACGGTGCGCAGAAATACGAAGACCACCAGGATGACGAGGACGACGGAGATGGCGAGGGTAATCTCGATGTCGCGCAGGGAGGCGCGCACGGTGGTGGTGCGGTCGGAGACGACGGAGGTATGGATGGACGGAGAAATCGATGCTTCGAGTTGCGGCAAGGTGGCGAGAACGTTGTCGACGGTCTCGATGATATTGGCGCCGGGCTGGCGCCAGATGAGGACGATGACGGAGCGTTTGCCGTTGGAGACGCCGTAAATGTGGGCATCTTCGACTGAATCCTGAACGTCGGCAACATCGCTCAGGCGAACATAAGCACCGGTCTTGGGATTCGTGGCGACGATGAGTGGCCGGTATTGTTCGGCGTGCTTCATCTGATCGTTGGCGGAGATGGTGTAGTTGGTGACGTTTCCTTGAATCTCACCCTTGGGCGAATTGACATTGGCGGCACTGAGGGCGGTGCGGACCGCGTCGAGGCCGACGCCAAATTGATTCAAGGCATTCGGACTAACTTCGACGCGAACGGCGGGATTGGCGCCACCGCCGACATAGACCTGTCCGACGCCACCGATCTGGGCAAGTTTCTGGGACAGAATCGAGTTGGCCTGGTCATAGATGTTGGGAAGCGGAATGGTGTCGGAGGTGAGAGCGAGAATCAGGATCGGCGGGTCAGCCGGGTTGACCTTTCGGTACCAGGGGTTGCCGGGCAAATCTGCGGGGAGCTGACTGCGGGCGGCGTTGATGGCAGCTTGCACGTCGCGGGCGGCAGCGTCGATGTTGCGATTGAGATCGAACTGCAAGACGATGCCAGTCGAGCCAAGCTGGCTGACCGAGGTCATCTGGTTGATGCCGGCGATGCGGCCGAATTGGCGCTCGAGGGGTGAGGCGACGGCAGAAGCCATGGTCTCAGGGCTGGCGCCGGGAAGGCTGGCGGATACCTGGATGACGGGAAACTCGACTTGCGGCAGAGGGGCGACAGGAAGGAAACGGAAAGCGAGCACCCCGGACAACAGCAAAGCGGCGGTCAGCAACGAAGTGCCGATCGGGCGCTTGATGAACGGGGCAGAGATGTTCACGCGAGTTCCTGAGCCTGGGTAAAGATTAGTGTGTGGTTCCCTTCTAGGGTGACCAGCGCGACCTCTTCCAATATAAATCGGCGCGGGGTTAAGCGGACGAGAATTGCGGGAGGAGTTGGGGAAGAGCCCCCACTTGGAAGCACTGAGCGCTGCTCGGCGTACCTCTTTTTATCGTATATCTCGTATCACGATATGGAGGAGAGGGTTTGGCCAGACAGAACAAGACAGGGTCGTCTTGTCCTTGGCGAGCGGCATGTTACGACTTCTTACTGGTGTTGGAGGTCGATGACGTCGACCGTGGAACCCGCCATCGAGACGGACTCATGAGCCAGCCTGGCGAGGTCGGGCCGCGGCACCAACTCGCGCAGGGCAATGACGACGACGCCCTGAGCGAACTTCTCGGAGTTCCAGGACTTGAGATGAATCTCGGTATTCGGCCCGTCCCGGAAGAATTCATCATTGTCGGCGCCGAGGACCAGACGGAACTTGGGGCGCAATTGCGGAGGGCGCTCGGGGTGAACGGTGCGCGCCAACAGATCGCAGGCCCAGGTGTAGATGCGGGTCGCTTCGGCCTCGGGCCATTTCTTGTTCTTGGGGTTGGAGACGTCGAAGGGTAGCGCGCCGGTGGGCGTCGCATTTTGCGCAGTGTTGTCCGTGGGCGTGATCGCAGACGAGTCCTGCGCACGGGCGATCGCGGCAGGAACCAGGGTTAGGAGCAAAAGCAACAGGGCTGCCAGGGTGAGGTGAGCGAGCCAGCGTCCTATAAAGAGGATAGAGGCGTTGGATTCGGGCGAAGGCGGACAGGCGCTCGCGGACGGGGCGGCAACAAGACTCAAGCTGCGCGGCTGGAACTGCATAAAGACTCTCCCGATGTCCGGATAGTCCCGCCGACAGGTAACCACGGCAAGATGCCTTAAGTAACGAGGGGCTCACATGGCCCCGGCTGGCTGGCAATCCGGCTTACCAGACAGCGCTTCGATCGTAGGGCTAATAGAAAAAGTACTGCTGGTGGAGGTCGAAAATCTGTGAGATTCGTCACGTATCGCCACAGAAAAGGTACTGTAGATCACCTAGGGTAAATCTGAGTTGTAAGAGGGTAGTAAGCATCGCAGAGCCTAAAGGCGTGGGGACACGCCATGGAGCCTGCGCCGCGTTGGCACGAGGTTGGGATGTTGAGGCGCTTCCTATGATGTCGTGTCGGAGCGCTTGTGGGGTTGGGAGCCTTGGGGGTCGCCGAACCCCGTGTCCGTATTGCCCACAAACCATTTCGGAAACGGACGGAAGGTGAATGAGTGTAATCGCCTTCCATGAGAAGGCCGGTCGGAGTCAAGTCGATTCTTGAGTTTTTTCGTTAGACAAGTTTGTTTCTTTCTCGCCCGTTCGCCGCTGTCGCCATGCTTCCATCCGCACTCTCGAGGAGCGATTCGTTTCGCTCGGTGCATGTTGGGCGTCCTCAATTCAGCCGGTGCTGCCATCTGATTGGCGACCTGTCGTTTTCACTTAGCGTGGAAACGTGGGCCAGGCCATTAATTTACGCAGCTACCGCAACTGCCATTCGGTTGCTATTGTGCAATGGTGCGTACACTTCTCCGCTCACCCACAGGTGATGCAGCAACACCGCCAGCTTTCTTGCCGTGGCTACGATGGCTCGCTTTTTGCCGTTTCTTCCACCACGCTCGGCTAACCTCAGTCCCCAGCGTCGCAGATCACAGTCGATACCGAATGGTCCCAAGATGTGTTGTGCTCCCTGCACCAACAACGTTCGCAGATAAGGATCGCCTTCTTTGGTGATATGCATCTGCGGATCGCTCTTACCCGACTGCCTCCGTCCGGGCTGCAGTCCCAGATAGCAGCCCACGTCGCGGCTCTTGCGAAAGCGATGTGGATCTTCCAACGTCAGCAGGAACGTCAGCGCGATCAGCGTGCCCACGCCCTTGATCTGCTTCAGCAACGCCACCTGCGGATAACTCGTCTGCGCCAACGCTTCGATCCGGTCGTTGTACTCGCAGATGCGTTCGCTCACCTCTTCGATGGCCGCCAGCAACGGCTCCAGCGCCCGTTGCAGTTCCGGGCTCAGTCCTTCGGCTTTCTCCGGATTCATGTTGCGCACGTTGCGGCCCAGCAAGCGTTCGCCGTACGACTTCGCCAGTCCGCGCGCCGCGTTGACCAGCCCCGTGCGCCCGCACCAGGCTGGCGCGAGCTCGGATCGTCATCAGATCCGCTTGCGCCTGCGCACTGCGATGCTTCAGCGGACACAGTAACTGGGGATCGATCCGAACCAGCCGTGCCAGCGTCTGCGCATCCAGACCATCGTCCTTCTTACGGCTCTCCCCAATCAGCCGCACCTTGCGCGCATTCGCCACGATCACCTCGTGTCCCAACGCGCTCAACAAGCGACAGCTCCAGGGCGAATGCGTCCCAATTTCCTGCGCCACCCGACTGCGCGGCATTGCGCCGAAGACTTCCTGCAACGCTTTCGCACTCGTCCGAACTCGCTGCTCCAACTGTATCCGGCCTGCTTCATCCAGCACGCAGTAGCAGCTGTTGCGATCTCCCAAATCCAATCCGATGGTCAGTCTCTGCTGAGAAATATTTCTGCTTTGCTTGCTGGCTGTGGTGCTAACCTTCTTCATTGCCGGTCTCCTTTGATTGATCTGTGCTTTCAAGCACGTCGATACCTTGGGAGCGTACAGCATCCCGTCGGAGACCGGCCTTCTCATCTCATCTGTTAACACCAACAGTGCCCCATGTAGTGTTAAGCAGGTTTCGTCTGCTACAAGTCCTAGTAGTAAAGACCGCACCAAGAGAACAGTCTCAATTCCAGGATGTGGAACTCCCACATGTCGCCCATGCGCGTTCTCGTAATAGAGGACTTCGCGCCCTTTTTGCAGGTTATCCGCGCGATGCTAGCGGAAAGGCCGGACGTGCAGCTTATCGGCGAAGTGGCTGACGGCCTGGAAGGGGTGCATCAAGCGGGAGTACTGGAGCCAGATCTGGTCCTCCTTGACATCGGACTCCCAACGCTTAATGGAATCGAAGCCGCTCGCCAGATTCGCAACCTTGCCCCGGGATCCAAGATAGTCTTCGTAAGCCAAGAGTCTTCTAGTGAGGTGGTGCAAGAGGCACTCAACGTGGGAGCGTGGGGCTACGTCGTGAAAACCAGGGCCGCAACGGATCTCCTAGCTGCTGTGGACGCGGCTCTTGAGGGCAGACATTTTGTCAGCGTGGGATTGTCGAATCAGAACTTGAACTGACGCAAGCCCCCGACCGTCAGCAGCTAGCCTCTTCCGACCGGGCTACTTTCTTGTCCGAAACCACCGCGCCCTCTACCACTTCGCCCTTCCCAAGTACGCTCAACTCCCGTTCGGGGACGGTGAACTCCGTGAAGCCACACTCCAAACAAACTGCAAGCTATGGAGAGCTAGTGCCTGCGGTGGAATCGGTTCTGCGGGGGCAGCACTTTGTCAGTATGGGGGGTAACGCAATCCCGTTCACACCCATCCCGTGGACTCGCCCGCCTTTGAGCCGGTACCTTTTTCCCCACGGGGTCAAAGGAGCTTCAGCCGATTATTCCCGGGTAAAGGGGGATTCTAATTCCTACCCTTTCTGACGGTCGGGCTACCCTCTCGGTCAAAACCACCGCACCTTCCACAGGTGTACCCTTCACGAGCACGCTCAATTCCCTTTCAGGAACGGTGAACTGCGTGAAGCCACACTCCAAACAGACCGCAAGTTTTGGAAATACCCACACGATGGGCTTGTCCAATCCCTTCAATCCGGGGAAATGGATGGCAATTTCGCCGTTGAACGTGTTGTGATTATCCAAAGCGCATCGTCTACAGAGCATAGTTTGCCTCCTAGCTTAAATTCCAGTTAACTCTTCTGTGAGGTCGATAAGATTACGAACGGATTCAACTCGGTGTCTGGTCAATTTTGAACAGTTGATGAAGTAAATTAAGGCACCGGAGCAGGTTCTGCCCCCTGGGCCATGGTTGGCGTAATATCCCGATTCCACGCAATATCAAAAGGCGCCCACTTTTGCGGTAAGTTGTGAGTCGTTGAAAGACCACACCTAGCGAAAAGGAGCACCTTTATGAATCAAGAGAAGTATATCGGCATGGATGTTCATGCCGCCACCATTTCCGCTGCCGTGAAGAATGCTGAGGGCAAGCTGCTCATGGAATGCGTGCTAGAAACCAAGGCAGCCACGATTCTGG
>CAZXKO010000088.1:0-76857 GCA_964641665.1 uncultured Acidobacteriaceae bacterium
GAGCGGGGAGTTCGAAGTCAGAATCATGGGAGCACGTACCGAAGAGATGGATGGTGGGACCCCTGCGTCCCCCGCGAGATTCAAAACCATGAGCCTGGGTCGGCAACGTCAAAACCTTTCCACGAGACCACGTGGCGCAAAGTCAAAACCACTTCGCGCTCACGGCGTAGTGTCGCTCAAAAGGGTCTTGACAGGGCTCACGTCGTTAGAGACGGAATGACAAGGGGTATGAATTTCTCGGTGTCTCTGCGTCTCCGTGGTGAAGAAGTTAGCGGAGGACGGAGGCCACCTTTCCCATGGCAATGACCTCCGCGATGCGCGCGAAGTCCTGATGCATCACGCGATCTTTTTCTATTTGTGGAGACACGGCGCGGATGGCGGCGTGGGCTTGCTGCAGTCGCTTGGATGTCTTGAGCGGGGCGAGCAGATCGAGTGCCTGGGCGGCGGCCATGGCTTCAATCGCCAGCGTGTTGCGCGTGTTCTCGACGATCTTCTTCAGCTTGATGGCGGCGGTCATGCCCATCGAAACGAAGTCTTCTTTGTTGCCTGACGTGGTGATCGAGTCGACCGACGCCGGATGCGCCAGCACCTTGTTTTCACTGACCAGGGCCGCGGCAGTGACCTGCGGCATCATGAATCCTGAATTCAGGCCTGCGCCCGGCGCCAAGAATGGCGGCAGGCCTTCGCTCAGGGCGGGATTGACCATACGCTCGAGGCGGCGTTCGCTGATGCCGGCGAGTGCGCTGAGCGCGATTCCGAGGAAGTCGAGGGCGAAGGCTATCGGTTCGCCGTGGAAGTTGCCGCCGGAGATGACGTCGGCGGAGTCGTCTTCGGACTTGAGGTCGCGCGCTTTGGGATTACGGAAGACAAGCGGGTTGTCCACGGCGGAGTTGGTTTCAGTTTCGAACACCGCGCGGCAGTGCGTCAGCGTGTCACGCACGGCGCCGTGCACCTGCGGGATGCAGCGGAGCGAGTAGGCATCCTGCACGCGGCCGCAGTCGCGATGGGATTCGCGGATGGCACTGCCTTCGAGCAGCTTGCGCAGGTTGGCGGCGGTGGCGATCTGGCCGGCATGCGGACGGGCGCGGTGAATGCGCTCGTCGAAAGCGGCGTCAGTGCCTTTGAGCGCATCGCAAGCCATGGCGCCGATCACGTCGGCGGAATCGACCAGCGTTTCGGCGGCGAGCAGGGAGAGAGTTCCGACCGCCAGCATGGCCTGCGTGCCGTTGATCAGAGAGACGGCTTCTTTCGCTGCGAGGATCAGCGGCTTGATGCCCTCGCGCTTGAGGGCTTCCGCGCCAGGGGCGCGACCACCCTTGCCGTCGTGGCATTCACCTTCGCCGACCAGAAGAAGGGCGAGATGCGCGAGCGGGGCGAGGTCCCCGGAGGCGCCTACACTGCCTTGCGATGGCACCCAGGGAGTTACTCCGCGAGTGAGCAGTTCGCAGATCGTGTCGATGACGACGGCGCGCACGCCGGAGAATCCCTTGGAGAGAGAATTGGCGCGCAGCAGCATCATGGCGCGCGTTTCAGGGATCGACAGTGGCTCTCCAACGCCCACGGCATGGGAGCGGACCAGGTTGATCTGGAGTTCGCGGATCTGGTCGCCGGCGATGCGGACGTCGCTGAGCTTGCCCACGCCGGTGGTGATGGCGTAGGAAACCTGGTCGTTGGCGACGAGCGTATCGACAACGGCCCGGGCTGCGTTGACACGCTCGCGGGCATCAGGATCGAGCAGAACGGCGCGACGATCGAGGGCGACCTCGTTCACCGCTTCGAGGGTGAGATCGTTTCCGTCGATGTGAAGGGCGTTCAAGAGCAGTTCTCAGTTCGCGGTTCTCAGTTCTCGGTCTCAGTTCTCAGTTCGGTTCTCAGTTTCGAGTCTCTAGCTTCAAGGACTCATCGTCCGGTAGCTTCGTGGAATACCTTCATGTATTTTTCCGGCAAGACCGTCTTGCGCATTTGCGCGTCGGCGACGATGTGCGTGGTTTCGCCTTCCGCGATCAAGGAGCCGTCCTCGGCACGCAGCAATTCGTACCCGAAGTGAATGACGGACTCACGGATGTTCTTCAGCCACGTCTTCACGATGACTTCGTCGTCATAGCGCGCCGGAGACTTGTAGCGGCAACGCGCGTCGACCACGGCGATGAAACAGTTGTCCTGCTGCTCCATGTCTTTGTAGGAGAAGCCGAGTTGGCGCAGCAATTCTACGCGGCCAACTTCAAACCAGATGAAGTGATTGGCATGATAGACCACGCCCATCTGGTCAGTCTCGGCGTAGCGGACGCGGATGCGGCTCTCGTTGACTACCATAGTGGGATTCGGGGGATTCACGGGGTTCGCGCGAGCCTCGCTCATTCCTGGGAACTCCACTTCGGTTTGCGTTTTTCCAGGAACGACGTGATGCCTTCCCGGAAGTCCGCCGTGGACCGAATGGCGGAGTTCTCGCGTACAGCGGCGTCAATGTGGGTATCGAGTTCTGCGCGCGCGGCTTCGCTCAGGAGGCGCTTGGTGTAGCGCAGGGACGCGGGACTGTTCTCCATCAATTGCGCGGCCAGTTCGCGGGTACGCGGGAGGAGATTCTCGGCCGCGACGATCTCGGTCACCAGGCCGATCCGGAGGGCTTCCTCGGCGTCGAACAAGCGGCCGGTGAGCAGCAGGTCGCGAGCGACTTTCTCGCCGACTTGGCGCAGCAGAAAGGTGGACACTATCGCCGGGACGAACCCGATGCGGACCTCGGTGTATCCGAACTTGGCGTCCGGGACGGCGAGCGTGAAATCGCAGAGTGTGGCGAGTCCAGCGCCTCCGGCGATCGCGGCACCGTTTACGGCGGCAATGGTCGGCTTGGGGAAGTCGTAGAGCGTGCGGAACAGGCGCGCCATGGTCTGCGTGTCTCTGAGGCTCTGTTCGGAAGAGCGCCCGATCAGTGTCTTCAGATTTTCGAGGTCCATGCCCGAGCAGAAGGCCTTGCCCACGCCGGTGAGAATCAGCACCAACGCCTTCGACGTCGCGACCTCGTCGAATGCCGCGAGCAGATCTTCGATCAGTTCGTAGCTGATCGCGTTGCGCTTGTCAGGACGGTTCAGCGTGATGGTGGCAACGGCGCTGTCGTAGGCGACTTGGATGGTTGAATAGGACATGTTTCGCAAGACTCTAGTCGGCGGCGGAGGACTCCGAAAACTTTGCTCGAATTCCCGCTGTCGCCTTCAGAAGAGCATCCAGCGATCGGGTGATGGGCGGCGCAACGCCGCGCTGAGTGAGCGCCTCGAGAACCTTCTCAGTTGGGACGTTTCCCACCAGTGCGTCCTGTGCGAATGGGCATCCCCCAAGGCCCCCGATAGCAGCGTCAAACCGGCGGCAGCCCGCATCATACGCGCTCAGCACTTTTTCCATCGCCTGCTCGGGACGGCTGTGCAGGTGAACGCCGATGTCGAGATAGTTGTATTTTGCGAGCACCGCGGAGACGACCTCGCGAACCTGCGCCGGCGTCGCCATGCCAACGGTGTCAGCAAGCGAGATGGTGTGAATGTCTCCAGACTCGAGCAACCCGACCGCTTCGACAAGCTCGTCAGGATTCCACAGATCGCCGTATGGGTTCCCGAAGGCCATCGAAATGTAGACGATCGTCTCAAGGCCGGCGTCGCCCGCCTTCTTGCCGATCTTCTCCAGTTCCTCGATTGCTTCTTCGAGGGTCTGCCGCTGATTGTTCTGCAGAAATGTCGGTGAGATCGAGTAAGGGAAGCCCAGCGTGCGCACGGCGTTGGTCTGGATCGCGCGCTCCGCGCCCCTCTCGTTCACCACGATGCCGATGATCTCAACGTCGTCGGGTGGATCGAGTTCTTTCATGACCTCGTCGGAATCGGCCATCTGTGGGACGGCTTTCGGCGAGACGAAGGACGCCGCGTCGATGTGCTTGAACCCGGCGCTGATCAAGGCGTTCAGGTAGTCGATCTTGATGTAGGTAGGGATCTGGCCCTGGAGGCCTTGCCAGGCATCGCGGGGACATTCGACGAGTTTGATGGAATCAGCTGTTGGCATTTAGCAATTGGCACTTAGCATGCAGCACTCAGCATTCAGCCGGTCCGGCCTTTGCTTCGCGGTCGATCATGTCTGTAGCACTCCCACCTTGAATTCCGGGACGTCGGGATTCAGGGCGGCGGCCTCCAGAGCTATTACAATGGCTTCCCGGGTCTCGACAGGATCGATGATTTTGTCGATCCACAGGCGGGCGGCGCCGTAGCGCGGGTCGGTTTGCTCGTCGTAGGTCTTCTTTACGCATTCGTAGAGTTCTTTCTTTTCCTCTTCGCTCAGTTTCTTGCCGCTTCGTTCCAGTTGCTTGACCTTGATCTCCAGCAACGTTCCGGCGGCGGAGTCTCCGCTCATTACGGCATACTTCGCGGTCGGCCAGGCGAACACAAAGCGGGGATCGTAGGCTTTGCCGCACATCGCGTAATGGCCCGCGCCGAAGGATCCGCCGACAATCACGGTGATTTTCGGCACTACCGAGTTCGAAACAGCATTCACCATCTTTGCCCCTGCTTTGATGATGCCTGTCCACTCGGCGTCGCGGCCCACCATGAAGCCGTTCACGTCGTGGAAGAACACCAGCGGGATCAGGTTCTGGTTGCAGTCCATGATGAAGCGGGCGGCCTTCTCGGCCGACTCGGTGTAAATCACCCCGCCGAACTCCATCCGTTTGTGGCCTTCGTGGTCGGTCTGCTGGGCATGAAGTTTTTGATTGGCCACGATGCCCACGGCGAATCCGCCGATGCGGGCATAGCCGCAGACCAGCGTCTTGCCGTATTCGGGTTTGTATTCGTCGAAGCGGCCGACGTCGACGATGCGCCCGAGAATCTCCTTCATGTCGTAGGGACGCGCGGGCGAGGAATCATAGATGCCGTAAACTTCCTCGGCGGCCAGTGATGGTTCTTCGGGCTTGCGGCGGTCCCAGGGAGATTGCCGGCGGTATCCCCACTTTTCGACGATCGAGCGGATGCGGGCGATGCAGGCCTCGTCGTTGGGCTCGCGATAGTCGACGGTTCCGCTGATGGCAGAATGCATGGCGGCGCCCCCGAGTTCTTCGGCGGAATATTTCTGACCGATCGCCGCCTGTACCAGCGCAGGGCCGGCGAGGAAGAGGCCGCTGCCGTCGGTCATCAGGACGTGATCGCACATGACGGGCAGGTAACCGCCGCCGGCCACGCACATGCCCATGATGGCCGCGATCTGCGGTATGCCCTGGGCTGACATAACGGCGTTGTTGCGGAAGACGCGGCCGAAATCGTCGGTGTCGGGAAAGACATCTTCCTGCAGGGGAAGAAAGACTCCCGCGGAGTCGACCAGGTAGACGGTCGGAATGCGGTTCTCGATGGCGATGTTCTGGGCGCGGATGACTTTCTTCGAGGTCATCGGGAAAAACGCGCCCGCTTTCACGGTGGCGTCGTTGGCGATGATCATGACGAGGCGGGTGTGGATGCGGGCGAGGCCGGTCATGACTCCGGCCGCAGGCGCGCCCCCCCACTCTTCGTACATGCCGTGCGCGGCGTAAATGCCTAGCTCGAAAAATGACTTTGGATCTACCAGCAGGTTGATGCGCTCCCGTGCGGTCAGGCGCTTCTTGGCATGCTGGCTCTCGATGGCCTTGGCGCCGCCGCCTTCGCGAATTTTCTCTTCCTCGTTGCGCACCTGCGAAACCAGGTCGGCCATGAAGCGCATGTTGGCTTCAAACTTCGCCGAGGTGGGGTCGACCTTGGACGGCAGCAGGGTGGTGGCGGCAGTGGACTGCGAGACTTCGTTACGGTCGGCCATGAGACGGGCGCTGCAAACAGACTACCGTATATCAGGCGCGCAGAAGGGCGCAAACGGGGGTTATTCTGACGCTGAGAATTCACCACGGAGACACTGAGGCACGGAGAACGGAAGCAAGGCGAGTGGCCATCCAGCTCAGAAACTCTGGGACGCACCCCGAATTCTCAACGCGGCTTGGGCGATTGGGTCCTCTGCGACGGTATTCACTAAACCGATTCGCAGGGCTTCGCTGGCGTGGATTTTTTCAGCCGCCACCAACATTTCGAGCGCGCGTGCTTTTCCGACTAGTCGCGGTAAGCGCTGGGTTCCACCCCAGCCGGTGATCAGACCCAAGGCCGCTCCACGATGGCCGAAGATCGCGTTCGGAGACGCGATGCGGCGGTGGCACGCGAGGGCGAGGTCGAGGCCGCCGCCCATGCAGTATCCGCGGATCGCAGCGTATACGGGGGCCGGGAACCGTTCGATGGCGTTCATCAGGGTCTGGCCCAGTTTTGAGAATTCGTAGGCAGCAGGACCCGTAAGCGCCGCGATTTCCGCAAGGTCGGCTCCAGCGGAAAAGAAGTGGGTGTTCCCGGTAATGACGAGCGGTCTAGGGCTGCGAGCTAACTCGCGCACTGCTTCGCTCAGCGCCTCAACGCAGGAGCGGGTCAGACGATTCGTGGTGTCGGCGGATTGCAGACTCAGCACCGTGGCGTCGCCGGTCGAATCAATCTTGAAGAATGTTTGCATGCGATGTGAAGGTTTTATGCGATATCGAGCTGTGGCAGAAAAGATTGTAGAGCCGGGGATGTCGCACATGGGCACAGGGCCCGCCGACTACTTTCTGGTAGCGCCTCTCTGCGCTCGGGATGATAACTCTTAATTGCATTGACACCCCTCGATTGGATGACGCCTGACATTTGATGACGTCCGGCAATGGATGACCTCTGACCGTTGGTGGCCTCTAACAACTAGCGACTAGCGACTGCTCTTCTCCAGCCAGCGCTCCCGGCGGCAGCCGTCTTCTTCCAGAAGGAACGTGCCGACGCCGAAGCATTCGCCGACAATGCGATGGGACTCGGGGTCGCGCGTGGCGCGGGTAATCCACTGCTGACCCACGCGGTACTGCGCAGCGGTGAACCATTTCTGCGGCAGGACCTCGACCAACCCGGCTTGCAGGTAGAAGACGAACAGCGCGAAGGCAGGATCATCGTTCGACATCGCCTTGTAGCTGGTGGGAACGATCAATTCCTCGACCATCGCCAACTCGGACGGGACGTCGATTTTGTGCGTGCCGGGGGCGAGGTCGAGGGGGATTTCGAAGTCCGCGACGGGCTCCGTGTGGGCGTAGATGCGGTCGGCGGACTGCTTGAACCAACCGGCGATCTCGGCCATGTCGAAGGCTTTCAGCGTATCGGGATCGAAGCAAGTGAAGCGCAGGCTGCGCCCCTCGGGGCACCAGATGCCTAGATACGACGGGGCCACGAAAAACGGACGGCAATAGGTGTTGAGGGCGAGGCGGGGCTTTTCCGGTTCCTGCTCGAGCGCGAGGGTGACGAGGTAGCCGGTTGGGCCTTCGTCGCCGTGATGGGTCCAGTCCAAGCGCTGGCGGGCGGCGGAGGTGATGGCCGGAAAGGTCTGCCAGTACCAGGGGGTGGGGCCGATGGTGTGCGCGAGAACATCGCGGAGACGGGATGTCGACTGGTCAGGCACGAAGAATGAGGAATACGTCCGAGGGACAGGTGCCCGCAAACCCTAAACCGCCAGCCTTCGAAGGCCGTTGAAAACGCAAGGTCCCTCCACTCCGCTCCGCTCCGGTCGGGATGACAGACCTAATGAGTAGATTTGTGGGACTGCTTGTTCGAACCTGGATCTACGTCCTGGAGTCTAAACCCCTGCCGCGGCAAAAACCGCCGCGGCCGCACAGGCGAGGGCGCCTCCTGTGCCTACGTGGTTCGTGCTGTCGCCCAGAGTCTCTGTCTCATGCCAGACACCCCGTTATGCCGACACCCCGCGCGGCTTCACGTGCTCGCGGATGAATTTTACGATATCGTCCATGGCAGTGCCGGGCTGGAAAATTGCAGCCACGCCGGACTTCTTAAGGCCTTCGACATCCTGGTCGGGAATGATGCCGCCGACCAGCAGCAGAACGTCATCCATTTTGTTCTGCTTGAGCAGCGCGGTAACACGCGGGACGATGACGTTATGCGCGCCGGAGAGGATCGAGAGGCCAATGACGTCGACGTCTTCTTGCAGGGCGGCGTTAACAACCATCTCAGGCGTCTGGCGCAGGCCGGTGTAGATGACTTCCATGCCGGCGTCGCGTAGGGCGCGGGCAATGACCTTGGCGCCGCGGTCGTGGCCGTCGAGCCCCGGCTTGGCTACCAGGACGCGGATTTTATGCTCGGCTGGCATCAATGTCATTTAAACACAGAGTGCACGGAGAGCACAGGGGAATGACCATTGGCGAATGGCGAATGGCGATTGCCCATTGCCGATTCAGAACAGCGGAACCTTGCAGCTCATTCGGCAATCGGAAATCGCCAATCGAAAATTGCCGTTACATCGTCTTGATATCCAGGCTCCGCCACAAATACCAGCATGCGACGGAACGGTAGGGGGACCAGGGTTTCGCGATTTTCTCCATGTCTTTTGGCTTGGGGAGTTTGCGTTTGCGATAGTGCTTCTTGATCGCGACCTGTACGCCGTAGTCACCAGTGGGCAGGACGTCGGGGCGGCGGAGGGTGAACATCAGGAACATGTGGGCGGTCCACACGCCCACGCCTTTGACCCGGGTGAGGTGCTGGATGATTTCTTCGTCCTGCAACTCGTGCAGCCGCTCGAACTCCAGCAGGCCCGCCTTGGTCTTCTCCGCCAGATCGCGCAGGTAGGAAGATTTTTGTTTGGAGAGGCCCACCGCGCGCATCTGTTGCTCGGTCATCGTGAGGATGCCCTCGGGAGTTACCGGGTCGCCGGCTGCGTCGGCAAAACGCTTGAAGATGGTGACAGCAGCCTTTCCGTTGAGCTGCTGGTAAACGATCGCCTCCGCCAGGCTGTGAAACGTGGGCTCGCCGAATTCCATGCGGCACGGGCCGACGCGCTCGATGATGGCTCTCATCACGGGATCGGATTTCTTGAGATGCAGGATGGCTTTGCGCATGGCTAGTGATGTACCACAAAACCACTGTTCGTGGCGAACAAAATACGAAACAGTCAGAGATGTCAGTGTGGTGGCCGCGGTCGGACGAGTCTGGCTGTCTGCGTTGGCGGAAATGTTCCTTCATTCGCCGGTAACGGGCCGTCTTTCACCGAAAAGCGCGGGCTGCGGCCCGGGACCTTGTCCTAGTCTTCGGCATGTAGCCAGGCAGGGACTGGCACACGGATGAGAGGAGTAAGAAGATGGCAAGCAGCAGTCAATATCCGTTCTGGACGCATGACACGGTAGCCGCGGCCGTTCTGGCTGGGGTAGCGACGGCGAGTGCCCAGAGTAGACTGGACGCCTGGGCGGCTCGGCTCAACGTGCCCACGATTGCCGCGCTGGTGCACGGCTGGCCCATGTTGCTGATTCTGGCAGGTCTGGTTCTGCTGCTGGTTCACCCCGCGGCGCCGCACGTTCCCAAGGCCACGCCGCGGGCTGGAGAATCCGGGGAGATCTCGAATGAGTTTCGGACCCAAGCGTAGCGGCGGGGCAATGGTGGCCGGCGTGGTGATCATCACCGTCGGCGCCATCCTGCTGCTCAACCAACTCGGCGTGCTGCCGCACGTGGTCACGCTGCATTTCTGGCCAATGGTGTTGGTCGTGGTCGGGCTCATCAAGCTGCTTTCTGGGAGCGACGCGGGGGACCGGGTGTTCGGCGGGTGCTTAGTCGCCGCTGGGGTCATTCTCCAAACCAACGCGCTGGGGATCACGCATCTCACCTGGAGCCAGGCTTGGCCGGCAATCATTATCGCCGTGGGGGTCATGATGGTTGCCCATGCGCTCACGGGACAACCGTGCGGATCGAAATTCTCCCATGCCCCGGAATGGGATTCCTTTTACGTATTCGGCGGAGGGGAACGGCAGGTCACGGCGAAAGACTTCCGGGGAGCGCGGCTGTTCGCGGTGTTCGGAGGCTATGAAGTGGACTTGACCCGGGCCGACATGGAAGGCACCGAGGCCTATGTCGAGGCCAACGCAGTTTTCGGGGGCGGGGAGATCCGCGTGCCCACCAACTGGAAAGTGGTGGTGCAGGGCATGGGCGTGTTCGGCGGCTACGACGACAAATCGCAATATGTGCAGCCCGACCCGGCCGCTCCCAGCAAGACTCTGTACGTGCGGGGCATCGCCGTCTTCGGCGGCATTGAAGTCAAGAACTGACGGCCTATGCACCCGATTCTTGGGCACATGCGGCGGCTGGGGATGTACCTGGTGGCGTGGATTCCGCTCGCCGCCATCCTGCTGTACCTGCTGGCATCGCCGGGCGGGATGAGCCTGGCCCAGGCGCTGGTGATGATCCTGCCGTTGTGCCTGGTGTACGCCTTCATGTGCCTGTCGGCGTGGTACTCGTGCCGGGGCGTTCCGCTGGGAAACTCATCCTTTCAGCAGCTGGCGTTGACTCATCTGCTGGCGGCCGTGTTCATCAGCGGGGTCTGGGTCGCCATTGGCAAGGGACTGGCTACCTTGCTGGCTGGCCTCGACGTGTTTCGCGGGCTCGGCCGGAATTTTTCGCAGGCGCTGCCCTTGCTGTTCGTCAGCGGCGTAATGATCTACCTCCTGGCCGTCGCCATGCATTACGTGCTGCTGTCGGTGGAGCAATCGCAGCAGGCCGAGAAGCGGGTGATCGAGGCGCGCGTGCTGGCCCGCGACTCGGAATTGAAAGCACTCAAGGCGCAGGTGAATCCGCACTTCCTGTTTAACAGCCTGAACTCCATCAGCGCGCTGACCAGCATCGACGCGGGCCGGGCGCGCGAGATGTGCATACTGCTGGCGGATTTTCTGCGCAAGACTCTCGGGCTCGGCGAGAGAACGGTGATTCCCTTGCGCGAAGAACTGGCGCTGGTGCAATCGTTTCTGTCGGTCGAGAAAGTGCGTTTTGGAGCACGGCTCAGGGTGGAAGAGACAATCGCGGCGGAAGCGCTCGATTACGCGGTGCCGCCGCTACTACTACAACCGCTGGTGGAGAACGCCGTGGCGCACGGGATTTCCAATTTGACCGAAGGGGGGTGGATCCGGCTCGAAGTGCGCAACGGCGAGATTAGAGGCACGGATCTCTCCCATGGGGACAGTGCTACGGCAGGAGAACTCGTGATTGAGGTGGAAAACAACTTCGATCCGGAAATGCCGCGGCGGCGTGGAACCGGGGTGGGGTTGGCGAACGTGCGGCAGCGCCTTGCGGCACGCTATGGGGAACGAGCACGCTTCGATGTTCGCGCGGAAGGCGAACGGTTCCTTGTGACTCTCGCGTTGCCGGCTGAAAAAACGGAGGGGGCGGCATGAGCCCGGAAGCGCAAGTCCGGCTGACTGCCATCGTCGTGGACGACGAGGAACTGGCTCGCGCGGTAATCCACGAAATGCTGAAGGCGCACCCGGAGATCGAAATCCTCGGCGAATGCGCCAATGGTTTCGAGGCGGTGAAGATGGTCACCGAGCAGAAGCCAGACCTGCTGTTCCTCGACATTCAAATGCCAAAGCTCGACGGTTTCGAAGTGCTGGAGCTGATTGGCGCAGAGATCGCCGTGGTTTTTGTGACCGCCTACGATCAGCACGCGTTGCGGGCGTTCGAAGTACACGCCGTGGACTACCTGCTGAAACCGGTTGCAGCGGACCGGTTCGAGGCCGCTCTGGCGCGCGCGAAGCAGCGCCTCGGAGAACCCGTTCCCTCCGCGGCGGAACTGGCGGCCTCGGCTCGCCAGCCGGGGCACTATGCCGAGCGTCTGGTGGTAAGAGACGGGACGCGAGTACACATCATTCCGGTCAGCAAGCTCGATTACGTGGAGGCGCAGGACGACTACGTGGCCCTGGCTTCACAGGGGAAGAAGCACCTGAAGCAGCAAACGATCTCGAGTGTGGAAGCGGCGCTCGATCCGAAGAATTTTCTCCGCATTCACCGCTCCTGCATCGTGAACCTGGAGCGCGTCGCGAGAGTGGAGCCGTACGGAAAGGACAGCCACGTTGCGATCCTGCAGGATGGCGTGCGCCTGCCGGTGAGCCGGGCCGGATATGGGCGCTTGCGGGCGGTGCTGGACGGACAGGGTGGGTGAAGCTTGAGGGGCGTCTCGCGTTTTGCGCTTTTCTAGGACGCCGTTTTCGCTAAACTTTACAACGGGGTTCGCTAGCCGGCCTTCTCGCCCGGCGGCAGTGTGAATCCGATTTTGCGGCCGGTGGCCGGGTCGGGCAGCATCAGTTCCCTGATCGCTTCGAGCAGGTCCTGGATCGAAGCGTCGTGGGTGTCCAGGCGGCGTTCCAGTTCGTCGATTTTGGCTGCCAGTTCGTGGTTGGTGGAAAGCATCTCGCGCAAGCGGACAAAGGCGCGGACCACGAAAACGCTCATTTCGACGGCACGTTCGGAGTTCAGTACAGTTGCCGCCATGATGGCGCCGTGCTCGGTAAAGGCGTGGGGCGGGTAGCGACGGCCGCCGTGGCTGTCTTTTGAGGTTGCAAATTGCAACCTCAAGATTTCATGCTCCTTTGGGGTCAGCTGGAACACAAAATCGGCCGGAAAACGCTCGCGATTGCGCTTGACCTGCTGGTTGAGGCGTTTTACCGGCACTCCATAGAGGTCGGCCAGGTCTGAATCAAGGATGACTTTCTGCTTCCGGACCACCAGAATACGGGATTCCACGGGCACAACGAGATCGGACTGAGGCTTCGGCATTGAGACCATACCCCCGACCTGCATACTCGGGGCGCAAATCGCGAATTCATAAGATAGCAGGGACGGGCGGCTATGCAAGTGCGGTCTGCCCTTCCGATTTGAGGCGCCTTGCGGGCGAAAGCGTGGCGCGTGCCCGCAGCCGAAATACCTCGCAAACCGAGGGATCCCCCTATAGTCCGGCTTCGATACGGGAGCGAGGATCGAGCAGGTCCCGCAGGGCGTCCCCAATAAAATTGAACGAGAGCACTGCCAGCATCACGGCAGCGGCCGGAAACAAGACCAGATGCGCGGCGTCGAACAAGTGCGCGCGGGCGTCGTTGAGCATGGATCCCCAACTGGCCGCGGGCGGAGGAACGCCGAGCCCCAGAAAACTCATGGTTGCCTCGGCCAGGATCGCGCCGGCCATGCCAATCGCCGCCTGCACAATGACGGGCTGAATGATGTTGGGCAGGATGTGGCGAACGATCACGCGCAGGTCGGTCGCACCGAGCGCCCGGGCGGCCTCCACGAATTCTTTTTCGCGGGTAGCGAGGACCTGGGCACGTACGAGGCGCGCGTAGCCCACCCAGCCTCCGAGCGAGAGCGCCAGCACCAGGTTGAAAATGCCCGGGCCGCGGAAGGCAACGAAGGCGATGGCCAGAAGAATTCCAGGGAACGACAGAAAGGCGTTCATCAGGACGACGTTGACGAAGCGGTCGATGCGTCCGCCGTAGTAGCCGGCGATGGAACCGATGACGAGGCCGAGGGCCAGGCTCATCGCGACCACCGAGCTGCCCACCAGCATCGAGATGCGCGCGCCGTAGATGAGGCGGGAGAGGATGTCGCGGCCAAGTTCGTCGGTGCCACACCAATGGGCTGCGCTGGGGGCCTCAAGCCGCGTTGGCAGGCTGATGTGGGCTGGATCGTAGGGTGCGAGCCAGGAAGCAAACATCGCGCAGAGGATGAAGACGATCACGAGCACGACGCCGGCCGCGGCCAACGGGTTGTGCCGGGCTACGCGGGGTAGCGAGATGGTGAGCGTCGACATTGTCGTCAAGAACCGTTTAACCGCAGAGGGCGCGAAGGCAAGGCCGCCGAGGACGCAGAGAACTGCACTGCTTCCGTCGTCCCCTTCACTGCCGGATCCTCGGATTCACCACGGAATACACGAGATCCGTCATGAAATTCACCGCCACATACGTCAAGCCGATCGCCAGGATGCAGCCTTGCACCACGGCGTAGTCGCGGTTCGAGATGGCGTCGATGGTCAGGCGACCGATGCCGGGCCAGGAAAAGATTTTCTCGGTCACGATTGCGCCTGCCAGCAACGCGCCGAACTGCAGCCCGAGCACGGTGATGACCGGGATCAAGGCGTTGCGCAGCGCGTGGTGATAGACGACCGTGGTTTCAGGGAGGCCTTTCGCCCGGGCGGTTCGGATGTAGTCCTGGCTCAGCTCTTCGAGCATCGAGGTGCGCACCATGCGGGTCAGAATGGCGGCGAGCGCGCTGCCCATCGTGATCGCGGGTAGCACCAGGTTCGCGAACGTGCCCGAACCGGAGACGGGCAGCCATCCCAGCTTGATCGAGAATAGAAGGATAAGGATCGGGCCCAGCGCGAAGTTGGGGAACGACAGTCCGAAAAGGCTGACGACACTCAGGGCGCGGTCGTCCCACTGGTTGCGCCGCCGGGCCGAGTGCACCCCGGCCGGAATGGACAGCAGAATCGCAACGACCAATGCCGCGAGGGTGAGTTGCAGTGTGTAGGGATAGCGCTGCGCCAGCAGTCGACTCACATTCTGGTTGTAGCGCAGCGACGTGCCGAGGTCGCCGTGCAGCACGCCTTTCCAATAGTTAAAGTACTGCTGGCCAAGCGGGAGGTCGAGGCCGTAGGCGTGACGCGCCGCTTCGAGGTCGGCAGCGGGCGCGCCCTCCCCAAGCATTTGTGCGATGGGATCGCCGGGGACCAGGTGAATCAGAAGGAAGACGAGTGACACCACCAGCCAGAGCACCGGCAGGGTGTAGAGCACGCGACGGGAGAGGTAGCGGAGCATCATTGGCCAGGGCAGGCGTCGTGGGTCGTCGGTTGTCGGTCGTCGGGCCTTCGTCGTTGATCGCCCGGCGCGCGTGACGTGGTCATTTTACGAACTCTCCATGCCCGCCGTTAGCCCAGGGATCATACGTCAGGCAAAACTGAACCCGATCGGTGATGGGGGGATGATCATAAAAAAGGAAGACGTTCACGGGGTTGGGATCGGGGTCCGATAAGCCTACTACCCCCAGGATCTGGAAGGCCTGGGCGCCAACCTGGCCAGAGTCGGGCGTCAGTCCGTGGGTCACTTCGAGTCCGTATTGGTCGGCCTGATGCTCCAGGGTACGGCTGAAAGCAGACGCCACCGGATTCACCCCGAACGAAAAGACCGAAAGCAACAGCAACAACACCGGGAGAGACGCCCAGTCCTCGAGGCCGCGAATCCCCCAACCGCCGCCCCAGCGCGCCAGACACCAGCCGATAGTGCGATAGCCCAGATAGAAAGCGATGAAGAGCAGCACTGCGAAGAAGCTAAGCCCCTTTGGGATGTGGTTCAGAACGTAGTGCCCCATCTCGTGCCCGGCCACGTAGACGATCTGCTGCGTATTCATCTTGGCGATGGTGTTGTCCCACACCACGATGCGTTTGGATGACCCGACGCCAGTTACATAGGCGTTCAGGCTGGTGGTCTTTTCGCCGGCGCCCATCCAGAACATGCGTTCCGGGGGAATGTCTTTTCCAGCGCGCTGCACCATCTGCTCAAGGCTCGCGGTGAGCGCGGGATCTTTCTGCTGCAAGGGCTCAAACTTGTGAAACATGGGGTCGATGACCAGCGGCTGCAGGAAGATGAGAAACACCATGATGGGCAACGAGAGCACCCAGAAATAAAACCACCAGCGGCGCGCGCTCCGGCGGATGACAACGTAAAGCAACCAGATCAGGATGATTCCGATCACGTGCGAGATCAACTGGCCTTTGGCCCAGTCCCAACTCCACGAACCCCATCCCTGCACGGAGATTCCGTACTGCTTCTCGACCGATTCGCCGTAAATGTCCAGCGGTAGCGTTAGGACCGCCATGGTCAGCAACAGCAGGGGCGAGTACACCACGGCCTGCAGGAAGCTGTTGGAGGAGACGCGTTCGCCCCAGTCGCGATACTTCGCCGAGAGCTTCCAGCGCAGAATCAGCCAGAGCACCACGATTCCGTAGACAACGCCGATTAACTCCAGGCGGAAATGAACGCGATTCCGGCGGTGCGCTTTCTGGAAGAGATCGGGGGGAAGCGTGTATGACGTGATCTTCGTGGTGGCTTGTGGGGACGCGGCGGGTACCGCCGTTGGCGTTCCCGCGGGGACTGCTTGCGGCTGCGTGCTCGACGCGGCAGGCTGTGTTTGGGCGTGAGCAGCGGTCCAAGGAACTACGAAGAATGCGAGTACCCCAACTGCCACAGCCAGCAGGAAGGTTTTCATGGTTTGGCCCCGGAGGCGGTTATTTTGGTCGCTGGGTAGATTAGCACTAACCGCAATATGGTGGATGTGGGTGAGGTCGTGTTTCCTGGTCAGCGACCACATAGTTTTCAGTAGCCCTTGCGCGTTGACTGAAAGATGTGGACGCCCGTAAGATGGGGCCGCCTATGCGGGCACCGTTTGAATGATCGGCCAGACAATTTCACACTACAAAATCACCGGGAAGCTCGGTGGCGGTGGCATGGGTGTTGTCTACAAGGCCGAGGACACCCGCCTGCACCGCACGGTTGCCCTGAAGTTCCTGCCGGACGATACCGCCAAAGATCCCGCTGCTCTGGAGCGCTTTCGGCGCGAAGCGCAGGCCGCCTCGGGACTCAATCACCCAAACATCTGCACGATCTACGACGTCGGCGAAGAGGCAGGATCTGCCTATATCGTCATGGAGTTTATTGACGGGCAGACCCTGAAACACCGCATCGAGGGGAAACCGATTCGGCTGAGCGAGATGTTGGACATTGCCGGACAAGTCGCCGACGCGCTCGATGCCGCCCACTCTCAGGGCATTGTCCATCGCGATATCAAGCCGGCGAACATTTTCATCACTCGCAGCGGCCAGGCGAAAGTCCTGGATTTCGGCCTAGCCAAGTACTCCGCCGAAGCACACACTCGGCACGGTGCGGGCGCAGGGGACACCATGCCAACCGCCGCCGCCGATCTCCTGACTAGTCCGGGCATGGCGGTGGGAACCATCGCCTACATGTCGCCCGAGCAAGCCATGGGCGAAGAGTTGGACCGCCGCACCGACCTGTTTTCGCTGGGACTCGTGGTTTACGAAATGGCCACGGGACGGCAGGCGTTTTCCGGTTCCACCAGCGCTGCGGTGTTCGACGGGATTCTCAATCGCTCTCCCGTTCCACCCCTGCAACTCAATCCTCAACTCCCGCCAAGACTTGAACAGATTCTCGACAAGGCCCTCGAAAAGGATCTCAAACTCCGTTACCAGACTGCCTCCGACTTCCGCGTCGACCTCCAGCGATTGAGACGAGAGTCGGACTCGTACCCAAGCGCGAAGGTCGCGGTACAAGCCCCCACAGCGGAAGCGACGGCCCCTGCGGTGGCCGGCTGGTTCAGTCGGGGGCACGTCGTCACTCTGGCATCAGCGATCGTCGTGGTTGCGGCGATCGTCGGAGCGTACTTTCTGGGAAAACGCGAAGGCTTGGCTTCCAGTATTACGCCGCCAACCTATCACCAGCTCACCTTTCGCGGTGGCACCATCCGCATGGCGCGGTTTGCTCCGGACGGGAAGAACATCGTCTATAGCGCAGCCTGGGAGGGAGGCGGAATCGACCTGTTCGTGACCCGGCCCGACAGCCCGGAATCCCGTCCTTTCGGGCTCTCGAAGGCCGAGGTGTTGTCGATCTCGTCGGAAGGCGAGATGGCAGTTTTGCTGAACAGCCACAACGTCGATCCCTATACGAACGAGGGCACGTTGGGCAGAGTGCCGCTTGGCGGCGGCGCTCCCCGCGAGGTACTGGAGAACGTACAGTGGGCCGACTGGTCGCCGGATGGGACAAACTTCGCGGTCGTGCGTGAGTTCAGTGGATTGAGCCGTCTCGAATACCCCATTGGGAAGGTGCTGTATCAGACCGGAGGATGGCTCAGCCACCCGCGGGTCAGTCCCAAAGGAGACGTGGTCGCCTTCATCGAGCATCCCGTCCGCCGAGACGACGCGGGATTTATTGCGGTTGTTGATCTTTCGGGTAAGAAGAAAACATTGTCGACGGGCTGGGAGACGGCTTGGGGTCTGGGCTGGTCTCCGAGCGGAACCGAAATCTGGTTCTCGAGCACCCGACTCGGTTATGGACGTTATCTTTCCGCGGTAGATCTGTCAGGAAAGGAGCGGCTTCTGGCACGAGAGCCCGGCACACTAACCCTGCAGGATGTAGCGAAGGATGGGCGTGTGCTAATTACCCGTGATGTGCCCCGCGTTGGAATGGTCGGCATGACGGCGGGCAGTGCCAAGGAGCGAGACCTTTCCTGGCTGGACTGGTCGGCACCCAAGGATTTGTCCCTGGACGGCAAGAAGCTCTTGTTCACGGAATCCGGCGAAGCGGGTGGGGAGAATTACTCGAGTTATCTGCGTGGCACCGACGGGTCGCCGGCGATTCGCCTCGGCGACGGGCTGAGTTTTGCATTATCGCCGGATCAGCGATGGGCTTTGTCCGGTCAGCCCAAACCACCCGTTCAATTCAACTTGCTCCCCACCGGTGCGGGAGAATCGAAAGAGCTGACCCACGACCAGATCAACCGCATCTGGGCACGCTGGTTTCCCGACGGTGAGCGAATCCTGTTCGCCGGCGACGAGGTCGGCAAAGGCGTGCGACTTTACGTGCAGGACACGAGCGGCGGTCCACCAAAAGCCATCACGAAAGAAGGCGTAAACGGCAGCCTCATCGCAATCTCTCCCGACGGCAAAGAGGTGGTCCTGGTCGGCCCGGATCAAAAACCCGCTCTACTTACGGTGGACAGCGGTGAGATGCGCCCGATCCCTGGCCTCGGTGCCGGAGAGGCTCCCATCGCGTGGACCAGCGACGGCCACTCCCTGTTTGTGTATCGGCTTGGCGAGGTTCCCGCAACCGTCAATAAGCTGGACTTGGCCACGGGCCACAAGCAAGTGTGGAAACAGTTGGTTCCGCCAGACGTATCCGGCGTTACCGACATCAGTTCCATCCTCATTACTCCCGACGGCAACAATTACGTCTACGAATACGGCCGAACACTCTCCGACTTGTACCTGGTGAACGACCTCAAGTAAGCGCACGCTTGCCTGGCTTCGTCCTTCGGATCTTTTACGATCCGGCTCCAAATCTCGCCCAATACGACGCGGTAGCGATGGCTCAAGACGTCCGCTGCACGAACAGGCTGGCGAAGTACTGACGGTGACGGTAGGCCAGAACTCCCCAAAAGATTGCGACGAGAATCGCCACCCCGGCACCCGTGTGGCTCAACAGCAGGTGATAGAGCAGGATGTTCACGATCACCGGCCCCAGCACAGTCAGCCCCAGAGGAACGTAGCGGTTCGCCAAGAGAAGCGCGCCTCCGATTACCTGAAAACCACCGACAAATAGCACGTAGCGCGACTGAATGAGTATGTTGACATACTCGCCTGCCATTCCCGGAGGCAGGACTGCCGGAATGAAGTGCAGGAATGCGTTCAGGCCAAACACAAAGAAAACCAGGCCGAGCAGGAGGCGGATGATCAGGAGCGCGATTTTCATTTTTGTTTTCTCTCCTAGAGTTTGTGAACAATATCAGATTCGTGACCCGAGCGCCCACGGACCTGTCAGGGACCTCAGTTGATCGAGGCGGCAAGAGTCTTATAGGGTTGGTGGCGGAGCTGCCCCTTGGAAGTCCATTTGGTCGACGGCACCTACGAACTGTTCCGGCACTACTACGCGCTGCCGTCGGCACGGGACAAGGACGGGCGCGAGGTTGCTGCCGTCCGGGGCGTCCTCGGTTCGGTACTGGGCATGATGAAAGGCGGCGCAACGCACGTTGCCGTGGCAACCGATCACGTCATCGAATCCTTTCGCAACGAGTTGTGGCCGGGTTACAAGACTTCCCAAGGCATCGAACCCGATCTGTGGGCACAATTCCCACTCCTCGAAGAGGTGCTCACATCCGCGGGGATTGTTGTCTGGCCGATGGTGGAATTTGAGGCGGACGATGCGCTCGCGGCCGGGGCGACCGCAGCTGCGCGCGACACGCGAGTCGAACGGGTAATCATCTGCACGCCGGACAAAGACCTCGCGCAATGCGTGAGCAAACGCATCGTTCAGCTGAACCGCCGGACCAGCGTCACCATCGACGAGGCTGGCGTGTTGCAGAAGTTTGGCGTTTTGCCCGCTTCGATCCCAGACTATCTGGCGCTGGTGGGCGACGCCGCCGATGGTTATCCGGGTCTGAAAGGCTGGGGTGCGAAGTCGTCGGCTGCAGTCCTGGCCAAGTTTTTTCACCTGGAAGCCATCCCCCCGGACAGCCGCGAGTGGCGTGTGAACGTCACCAACGCGGGTGCGCTCGCGGATAC
The DNA here is from genome assembly GCA_964641665.1 of uncultured Acidobacteriaceae bacterium. Taxonomy (GTDB): domain Bacteria; phylum Acidobacteriota; class Terriglobia; order Terriglobales; family Acidobacteriaceae; genus Gp1-AA133. Next base: position 20,203 of record CAZXKO010000088.1, read on the forward strand.
ACTCTCTCGCGAGCGGGAGCGCGCGCTGCTTTTTCGAACCCTGGCTACGTTGCGAACGGACATCGAACTGTTCGACAACGTCGACCAGTTGCGTTGGAGCGGGCCTACACCTGAATTTGCGGCGATCGCGGCACGGTTGGACGCGGCGGTTACCGAGGGCCGACGTGCGCGGCCGGTCAGATCGTGAACGCGGCGACTATAAGAATCACTCAGCCTTAGTTAGGAAGGGTTACTGCTGGCTGGTTGATCTTGTGCTCGGGGACTGGTTCGGCAATTCTCAGTCCCCCGCCTGCTCAAGCGGCGCGGGTTCCAGGTTCTCGATCTTCACTTTGGCGATGCGGTGGGCTTCCATCTCCTCCACGGTATAGCGGCGGCCTTCGAACTCGAAGGAGTCGCCGACCTGGGGAATCTTTTGCAGTCGCGCCAAGACAAATCCCGCCAGGGTTTCAAAGCCGGCGTCGCGCGGAAGGATCAACTGGTACTGCGACTCCAGGTCGCGGATGTTGACTGAGCCTTCCAGCGTTAACGCCGTGTCCTCGTCCAGGGTGGGTTGAGGTACGGGCTGGATGTCGAACTCGTCTTCGATTTCGCCAACCAGTTGCTCCAGCACATCTTCTACAGTGATCACGCCCGCCGTCGACCCGAACTCGTCGACGACCACGGCCAGGTGACGCTTGCGCTCCTTGAATTCGGCGAGCAGGTCGGTCAACGCCTTGGTTTCGGGAACAACCAGGACGTTGCGCATGATCTGGCTGACCTGCATCTTGGCGATGCGCGATGTGATGGCCTGGTTGGGGCTGAGCGTAAAACGCAGCCGCATCCAGCGCATGAGGTCTTTGGCATAGAGCACGCCGATGATGTGCTCGCGGCCCCGTTGCGGGTCGTAGACGGGGATGCGCGAGTGCTGCTCCTCGACCACGCGGGCGAGGGCTTCGTCGAGCGTGAGGTCCGCGGGAACCGAAAAAATGTCGGGCCGGGGCACCATGACTTCGCGGACGGTGATGGTGTCGAGTTCCAGGGCATTGTGGATCATGGCTTCCTGGAATTCTGGGATCTGCCCCACCTGGCGGCTGGCGGTCACGATCAGCTTGAGTTCGTCGGGAGAATGGATCGCACCCCGACGCATCTCGCGCGAGCCGAACAGGCGCAGCACGAAGCCTCCTGATTTTCGCATCACGTAGAGAAAGGGCTTCATGACCGTGAGGAAAACGTCCATGGGAGCAGCCACCGCGAGGGCAACGCGCTCGGCCTGTTGCAGGGCCAGGGTCTTCGGGACGAGTTCCCCAAGGATGACGTGCAGGTAGGTGATCAGGGTGAAAGTCAGGACGATGGCGATCGTGTGGGAATAAATGGGAGCGTGCGGCACGCGGCCGAGCATCGCCTCGGTGATGTGGGCAAGCGTCGGCTCGCCGACCCAGCCTAGCGTGAGACTGGTGAGGGTGATGCCCAACTGGACGCCGTTGACCACCTCATCGAGATTCTGATGGAGGCGCTGGACGGTGCGCGCCCCGATGCGGCCGGCCTCAATGAGCTGCTGGATGCGGGTGTCGCGGACGCTGACCAGGGAAAATTCGGCTGCGGCGAAGAATGCGTTGGCTGCCACCAGAAGCAGGATGAGTAATATCCGGAGCAGCACAAAAGCTAGCATGGAAGGGTAATTCTAACATTCCAAACGGCCAAAACAGCTGCGAGCTACGGGCTTGGAGCTCGGAGCTTACGGCCTCCAGCCTTCGAAGAACCACTTTCGGCGTCCGGTTAGGACTTCGCCGGCCCCTGAAAATCAACAACATCCTTGCTTTCTTTTCTTTGGCGGCGGGGTCTAACTAACTGAGGTTGTCTCGTTGACCTCCCATTCGGGGAAAACCCGCCTGGCAATTTGGGAATCCTAGCAACCTGCGGGAACAAAACCCACTGCGGCTCCGTAAGATCCATTGTAGGTCATCAACCAAGGCTCACCTTCGTTAGCGGCAGGAGGCACGACGTGAACGGCAACGGCAATGGTAACGGCAAGAATAAGAAGCGGCGTAGACGGATTATCTACATTTGCGTCGCCGTGTTCGGCGTCCTGGTGCTGGCCGGAGCGGTGATTGCGGCTACGCGCGGCGGGACGAAGATCGATCCCTCGAAGCTGGCAAAGGTGGAAAAGGGCGACCTCGCAAAGAGCGTGGTGGCCACCGGCAAGGTGGAGCCCATCACCAAGGTGGAAATCAAGGCAAAGGCCAGCGGCATCGTGAAGAAGTTGTATGTCGACGCGGGCGATCGCGTGAAGAAGGGCCAGCTTCTGGCGGAACTCGACAAGGAAGAGATTGAAGCTCGCGTCGCGCAGGCCAAGGCGCAGTTGGAAGCGTCCCAGGCCAGCGCAAAAGGGACTGAAGCGGACCTGGAGCGGGCGAAGGTCGACGCAGAGGGTGTCGACGTGCCCATGTTGAAGCGCGCCTATGACCGCGCCCAGGGGATGGCGAAGGAAGGCGTAGTCTCAGCCTCCGCGCTCGACGACGCGCAGAAAAATTACGAACTGGCGCTGAATAAACAAAACGTCGCCAAGGCGCAGCTGCTGGTTCTGAAGGCAAAGATCGGCCAGGCGCAAGCGCAGGTGATGCAGGATCACGCCAACCTGCAGCAACTGGAAGAACAGCTCGGCTACACCACGATCACGTCTCCCATCGACGGAATCATTCTGTCGCGCGATGTCGAAGTCGGCGACGCAGTAAGTTCGATCCTCGTGTTGGGCTCCTCGGCCACCCTGGTCATGACCTTGGGTGACACCAGCGAGGTCTACGTCAAGGGTAAGGTCGACGAGAGCGACATCGGCAAGGTCTACATGGCGCAACCGGCGCGGATTAAGGTGGAGTCGTTCAAGGACAAGACTTTCAATGGCAAGGTGACGAAGATTTCTCCGATGGGCGTGGAGAAAGATAACGTCACGACGTTCGAAGTGCGTGTGTCGATCAACAATCCGGGCGGCGAACTGAAAGCCGCGATGACCGCCAACGCCGAGATCATCCTGGAAGAACACAAGAACGTGCTGCAGATTCCGGAAGGCTCGATCCTCTACGACAAAGACAAGAAAGCGTCGGTCGAGGTACCGGACGAAAAGGGGAAGGAAGGTAAACGCAAGGTTGCCGTGAACATCGGCATCTCGAATGGCGCCAAGACCGAACTGCTCAGCGGTCTGAAGGAAGGCGACCAGGTGGTCTTGCAGTAAGGATTCGGTTGATAGCCTCCGCCCGAGGAGTCCACCGAGGGCGCGGACTTCGGTCCGCGCCCTTTCTTTTTTTTTGGCCGATGCTCGGGTCGGAGTCCGGTTCCGAGCGAAATGGCAGCTGAAGCCGCCGATTTCTCCGGACATATCCCCTGGAGTGATTGCAAACATCTTTTGACAAATAAGTGACACGATTCGCGCATCGGTTCCGTCTGCGTTGAATCAAACCCCTCAAATGTACTGAAGACGGTCTTAACGAGCCCGTCGCACGGCCGTTGCGGAGTGGGCGCGATACCACAAAGCATCTTAAAGGGCGGTTTGTGGCCTGCACCGGCTGCCCGCGGCAATCAACTCACGATGGCGAACACCCCCAGACCGACGCAGTACTCGTCTCTGTCCCTGCTAGAGGTGGTCTGTCTCTGCGCCGGACCATGCGACGACGAGGCATGGGAGGAGTTCGTATCGCGGGTCGGCAGGCCCATCAGCCTCACCATTATGCGCACGGCTTCTCTGTGGGGCGAGCCATCGCGATCGTTGGTGGAGGACCTGGTCCAACTCACTTATCTCAAACTCTGGCAAGACGGCTGCCGTATGCTACGGGACTTCGCCATCCAGCATCCCGAAGCGATTTTGGGATACTTGAAGAAAACGGCGGCCAACGCCACCCACGACTACTTCAAGCATGGTTGCAGCCAGTCCTCCGGAGGTGACACCGCTCATGTTTCCACGAGCGACGTCGACCCCGAGGCCGGAAAAGAGGCTGATGGGAGCCAGGAGAAAATCGCCTTCGGCGTCTTTTTGAATGAGATCGATGAATACTTGAAGCACAGCTTGACCGGGCCCGAAGGGGAGCGCGACCGTATGATTTTTTGGCTCTACTTCCGGCAAGGAATGAGCACCAGGGAAATTGCCTCTTTGCCAACCATCGGATTGGGTACGAAAGGAGTTGGGAGTGTCATCGAGCGGCTAAAGCATGGCATTCGGGAGCAGATCGTCGGGGGGCGTGCGGATTCAACCAGTGATGAAGATAGAGCCAAAAGCAAATTCCCTCGGGAAGTCGTTGGTTTATATGGGGCTCCAGAGTATGGGACGTCCATTCGATAAACATATCGATATCAAAGAACTTGACGCTCTCGTTCCCTCGTCGAGGAGTGGGGAAGCGCTGCGCAGGTTTTCGCCGGATACCGTTCGCGAGGCCGAGCGTCATGTCGAGGCTTGCGAGGCTTGCAGCAAGCAGGTGTCCGAATACCAGCGCCTGATGAACCGGCTGACGAACGGGGTGGTATCGGAGGCTGCGGCGCCCGGACCTGACTGCCCACAAGACCAAGATGTCGACTGGGATGAAGTCGCTGCTGGACTATGGCCGGAGTCGAAGGCAACCCAACTCATCCAGCATGCCGCGCTCTGCGACCACTGCGGCCCCTTGCTTCGCGCCGCTAGGTCGCTGGACGACGAACCCACTCCCGAGGAAGAAAAACTGCTGGCGGAACTGAAGGCCCCGTCACGGCCCGCAGTAAAGGCCGAGCGAGAATCAATCCCATCCGGCGTGTTGCCTTCGCCGGTCTGGCGGCAGTTCATGCACTGGAAGGTGTTGGCACCAGCGTTAGCCCTGGTGATCATGGTCGCAGCGTTAGCCACGAGGCCGCCAGTCACTCCGCAACCACTCGCAGGGCCGCAGTTTGCTGAATTCGCCGTTCGTACTCACAGGCAGCACGCCCAGGGCGATCTGGCGCTCGACGTTCGCACAGACTCGCAGCAGGCTCTCAATGAGTGGTTTAAAGCGAAGGCAGAGTTTTCGCTGGCTTTGCCGGCGTCCCCTGCGGCTCCAGGAGAGGAGCGGCCTAACCGTCTGGAGGGGGCGCGACTGGTGCAAGTAGGAGGTAAGACCGCTGCGTTCATCGCGTACCAAGTGCCGACGGCCCAGATGCCGATGGCCGCGGTTAGCCTGATCGTGGCACCGGATTCGGTGGCAGTCGCTTCGGGAGGAGTCGTAGCCGATTTTAAGAAAGTAAGTTTCCACTACGCCACGGTCGAGGGCTACAAGGTTGTTACCTGGTCACTGCATGGGCTGACTTATGCCCTGGTTTCGCAAGAAGGTAATAGCACCCAGCGATCCTGCATGGTTTGCCACTCGGCGATGCGCGACCTCGACCTGACTCACAGGCCGACTCCTCTACCTGTTGAGCGAAGTCACGCTGAGCCTGTCTGGCAATAGTCTCTATCTGGGTCCACTCATAAATAGTCTTTGGGCGTGCGCGACGTCGGAAGGCAGACTTCGCGTACCCGATCTTCACCAAACCTCCGGCAATTTTCGTTGCCGGCAATCGTGCTGGCGTTGCGATTCCCACGCATACATTTACCTTCACGAAAAGCAAAGTCCGATTAGATCTCGTCCTGTCTAGTGAGGCCGATTACGCCTTCTAAGTAACGGTTCAACACAGCAGACATTAACAACTGTAAGAAGTAAGGCCATCTTGATTCGCCCGAAGTGGTGCGGCAAAGAGCCTTCGAGCTAGTTGTGTGTCTTAACCTCAACCGTTTGTAACCCGTGATTCAAAAGGAACTGGAGAACAAAATAAATGAAGCAGAATCTCAGTCAACTAGCAAATAAGACCGCGCGCGTTCGAAGCCGGTTTGCGGCCGCTCTCGCGCTTGCATGTGCACTCGGCACAGTCACTCACGCGGCGGCGCAAGTCACGCCCCCGACCACTCCTGACACTATTGCAGTACCGGCGGGAAACGCTCCATATCTGGTCGGCCACGCTTTCGGTTCCCAGGGCTATACTTGCCTGCCGACGGCCACCGGTGGTACTGCATGGAGCCCCACCGCTCGACCCGAAGCCACCCTCTTTTCGGATGTCTTTGGACAGCAGTTCCAGATCATCACCCACTTCCAGAGCATCAATGCCAATCCCAAGCCGAACGTCACGGCTCCCCGCAGCGGGAACGCGACGTGGCAGAGTTCGCTCGATAGCAGCAGGGTGTGGATGGTAAAGGTGAACGGGATCGACGCCGGCTCCGACCCCTCGAGCTGCCCGAATACCGGCTCGATTCAATGCCTCCTGTTGCAGTCAGTCGGGAATGCGAAGGGGCCCACGGGCGGGAACCTCCTGGCCAAAGCCACCTTCATCCAACGCTTAAACACCAACGGCGGAGCTGTTCCCACTAGCACCTGCAATGTAGGCCAGACTGAACTCGTGCCCTACACGGCCGACTACTTCTTCTACCGAGCGGTCAACGAGTAGTTCGACTTTCCTTAACCGAGGAGGCGATTGTGCACGCGAAGTGGCACCAGCATTGGCGCCGCTCGCGTGCACAAACTGCTAGTCGAGGCAAAGCGATGTTGGCGGTCTGGCCGCGGCTTCGCCTTTTGTGCGACTTCTCCCGTCTCAGACTCATCAGTCATACATCCCATATGCCTGAAACTCACGATGCCGCGCGCTTCGAGCGAGCCTTCCCCCTGCCCAGCCCATCCGGCAACATTGAACTGAAGATCCAGCAGGGCGGTGCCGGGCGCTTCTACATTATCGCGACCCTTCCAGCGGTCCCGCAAACCAACCAGGTCGTGCTCTCCGTGCCCAGCGCACTGGCGGATTCCCTCACCCACGCGATTGGCAAGGCGGCGGACTACTCCGGAGAGTGAAAGTTACAGTTTCGAGTTTCGAGTTTCAGGTTTCGAGCTTTGAGTGACCCGCGGAGCGCCCACGTAAGCTGCTCCTCGAAACTGGAAACCCGAAACTGCCCCTTCCTGTCCTGTTTTGGAACTGAAACTCCCGTCGAATGAACCTTTTCCCGCTCACTCTCGTATAGTCCTCTAAGGCTGAAACCAAGCCCCTGCGCGTCCGTCTAAACGATACGCAGCAGGCCGGTAACCGTACCTGGGACGTCCTATGAGCCTGTTCGAAATCTTCCGCCAGACGATCGCCACCTTCCGGGCGCACAAGATGAGGATCTTCCTCACCATGTTCGGAATTGTGTGGGGGATCTCGTCGGTGATTCTGTTGGTGGGCCTGGGGCGCGGGTTCAGCGCCGACCAGAGGCGGCGCATGCAGACCCTGGGCAAGGACCTGGTCATTGTCTGGGGCGGCCGCACCAGTTCGCAGGTCGGGGGCCTTGCAGCCGGTCGGGAAATTACCCTGATCATCGACGACGCGCGCCTTATTCGGGACGAGTGCTACCTGGTCAAAAGCGTGAGCCCGGAAATGCGGCGCACGATCCCGGAGGTCAGCCAGTTCAACTCGGCGAGCCGCGGCGTGGTGGGCATCTGGCCGTCGTACCAGGATTTTCGCTCGCTGATCCTCGACGAAGGGCGCCGGATCACCGACGACGACGAACGCGATTCGAACCGGGTGGTAATTCTGGGCTTCGCCGCCCGGCGCCAGCTGTTTCCTGGGCAGCCCGCGGTGGGATCGACGCTGCTGATCAAGAGCGTGCCCTACACCGTGGTCGGTGTGCTGGCGGAGAAGAAGCAGAACTCCAACTACAACGGGCCTGACAACGACTATTTGTTCGCGCCCTACTCGTCGGTCGCGCGCGACTTTCCTCCGCCGGAAAAGAAAGGCATCGTGCGCGGCTTTCTTGACGACATCGTGTTCGAAGTCGCCAATGCAGAGGAACATGACGATGCGGTTATGCAGGTGCGCCGCACCCTCGGCCGCGTCCACCACTTTGAAGCCAAAGACAAAGACGCGCTCTTCATCTGGGACACGATGGAAGGCGCCAAGATGGTCGCGGGCATCTTCAACGTGGTTACCATCTTCTTCGGCTGCGTGGCCATCGTGACGCTGGGTCTGGGGGGCATCGGGGTCATGAACATCATGTTGGTTTCCGTAACCGAACGCACTCGGGAAATCGGAGTGCGCAAGGCGATCGGCGCGACCCGGCAGGACATCCTCAAGCAGTTCTTCGCCGAATCGGCGCTGTTGACCGCCGCCAGCGGAATTCTGGGGCTGACCTTTGGCCTGGGAGCGTGCATTGCCCTGTCCTCCCTTCCCTTGCCCGACTTCGTTCCGCACCCGATCATTTCCACGATTTCGATTGTGGTTTCCCTGGTTACGCTGTCGGTGATTACCTTGACCGCCGGGATGTATCCGGCACAACGCGCAGCCGACATGACTCCGGTTGAGTCGCTGCGCTACGAATAGCGGGCAGAGGCGGGAAAACCCCGTCTCCACAAAGCGAGGAGAATGCACATGCGTCGAGTATTCACGAAGTCTTTGGCAGTCGCTCTCGGTCTCCTGTTGTTAACCACGCTTGCGGTCGCATCCGAGCAGGGGCGATTCGAGAAAACCCTGCAGGTCGGCAGCGGAGCCGACCTTGAAGTTATGACTCGTTCCGGCAACGTGACGGTTCACGCCGGCTCCGCCGGAAGCATTTCCATCATCGGCAAGATCCATGTCGGCGACCGCTGGTTTAGTGGGGAGCGCAAAGCCGACGTCGAGTCGATCGAGAAGAATCCGCCCATCAGCCAGAGTGGCAATAGCGTGCGTATCGATTACGTGAACGTCAACAACATTTCGATCGACTACGAGATCACCGCACCCTCCGACACGCGACTCCGCACAAAGTCTGGATCGGGCGATCAAACCGTGGAAGGCATGAAGGCCGGGGTCGAAGTCGAGACCGGATCGGGCGACGTGCGGCTGCGTGACCTGGCCGGCAACCTGCGGGTTCATACCGGCTCGGGCAACGTGGAAGCGCGCGGCGCCGCTGGACCCATTGAGGCCCACGCCGGCAGTGGCGACATCAACATCGAAGAGCACGGTCAGGGCGACGTACACATCGAAACCGGCTCGGGCAATATCGAGGTTCGCGGGGTCGATGGCGGCCTGCGCGCCTCCGCCGGCAGCGGCGACGTGCGCGTGGACGGCAAGCCCACAAGCAACTGGAACATCAAGACCGGCTCCGGTAATGCCGATCTGCGGCTGGCGCAGGAAGTCGCCTTCGACGTGGACCTTTCCACCAGCTCGGGAAGCATCGTGATGGGTCAGCCGGTGACGACGACGATCCAAGGCCGGGTGGAAGACGCGCATAAGAACATTCGCGGGAAGGTGCGCGGCGGCGGTCCGGAAATCAGCGTGCACACCGGCTCCGGCGACATTCGTGTCGACTGAGGCCGGTTCGTATCAGGGCATGCCTTCAGGCATGCCGTAACTGCTCAAAGAGCAACGCGCCTTTAGGCGCTGAGGTCGTTCGGCCATGTTCCTGAAGGAGCTCATCTCGCAAGGCTGGCAGGCGCTGATGCGAAACCGCATGCGCTCGGTCCTCACCATGCTCGGCATCGTGTGGGGACTGGCGTCCGTCGTCATCCTGCTGGCCTACGGGCAGGGCCTCGGCGGCAGCGTCCTGCACGCCTTCATGAACATGGGCAACAACGTCATCGTCATGTGGCCCGGGCAGACCAGCCTGCAGGCCGGCGGCCAGCGCGCCGGCAAGAAGGTCACCTACGAGTACGAAGACGTCGAGGCCGTGCGTGATGAGGTTCCGCTGGTGCGTGCGGTCAGCGCCGAATCCTGCAGCAGCTTCGGCTACAAGGTTGGCACGCGCGTGGTTTCCATCCAGACCCGGGGTGTGGAATTGCCCTATGGCCAGATGCGCAAACTCGAGCTCGCCGATGGACGCTACTTCAATGAAGGCGACTTCGTGGACCATCGCCGCGTGGTGATTCTCGGCTACAACGCCGCCAAGAAAGCGTTCCAGGGCGCGCCCCCCGTCGGCCAGAACGTGAACATGGGCGGGCAGGATTTCGAGGTGATCGGGGTCCTGCGCAACAAAATCCAGGACTCAATGTACATGGGCCCGGACAACGAAGACGGCTTCATTCCCTTCCAGGTGTATCGCGAGCTGAAACAGGTCCGCGATCCTGACATGATCGTCGTCCAGCCGCAAGCCGCCGAGCTGAACAAGAAAGCCCTGGCCGCGGTCCGCGAAGTGATCGCGCGCCGCCACCACTTCGATCCTAAGGACGACAAGGCCACGCCCACGTGGGACACGATCGAAGACCGGGCTATGGTGAATGCCTTCTCCATCGGCCTGCAGGCCGTGCTGGGATTTATCGGGGCGATCACCCTGGCCGTCGGCGGCGTGGGCGTCATGAACATCATGCTGGTATCGGTGACCGAACGCACCCGCGAGATCGGATTGCGCAAAGCCCTTGGTGCCCGGCCTCGCCACATCCTGGTGCAGTTCTTGCTCGAAGCGCTGGTGCTGACGTTCGCCGGAGGAGTGATCGGCATGGGAGTCGCGGTCTTACTCACCTGGCTGATCCCGCCCATGCCGCTCTACAGCGACCTTTATAAGACCGCGAACCACGAAGGCGACATCTTCCTGCGAGCTTCGGCAACCGTCATGATGGTGTCGTTCATCATCCTGTCGATGGTCGGCATCGTCTCGGGCTTCTTCCCTGCGCTCAAGGCGGCACGGATGGATCCGGTGGAGGCGCTCCACTACGAGTAGACGAAGTCGGGAGCGCCGGGACCGCGTCGGCACAGGCGCCTCGCCTGTGCAGCTGCGGCGCCTTTTGCCGCGGCAGACTTTTTGTAGCGCTGGGGCAACCCGCATCGACCCGACGAGCCTGTCACCGCCATCCAAGCGTCGCCATACATCACCCCCAGCTGAGCTGCCGGAGCGCAGCCACCTGCACCCACAGCCTGGCTTACTTGCATTCGACGGCCGGTAAGACCCTTCCTATCTTATGTATGCCGTCGTCCTAGGCGACCGAAGAAAAAACCCCACCAAAAAAGCTTGACATGTTTCATAGTGTTATAGTTAACTATAACAGTAGATGACGTGCAGCGGCTCCACCAGGGGCTCATCGCTCCCAAACTGCATAAGCCACCGAATGACCCCGGGCCCCGTAGCAAAGCCAGAAAATGAACTCTTTAAGGAGAACCGAACATGAAATCCCTTCGTTTTACGCTGCCCGTTGTGATGATGTCGCTCTGCGCCGTGGCTTTTGCCCAGTCCGACGCGCAAAAGTCCTCCGTGGCTCCTGTGCCGTCGGAGGCCCAGAAGTCGTTCGCAACCATGAAAAGCATGGCGGGAGAGTGGGAAGGCCCGGTTACCGTCCCGGAGATGCCGGAGATGTCAGGCGGCAAGCCGATGCACCTCTCCCTGCGCGTGACCTCGAGGGGGAACGCGCTGGTGCACGAGTTCCAGGAAGCCGGAACGCCGTTGGATGCGACCAAGTACGACCATCCGGTCACGATGCTTTACGTAGACGGAGACCAGCTCACGCTGGTTCACTACTGCGATGCGGGGAACCGGCCGCGCATGACCGGCAAGCTGTCGCCCGATGGCAAAACGGTCGAGTTCGAGTTCAAGGACATCAGCGGCAGCACGGAATACCACATGCACCATTCGGTGTTCACCATCATCGACGCCAACCATCACACCGAGGATTGGACGTTCATGATGAAGGACAAGCCGATCCACGCGCACTTCGACCTGCAGCGGAAGAATTGACGGGAGTGCATCTCGGGTCAGGGCTATCTGGAGAAACTGATGGATCGTGAGTGGAACGACAATCAGCCGATTTACCGACAGCTTCGCGACCGCGTCGTCGCCATGATTCTTGACGGCGTGCTGAAAGAGGGCGATCCATTGCCTTCGGTACGCACCGTCGCGACCGAATACCGGGTGAACCCGCTCACGGTTTTGAAGGGCTATCAACAACTGGTCGACGAGCAACTGGTCGAGAGCAGGCGAGGTCGGGGCATGTTCATCAACGCGGGGGCGCGCAATCTGCTGTTGCAGGGCGAACGCCAGAAGTTTCTGGCCGAGGAATGGCCCCGGGTTTCGGCAACCATTCAGCGGCTCGGCCTGACCGCGAAAGAATTGCTGAATGGTGACGCCCCTGCCGCGCCTCCAGAGACGTCGAATGCTGCTGAGGAGAAGAAGAAGCCATGACAGTCATCGAAGCACGCGGCCTGCGTAAGACTTACGGCACAACCATCGCGCTCGACGGCGTCGATTTGCGTGTCGAAGAGGGCCGCATCCTCGGAATCATCGGCCCCAACGGCGCCGGCAAGAGCACCGCGCTCAACGCCATTCTCGGCCTCAGCCTCTATCACGGCGAACTGAAGGTGCTCGGGCGTAATCCCTGGCTCGAGCGCGATCAGCTTATGCGCGATGTCTCGTTCATCGCCGATGTCGCCGTGCTGCCGCGCTGGCTGCGGGTTTCGCAGGCGCTCGACTACGTCGCAGGCGTGCATCCGCGCTTCGATCGCGCCAAGGCGCAAGGATTTCTCGCCAAGACTACTATCCCGCGCGCCAGCATGGTCGGGGAGTTATCCAAGGGCATGGTGACACAGCTGCACCTCGCCCTGGTCATGGCCATCGACGCGAAATTGCTGGTGCTGGACGAGCCAACGCTGGGCCTCGACCTTCTGTATCGCAAGCAGTTCTACGACTCCCTGCTGAACGATTACTACGACCGCAGCCGCACCATCGTTGTGACCACCCATCAGGTGGAAGACGTCGAGCACGTGCTCACCGATCTCATGTTCATCCATCGCGGTCGCATTGTGCTCAATTGCAGCATGGACGAATTCGAGTCGCGCTACGTCGAACTGACGGTGCGTGCCGAGGAAGTCGCAGCAGCCCGGGCGCTCAAGCCGATGCACGAACGCCAAGTGCTCGGCCGCAGCATACTGTTGTTCGACCATGTCGATCGCCAGCAACTCACCGCGCTTGGCGAAGTACGCACGCCCAGCATCGCCGACTTGTTCGTGGCCGTGTTGGGAGACAAGCCGGGAGATAAGTCCAGCCAGGCGCAAGGAGTGGCCCGATGAATATGCAATCGAACGCCATACCCGAATCCTCTGTCCCTGCGCTGGCAGCCGCCCCCTCGGCGATGGCCGAGACCCGGCCCCTGTACTGGTCGGTGCGGCGCGAATTGTGGGAGAACCGTTCGCTCTATATCGCGCCCGGGATCTTCGCCGCCGTGTATCTGTTCGGCTACCTGATCAGCCTCACTTGGATGCCGCAAGGCATGCGTCAGTTTTGGATGCCGCACAGCATGAGTGAAATGGCAACCCTCGCCCCGGCAGATCAGCGCATCGAGCTTGCCATGCCGTACAGCCACGCCACGATGCTGCTCATGCTGATCGCGTTCATCGTCGGGATCTTCTACTGTCTCGACGCCCTGCACAGCGAACGTCGTGACCGCAGCGTCCTGTTCTGGAAGTCATTGCCGGTTTCGGATCTTACGACCGTGTTATCGAAGGCAAGCATTCCCCTGGTGGTTCTGCCGCTGATCGTTTTCGCGGTGACCATTACCCTGCACCTGATTATGCGGTTGCTGACCATCGCGATCCTGGTGGTGACCGGTGTAGGGGCTGCAACGCTGTGGAACCGGTTGCCATTGTTCCAGATGGAACTGGTGCTGCTCTACAGTCTGGTCGTGGTGGCGCTCTGGCATGCGCCCGTCTACTGCTGGCTGCTGCTGGTTTCCGGCTGGGCGCGTCGCGCGACCTTTCTATGGGCCGTGTTGCCGCCACTGACGTTAGCCGTCGCCGAAAACATTGCGTTCCACTCCTCGTTCTTGGGCTCGTTGCTGCGCAACCGATTGTTTGGATTCTCTGCGGCCGCGTTCGACCTCAAAGACAAGAATGGCGTCGCGATCGACCCGCATTTTATTCCGCTCGCACAACTCGCTCCCGCGAGGTTCCTGAGCAGTCCGAGTGTGTGGGTGGGACTGGTGGTCGCCGCGATATTCCTGACCGCAGCGGTGCGGTTGCGTCGCTATCGGGAACCGATCTGATCCGCCAGAGGATGGGGCCTCATTTCTCGCGTAGGGAGGGATTATGAGTACAGCAGTTATTACAGGACGAATTGCAGAAGCGTCGCCGAGTTTCAAGGCCAGAATGGCCGGTGTCCTTTACTTGCTCAGCCTGGGGACGGCAATCGTCGGCGAGTCCTTCGCTCGTGGCAGCTTGGCAATCGCACTTGGGCTCATCGCGGTCGCGGGCATGATTGTGATGACGTTGCTGTTCTACGACATCGTTAGGCCCGTGAGCGAGAACCTGGCTTGGTTCGCGGCATCGTTCAGCCTCGCGGGGTTGACGCTTGAGGCGCTCCGCTGGAATCCGCAGGGCATTGACATTGCAATGGTGCTTCACGGCTTCTATTGCGCCCTGATGGGCTACCTCGTCTTCAGGTCGGCCTTTCTGCCTCGATTTCTGGGCGCGCTGATGCTGGTCGGCGGTCTTGGCTGGCTGACCTTCCTGTCACCGCCGCTCGCAAACTCCCTGTCCCCCTACAACACGGCCGCCGGACTCATCGGGGAAGGATCGGTAATGCTGTGGCTCCTCGTGTTCGGCGTGAGTCCTGAACGATGGGAGCAGGCCAGCAGAGCGGCAGAACGCCCATGAAAGCTGCCATCCACGCCATGTACGGGTCGCTGAGGCGATCCGGTATCTGGAAGAAGGGCACGCTCGAGGAAAAGTAGTCATGGCTTTCGCAGATTGATTTGCCCTGCTTAGGAGTGAGGAGTATGAGCACAATCGCTTTGACCAACCGCTTGGATCTGACTTCCGCCGCCGACACCGCCTTGAAAGCAGCCGCGCGCTTCTGGTTTGTGGTGGCTTTGGCCGGACAACTCGTGTTCGCATTTGCCGTGGCGACTTTCTATGGCCTCACGGCGCTGCGCGGGGACTTTCACGGATGGAACAAATCCATCACTCACGGTCTCGTCCCCGGAGACACCATGGGCAACTTCGCCGTCGCTATGCATCTCGCTTCGGCGGTCGCCATCATGCTATCGGGAGGCGTTCAGCTGATTCCTGCCGTCCGCAGCCGATTCCCAGTCTTTCATCGCTGGAACGGCCGCATCTACATGCTGGCCGCGGTCGCGCTCAGCGGTGCCGGTGTTTACATGCACTGGATTCGTGGAAGCGTAGGCGACGCCATCCAGAAAGTGGGCGGAAGCCTCAACGCGCTCCTGATCTGGCTTTTTGCCGCGATGGCACTACGCTACGCGCTGGCTCGCGATTTCAGAACGCATCGCCGCTGGGCGCTTCGCCTGTTCATTGTGGTCAGCGGGTCGTGGTTCTACCGCATAGCATTCTTCCTGTCGTTTCTTGTCTTCAAGGGCCCCATCGGTTTCGATTCGACCACGTTTCAGGGCCCGTTCCTCACCTTCATGGCCTTCGCCAACTACCTCTTCCCGCTTGCCATTCTCGAAATCTATCTGCGCGCAAAGGACCACCCAGGCGCCTTCCAGCGCTTGGCGGCTGCCGGCATGCTCTTTGTGCTCACCCTGGTGATGGGCGCGGGACTGTTTGCGGTCACTATGGCGATCTGGTTGCCGGATGTCAAAGCCGGCTTCGACCCGCGCCGATCCATCGGCGAGACTCTCTCCGTCACAATTGCGTCCAGCGGCATCGACCAGGCCCTGACCCAATACCATAACCTCAAGGCCACCCGGCCCACCATCTACAACTTCGATGAGGATCAACTGAACGTTCTGGGCTACGAACTGCTGCGTGTTAACAAGTTCCAGGAAGCCATCCGCATTCTCCAACTCAACCTCGAAGCCTATCCCCAATCCAGCAACGTCTACGACAGCCTCGGTGAGGCCTATATGGACGCCGGTGACAAACCACTAGCCATCACCAACTATCGGAAATCCCTTGAGCTCAACCCGAAAAATGTTGGTGCCGTCAAAATGCTGCAGAAACTTGGTGCGCCCTGATTTGTCCGAGGTGTGCATTCTGAGTGAAACACTCCTCTGCCTCGGTTCTTGAAAAGGAGGACCCTGCGTGCGAAAAGCGTGGGTTTCCCCACCGACGAGCGACCGGAAACTGACGACTGGGATGCATTACCCCGGTGCCTTGACCCCACCCCGTCCGCAGGTTACTTTCGTGGTTTAGGGCAAACTTACCGCCGGGTGGAAGTGTGTCCCGGCCGCGAGGGATTCTGTGGCACGAAAGCCGATCATTACCCTGACCACCGACTTCGGACTTAACGACCATTTCATCGGCACCATGAAAGGCGTCATCCTGAACATCGAGCCGGAGGCCCAGATCATCGACATCTGCCATGCCGTGCAGGCCTTCGATGTGCTCGACGGCGCCCTGACCATCTCTCAGGCCTACTCGTATTTCCCGTCGGGCACGGTGCACATGGTGATCGTCGATCCGGGCGTGGGCACTGCCCGCCGGCCGTTGCTCGTCACCAGCGAACGTCACCATTTTGTCGCACCCGACAACGGGGTGCTTTCGCTGATCTACCAGCGCGAGGAGCGCCTGAGCGCGCGTCACGTGACCGCCGAGCACTACAACCTGCAGCCGGTGAGCAATACCTTTCACGCGCGCGACGTGTTTTCGCCTGTCGCGGCCTACCTTGCCAAAGGCGTCGACCCGGCCAAGTTCGGTGAAGAGGTCACGGACTTCGTCCGCTTCGCAGCGCCCAAGCCCAAGCCGGTGAACGAATCCACGCTGCGAGGCGTCGTCCTCAAAGTCGACCGCTTCGGCAACCTCATCACCAACATCACCCCGCAAGACGCACCCATGCTCTTCGCCGAAGAACCAGCCGCGTTCAAGATCGTCGTGGGTGGCCGCGAGATCACCGAAATCAAGTCCGCTTTCGCGCTGGGTGCGCCCGGCGAGGTATTTGGCATCCTGGGCAGCATGGGCTACCTCGAGATCGCCGCCAACCGCGCCGCAGCGGCGCAGGTGCTGGGCGTGGGCCGGGGCAGTGACGTCAATATCGTGCTGGGCGAGGCGGCTGCCGCGAGTAATGGTATTGGGTAGAGAGCCAGCCGCGCCATTACGCGCACGGAGCATAACAGTCGACGGTAAAATCCGCGCTCTCGGTTTCCTCGCCTCGGAACTTAACTTCGAAGTGCCCCCGCGTCTCCAGCCTGCCATTGTCGTTTTTCTCTTCGTAGCGATCGAAGACAACTACGACGGAGCGAGCCTGCTCGCAGGCTTCGCGGCCACCGAGGCAGCGAAAGGCCGAGTTGTCCTCGCCGATGGTGATCCGATGCTTTGAACGGATCGGCAGCTGCTGGATGTCGATCTCGAGATACGGATATCTGGAGCCCTCGCAGTTCCGGCTATTGCTCAGGAAAAGCCTAACCGCCTGACCATCCCTGCCGAAGTTGCAGCTGAGACCCGTGGCGTGAGAGTAGACGGAAGCTTTGGATTGTTCGACAGAGGAAGCCTGCAGGTTCCCAAAATACAGCACCAGCATCCCGACAGCTGCAATCTTTCGGGGATCGAAGTGCAGAAAATACTGTCTAGGATTCGCAGGTTGCAAGCCGGGTGCACTCATCTCCCTCTCGTGGATGCACGACGGCAGATTTTAGATGGCAGAACTTCGGATGAAAAGTCGCCCCTCCTGGGCGATTGACACCCAAGACCCAAGACCTGACCTAAGACCCGACACCCGGCTTCGGGTGCACGTAGCGCTCCATCTCGCCCGTCCACTTCAAGAAACTCCACAAGTGCCGCCGTTCACGCCAGGCAAATTCCCAGAACTCCAGGAAACCGATCTGCGTCATCTTCACGCCGGTGTAGGTCTCGATGCGCCACAGCAGATAGGGGCTGCGCCACGGGGTCAGGTGATGACCCCGCGTGGCATTCCACAGAAAACGAACGATATAACGCATGGAGTCCTCGTAGTATAGCTTTCGCACCCGCCGGAAGAGCGCCGAAATCGCATGCTAGAATCGAGTTTCTACCGAGGGATTTCCGGCTTCATGTCCGACAAGAACGCGCGTGCCGCGGCCGAGGAGCATTACTATGCCGCGCTTGACTTAGTGGCCGAGGGGCACCACGAACAGGCGGTCGAGCGCTACCAGCACTCACTCGCAGCCGACCCGACCTTCACCGAGGCCATGCACGGGCTGGCCCGAGCACTGCAGGACCTGAACCGGCTCGATGAGGCGATCGCCGTGGCCAACCGCATCGCGGAACTCGATCCCGACGACGTCCTCGCCCACACCAGCCTGTCGGTGCTCTACCAGAAGAAAGGCATGGTTCCCGAAGCCGAAGCCGAAGGCAACAAGGCGCGGGTTTTGGGGTGGAAGCAACAGCTGAAGAAAAGCGGGTCTTAGGTGTCAGGTGTCAGGTCTTGGGTGTTAGGGCTTGGGTGTTAGGTTTTAGCTCGTAGCTCACAGCTCAGAGCCCGCAGCACTTAAGACATTGAATCTCGTTCGTTCTTTCCCCATGATCGATCTCGCCACCATCAGCCGTAATCTTGAACAATCCAGCGACGGCCAGTGGCGGTGCAAGTCTTCTTCCCCGGTCTCCTACCCGGAGTGGGGCAACGAGGCCTGCTTCCAGGTGGAGGATTCGTCGTTCTGGTTTCGACATCGGAACGCCTGCATTATTGAGGCTTTGAGCCAGTACCCGCCGGCGGGGGCGGTGTTCGACGTTGGCGGCGGAAACGGGTTCGTCGCCAAAGCCATGCAGGACGCGGGATTCGACGTTGTGCTGGTCGAGCCCGGAGCTCCCGGGGCCCGCAACGCGCAGCGCCGGGGGATTCGATCGGTGGTGTGCGCAGGTCTGGCGGAGGCTGGCTTTGTTCCGGCAAGTCTCCCTGCCGTCGGACTCTTCGATGTGGTCGAACACATCGAAGACGATCACGAGTTTCTGAGAACTATCCGGAGCTACTTGTCGCCGCGAGGGCGTGTTTATATCACCGTGCCGGCGTATCCGGCGCTGTGGTCGCACGAGGACATCGACGCGGGCCACTACCGGCGTTACCGCAAACCAAGCTTACGAGACTTAATGCGGAACGCGGGCTTTGCGGTCGAGTTTGTCACAGGTTTCTTTCAGTTTCTTCCACCGGCCATTCTGGCGGCGCGGGTGCTGCCCTACCGGCTAGGAATCGCGAAGCCGGCGGGAGCGCACGCGCCCAACCCCAAGATGAGAGAGCAGCACGTAGTGCACAGTCCGCTGATCGGCAAGATTCTCGAGCAGATGGAACAACGCGAGATCGCCCAGATACGAGCGCGTCAGGAAACCAACTTCGGCGGGAGCTGGCTGGCAGTCGGAAAAGCTATCCAGTGATCCGGCGTTCGTCCCATCAAGTGATCGAAAAGACGGTTGTCCCAAGACCTACGACCCAAGACCTAACACCTGAAACCTAAGACCTGACACCTGAGACCCGTCTCTCACAGTTCGTACTTCTTCATCAAATGCCGGAACGAGCGGTACGAGATCCCTAAGACGTCCGAGGCCTTGGTCTGCACGCCGTGCGACTGGCTCAGCGCGGCCAAGAGCAGCGAGCGCTCGATCTGGGCCACGTATTTTTCCATGTCGAGCCCGTCGGGCAGAATCGCTCCGGAAACGACCTCGGGCACACCCGGAATTCCCGCAGCAGCGGCAGCGGCTTTCGCTTTTGGGCGTTCCGCCGGCAACTCCACGTGCAGCTGGTCGGTGGTTTCCAGAGCCACGGCTCGCTCCACCGTGTTTTCGAGCTGGCGGACGTTGCCCGGCCATTCGTACTCGCACAGGCAGGCCAGGGAGCGGGCGTCCACGCGCACAATGCTCTTGCCCGCCGCCGGCGCGTACTTCTTCAGAAAGTGATTCACCAGCAGCGGGATGTCTTCCGGGCGCTCGCGCAACCCCGGCACCCGGATCGGGATCACGCTCAGGCGGTAGTAGAGATCTTCGCGGAAGGTGTTTTCGGCAACCTGCTTGTCGAGGTCGCGGTTGGTGGCCGCAATCACGCGCACATCGATGGGAATCTCGCTAGCGCTGCCCACCGGGCGCACGGTGCGCTCCTGAAGCACGCGCAGCAGCTTTACCTGCATGGCAAGAGTCATCTCCCCGATCTCGTCGAGGAAGATGGTGCCGCCATCGGCCACTTCGAACAGGCCCCGCTTGTTCTGATTGGCTCCGGTGAAGGCGCCTTTCACGTAGCCAAAGAGTTCGCTCTCCAGCAGTGTTTCCGGAAACGCGCCGCAGTTGACCGAGACGAAGGGCTCGGTGACGCGCGGCGAACACACGTGCACGCCGCGCGCAACCAGTTCTTTGCCCGTACCGCTCTCGCCGTATATCAGAATGGTGCTGCCGGTCGTGGCCACGGTGCGAATGGTCTGCTTGAGCTTCTCCATCGCGGGGCTGGCGCCGATGATGTTGTCGAGCGAGTTGCGGGTAGCAGCATCCCGACGCAGAGCGAAATTCTGTTTGCTGAGCGAGGCTTTTTCGAGTGACCGGTTGATCGCCAGCTTGATTTCGTCGACCAGCCCGGGACTCTTACGGATGTAGTCGGACGCGCCCCCCGCCTTCACCGCCTGCACCGCCGCTTCGTAGTCGTCGACCGCCGTCATCAGGATGACGGCCGACTCCGGAGAGGTGGCATGCGCCGCGCGCAGCACTTCGATGCCGTCGATGTTCGGCATCTTGATGTCGGTGATGATCACGTCATAGAGCGCGCCGTCGATCTTGCGCTTGGCCGCCTCGCCCGAGTTGACCGTCTCGACCTTGTGGCCCTCGCGGCGCAACGAGATATCCAGCATTTCGCAGATGGAGCGCTCGTCGTCGCAAATGAGGATGTTAGCCATTCGCTCTCCCTCCCGCCACGGCGGCGCTCTGGAGTCCGGGCTCGAGACTGGCAACGGCCAGCACCTTTTTCGCTGGGTCAGTGGCAGGCTGCGGCAACCCGAATCCCAGGCGGCGCAGGCGCAGCACGAAGGTCGTACCCTCGGCCAGCCGGGAACGCGCCCACACTTTGCCCTCGTGCGCCTGCACGATCTGGTACACGATGGCCAGGCCCAAGCCCGTCCCGCCTTCGAAATTCGACTGGAACGGCTCGAAGATCTTTTCCGTCTGCTGCGGCGTCATGCCGTGCCCGGTATCGGCGAAGTTGATCTGCCAGTCGTCTCCGACTGCGTCGAGTGAGACGGTCAGCGTGCCGCCGTTTTTCATCGCCCGCACTGCGTTCTGGCAGAAGTTCCAGAAGACCTGCTTGATCTTGTCCCCGTCGGCAAGCACTTCCGCTTCCTTGACCTTGAAGTTGCGTTCAATATGGACGCCGGTGTTTTCCGCCATCAGGCGATGTTCGAGCAGGGTGAGGGTATCTTCGAGCAAGGGCAGCAGGTCGACCCGGTCGAAGCGATACTGCTTGCCTCGCGAGTACGCCAGGAAATCGGTGATGATGTTGTTCAACCGTTCCGACTCGCGAGTCACGATCTGCAGTAGCTGCCGCTGCTCGTCGGTCATCTCAGCCGCTCCGGAAAGCATGCTTACCGAGCCGGCGATGGAAGTCAGCGGGTTGCGGATTTCGTGGGCGATCGCAGCCGCTAAGCGGCCCACAGCAGCCAGCCGGTCCTGCATGCGGACTTCCCGCTCCAGGCGGCGAATCTCGGTCAGGTCATCAAAGCTGTACACACAACCCAGCACACCGCGCCCGGGCACGGTTAGCGTCGAGACGATCACGCGGAACGTCTTGCGGAACCCGTTGGCGGGCTGAAAACGCACTTCGCCGTGGACTCGTTCCGACCCGACGTTCGGCAGGGGGTCGAGAAACAGGTCATTCACCGATTTGCCGATGAGTTCATCGCCGCAGCCCAGCATGCGTTGCGCGGCCATGTTCACCAGGGTGATCCGGCCGTCGAGATCGGTCGTGACCAGCCCTCCACTGATCGACTGGATGATGTTTTCATGCAGCGCCTGCAGACTCTCCAGGGCGCCGCTCGCGTCCTTCAGCTGGACATCGACCTGGCGCAGTTTCGCCGCCAGCAGGCCCGCCAGGTAGGCCACGGCCAGGTAAGCAAAAAGGTTGACGAAAATGATCGCCTGCAGCGCTCGGAGTTCGGGATGCGTGGTCGCAAACGACGGGACCACGGCGTAGTAGTTCAGCTCAAGAACCGTGCCGTACAGAATGAAGGCCAGGGCTGCGGTGAGGTAGGCCCAGATCCGCGGCAGCAGGATGCAGGCAACGATGATCACCAGCGGATACAGGAAGTTCAGCGAACTGTCCCAGCCGCCGGTGAAATGGACCACCAGGCTGACCAGCGCCAGGTCGGTGACCACCTGCAACACCGCCTGGGCGCGCCGCTCCTCCCAGAAAGAAAGCAGCAGAACGTAGAACACAGACAGGACAAACCACAGCAGCATCGCGCTGACGAAGGAGCGCAGCGGCACGGTGCTTTCCGCCAGCCGCGCCACCGTCAGCTCGATTCCGAACAGGAATGTCAGGATGATGATGCGAATCTTGACCAGCCAGGCCAGCCAGTTCCGCTCATCGAAGGTCGATTGCATGCTCAAAACCTGGGTTACTGTGTAATTCAGGTTTTCAGGTCTTAGGCGTTAGGTCTTAGGTGTTTGGACCCAAGACCTAAGACCCAAGACCTGCTTCTCTTAGCCGGCCAACTTCGAAATCATGGCGAACAGCGGCATGTACAGCGAAATGACTATGCCGCCCACTGTAAGTCCGAGGACGCCGATGATGGCCGGTTCCAGCATGGCCATCATGTCGCGGGTTGCGTCATCCACTTCGTCTTCGTAGAAGTCGGCAATCTTCTGCAGCATGTTGTCCATGGCGCCGGTCGCTTCGCCCACGCCGATCATCTGCGTCACCATGTTCGGAAACACACCGCATTCCTTCAACGGATCCACGATGGTGCGGCCTTCTTCGATGGCCTTGCGCACCTTCATCAGCGCTTCTTCCAGGACGGCGTTGCCCGAAGTACGCGCGGTGATGGCCAGGCCTTCGAGGATCGGCACGCCTGAGGTGATCAGAGTTCCCAGGGTTCGCGTAAAGCGCGCAACGGCGATCTTGCGCAGCAGCATACCGATCACCGGGATGTTCAGCAGGAACTTGTCGCTGTAGTAGAGACCCTTGGGGTGCTTGCGCAGTTGCTTGATCCCAAACACCAAAGCCACACCGCCGACGATGAAGAACCACCAGAAGTGGCCGACGAAGGCGCTCAATCCCATGACCATGCGCGTCGGCAGGGGCAAGGCCACGCCCAGCCCGGTGAACAGGTTGGCGAAGATCGGTACCACCCACTTGAGCAGCGCGCCGACGATGAGTACCGCGATACTGACGACCGCCACCGGGTAGATCATGGCGGACTTGACGGCGGCGCGCAGACGCACCGCTTTTTCGACATAGAGCGCCAGGCGCTGCAGAATCACGTCGAGAATACCGCCGGTTTCGCCGGCTTCGATCATGTTGGTGCTGAGGTCATCGAAGACGACTGGGAACTGGCGCATGGCATTGGCGAGTGTTGAGCCACCCTCGACCGTGGTGCGGACGCCGTTCAGCGTCTTCTGGAAGCTCTGGTTTTCCTGGTTCGCCGCCAGAATCTCCAAGCACTGCACCAGCGGCAGGCCAGCGTCGATCATGACCGAGAACTGACGGAAGAAGATCGCGATGTCCTTGGTCTTGACCTTCCCCGACCCGAACGTCGGCATCGAGAATTCCTTGCCCTTCTCGCGTACCGACCCGGGCGTGATGCGCTCGCGCTTCAGTTGTTGCAGCAGGACTTCTTTGTTCGTCGCCGCCCGTTCTCCGGAGACCTTCTCCCCAGAGGCGCTCTTCCCTGAAAATGTAAAAACTGGCATGGTTGCCTCTCCTTCAGATTCCCAACTTCTCCGCACGGGACTTCCGCCCCGCGCGGCCCTCCCGGCTTATCGTTTCGCGGGTGCTGCCGCCTTCGCCATTCCCGGAGTGCTCGCGCCGCGGTTCATCAAACCCGCGCCGCGATTGATCATTTCCTGCAATTCATCCTGGTTGCTCGACCGCAGCAGCGCCGTCTCCAGCGTGATCTGTTTCTGGAAGTACGCCGTGGCCAGCGACTGGTTAAACGTCTGCATGCCGAATTTTTCCTGGCCCGACTGCATCGCCGAGTAGATCTGGTGAATTTTGTCTTCGCGGATCAGGTTGCGGATGGCGGCGTTGGGCACCATGATCTCCATGCACATGGCGCGCCCCTTGCCATCGGACTTCGGTAGCAGGCTCTGGCACATGATGCCTTCCAGCACGAGCGACAGCTGCGCCCGGATCTGCGGCTGCTGGTGCGCCGGAAAGACGTCGATGATGCGGTTGATGGTCGACGACGCCGAGTTGGTGTGCAGCGTGCCGAACGTCAAGTGGCCGGTCTCGGCGATGCGCAGCGCCGATTCGATCGTTTCCAGGTCGCGCATTTCGCCGATCAGCACCACGTCCGGGTCTTCGCGGAGTGCGGCCCGCAGCGCGTCGGTGAAGCTCTTGGTGTCGGCGTGCAACTCGCGCTGGTTCACCAGGCAGTTCTTGTTCATGTGCACGAACTCGATCGGGTCCTCTATGGTGAGGATGTGATCGTGCCGCTCGGTGTTGATCTTGTCGATCATGGCTGCGAGCGTGGTCGACTTGCCCGAACCGGTCGGGCCCGTCACCAGCACCAGCCCGCGCGGCCGGTCGCACAACTTGCTGACCACGGCCGGAAGGCCCAGCTGGTTAAACGACTTGATCTCGAAGGGAATGACGCGGAACACGGCCGCCGTGGCGCCGCGCTGGTTGAACAGGTTGGCCCGGAAGCGGGCCAGTCCTTTCAATCCGAACGAGAAGTCGAGTTCGAGATTTTCCTCGAAGCGGTGCTTCTGCGAATCCGTCATCACACTGTAGGCAAGCTGCTTGGTCTCGGCCGGAGTCAACTGCGGCAGATCGAGTGGAACCAGGTGTCCATGCACCCGCACCTGCGGCGGCGAGTTGGTGGTGATGTGCAGGTCGCTGCCCCCCATCTCCAGCATCCTTTTGAGCAGATCGCTTAACGAAAGCGCCATAGTGGTTGTCTTCCCTTCCCCTTAGCCAAATAGTTCAGTGAATCGTTTCGCGGGCCACTTCTTCCAGCGTGGTCATGCCCAGGCTCACTTTGATCAGCCCGCTGCGCCGCAGCGTGATCATGCCGCGCTCAATCGCTTTCTTCTTCAACTCCACGGCCGAGGCGCCCACCAACACCAGTTCCCGGATCTCGTCGTCGACTTCCATCACTTCGTACAGACCGGTACGGCCCTTGTAGCCGGTGTTGTTGCAAACTCCGCAGCCTTTGCCTTTCTGAATCTTGACCGTTTTGGCTTCTTCCGGCGAGTAGCCCTCGTCGAGCAGGGTCTGGTGCGGCACCTCGATGACTTCGGTGCAGTCCTTGCAGATGCGCCGCACCAAGCGCTGCGCGCAAATCAGGTGCACCGATGTCGCCACCAGGAAGGGCTCAATACCCATATTCATCAGTCGCGTGATCGTCTCCGGAGCGCCGTTGGTGTGCAGCGTCGACAAAACCAGGTGTCCGGTCAGCGCGGCCTTGATGGCGATCTCCGCCGTTTCAAAGTCGCGGATCTCGCCCACCAGGATGATGTTCGGGTCCTGCCGCAAGAAGGCGCGCAGCGCGGCCGCGAAGTTCAACCCGATCTGCTCCTTCATCTGCACCTGGTTGACGCCCTGCAACTGGAACTCGACCGGATCCTCGGCCGTCATGATGTTCGTGTCCGGCTGGTTCAATCGCGCAATCGACGAATACAAAGTGTTCGTCTTGCCCGACCCGGTCGGCCCCGTCACCAGCACCATGCCGTACGGCTTCAGAATCGCTTTCACGAACTTGACCAGCGACTCCGGTGCGAAACCGAGCTTGGTCATGTCGAGCCGCAGGTTTTCCTTGTCGAGCAGCCGCATCACGATCTTTTCGCCCCACAGCGTGGGCAGGGTGCTGACGCGGAAATCGAGCTGCTTCTTCTTGCCGCCCACCGCCATCTTCAGCATGATGCGGCCGTCCTGCGGCAGCCGCTTTTCGCTGATGTCCAGCTTCGCCATGATCTTCAGGCGCGAAGTGATGGCGTCCTTGAGCTTGAGCGGTGGCGACATGATGCTCTGCAGAATGCCGTCAACGCGGAACCGCACCCGGAACTCTTTTTCGTACGGCTCCATGTGAATGTCGCTCGCCCCGCGCTTCACCGCATCGGTCAGCACCAGGTTCACGAGCTTGACGATGGGCGCCTCGTCGGCAGCCTTCTCCAGCTCGTTGAGATCGAGCTCCTGTTCTTCGGTCTGCAGCTCGACGTCGGCGTCGCCCAGTTCGGTCATCGACTGCATGACCTGTTCCAGATCGTCCTCGTTCGCGGTTCCGTAGGCTTTCTCGATGCCTTCGGTGATCGAGCTTTCCGACGCCACTACCGGCTCGATGTTGAAGCCGGTCATGAACTTGATATCGTCCATCGCAAACACGTTGGTCGGGTCGACCATGGCGATGGTGAGCGAAGCCCCCACACGGCTCAGGGGCAGGATCTGGTACCGCTTGGCAGTTTCGAAGGGAATCAGTTTGACGACGGCAGGGTCGATTTCAAAATACGAAAGATTGATTGCGGGCACGCCGTACTGGCGCGACAAAAAATTCGTGACGTCTTCATCCGTCAGAAAGCCCAGCTTCACCAGGGCTGAGCCCAGGCGGCAGTTGGTCTCTTTCTGGACCTTGGTGGCCTGTGTCAACTGCTCGGGGGTGATTACCTTCTCTTTTACGAGAAGGTCTCCCAGCCGTTGCGACATACGTTCGATCTCCTATCGATCGACAGAGCTATAGCGTTGTACTGCCTGTTGTTGGCGCGAACTCGCTTGGTGGGGGAGATGACAGCGTTTTTTCGCGTTGACAGAAATTGTCAACGCAGATGGATTCCTTCACCAGTAACTTTAGTACTTGTCCTCCGCGGGAAATACCCGGACCACTCACTCATGTCCAGGAAACCGCGTGTTCTGAGCCTAAATGCATGATTCTTGCTTGAAATCGTCTCCGAGGGACATGCACTTTCGTACAATGCCGCGTGCAGTACGAGACCCGGGATCGCCAAGAAAGTCCGTCGACCCGCGACGCAAGACAGCCGCTGATGAAACGAACTCGCCACCCTCGCTCCGCGCCGCCCATGCGGGCGAAATTGACCTATCCGTCTCCCGCCGTCGCCGCCAAGAGCATCCGCGCGTACTACCGCACCCTCCATCGTGCCTGGGGCCCGCAACACTGGTGGCCCGCCGACACGCCCTTCGAGGTCATCGCCGGCGCCTACCTCACCCAAAACACCTCTTGGACCAACGTCGAGAAAGCGCTTGCCAACCTCCGCACAGCCGGCGTTCTCAGCATCGATGGAATCCGGAAAACCCCTTTGCCTCGCCTCGAGTCTCTGATCCGCTCCGCCGGCTACTTCCGTCAGAAGGCCCACCGGCTCAAAACCTTCGTCGCGTTTCTCGACGGGCGTTACGGCGGATCGCTCGGGCAAATGTTCCGCCAGCCGACCCCGACCCTGCGCGAAGAATTGCTGGCGCTGCACGGAGTAGGCCCTGAGACCGCCGACTCCATTCTTCTCTACGGCGGACACCATCCGATTTTCGTCGTCGACGCCTACACCCGCCGCATCTTTCACCGCCACGAGATCACGCCGGAGAACGCCGCCTACGACGAAATCCGCACCTGGGTGGAGCAGGCCCTCGCCCCGCTGGTGAACGACAAACCGCGGCCTTTGGCATCCCGAAATCAGCGCCTGGGCTTAGCCGGAGCGTCCCACCCGCCTTCACCAATGAGCACTGCCCAGCGCTCTCCCCTGGCCCAGGTCTACAACGAAATGCACGGCCTCCTCGTCGGTGTCGGCAAGAACTTCTGCCTCAAATCACAACCGAATTGTGACGACTGCCCTTTGCGCAAATACCTGCCCGCGCCACGCTAGGAGTAGGTCCGGGAGATTGTCTCAGCCTCCTTTGCGGCTTTCCTTTGCGACCTTTGCGGTTACGAGCTTTTTCTGGACCTCGAACACACGCGGGGGAGCCCGGTTGCGACCGATGCCCACCTGTTTGTCATTCCGACGCGCGAGTGTAGCGAGGCAGGAGGAATCTGCTTTTGAGCCTCGGATGCAGCTCTCGGAGCGGATTCCTTCCCCGGGGAAGGGCACGACTTCAGGCGTGCCACAAAGCTCCGAGAACAGGCTGCGCTTTAGCGCCTGAGGATTGCTTTTGTATCGAAACGCCCCAATCCTTGCCATCTGCACCCTGATCCTCACCCTGCCCTCTCTAGCCTCGGCCCAATCCCGTCCGCGAGTTGGCCGATCGCGCCGGAATCCTCGTCGGCACTGCAGTGCGCCCCTCGCAATTCTCCGAAACCGCATACGCGTTCACGCTCGGCCACGAATTCAACATGCTGGAACCCGAGGACGCGTTGAAGTGGTGGGTCATCCGCCCCGACCCCGCAACCTTCGACTTCACGCAAGGCGACCAGGTCGTCGCGTTCGCAGAGACCCATCGCATGAGAGTCCGCGGCCACACCCTGGTCTGGGGATGGTCGAATCCGCCCTGGCTTCTGGAAGGCCATTTCACGCCGGAGCAGTTGTCCGCCATGCTGCAAGAGCACATCCGGAAAGGCGTCACGCACTATCGTGGGCGGCTCTTTGCCTGGGACGTCGTCAATGAAGCCTTCGCAGAGCATGGCAATCTGAAAGACTCCATCTGGTGCGACCCGCCCTGGCATCGGTCTCGCCGGAAAGGGAACCGCTTACGTGGAACAAGTCTTCCGGTGGGCGCACGCCGCCGATCCCGGAGCGCTTCTCTTCTACAACGACGCCGAGGGCGAGACCCTGAATGCGAAGTCCGACGCGATTTATGCCATGGTGAAAGACTTCAAGCGGCGCGGCGTGCCTATCGACGGTGTCGGCCTGCAGATGCACCTGTTCGACGTCCACCCCGACATCGCTTCGATCGCTGCCAACATCGCGCGCTTTACCTCGCTGGGCGTGCAGGTCCACATCACCGAAATGGACGTCTCCCTGCCCACGGCCCCAATGGAGAAGCTCTCCAAGCAGACTTGGAGAGGCAAAGCGAGATCTACGGCAGCATCGCGCGCGCATGCCTGTCCCCATCCCGGCTGCACCGCGATTCAGACCTGGGGCTTCACCGACAAGTACTCGTGGATTCGTTCGAAGACGAAGGGCACAAAAGGCGCCGCCCTGCCCTTCGACCGTAACTATGTCGCGAAACCGGCCTGCTTGGCCCTAAAGCGAGCGCTGTCCAGCACCAAGCCACAAAAGTAGCGCCGGCATCTTGCCGGTTGTCGCAACAGCCTTGAGCGCGGCCCGTTCTTTCTCTGCGTCCTTTGCGGTTAAAGGCTTTCTGCGCGCCACTACCCGAACTGCCTTGCCGCTATAATGGCCCTCAGCCCGCACAGAATAGTTGGGACTGCGCGGGCCGAACCGCAGTGTCCACTCCCAGGCCACCCTCGGATCAGGAGCGCAGCCGCAAGAAGGTCATCATCCCTCTTGCCCTGGGCATCGCTCTGCTGTTCGGGATCCTGCTTTCCCAATCTTCCTTCGACCAGCCCGCCTTCCTGAACCCGGACAACAACCAGCAGCTTCTCTTTTTTGCTGCCCTATCCGCTCTGATCTTTCTGCTGTTCGTGGCCCTCACCTTCGTCCTCTTCCGCAACCTGCTGAAATTGTTCGCGGAGCGGCGGCTGGGAGTCCTGGGCTCCAAGTTCCGCACCCGCCTGGTGGTCACCGGCCTGTTGCTTTCGTTTCTTCCGGTCATCGTGATGTTCTGGTTCGCCTATGGGTTGATGAATCGCACCATCGACCGCTGGTTTTCGCGGCCGGTGGAAGAAGTCCGTGAAGACACCCGCGCCATGGCCTCGCTGCTCGCGACTTACGCGCGGCAGAACGCCATCAGCGAAGCGGTGTCGATCGCGAACTCGCCCGTAACCCAGCGCGCTTTCCAGGATCAGGATTTCTCGATAATCGAAACCGAGTTCGAGCGCCACCAGGCCACACTGCAGGGAGGATTCGCCATCGCCCTGCTCAAGGGCAACGAAGAAGCCAGCTTCCGCGCTCCGGCGCCGTGGACCTCGCTTCGTTCCAAAGCCGCGCTCGATCAACTGTCCGGCCCATCCCCTGCCCCGTTCACGTGGGAGCAGACCGAGTACATCCTGGGCACCGCTTCGGTCGGCGATGACGGGCTGATCCTGGTGGCGATGCCGCTGCCGGAAAAATTCTCCGCGGCCGTGAAGCAGCTGGAAGCCAGTCAGACCCGTTATTTCGAACTCTACCGCCAGCGCCGCCTGGTGCGGCGCACCTACATGAGCCTGCTACTTCTGCTCACCGTGCTGGTGTTGTTTTCCACCACCTGGCTGGCTCTGTTTCTATCGAAGCTGGTCACCCGCCCCGTGGTCGCGCTGGCGGAGGCAACGCAGGAAATCTCGCGCGGGCGTCTCGACTACCGCGTCGAAGTTGATGCCGCCGACGAGATCGGCGACCTGGTCCGCTCGTTCAACCGCATGGCGGAGGAGTTGCAGTCGAGCCGCCACCAGATCGATGCCTCCAGCCGCGAGTTGAGCGTTGCCAATACCACTCTCGAGCAACGCCGCCGCCACATCGAGACCATTCTGGAAAGCATTCCCACCGGCGTCCTTTCGCTCGACGCGCAGCGCCGCGTAACCCATGTGAACCAGGCTTTGCTGCGCATGTTTGACCCACAGGGCCGCGCCGTGGGAAAAGATTCGCAAATGATCGGGTCGGATCTGGGCGATGTATTTCCCCCGGACGTAGTGGAAGACCTCGTGGTTTTGCTGCGCCGTGCCGATCGCATGGGCATCACCACCAGCCAGATGGAAATCACGCTTCCGCGCACCAAGGTCAATGCCGCGCTCACCGTCGCGACACTGCAACACGGCGACGAGCGCCTGGGTTATGTCCTGATCTTTGAAGATCTTTCCGACCTCCTCAAAGCGCAGAAGCAGGCCGCCTGGCGCGAGGTGGCACGCCGCGTGGCTCACGAAATCAAAAACCCGTTGACCCCGATTGCGCTCTCGGCCGAGCGCATCCGGCGCCACCTCGAACGCGGCACGCGACCTGATGCCGGATCGCTCGATGTGATTCACCATTGTGCCGAAACTATTGCGGCGTCCGTTGATACGGTGCGCACGCTGGTGGACGAATTCTCTACCCTGGCACGTTTTCCCGCCGCCCAGCCCCATCCGGCCAATATCAACCTCATCGTCGATAGCGCGCTCAGTATGTTCGACGGACGTCTCGATGGGATCGTCTTGCACACCGATCTCGCGCCCGACCTGCCCTCCGTCATGGCCGACAGCGATGCCATCAAGCGCGCCCTCGCCAACCTGGTCGATAACGCCGCTGAAGCCATGGAAGGCTCGCTGGTGCGCGAAATCAGCGTGAAGACCAGCCTCGTCACCAGCCGCGATGCGGTCGAGATCATCGTCGCCGACACCGGTCACGGAGTCACCCAGGAACTGAAAGAAAAGCTGTTCCTGCCCTACTTCTCCACCAAGAAGCGCGGCACCGGCCTCGGCCTGGCCATCGTCAGCCGGATCGTGGAAGACCATCGCGGATCGATTCGCGTGGAAGAAAACCAACCCGCCGGAGCCCGGTTTATCGTGGAGTTGCCCTTGGCGCCCGAATCCGTAAGCGCCCCCACCGCCCAGCATGCATAACATCCTCATCGTGGACGATGAATCCGGCATCCGGGATTCGCTGAAAGGCGTGCTGGAGGATGACGGCTACCAGACCGGCGAGGCCGAGAGCGGCGAGTCGTGCCTTGACCTGCTCGACAAGCATGCCTTCGATGTGGTCCTGCTCGACGTCTGGCTGCCCGGCATGGACGGACTCGACACCCTGCAGAAGATTCGCGAACTCGACAACCCGCCGGAAGTCATCATGATCTCCGGCCACGGCACGATTGAAACCGCGGTGCGCGCCACCAAGCTCGGCGCCTACGACTTTTTGGAAAAGCCGCTCTCGATCGACCGCACCCTCAGCCTCGTCAAGCACGCCATCGATGCCAAGAAGCTGCGCCGCGAGAATCGCGACCTGAAGAAACAGCTGCAGTCCAAGAGCGTGATTGCCGGCGACAGCATCCCGATGAAGGCGCTGCGGCAACAGATCGCCATCATGGCGCCCACCAACGGCCGCGTGCTCATCTACGGCGAATCGGGAACGGGTAAGGAACTCGTCGCGCACGCCATCCACGCGCAAAGCTTGCGCAAGGATGAGATGTTTGTGGAAGTAAACTGCGCAGCGATCCCCGAGGACCTGATCGAAAGCGAGTTGTTCGGCCACCGCCAGGGCTCGTTCGCCGGGGCTACTGCCGACAAGGAAGGCAAGTTCCAGAAGGCAACCGGGGGCACGCTCTTTCTCGATGAAGTCGGCGATATGAGCCTGAAGACGCAGTCCAAGGTGCTGCGGACGCTCGACGAGCAGCGCTTCACCCCGGTCGGCGGGGCAGACGCGATCACGGTGGACGTGCGGGTCATCGCCTCCACCAACAAAGACCTGGAAGAGGAAATTTCCAAGGGAAATTTTCGCGAAGACTTGTTTTACCGGCTGAACGTGATTCCCTTCTTTGTGCCGCCCCTGCGCGAACGCAAGGAAGATGTTCCTCTGCTGGCGCGCTATTTTCTGAAGGAGTTCGCGGCCGCCTATGGCCGCAGGTCGCGTGACATCACCGATGATGCGATCCAGGCCCTGATCCGCTACTCGTGGCCCGGCAATGTGCGCGAATTGCGCAACGTGATCGAGCGCATCGTCATCATGAACCCCACCACCACGAAGTTCGAACGCAAGCACCTGCCCCCGCTGGTCTACCGCGACGGCAGCCGCCGCGCCGCCGGCACCGAGTTCTCTACGTTGCACCAGGCCCGCGACGCCTACGAGCGCGACTATATTCTGAAAAAACTCGACGAGAACCACGGTAACGTCAGCCGCACCGCTGAAATGCTGGGCCTCGAGCGCAGCCATTTGTATCGAAAGATGAAAGCGCTGGGGATAGCCGCGAAGGAGTAAGTCAGAGTCAGTCGCAAGTCGTCAGTCGTTAGCTCGTGGTCGTTGGCGGATGGCGGGTAGCTGTTGGCAGATGGCTGGCAGCTGGAGGCTGGTGGCTGATGGCCGCTGGCGGATGGCACCGCAGACCAATCTGTCAAATCTGCGGCCGCCCGCCGGCCAGTCCTCCGCGGCTCCCCATTTGACTTGTCATTCCGACGCGCGAGCGCAGCGAGGAGGAGGAATCTGCTGTTCCCGACGGGCGCAACCCTTTCGAAATACCCCACTCTTCGCCGATCCTAGCCGCGAAGCGGCGCAAGAATGTAGCCCACGGCGGAGCCGTGGCTCCGGCCGGCCCCTCCCGCCAAGCCCTGAAGGGGCGAAAGAACTGGCTCTTGCCGGCGCTGCACCCAGTGAGATTGTGCATGCATCAAGGCGCGCCGCAAACGTGCGAAAATTGCCGGTCTTCGATCATCTCAACTGAAGAGGGAGCTCGCGATGAACGGACGTTTGGCACAAATATTGATTTGGGTCGCACTGAGCGCAATCCCAACATTCGCCCAGAGTGCTCCCGAAGGCATCTGGCAGGGATACGACGGGGAATGGAAACATGTTTCCCAGCAATTGATTGCGCTGGCGGAGGCTACCCCCGCCGATAAATTCGCATGGCGGCCGGCCGCGGGCGTTCGCTCCACCAGCGAGGTCTACATGCACATCGCGACGGCGAACTTCTATCTCCTCAGCGTGACCGGGCCCAAGATGCCCGCCGACCTCAAGGAAGACTCGGAGAAGACGGTCACCGCGAAGGCCGACGTCATCCGCTGGCTGAAGCGCTCGCTCGACGCGGTCAAGGAAGCTCACGCCGCGGAGACGCCGGGAGACCTCGATCGCAAAGTCCATATCGCGGACCGCGACGCGACCGTGGACGGCATGTATCTCCGTATCATCGTGCACGCCAACGAGCACATGGGCCAACTGGTCGCGTACGCCCGCATGACCGGCGTCGTCCCGCCCTGGTCGAAGAACTGAGATGGCCGGGCTGCGGCGATGGGCATCGGCCACGCGCCGGACAGCACCGCTCGCAGAGATTCCCATTTTGATTCTCTTTTAGCTAAGTTATTGAAAACAGGTAGAGGACCTTTTCGAGGCTCCGAATACAGGCGCAGACGGCGCGTAGAATGCCCGCCATTTGCGTTTAGAAAGCGCAGGGGCGCAGTTTCGGGGTCGAGTCGAGGTTTAAAGTCGTCCGGCAGACGTCGACGCGCCTGAGAGCTTCCTGGCGCGGTTTGTTATCCATGAGCTAATAGTGAAATGCCGTGCCAACCCCCGGCAGGGGAATCGAGTTTCGAGATCAAGTTCGGGTGGCAGATCTCAGGTCGGCGTGTTGGGTATTGGGATTGGCTGATAGCTGACGACTGATTGCTGATGGCTGGCTAACGACTAGCGACTGTTCCTACCGCTTCCGCATGTGGATCTCTTTGCCGTTGTTGTGGAACTGTACTTCGTCCATCAACTCATTGATGAGGAAAATGCCACGGCCGTGGTTGGAGTAGATGTTCTCGCCCATGACTGGGCTGGGAATGGCATTCGGGTCGAAGCCTGTGCCGGGGTCTCTCACCACGATCAGCATTCCGCGGGCCTCGTCGCAGGCCACATCGCATTCGACAATCTTTTTGGGATCGCCCCTCGCGCCGTGAACTACTGCGTTGGCAAGCGCCTCGGTAAGGGCCAGTTCGATGGCATCTTCTTTGCCGATGGCGCATTGCGTGTTGCGCACGACGTCCATGATCCCCTGGACCACCGGATCGATGGCATTCCTGTCGGCGGCCAGCGTGATCTTGAGCTTGAGGACGAGCTTATCGGGATCGAAGTTGCAGCCGTTGGAGGGTTCCCCGGACATATCGCTTTCTTACCCCAAAATTGGTTTGGCCCCGTTTGTTCTGATTCTATAGACAGAACGGAGCCGCCACAATGGACGGGCTGGTCCGCTTTGGGTTAACGCGTCCCGACCCGGCCGCATCTCCAATCAGGAAAAGCTCTTGACCGCAAAGGGCGCAAAGGGTTCGCAAAGCGCGCAAAGGAGAAACGGCTCCGACTAAGACCAGTTCTAGCGCCCAGACGCGCGGCGTGCGGGCAACCCGGAAAGGCTCTCCAATTGGCGCCGCCAGTCCAGTTCGTCAACGAAGGTGCGCGAGTCGCGCCAGCCGGGCTGGACTTTTACGAAGAGTTCCAGGAAGACCTTTGTTCCCAGCATCTTCTCGATTTCAAGCCTTGCGCCCGTGCCGATTTTCTTCAACATCTGGCCACCCTTGCCGACGAGAATCGCTTTCTGGCTGTTGCGCTCGCAAAAGATCGCGGCGGCGATGCGGGTCAGCTTCTTTCCCTCCTCGAACTGCTCTACGAGGACGGTGGTGGCATGGGGGACTTCTTCCTTTGTTGCCAGCAAGATCTGCTCGCGGATGATTTCCGCTACCATGAAGCGGGCGGGCTGGTCGGTGATCTGATCCTCGGGGAAGTAACGCGGACCGGTTGGAAGCGCGGCAATTACTTTTTCGAGCAGCAGTTGCAGGCCGTCTTTTTTGAGCGCCGAGAGCGGAATGACCTCCTTAAAAGCGTGCAGCTTGTTGTATTCCTCGATGACGGGCAACAGCTTCGATTTGTCCGCGAGCAGGTCGATCTTGTTGAGCAGCAAGGCCACCGGGGTTCCGAGGCGCTTGGCCATCTCCAGCACGAACGCGTCGGCGGGGCTGAAGCGCTTGGTCACATCGACGATGAGCAGGATAAGATCGCAGCCTTCAAGGGCTTCGCGCACCTCGACCATCATCTTGCGGCCAAGCGAGCTATCGGGTTTGTGCACGCCGGGCGTATCGATCAGCACGACCTGCGCGCCGGGACGTTTGCCTTGCGGGGGCACGTGAATGATGCCCTGGATGCGGTTGCGGGTCGTTTGTGGTTTGGGGCTGATGATGGCGAGTTTCTCGCCCACCAACGCATTGAGCAGGGTGGACTTGCCGGCGTTGGGGCGGCCGAGGATGCAGACGAATCCGGAGTGAAAAGCCATCGCTACCTGCGCGCCGATCGGGTGGGTAAGTTGAGTCGCTGAAACACGTCAGCGATCTTTTCGGCCTGATGTTGCGCGGCCGCAGTTTCGTCGCCGGGCGCATACCAGGCGCCTAGCATCTCTACGTACTTTTCGGGATCGAGTGACAGCGGCTTGGCGTTGCGCAGTTCGCTGTTGTGGCAGGCGACGTATCCTTCAACAAAACCTAGTTGTTCTGTATTGTTCGAACCTTTCCACCAGGTCCCGTCGAAGTATCCGTGGCGCTCGCGCCAGCCTTCGCCCGGTGCGGGACGCGTGGCGTTGTGCACTGAAATGTGGCCGGCCCAGATGTCTTTCAGAACGTGGGCCGCCGGCCGTGAAAGATTTTTCTGATGGCTCTGGTAGAAGATGCTGACGGCGAGGCTTGTGTCGGCGTCGTCGAGCGATATGCGAATCCGCTGCCCGGCGGGGTCGGCATAACAATCCCCGTAGCCGAAGATGAAACCTTCCAGTTCGCGAGACGTCCGCGACTGCCACCAGATGCCGTCGTAGGACTTGCTTTGCGCGAGGAGTACGCCAGGCACAAGCAGCAGGACGGCAAGCATTCCGAATCGGCAGGCGTGGCGAGCCAGCTTCAAGAATCCCATCAATGGTGGTCCCGGAATACTGGACTGAACGGATGGCAACACTATATCAGCTTCATCTGGCGAGGCTGGACCGCGACGATGCGGACGCGTTCGACCTTGCGGTCGGTGGACTCCAACACCTCGAAACGCAGACCCTCTTCCTCGATCACTTCGCCTTTTTGCGGGATCCGGCCGGCCAACTCGCTTACCAGGCCTGCGACGGTGGCCGCTTCCTTGCCTTCGGGGCGAACGCCGAAAAGCTCGTCGAGGTGGTCGACATCCATGTTGCCGGGAACGATGTAGGAGTGGTCGTTCTCTTTGACGACCTGGGATTTCTCGTGCTCGTCGCGGATTTCGCCGACGATTTCTTCGACCAGGTCTTCGATGGTGACCAGTCCGGCGACCCCGCCGTACTCGTCGACAACGATGGCGATGCGGACGTTGTTCTGGCGCATTTCGCGGAGCAGGTCGCTGCCCAGCTTGCTTTCGGGGACGAAATAGACGTCCTTGCGCATGAGGGTTTCGACGGTGCGCGTGGACGCTTCGGTATCGGGCACCTGGAGCACGTCCTGCGCGTGCAGGATGCCGACGATGTTGTGGATGGAATCGCGATAGACGGGCACGCGCGAGAAGGGCTTGGCGCGAAGCAGTTCGATGAACGTTTCGACGGTGGTGTCGACGGGCACGGCGACCATTTCGGGGCGGGGCTTCATGGCCTCGCGGACGGTCTTGCCGCTGAACTCGACCACCGATTGGATGAGGTCGCGGTCGCTAGCCTGGATGATGCCCTCGACCTGACCCGCTTCGATCAGTGCATCGACAGCTTCCGCGGGGCTCTCGGGCTGCTCTTCGGTCTGTTGCTTGGTCAGCGAAGTCACCGACTGCAGAAAGCCCAGGACGAGCGTGACGGGCAGGACGATGTAGATCATGACGCGCAGCAGGGGCACCCAGCGCACCAGCCACTCGCCGTTGGTTCGCGAGAAAAACACAAATGGCAGGAAGCGATTGAATACGATAACGATGAGGACGAGGCTAAGAGTGGCCTGAAGAATCTCCTGGATGCTCCAGGCTTTGTCGCTGAAGACGGTGAAACCGACCATCATGGCGATGGCGGCCATGGTGAGTTGCACCAGGATGGCCATCGAAAGCGAGGCGCGGGAACGGCCCACGCGGAGCTTAGGCTCCACCTTCTGCTCAAAAGAGTCGATGTTGTCCTGAAATTCGCGGGAAAGGAACTTGCCGATCTCGGTATAGAGACGGTCGACATAGGAGACCAGGGTCAATACTCCGACCATGGGAAGGAGCGCGACCGCGACCGCGTAGTAGCCCACGAGGTAGCTCATCGCGGACCTCGACGCGAGGCGGAGCTGCGGGGCCTGCGCTTAGGGTTTGTGCGCGCTCTGCGCGGCGTTGCCGGGAGAAGTCTCGAGTTCGAGTCTTCCATTCCGCTTCTTTCAATCAAGGCGACGGGCAGGCCCAGCTTGTTGCGCAGACGCTGCTCACGGCGCGCCATTCGGCCATGGTCGGACTCGTGGTCATAGCCTGCCAGGTGGAGGAGTCCGTGCAAAGTCAGAATCTTTACCTCGTCCGCAGTCGAGTGTCCGAGCCGGCGGGCGTTCCGCGCGGCGATATCGGCGGAGATGGCGACGTCGCCGGCAAAGTGTCGGGTGGCGACCATATCTGAAGGAAACGATAGCACGTCGGTGGGCGCGTCTTTGTGGCGGAAGCGCCGGTTGAGGGTTTGCAGTTCGCGGCTGGTGGTGATGAGCACAGTGACCGCGCCGCGGAGGCCGACGGCACGCTTGGCGCGGGCCAGAAAACGGGTGAGGGATTCGTCGGTGGCCCCGGCAACACGTTTGTGGAGGATAACCATAGGGCTGACTACGAGCGTGAGCGCGGGGGCGTCAGCAGTGGCGCCGCATGCAAAACGCGAGGTCCCCTTCGGCTGCGCTCAGGGCAGGCTCTGGCTGCGTTCGGGATGACAGTGCAGAGAAGAATCTTAGATCTCCGCAATTTTGTTCGCGAGGTCGCGCGCCAAGCGCGACGCTTGCGGCTTCACTTTGCCGGTGGCCAAAAGAACTGAGCAGGGCTGGTGCGGCGCCTCCCATCCACAAGGAATCCTATTCTTCGGTGCTCGAGCCGGGCAGGGGGACGATCACACGCTCGGGAACTGCGCCTGGGCCGCCTATGCCTGGGCCGGAAGAGTTGTCCTCGGCGTTCTGGGATTTCTGCGTGGGGGTGCGAGCTTCTGCGGCTTTCGCTCCCAGCGAGAGCAGCATCTGGCGCTCGGCCACCCGGGCTTTGTGTTCATCGTAGGCGCGAATGATGCGCTGGACGAGGTGGTGGCGCACAACATCGGATTCGTCGAAGTAGACGAAGGTCAGGCCTTCGACCGGCTTCAGGATTTCGATGGCTTCGACCAGGCCGCTGCGGCGGGCATTGGGCAGGTCGATCTGCGTGATGTCTCCAGTGATGACTGCCTTGGAATTGAAGCCGAGACGGGTGACGAACATCTTCATCTGCTCGGAAGTGGTGTTCTGGGCCTCGTCCATGATGACGAAAGAGTCGTTGAGCGTACGGCCGCGCATGAAGGCGATGGGCGCGATCTCGATGACATTTTTCTCGAGGTAGCGGTCGACTTTTTCCGGGTCGAGCATGTCGTAGAGGGCGTCGTAAAGCGGACGGAGGTAGGGATCGATTTTGTCCTGGAGCGTTCCGGGGAGAAAACCTAAGCGCTCGCCGGCTTCGACCGCAGGCCTCGCGAGGATGATGCGGTTGACGCGCTTGGCCAGCAGGGCGGTGATCGCCATGGCGACGGCAAGGTAAGTCTTGCCGGTGCCGGCAGGGCCGACGCCGAAGACCATGTCGTGTTTCTCGATGGCCTCGAGGTAGCGGCGCTGGTTGGCGCTCTTGGGCTGCACGGTGCGGCGACCGAAAGAGCGCTGGCGGCCGGCCTCGGCGAGTCCGCGCAGGGTGACCTTGGGATCTGCGGTGAGCACGCGCAGCATGCTGTTCAGGTCGCCATTGGCGAAGCTGAAGCCGGAACGCTGCAGATGATCGTAGTCGGCAAAAACTTGCTCGGCGCGAGCCACATCGCGTGGGGCGCCCTCGACTTCAAGGCCGTTGGAGCGCAGATCGATAGAGATGTTCAGGCCGTCTTCGAGCACGTGCAGATTTTCGTCGCGCGTGCCAAACAGGGTCTCAATGTTGGAGCTGACTTCAATACTTTTCTTCATTCGGAACCTGGTGAATTCCTCCCAAAGGCCCAACCACCGACAGGCACCCCGCCTGTCTCACAGAACCGCGACGGAATTTACCTGCCGACGCTCGCTTGATGGCTCCAAGTACCGGACGCGACGACACTTATCCGGGATCCGGATAAAGAGGGCGCCGGGAGCACTGGATAACAAACGATTGTTCTCGGTGGAGGGAAACCAGCCGGGATGCTCGCTCCTGAGGTGCAAGCAACTGCCATTGAGGTTAGCGTAGCGCGGGTGGGGGTGGGAGTCAATGGGAGGAAGGGTAGGAATTGGGAATGGCAAATGGCGAATGGCGAATGGAGGAAAGGTCGAGAGCGTCGGGACCGCATCAGAGTGCAATGGAATAGATAGGATAGGCGTGCAGATGCAGGCGAAACCGCAGAGGTCGCGCACAGGGGTGTGCGCGCCACATTTTCTAACGGCCGCGTTCGAGGGCGCGCTGGAAGTCTTCGGCGGTGGTGAGGAAGCAGGAGACCATGGTTTTGCGATCAATGGAGTTCATGGCCGCAGCGTTGGCGACGGACTGGGGGTCGGCCTGGTCCTGGTCTCCGTCGGGCCAGAGCATTTGCATAAGCGGCTCGTCGCAGCCTGGATCACGAATAACGCGCAGGGTGTGGAACTTCGCACCTTCGGCAACGTACTCCGACAATCGCCGCTGGTACGGAAGGAACTTGTAGACCAGTTTGATGGGTTCGAACTTGCCGTTGGCGACGCGCCGCTCGGCGAGAAAGACCTCGTAGTTCGAGAAGAAGGTAGAACCCTTGGGAGGGATCACCCGGATCACCAGCCGCAGTGGGACATCTTCCGGAGGAGGGCCGGAGGGGACTTGGGCCGCTTGCGGCGGGTCTGCAGGGAGATCGTCCATTTGCTGCAGAGGGCCGGTGTTGACTGAGCCGCCACCGGGAGCGCCCGTGGGGGGTGCCGGGATATCGGGAGCACCGGAGAGTGAGGCCATGCGAGCGCCGCCCCCACCGTCACCCGCGCCCTGGGTGGAGGGCGGAGGCGGGACGACTTGGCTGCCTGATCCTGATAACGAGCCCATGCGACTGCTGCCGCCATTGCCAGTTCCTGCGCCCTGCACTGAGGGAGGGGGCGGGACAACCTGAGCGCCTGATCCTGATAACGAACCTAGACGAGTGCCACCACCGCTGCCTGTGCCCTGGACCGATGGCGGGGGTGGAACTACCTGTGTGCCAACTCCGGCGAGGGCGCCGGCGCGTCCGCCGGAGCCGTTGTCCGGACCCTGAATGGATGGAGGCGGAGGCACAACCTGCGCGCCTGTGCCCGACAACGAGCCGAATCGGGCACTACCACCGTTGCCGCTTCCCTGCACCGTCGGAGGTGGAGGAACGACTGGCGAACCAACGCCGCCGAGGGAGGCCACGCGGCCACTGCCACCGCCGCGACCGGTGCCCGCTACGGTTGGAGGCGGCGCCACCACTTGTGCGCCAACACCAGAGAGCGATCCTGCCCGTCCGCCACCACCGGCTCCGACTCCTTGTACCGAGGGAGGTGGCGGCACGACTGCCGAACGACCGGCCATCATCGAACCGATGCGTGCGCCGCTAGTGGGTCCACCGCTTCCACTTCCCGCGCCCTGAATGGACGGGGGGGGTGGCACGACTTCCCGACCCACCGGCGACAACGACCCCAATCGTCCACCTGCTCCTTCACCCGTCCCTTGGACCGCTGGAGGTGGCGGGACAACTTGAGTGCCTCCGCCGGAGAGCGAGCCCGTTCGTCCACCGGCTCCGATGTCAGCGCTTTGCACAGAAGGAGGCGGGGGGATGACTTGCGACCCGGCACCTGGCAGCGAACTTACACGGTTGCCGGCGGCGCCGTCGGTACCCTGGATGGCAGGGGGCGGCGGGACGACTTGTCCGCCCGCACCTGGGGATGAACCTTCGCCGAAGAGGCTTTCAATTTTGTGCATCCAGCCTTGCAGGGTTGGAGGTGGAGCGACAACGGTGGCGCCGGGCGCGGAGAGGGCGCGTTGGGCCGAGACGGTACCGACGTCGGGGGCGGGGGCGACGACGGTGGCTTGCGGCAGCCCGGGCGTATGTCTTCGGGCACGACCGAGGTCAGGGGGCGGAGCGACGACGGAAGTCCAGTCTGCGGGCAGGTTCAGACGGGCGCGTCCGGTGGCGGCCAAGGGCACGGCGGGGGCTGGACCGCCGTTTGCGGCGAGATTGGGCGCGGGCGTGCGGCCCTTCAGATTCACGTCCGGGGCTGTGGGGTTCTCTACGTTGCGACGATGTTCGCGCGCGACCGCGAGCGCATTTTGGCGCGCCGGCTTTGCGGGTTCGGCATGGTGTGGCTGGCCGCGTTCGAGCGGCGGTGCCGAGCGGGCGGCCGGGTAATAGGTAATGTGGGATGCGCGAGAGGAGCGATGCTGCTGGAGCTGCGTTTTTTCCAAAACCCCGCCTGGAGACGTTGCCCAGACGATGAGGACCGCGACCAGGTGCCAGAGCATGGACTCCATGAAGGAGCGCCAGGGCTTGCGGGATTCGATAAAGACGTCGTCCCAGAAGAGTCCGGGGCGCGATGTTGTCAGGATCGGCGGAGAGGGTCGGCGCGATAACGTGTCGGCAAGATTGCCAAGGAAAACGCGGTAGCGGGGTTCGAGTTCGTGGAGCAGTTTCAGGCGGGGATCGGCCTTGGGGGGAACAGGTATGTCCGAAATCAAGAGCCCCGTGCCTTTGTCCATATGGATTTACGCCGGAAGGGGGAAAAACTTCGCCCATTATAGCCCAGACGCGAGGAAAGGAAATTACACGGTCGGGCAGGAACGGGTGGGGTGGGAGGGGTACAGGAAAGCACCGGGGTGGGAGAGATGTTGAGGGGGGAGGGGGTCGTTCGGGAGCCTGCTAACGCAAACAGAACGCAAGGTCCCTCGACTTCGTTCGGCCTTCGCCTCACTGCGCTCGGGATGACAGGTTTGATTCTCGTCGCGGATATAGCGGTCGATCCGACTGCGAGGGCGACGAGCCCTCACGACAGCCGGCGGCACGCCGGCGCTACTTGAGAGCAAGCACTCGAGTGCACTCGGGATGACAGAGAGGATCCTAGGCGCTCTCTGCTCGGCTCTGGGCGGAAGAGGCGGGGACGGCGCGTTTTTGGGCCCAAGCCCGCAGGGCTTCGATTTCTTCGGCGCGGGTGGTGGAGAGGGGCACGGTGCCTCGGATGGCGTCGAGCAAGTGCTCGGTCGCGAGTTGCTGTTTTTGGGAGTACGCGGCGTAGAGGGCGGTCTGCACGACGGATTCAATTTCGGCGCCGGAGAAGCCGCGCGCGGCGGAGGCGACCTGATCGAGGTTGAAGTCAGCGGGCGTGCGTTTTCGCTTACCGAGCTGGATGGAGAAAATCTGCTTGCGTTCGGGCTGGTTGGGCAAGTCCACGAAGAAGAGTTCGTCGAAGCGGCCTTTGCGGATGAGTTCGGGAGGAAGCGCGTTGACGTTGTTACAGGTGGCGGCGACGAAGACGGGGGCTTTGCGGTCCTGCATCCAGGAGAGAAACGACGCCAGCAGTCGCGAGGAGACGCCCGCGTCGACGGAGGCCGAGTCGGGGCCGCTGCCGGCGAAGACTTTTTCCAGTTCGTCGATCCAGAGCACGCACGGGGCGAGGCCTTCGGCGACCTGAAAGACTTTTTGAATGCGCTTCTCGGTTTCGCCGATGTACTTGTCGTAGATGGCGGCGGTGTCGAACTTCACCAGCGGGAGTTGCCATTCTCCCGCGATGGCGCGAGCACACATGCTCTTGCCGCAACCCTGCGTGCCGAGGATGATGACGCCGCGCGGAGGATCGAGGCCGAAGTCACGGGCAGCTTCTTCCCAGGATCCGCGACGCTGGGCGAGGAAGCGCTTGAGGTTGTCGAGGCCGCCGACGCTGGCGAGCGTGTCGGAGGCTTCGACGAAATCGAGCATCTCGGAACGCTTGAGCAGAGTTTTCTTGGCATCGAGGACATCGGTGACGGTCTCGGGACAGAGCGCGTAGCGAGCTACCAGGGCTTGCGAGATGGTGCGCTCGGATTCTTCTTCGGTGAGCCCGCGGAGGTTTTCGGCGATGGCGTCGAGTCCGGCGGGGTCGAGGCGACGTTGCAGGGTGTGGGTCTTCGAGACCCGAACTACCACCTCGTCGACGATCTGGCGCAGGCGCTGGCGGTCGGGCAAAGGGAGTTCGAGGTATTCCACCAGGCTGGCCAGTTCCGGGGGTATGGAGATTTTCGGAGCGGTCAGGATCACGGTGCGGCGGTTGGTGGCGAATTTCTGGCCGACATCGCGGAGGCGGCGCACGACGACGGGGTCCTCCATGTGGCGCTGCATGTCTTTGAGGATGAAGGCGGCCTCGATGGAGATGCCTTCGAGGTTGGCCAGCATTTTCGCGGGGTCGCGGCTGTCGTAGAGAGCCTTGGCGTTCTCGGTAAAATCGTTGACGTCGCCAGCGCGATAGCCGCCGGGCGCAAAAGCGCCGGGATCGACGGCTGGCGCAGCGGGATTGGAACCGGAACGGGCGAGGCCGCTGGCGATGGTCCACTCGAAGGCGGCAAGATTCAGGGCGGCGCAGGCGACGCGAACCATGCGCACGGCGCGCGTTTCCTCGACCGTCTCCATCACGACGATAGGCGTGGAGGAGTCGAGGAGGACCTTGAGGCGATCGAGGACCTTGTCCATATCCGTTTGACCAGTCAGGAGTTGCTCTCGTACAATAACGTATTCGGTACCCACCGGAACATCTCTCAGATAGAAACGAAGGTAATCAGACAAGATGGCAAATCACTTATCGGCGCTGAAACGCGCCCGTCAGACCGAAAAGCGTACCGCGACGAATCGCGCCAACACCTCGCAATTGCGCAGCGCGCTGCGCGAACTGCGGGAAGTCATGGCGAAGGGTGACAAGGCGGCCGCGGAGGCGAAGTATCGCGAAACCGTTTCCGCGCTCGACAAGGGCATTCAGAAGGGCGTGCTGCACAAGAATACGGCGGCGCGGTATAAGTCCCGGCTGTCGGTGAGGGTGCGGGCGGTGGGGGCGAAGTAGGGGTTTAGCCCTTGGCTCTTGGCTCTTAGCTCGTA
The DNA here is from genome assembly GCA_964641665.1 of uncultured Acidobacteriaceae bacterium. Classification (GTDB taxonomy): domain Bacteria; phylum Acidobacteriota; class Terriglobia; order Terriglobales; family Acidobacteriaceae; genus Gp1-AA133. The sequence goes on from CAZXKO010000088.1 coordinate 65,126, forward strand.
GCTCTTAAGCCTTTAGCTTCTAGCTTTCGTATCGGAATCGCAGCGGCAGGTCCCCGGGCCTGCCGTTTCTTACAGCAAATTCGGTCCTCAGGGATTCAGCACTCGGCACTCAGCATTCAGCCGGACGGCATTAGGCACTTGGCGTTTGGCTCTTGGCATGGCACGAGCGGACTAACCGAAGATCTCTTGTAGCCCCCGCCCGAGTTCCGCAAGGCACCAGCAGCATAGTTCCACGAGCAATTCCAGGAATGCCTCCAGCAGAAAGTCGAAGATTTCGAACATCATTCGCACCTCGCATGTCCTGTCAGGGTTGCGGACGATCGCTGACTTTCTTGCAGGGATAGTCGCCATTCCACAGCAGAGCTTCGATTTTTCCGGACTGGTCGCGCCTGAAGGCGACTTTCACGTAGAGCTGCCGATAGAAGAAAGATTCTTTGCCGGTGGGCTCGAGCGGGAGATAGTCGCCGCCGGTGCCGCGTAGATAGAGATCGGGTCCGTCGGCGCGAACGTCGAGCAGGAAGGTCGGACTCACTTCGTAACGGCCGACATAGTTTTCTGCATGTTCTACGGGAGCGATGGATCTCGGGCGCTGTGCCGGTGGCGGCGGATTTTCTCCCAAGGCGAGGCCGGCTAAGTCGTCGGCGAGGTTGTTCACGGCGGCGTCTTCCAGATTGCCGAGCACGATCACCACCAAGTCGTCATCCAGGAAAAGCGAGACGTGCGAGGCGAAGCCGGGATCGCGGCCGTCTTGCTCGACGTATTTGTGGTGGCTCTTGGTCTCGCGAGCACCCCAGCCATAGGGATAGTCGAGCTTGCGGATGTCGAAGAAGCGGCGGTCTCCGATAGTGCGGCACCAGCGATAGAGGTTGTCGGTAGTGGAGTAGAGCGAACCCGACCCGGTGAGGATCGTTTTGTCGTAGAACGGCGCGTTGCGCAGGCCCGGGTTCCCGAGCGCGGGCTGGTATCCGGTGGCGCGGTCGGGGATCAGGGTGTCGTCGCGAAAGGGGCCGGTGTCATTGAGTCCGGTGGGCTTCAGGATTTCGTCGGCCAGAAATTGGTCGTAGGGCTTTCCGGAGACCTGTTCGATGATGTAGGCGAGGAAGCCGTAGCCGGTGTTGCTGTAGCTGTTCTTGCTGCCGGGGAGGAAATCGAGAGGCTTGGTCTTCACCCATGCAATCAGGTCGGGCAATGCGACCCGCTGGTACTTCTTCGTCGCGTACTCGGGCAAGGAGTAGTAGTCGGGCAGGCCGGAGCTGTGGGCGAGCATCTGTTCGATGGTGATGCGATCGCCATTGAGATAGTCGGGGACGTATTTGCTGAGAGGATCGCTCAACTTCAGCTTGCCTTGCTGCTGAAGTATCAGGATTGCGGCCGCGGTAAAGGTCTTGGTGACGGAAGCGATGTGGAACTTGGTTTTCTCGGTGTTGGGAATGTTCCACTCATGGTTAGCCATTCCGTAGGATTTCTGGAAGAGGATGTGGCCGTCCCTGGCGACCAGGATGGAGCCGCTGAAGTCGCCGTTGCGCACGTAGGCGTGAACTTGCTCGTCGAACTTGCGTGGAGAGGATTGCGCGAGGGCGGAGGGGATATACGCCAGCGTGAAGATTGCGAGCCTCAGGGCGCGACCGCGGATCCGCGCGGCAACGGTCACAACTTCACTCCGAAGTCCTTTTCTAGAACTGCCAGCCACTCTTGCTCATCGTTCAGGAGACGTTCCTCGCGTTTGCGGTTGCGCGTGCGGATGAATTTCAGATCGGAGAGGGTGATGCGACCGTCGGGGGTGGTGGGCAGGGTGCAGATTCTCTGCTGGGTGAAGTGCGACTCGGGCGAGGTCTGATGAAAGTGGCAGCGGGGCGCGAAGTCGGAGAGTTGCCTGGGCACCAGCCGGAACTGGTACTGCGACTTCCACAAGGCTGCGGGATCCTGGCGCTGCACGATCATCACGTTCCCTACTTCTGCGATACGGAATCGGTGGCCATGTTGTTCCTGCTCGATCCCGTCTTTTAGACGCAGGGGTTCGAGAAAGGAATCGCCGAAGCCCACGTCGGCCAGCCAGGGTTCGTCGAGATGGACCTGAAGGGCGAGGTGGTCGAACTCGGGCGAGGCGCTGCTGGCGGGGCGGGAGACGCGGGCGGAGAGCAGGGTCACGTTGTATCCCAGAGTGCGCAGGAGGGCCGCGAAGGCGCCGTTCAATTCGTAGCAGAAGCCGCCGCGGCGCAAGGCGATGATCTTGTGAAGGAACCGTTGTTCGTCGCAGATGATCTTGCGGCCGAGGGAGATATCGAGGTTCTCGAACGGGACGGCGCGCAGGTGAGCGAGGTGGAGGCGGCGGAGAGTGTCGGGCGTCGGGTCGATGGGACCGGTGAAATGGATGCGTGCGAGATAGGGAGCGGGATCAAGCACGGGGTGGCTCGGCGGCGCAGGTATAAGGCTCTCACAGGAGGAGGACGGGCGTAAACCGGCTCGCGGGCTTACGCCGCATCGCGAGGTGCCGTCCCTACGGGACTCGGGTTCGTGCCGGGGCTAGTCTCTGCCGTCCCTGCGGACTGGGAGTTGGGGAGTGCGTAGAGTTTGGTGTCCTGGTCGGCAACATCTGGAACGCGCACGACACACGGACTATTGAATGTTATCTCTCTTCTCCAGGTTACGTTTGGCACAGAGGATCTGAAGGTTGGCCGCGTTCTTTGATGAGCCACCCTGTGAGTACGGGATGATGTGGTCGAAGTGAAGGTTCTCTTTAGAACCGCATCTGACACAACGACCTTTGTCTCTTTTCCACACTTCAACCTTTACAGCGGTAGGAATGACGCGATCGTTTTCCGCCTCGAAACCGGGCACGGCGGTGGAAGGCCCGCGTCAGCCTCGTCCAGCAACTGCAGCCTGAATTTAAACACTTGCCTTCTTTCGTTGGTTTCCTGCCAGCCGTCGACCAATTCGAGCAGGTCGTTGTAAACCCAAATGCCGTTCCTGATTTTTTCGTACACTCGGACTCTTTCGGCTGGACTTCGGCCCACCTTAAATCGCCGAACTGCGATGAAAGGCCGTTCTGCGTGCGGCGCCCGTTCGGGTAAAACTCCGGCTGGTCGATCCCTTTGGATCGATACCGCGCTTTCTGGGTGCGTCATGCCCTTCGTAAACGATCACACGCCCGCCGCGCTCGACTCGATCCTCGTAGGGGGCTCCCGCGCGAACGCTCATCAAGATGAGGCTCTCATTCTCCCGTAGACGGAAGTTCATTCCCCGCTGCAAGTTCATGCCGAACGGAGCGCACATCTCGAGATAGGAAACGACATCTCCAGGCGCGAGCATTGCAATCACGAACTTGAGTCAGCGACCAACGACTAAACCGGTAACTCGTCTTGCATCCAGCCGGACTCCGGCTTCGGTTCCGCGGTCAGGTCGAGCACTAGCTTTTCGAGCACCAGGCGCTTGGTGGGGGGATTGGAGCGCAGGGCCAGGTCGGCTTTGGCGATCAGGCGAATGCCGCTGGTGAGTTCACGTTTTGATTTGTAGCGGCGGGCCTGGCGAATGATGTCTTCAGCGGCGAAGGGCGGTACGCGGAAGCCTTGCCATAGCGCGGCCCACAGGGCGCGTTGATCGCGCACGTTGCGTTCGAGAATCACCAGCATCTGGCGGAAGGTCTTGGCCAGCATGTAGAGATGGCCGATCGCGGCCTCGTCGCCATCGCCGGTGGAGAGCATCGCGTCGAGGACTTCGAGCGCGCGCACGCGGTCCTTGGCGGAAATCGCGTCGGTGAGTTCGTAGAGGGAGCGCTGCTTGGCGGCGAGGACCATGGTCTCGACATCGCCCAGGGTGATGCGCTTTTTCTCTCCGACGTACAGGATGAGTTTTTCCAGTTCGTTGGAGATCATCATCATGTCGCCACCGAGGGCGTCGACAAGCTCGCGGGCGCCGTCGGCATCGATCTTTACGGTGCGGCTGCCGCAGTAGTCCGTCACCCAGCGCACGGCTTCGCTTTCATCCACGCGCCCCAGTTCGACGATGCCGCAGAACTGGCCGAGAGTTTCGCGGATGCGCTCGTAGCGCTCTTTGTCGGTCATGTCCATGCGGCGGACGTCGGCGGGGATGCTGATGTGATCGGCGACGAACACCAGGAGCGCATCAGGATTGGGATCCTTGCAGTACTGCTCGATGGCAGCCAGCTTTTCCTCATTGGAGCCGCGCCCGAACAGCGTTTTGACGCCCCGCACAAAAAACACCTGGAACGGCGCCATGAGCGAGGGTGTGCGGGCGCGATCGAGAATCTCGCTGAGGTCGGTTTCAGAGAGATCGAAGTCAAACAGGCTGAAGTCGCGCAGGTCGGCGGGGACCAGGTGCGCCAGAATCGCTTCGCGGAAACGCTTGCGAAAAAACACTTCGTCACCGACGAAGACGTAGACGGGGCGGAGCTTTTTCCCCTCGACTTCGGAGACGAAGCGCTCGGCCTGGGCAAAGGCCTTCATCAGAAGTCCTCCAGAACGTTGCTGACCAGGGTCTGGGCGAAGTCACGCGACAGGCGGCCTAGGGCAGGCGAGTCTTCTTCGAAGAAGCTGGAGAGTTCCTGCGACACCTGGTACTGCTCGCGGAATACATAGGACGGATTCTGGAAGAGGATCTTGCCTTCGCGGTCGACAAGCGAGACTTTCATGCTGACCACAACCAGCACGCTCTCGGCGCGTCCGGTGCGGGAATCGTAGGTTAACGGAGATGCGGTGGTGGTAAGAACGGTGCCGTGCAGCGTGGCGTCGGCGGAATCCGTAGCCTCATGCAGGATCTGATAGTGGGTGCGGGTGGTGAACTCGCGAACGACAGCGGCGGTCAAGGTCTGTTCGATGCGATAGGTCTGGGACTGGTTCACGAACCCGGGGATGGCGAGAGTCTTTACGTTCTCGGGAAGGCGAACGTTGTGTCCGGCGGTATGGTAGCCGCAAGCGGTCGAGAGCGACAGTCCGAGGAAGACGACGGCGATCCGGCAGCGGACATGCCGGCGGTTTCGAGCATCGATGCGCGTGTTCCCGGTTGATGATCCCCGGGTTCTCGAGCCGCTCACTGAATCTTTCCTCGCGGGCGGGTGGGCGTCATGGTCTCGGCGCACTCGACCGCGGTGACGGCAGAGATGCGCAGGTTGTCGGCTGCGGCCCAGAGCCAGACTCCGTTCTTGTGGTTCTCGTCGCGCGACAGTGAAACCAGGATGTCGCCTTGTCCGGCGGCGTTAACGTTGCTCGGAGAATCTTCGTTCTGGCGCGCGACCACGACGTGCTCTCCGGTCAGTGCCTGCGACAAATCGCCGATGGCCACGGGTTGTTCCATTTCCAGGTACATCGAGAAAGCGTGGCCGTGAAAGATGGGTGCCTGGACGAGCTGCAGGGCAGGTTGCAAAGCGTCTTTCCCTGCGATTCTCTGGTAGTGCTTCAGGATCCGCTGCTGGATGCTTTGCAGGGTGGGCGCGGAGTTCGGGCCGTAGGTGGCGGCGAGGTTGAACGCGATCTGGGTGTCGAAGACGTTCTTGGGCAGTTCCTGGAAGGAGAGCAGATTCACTGTCTGCTCGTGCAATTCGTCCATGCCCTTCTGCCCATGCTCGGAGGCGGGCTCGAGCACGGTGGCCATGGCACTGCGAACTTTGACAGTTTTTTGTGCACGGAGGATTAGCAGCGCGAGGGCAACCGCGGCGGGATGCGCGACCACACAAGGGCCGGGCTGCAACTCGAGGGCGGGAGTCTGACCCAACTGGCGCTCAATCCAAGGAGCACGGACGGTGGACGTGGGATCTTCTTCGAGAGCGTAGGACAGGTCGACGATGGCGCTGCCGGCATCGCGCGCCGTCTTCCAGTTCTTGCGGGTACAGTTCTGATCGGAAGCGAAGAAGGTGAAGTCCAGGTGATCGAACTGCTCGCTGCGCACGCTCTGGATGAAGGTGATCTCGTCGCCCATGGTTTCGAGTTGGCCGAGGGATTCGTCGTCGTCGAGGAGTTTGACATCGACGGCGGGGAAATTACGGTCGTTCAGGACCTCGGCGATTTCCTTGCCCTTGAGCGAGCTGGCGCCGACGATGGCCACGCGATAGACGTTGCCGCGAGCGCTGTCGACGGAGGAAGCAGTCGCCGGTTTGATCGGAGCACTCATGGGTGCTGGGAGGCCTCCTGGTAGGCGGGTGGGGCCGGTGGACTGGGCCGGCGACGGATGATCCACTGCAACCGCCACCAAACGCCCGAAACCATGTAGATGAGGGCTAAGCCGAAAAGGAACCAGCGCGAGTAAAACCAGATCGCTGCGAATAGGGCCCCGAGAAGAACGATCAGGCGGAAGGGCTGGCGCGCACCGAAGTGGATATCCTTAAAACTGTAAAAGCGCCAGGTGCTGACCATCAGGTAGCCCACCGCCAGCACCAGCAGCAACCAGGTGATCGCCATCCAAGCGGTGGCGAGCGGGTCTCCAAGTGTAAAGTGCACGACCGCAGCGATGACGCCGGCGCCGGCGGGAATCGGCATCCCCACAAAATACTTTTTGTCGGGCTTCCCGGGATTCGAGGGCTGAGGGTTGGTTTGGATATTAAATCGCGCCAGGCGGCTAGCGCCCGCCACCAGAAATAAAAAGCTGGCAATCGCGCCGAACTGTCCGAGTTTGGTGCGAAATTCGTGATCCGCGAACAAAGAAGGGGGCAGCAAGTGAAACCCCCACATGTAAGCCAGCAAGGCGGGAGCCACGCCAAACGTGATCACATCCGCCAGCGAGTCCAACTCCCGGCCAAAATCGCTACTGGTCTTGGTCATGCGCGCGATCCGCCCGTCCACGCCGTCGAACAATATCGCAAAGCCGATCGCCTTAGCGGCGAAGTCGAAGTGCCACGCTTCGCCTACGCTGCCGTGCATCACCTGCAGGATCGCGTAGTAGCCGGCCGCGAGGTTCGCCGTGGTGAACAGCGACGGCAGGATGTACATCCCCTTACGCTGGCGGCGCGGGGGACGGTCTTCCTTGCGGCGCTTGGGAAATACGGGGACCATATCCTCACCCAGATCGTCCATCAGCGCGTTCCCTCACTGCTGGTTCGTGAGCCGGTGGACGCCAGCTCCGGACGCGCGTGCGCGTATGCCAGAACGCTGGCGGCGCCTTTCACGTGATCTCCGACTTTCACCGCCACCCGGACGTGCGGTTCCATGACGACGTCCACGCGCGAGCCGAACTTGATGAGGCCGACGCGCTCGCCGCGGGCGACGGTGTCGCCGACTTTCTTGGTGAAGACGATGCGGCGCGCGATCAGGCCGGCGATCTGTTTGAAAACGACGGTCTGGCCTTCGCCTTCGACGGTGACAATATTCTGTTCGTTCTCCTCCGCCGAAGTCGCACTCATGGCGTTGACGAACTTTCCTTTCTGATAGCGCACGTCGCGGATGACGCCGGCGATGGGCGAACGATTCACGTGCACGTTGAAGACGTTCAGGAAAATGCTGATGCGGGTTTGCTCGCGGCCATTCACTAGAATGGGCGAAATGTCGGTGACCTTGCCGTCACCAGGGGAGACGATGGCGCCGACGGCGTCGGGCACCACGCGCTCGGGGTCGCGAAAAAACCACAGGCAAAACGCGGCGAGCACCAGCGCGGGCAACGCCCATAGCGGGCTGGTGAGCCAGCCTAGCAAGAGCGCGGCCAACACGAGGGGCGTGGCGTAGTAGTAGCCGTCAGGAACCATGGGAGGACGTGAGAATTATAGTGCAGGCGGGGCTTTTAACTTAAGTGCAATAAAAAACGGCGCTTACGTGCGCCGTGATCTGCAGACATTACACCCTTTGCGGCTAAGCCGTGCCCTGGTGGGCGGGAATTAAGCGACCTGGTGCTGAACCTGCTGGCGGAAATCGCGTTCGATGGACTCCATCTGGTCCTTGAGACGCAATTTCAGCTTCTTCAGACGAACCTCTTCCAGCTTCTCGTCTTCAGTGAGGTAGCGTTTTTGTGTGAGTGAATCGAGACGTTGCGCGTACTGCGTGTGTTCTGTGGCCAGCCTGCGGAATTCATCGTGGCTGGCCAGGAGATGGTCCTTCGGAGTCATCCAGAAGACCTCCTAACCGGGTTGTGCAGCTAGAAATTACCACACGAGCGGAGGGGCTTCAATTCTATTTTCTGCTTAAGGTGCTTTTGACGTCACACCGCTGTGTGACTCGCGGTTGCACCGGGTGTGATGCAATCACACGAAGGCGAGACGGTACACGATGGCGTCTTCGTCGGGGGCGTGGTAGTAGCGAACGCGGCGGCCGGCTTCTTCGAAGGCCCACTTTTCGTAGAGCGAGCGAGCAGCGCGGTTTGATTCGCGCACTTCGAGAAAGACAGCGGATGCGCCCTGGGCGCGAACGTGATCGAGAAATTCTCCCAGCAGGCGCGTGCCCAGGCCGCGGCGGCGTGCGGCGCCGGCGATGGCGATGTTTTCGAGTTCCCATTCGGCGGAAATGACTTTGGCGATCAGAAAGCCTTGCACACCGACGGCTTCTTCGATGACGAGTGCCAACCGGCTTGGAGTGTCGGCGTTGAACACGCGCTGGTACTGCTCCTGCGACCACTGGGCGGCGGTCGCGGAGTGCTGCGCGAGGCGCATCATGACGGGTACGTCGGCGGGGGTGGCGGGGCGGACATGCATGGGTCAGGTCTTAGGTCTTAGGTCTTAGGTCTTAGGTCTTGGGTGTCAGGTGTCAGGTCTCGTGTGTCGGGTATCGAGGTTTCATTCGTGTCTCACGTCTTTGGCGCTTTGCCTTCTCGGCGGTCGGAGCGCCAATCCTGCCACGGGGGCGCGATTCCGCTGGAGCGGAGGTACGCGATCATCTGGCCCATGTGTTCGTGGTTGTGGGCCAGCAGGCGCAGGTAAACGCGGCGCACGGTAGTCTGCTCGCGGAAGAAGAAGATGCTGCGATCGAGTTCGGCGTCGGAGGTGCGCGTGATGGCGTCGCTGGCGGCGGTGAGGGAGCGACGCAACAACGCGGTGACCGCGATCTTCTCTCGCGTCTGCGCGACCAGTTCATCGTTGCGCTGCATCAAGGCCTTGAATCGATCGGACCCTGCGGAGGTGATTGAACCGTACAGATCTTCGGGGACACGCAGCCCAACCATGTCGAGCAACATGAAGTTGCCGGAGGCGACGTGAACAAAAACCTCGCTCACGGAGCGGGCCTTCGGGTCGGGGCGCCAGTCGTAGGTTTCGGCGGGAAAGGCTTCGGCGAGACTGAGGCATTGCCGGGTCACGATGTCGAGTTCCCAGAGACACTCGCCGCGGAAGCCGGGAATTCGTGATGGATCTGTCATGGCGCCTCGTTCTACCGGGTATCAGGGATTGGTCTTGGCGAAAATCTCGGCGTCGGAGCGGCGAATGTAGTTGGCTTCGAGTTCGTCGGGAGCGATGGTCTCGCCGGCTTGAATTTTTTCCCAGCCCAGGCGCGCGATGGCATCGCTGGCGGGAGGTGAAACCTCTTCTACTTTGAGGCCGGCTGCGCGAGCGGATTTGACGAGTCCGGCATCGGGCGTGACCACCAGGCCTGCTCGGGCCTCGGCGAGGAAATCCTCGCGCGTGATGAGACGTTCACTGCGCATGCGGGCGCTGCTGGCGGTCTCATAGTCCCCGACATAGACTTCTCCGCGCCCAGCATCGAGCGCGGCCAGCACGCGGCCGCTGGATTTTGCGCTGCGCGCCACGGCCTCGAGCAGCGACACGGCAGCGATCGGCTTGCGCAGGATTTCGGCGAGCGCCTTGATAGCAGCCAGTCCGACACGCAAGCCGGTAAACGATCCGGGGCCGGAGGCTACGGCAAATCCGCCGATGTCGTGCTTGGTGAATCCGTGCTTCGAGAGCAGCGCGGAAATTTGCGGGATGAGTTGGGCGGAGAAGGTTCCGCCGGCCAGGGGGATGACTTCGAGAACCTCCAGGCTGAGGGCGCTATCCGGCGCGGCGTTGGGCACGCGGGCAAGCGCGATGCTGCCGTTTTTGCCAGACGTGTCGGTGGCGAGAAGGATCATGGGTTCAACCAGGTCCGTGGTGTCGCATCAAAACGCAAGGTCCCCTCGACTTCGTTCGGGATGACAGCCCTTTTGAGCGCCTGACGTTACGACCAGCGCGGGCGAGGACGCCCGCGCGACAGCCGGCGAGACGCCGGCGCTACAAACACCCTAATGCCCCTCGACCAGTTCCAGCAGGACGCCACCTGCGCTGGACGGGTGGATGAAGACGTAGCGGTGTCCTCCGGCGCCGACCTTGATTTCGTCTGATACCAGGCGCACGCCGTCTTTTTTCAACTTCGATACCACTTCGGCGAGATTCGGCACGCGCATGCAGACGTGGTGCAAGCCTTCGCCGCGCTTCGCGATGAATTTCGCGATCGTTGAATCCTCCGACGTCGGCTCGAGCAGTTCCAGACGGCTTTCGCCGACCGGCACCATCACCAGGCGAACTTTTTCCTGCTCGACGGTTTCTTCCGGCGAGACGCTGAGACCCAGATTCTCGTAGATTCCTTTCGCAGCGGCCAGCGATTTCACAGCAATGCCCAGATGATCGATGCTAAACATCACTTGCCTGCCTTCCCGACGATTTCTTCGACCAGCGTATAAGGATCGCGCTTGTGCTCGGCAATTTCTTCGGCGTAGCGTTCGACCTGCCCATTGCCCAGCGCGATGCGGGCTTTTTCGAGCATGGCATCGCGCAGCATCTCGACAAGCCGGCCTTGCCAGTTCTGCACGCTTCGCTTCAGGATCAGGTTCTGTTTCTGCAGATAGGTTTCATAACCCGCGATGGCCGCCACCAGGTCTTCAACTCCGGCTCCCGTGGTGGCAACCGTCTTGACGATGGGCGGTGTCCAGGCGTCGGTGCGGGTGGCCAACGATTGCATGGCGCGGATTTCGCGTTCGACGTTCTCGGCGCCTTCGCGGTCGCTTTTGTTGACGACGAAAATGTCGGCGATCTCCATGATGCCGGCCTTGATGGTTTGCACGTCGTCGCCCATGCCGGGCACGAGGATCACAACGGTGACGTCGGCGACGCGGACGATGTCGACTTCGTCCTGGCCAACGCCAACGGTTTCGATCAGGATGAGATTCCTTCCCGAAGCATCAAGCACGGTGGCGACGTCGGCAGTGGTGCGCGCCAGGCCGCCAAGCGAGCCACGGGTCGCCATGCTGCGGATGTAGATGCCGGAGTCCGCGTGATGTTCCTGCATGCGGATCCGGTCGCCCAGGATGGCGCCGCCGGTGTAGGGGCTGGTCGGGTCGACTGCGATGATGCCGAGCGTTTGCCCGGCGCGACGGTAGTGCCGGGCGAGCTGGTCGACGAGGGTGCTCTTGCCGGCTCCGGGCGCGCCGGTGAGGCCGAAGATGCGCGCTTGGCCGCTATGTGGGAATAAGGCTTTCAGAAGCGGAGATGACTCTGCAGCGCGATTCTCGACGGCGCTAATGGCGCGCGCCAAGGCGCGCGGGTCGCCGGAGCGCAGGCGCTCCATCCAGGCTTGCAGGTCGGGGTTCAAACGTTCAAGTGTAAAGCACGAGGGGGGAAACACAAGGTCCCTCGACTGCGTTCGGCTTCGCCTCACTTCGGTTGATTGGATAACGACGTTGGCTCACTGCCACGAGTAAATTGGTGGTGACGAAACGACCAAGGGCTCGAGAAGGAGCCAACGTCATGCTGATTATAGGCTGTGATTTTCATCCTGGGTTTCAGCAGGTCGCGATCTTTGACAACCGAACGGGAGAGGGGGAGCAAAGACGGC
>CAZXKO010000089.1:0-21201 GCA_964641665.1 uncultured Acidobacteriaceae bacterium
CACCACGGACTCCATCACCAGCTGCCCACTGCCATTCAGGACGGCGATCACCATCGCTTCCTTGTGCACGTCCATGCCGATATACTTCATGTCACGACTCATGTGAGTTGCCTCCTTGGGGGGAAGCTCATTCGTGTCAACGTCTATCTTTCCCCCAAGGTTAAAGTGCCATTGTTCAGGCCCGTCGTTTACAAGCCGACATTAACCATCCTGAGTCTGGAGCGCCGGCAGCGCCACACTCAGCTTCAATTTTCTGAAGCGGGGCGTTCTTTCATAATGCATTGACCAGGTGACTGGTGCCCAACCGCATATGGTTCTGGGTCGAGAGCTTCTACTTGTCGTAGTGCAGCAGCGAGAACACGTTGTAGGGTTTGAGCTTCTCGCGGCCGTTCAGGAAATCGAGTTCCACGACGAAGGCGAGGCCGGCGATCTCGCCGCCGAGCGATGTCGCCAGGCGGGCGGTGGCCTCGGCTGTGCCTCCGGTGGCGAGCAGGTCATCGACGATCAGGACGCGCTGGCCTTTCTGCACGGCGTCCTTGTGGACCTCGAGAGCGTTGCTGCCGTATTCGAGTTCGTATTCCACCTTGACGGTCGCGGCCGGCAGCTTGCCGGGCTTGCGCACCGGAACGAAGCCGGCGTTGAGACGGTAGGCGAGCGCGGGGCCGAAGATGAAGCCGCGGGCTTCCATCCCCAGGATCAGGTCGATCTGCTTGCCGATGTAGTGTTCGGAGAAAAGATCGATCAGCTGGGCGAAGCCGGTCTTGTCCCGGAGCAGCGTGGTGATGTCGTAGAACAGGATGCCCGGCTTGGGGAAGTCGGGCACTTCGCGGATCAGACTCTTGAGTTGCTCGGAATTCAACCCCGACATTTACCAGGCTCCTTCGATGCGGAATGTGGTGAGGCCGTCGGTGTGGTTGGCTTCCGACTCTTCGACGTCATCGACCCGTGCTGCGCGTGGGCCTTCGCGCAAGCGCAGGCTGAGAGCGTCCAATTGTTCGCGCGTGCCCTGAGCCAGGACCTCCACGCGGCCATCGGCTTTGTTGCGCACCCATCCGGCCACGCCCAGGATGTGGGCTTCGCGCTCCACAAACCAGCGGAAGCCGACGCCCTGCACGCGTCCGCGAACCAGAAAGCGGCGAGCTTGAGTTCGATCCGCCATGAAAATCCAAATTACCAAAATACCAAATCGCGGCCGGGTGGATGAGGCTCAGTTGGTCTTCCCGCCACCCACCAGATCATCTCGAATGACTTTGCCCCCTTTCATCACGAATTTCACGCGCTCCAGCTCCGTGATGTCGATCACCGGATCACCCGAAACCGCGATCAGGTCTGCGAATTTCCCCTTCTCGATCGACCCGACCTGGTCGGACTTCCCCAGAAGTTCCGCTGCGTTTACGGTTGCGGCGCGAATGGTCTCCACAGCGGGCAGGCCGAGCCTGGTCATGGCGATCAGCTCGCGGGCATTTCTGCCCTGGTTGGCGGCACTGTCGGCGTCGAAGCCGGCCGCGATATTCACCCCCAGTTCGCGGGCAATGACAAAATTGGCCTTCATACGCGCAAGCGTCTCCGCCATGTACTGACGTGCCCGCGGCGACTTCGTTTCATCGACAGCATAGAAGTAAAACCCGATCGTCGGGACCCAGAAGGCATTCTTCTCTTTGATCAACTCGAAGGACGACCGATCGGCTTCGTGGCCGTGCTCGATGGAATCGACGCCGGCCGTGAGCGCGTTGCGGATACCCTCCGAGAGGACGGCATGGGCCGCGACTTTAATCTTGACCCGGTGCGCCTCTTCGACGACCGCGCGAATCTCATCGACGGTGAGCGTGGGCGCGTCCCAGTCGACGTACACCTTGAGCAAGTCGGCGCCATGTCCAATCTGTTCCCGGGCGGCACGGCGCGCCTCCTCCACGCCACTGACCATTTGGGCTCCGGTCGGAAAGTCCGGCAGGTCCGGCGATACCCCAAACGGATTGTAGCGACCGACCATGGCAATTCCACGGGTCGCAACCGACATGCGCGGTCCCTCGACCAGGCCTTGCCGGATGGCGTCGCGCAACGCCACGTCCGCATACCCCGAGCCTTCACTCTCGACGTCACGGACCGAGGTGAATCCCGCTTGTAGCGTCACCCGTGCATCGGCTGCACCTTCCAAGGCGCGAAAGGCCTGCGATTTCGTAAGTAGATCATTGCCGTAGGCGCCGGGGTCGTCGGGGTTCGCGAGGCGGAGCATGAGATGAGTGTGGCAGTCGATCAAGCCGGGAAGAATTGTCGCCTCACCGAGGTCGATGACCTGTGCCCCCGGGGGGATCGCGATGCCAGATCCGGCGGCCGTAATCCTCTCCCCTTCAATCAGGACCACGGCGTTTGCGACGGTCTTGCCCGACTTCACGTCGAGCAGGTGTGCCGCCCGCACTGCGAGGATTGGGGCAGGCGCACTCGATTGGGCAGGGGAAGGAACTCCAAACGTGGCAATGGTGACGATGCAGGAAAGGCTGAGGAAGCGATGCATGCCGGCCCCTTTCCGCGATCCTGGCCGAGAATCCGAGGATGCTGCGCGCCGGAGTATCTCATACCCGAAGATTCGGGCGCGTCCTCGGAAAAGCTGAGGTCGCAAAGACGAAACTCGTAAGACGAAAAAAGAGACGCGGCGCACCGCGTCTCTCCAAATTTATTGGTGCAGGCTACGCCCGCGAGAGGTACACGCCTTCCGCGGTGTCCACCTTGATCTTCTCGCCTTCGTTGATGAACGGCGGCACCTGCACGATGAGTCCAGTCTCGGTTTTGGCGGGCTTGGTCACGCTCGAAGCGGTCGCGCTTTTCAGGCCGGGCTCGGTTTCGATCACGGTCAGCTCTACCGTCTGCGGCAATTCGATTCCGACTGCCTTGCCGTCGAAGAACTCCACCTTGATCTGCAGGTTGGAGGTGAGGTACTCGACCGCGTCCCCCAGCGTGTCGCGCGTGAGGTGGGTCTGCTCGTAGTTCTCCGTGTTCATGAAGTAGTAGTCGTCCCCATCGCTGTAGAGAAATTCCATGTGGACTTCGTCGACGGTGATCTTCTCGATGGGGTCGGGCGAGCGGAAACGGTGCTCGAACATCGCGCCGGTGCGCAGGTTGCGCAACTTGGCCTGAATGAAGGCGCGCAGATTGCCCGGCGTACGGTGCTCGACGCTGAAAACGGAATGCAGATCATTGTTGTGCTTGATGATCATGCCGGGACGGAGTTGGGTGGCAGGAATCGACATGCGGCTAACTGTCTCCTCGAAAGATTGCGATCGATGGGACCGGCGACGGTCGGTTTAAGCCTCGGGTTCGCCGGACACGGGGATCAAACACCTTATTTTACACGGAGTTGAGGTGAGTTGGAAGCGCAGCCTTTCCCGGGCTGTTGGTGACAACGGCGGCTTTCCGGAGCTGCCTAGGGCCTCGGCAGCGTGGCCTGGCAGTCACATTCGGCCTGGAACGCGTCGTACCAGTCGTGGGTGAAATTGAGCAGGAGTTCCCGGATGGGGCGGCCTGCGACCACGATGGCGATGCCGGTGAACTCCGCCCAGGTCCTGACCCGGGTGCCGGCGGGCAGCGGTTCGAAGTACACCCACTGCTCGATGGTGGTGCCGATGCCGTGGTCGATCCAGCCCACTCTCTTTTCGGGGACACAAACCGTGATGACGTGCTCGACCGAGATGCGAATCGGACGTACGACTTCGATCTTCAAACGGCTACCCGGTTCCCACGCTTTGCCTTCGATCCAGCGGATTTCTCCGTAGATGTCTGAGAATTTGGGCCAGAGCCACCAGTTCGAAAAGATCTGCCAAACCAGGGAGGGGTTTGCCACGGTCTCGATGGAGTATTCGAAAGAATTCACAGCGTTCGAGAATCCGTAACAGGTTTGGTTGTGGGGCCCACGTTCAAATAGAAAATTACACTAACCGCGTCAGGCTCGGCAAATTCTTGGGCACGAATCTGCGCGACAGATTGGTGGAGCCTCTGCTCACTGTAAGTTGCGGCCACGCCTTATCTTGTTGAAATACTCTCGAAATCTTGGCGAGGGTGGTGAGTCGAGGACTAGAATGAAAGAGTTCTATCGATGTCCGCCATCTTGATGGAAATAATTCTGCGGAGAGGAAGGCTTTATGAAGATTGGAAGATATGAACCATCCGATAAAAGCGGTGTCGGCACCGCCGTCACGTTCCTGATGATCGGCGTGGGCGCCGGAGCCCTGATCGCGCTGCTGTTTGCTCCCAAGACCGGGAAAGAGATGCGCAAGGACATTCGCCGCAAGTTCGACGACGCGCGCGAGACCCTCGAGGATTGGTCCGAAGAGGCCCATGACCGCATTGGCGATGCCGTCGACAAGGTGTCGAGCGCGGTGGATCGCAGCGCGGAGTGGGCGGAAGAACTGCGCGATGCCGCCCGCGAGAAAGCGGCTCCGATCGCCAAGGCGTTGAGAAGAGATTGAGAAGCGGGTCTTGGGTTTTGGGTGTTAGGTCTTAGGACTGGTCTCTTAGGTCTTGGGCTTTCCTAACACCCAAGACCTAACACCTAACACCCGAGTTACTTAAAGACTGACGAGAAGAGTCCCCGTATCTTCCCAAAAAATCCCTTGTGCTGTGGCTGCTTCGCGGCGGTTGCGGCGGTGTCGGAAGCGGCGGTCTGTGCGGGTGCCAGGGACGCTGCCGGGGGCGGATCTTGTTTGGGCTGACTGTCGGCCGGCATCGGCGGCAGATTGTTCTGCGCGGTACGCGCGGAGGCGGGCGGCGGGCCCGTGGCGCGGAAGACGAACGGCGTTTCGAGCTGCACGTGAATATCGGTCGGCTTGGGGTGCGGCAACTGGGTGCTTCCCGGATTCGCCGACGCAATGTTGACCTGCTCGCCGGCGGGCCTCGCGTTTGAGCTGCTGCGGGTAGCGTTTGGAAGCGGCGGAAGCATGGGGTCGAGCGCCGTGAGACTCGGCGGCGACGAAGCCGAAGACGACGGCAGGTGCACGTTCGGCGGGAGGTTCGCGTCGGAGATCGGCGTGGCCGAGGGCGGCACTGAGGCGCGCATCACGGGCTGCGGCGCCGGCGGGCAACCACAGTCGAGCGGAACGTCGTTGCTCAGCGCGTCGATGCGGCCATTATGAAAGACCACCTGCTCGGTGGGCTTTACCTGGTAGCTACGGTCGCCCATTAACTCCGAAACGATCACCGACGCGGTATTGCCGAGCAAGGCGCGCACGCAGGTGTCGCCGCGCGAGTTGGAACTGATGGCGTAGTCGAAATCGCCCGGCCCCGCCAGCACGATGCGGAAATCCGGAGTCAGCACCGAGTCCGATGACATACCCAACTGGTAGTGGGTCTCGAGTGCGCCCGTGCTCATGCCCAGCATCAACTCCTGCCCGTTCTTGGAAGCCGTCACCGACACCGTGCTGCCCGGGCACACATGCACTTCGCCGCCGCGGGCGATGTGGAGCACTGCGGTCTCACTGGCAGCCGTTACCGAAGAGCCCGATCCGATGCGGCTGCCCGCTGTGACCAGCGAACCGGTGGCGCGAGGGCTAACCGGAACCACCGACGGCTGCACGCCCGAGGTAAACGTCGGTACGGTCAGCGGCTGTGCCGGAGGCGCCGCTTTCGGCTTGGGTTCGTCCGGGGGCTTCAGGCGGATGGTCAACCGGTTTCCGGCCGCGTCCCAGGTGTACTCATGGGCCGCTTGCAAATCGACGACGACGCGAGTCACCGGCGGCGTCAGCTGATACTGGTCGACGCGAATGGCGGTGAATCCTTCCCCTTTGGCTTTTAGTTTTCTCTGCTTCACCGCTACGTTTGCGTTGGGTAAGTCGATCACGAGCCTTGGCGGGTTGGGCAAAGTCTGGAGCGCGGGTGGCACCGGGCGGCTGGTGAGAATCTCGATCGCCCATCCGTCTTTGTCATGGATGACCTGCACGCTCTTCACGGCGGCCGGGGGCAGGTTCGGGGTCGTAACGCTTACCGGCTTGAGAACTGGATTCACTGCGGCAGGCACCTGCGTGGGCGCGGGAGCCGGAACGGTTGCAGGGACGAGTCTCGGCGCTGGAACCGGCGCGAGCGGAGCAGGAGGTGGCGCCGGAACGGAGGTCGCGTCGGGTGGCGGTTGCGGCTGTGGTTCACCGGCGGCTTCGGCAGCAGCGGCGGCTGCGGCACGCTGGGCCGCCTGCCGAGCCTGGGTCTCGCGGATCATCTCACGCGCTATGTCGGCCGGAGTCTTGGGCGGCGGTGCCTGACTGTCGTTCTGCGCCGCCAATGGCGCGCACACAACCACCGTAAGCGCCACACTGCAGGCGACCGTCCGGACCCACTTTGGCCTAAATCGCGGCAAGAACTTCACCCGAACCGGACAAACTTCTCCAGTGGAAAACAATACCACTCCTAGCTGAAATCGGAAAACACCGGGGGAAACCGCGCTTCCGAAGGGTTACGATCCGGGAGGATTACGACCCGGACAAGAACTCGTATTCGTCAATGACTGCGGCCACAGCAATTTTACCGCTTGTACCGCCCGAATCCAACCGGACCACCTTGCCTTTGCAGTGCACCCGGATGCTTTCGGTCAGGGTAATCTCGGCCGGCAAGGTCAGTGTGAACTCGATGGGAGCCCCGGTGGCGATGGGCGCATCCACGTAGAACGAGATCCCGCGGGCGCTTACGTCGCGGGTCTGGGCCGCCTTCTCCTGGGTTCCGTTATCGGCATAGGTCACAGCTACCGGCAGCCGCAATGCAAAACGTCGTGTCGCCCGTTTTTCTTGCTGGGCCTCAGCCATGAAATTGCCTCCGAAAAAGCTGTGTAAGCATCGCTTGGGGATGACCGGCTGTCAAGACCACCGATAGGGGATATGACCGCCCTGCCGAAACGGAACCGTTGCAGAATGAGACACTTCGGAACAGTGGGCGCTTGGCAGTAGCCGGTGGAAGGTGTCAGCGTTCGGCCCTCCGGCGGATGTTCTGTTCTCGCCCGCTTCCTGCGCCCCGACCAGCCCATCCTGTGCCCGCGGACTCTTGGACGCGACCCTTCGGCGCAGAATACACTAGTCTTCGCGGGGTTTCGCTGGAAGGCAATGGCAAGCAGTTCTTATGGTCTTCGTCCTCGACAACTACGATTCGTTTACCTACAACCTGGTGCAATACCTGGGAGAGCTGGGAGCACAGGTTGAGGTGCGCCGCAACGACCAGGTCAGCGTCGCCGAGGTGGAGGCGATGCGGCCGGAGCGGATCGTGGTCTCCCCGGGGCCCTGCACTCCGCAGGATGCGGGCATCAGCATTGAATTGATCCGCCACTTCACGGACAAGGTTCCGGTGCTGGGGGTGTGCCTGGGGCATCAGGCGTTGGGCGAAGCTTTCGGCGGGAAGGTGATTCGTGCGAAAAAGCTCATGCACGGCAAGACCAGCGCGGTCGAGCACGATGGCAAGACGATCTTCCGCGATGTGGCGTCACCGATGACGGCGACCCGCTACCACTCTCTGATCGTTTCTGACCACGACCTGCCCGCCGAACTCGAGGTCAGCGCCCACACGACCGAGGCCGATGGAACGCGGGTGATTATGGGGTTGCGGCATCGCAAGTTTCCCGTGGAAGGGGTGCAGTTCCATCCGGAAAGCGTGCTGACCGACGCGGGCAAGAAATTGATCTCAAATTTCCTGGGGTTGTAGGGAACTCACCTGAATACTTCTGCTTCATCAATTGAAACGCCAGATTTCCGCAACAACGCGAGGAACTCGTCCTCAAACGTTCGTTTGAGGTGGTGCTCCTTCTGGACCGAGTGTGGGTGCGGAGAGTGCCGTCCCCTGAAGAGGACTTGGGATCGTCGTTGCGGGCGGAACCCCGCACTTACGTGCGGGGCTAGTCTCTGACGTCGCTGCGCGACTGCGGGGGGCGATAAATTGGACGGGCTGTGATCGATTGTACGAGGGCCGGTTTGGCGCAGAGCAGGTTCGCCGATCAGTCTCGCAAAGGTGAGCGGTAGGCGAGGCTCTTCGTGAGGAGTTAGCCGCCAAGCCCTCCTGCTCCTGGATTTGTTCACGAATTCGTGAATACCACTTTCTTTATCTTGCGGCCGAGGCGCAGCGTGACGGGTTTGCTCGCTGAAACCGCAAGCGCCAAACAGGTCAGCGCTTGACCGTTGACGTGCACCGCCCTCTCTTTGATCTTCCGTCCGGCTTCCGTTGCCGACGACACAAGGCCCGCTTCCCGGATCAATTTGTCGGCCCTCACGAAGACGCGATCCGGGTCCGAGGGCCCGGAGTTGATGTTTTGAGCCGCGCCCCCTTCGCCAGAATTGGGAAGAGCATCCGCAGTCCTTATCTTGGCAATGCTTACCTGAATCTCTTCAACATCCTCCGGTACTTCGTCCTTCTGAAACTGCTTCGCCCAATCCTCGCCGGCTTTGGTTGCGCTTTCCGGGGCATGAAAATCTGCGACGATGCGGCGCGCCAGGTCTTTCTTCAGCGTCATGGGATGGGCTGCGCCGGCGGAGACATCGCGCTTCATCTTCTCGATCTCGGGTACCTGCACGTCAGTCAGCAGCTCGTAGTAGCGCCACATCATGTCGTCGGAGATCGACATGATTTTCCCGTACATTTCGAGCGGCGCCTCGTGGATTCCGACCGCGTTCCCGAGCGACTTCGACATCTTGTTCACGCCGTCGAGGCCTTCCAGAATCGGCGTGGTCAGGACTACCTGAGATTCCTGTCCGTAGGCGCGTTGCAGCTCGCGGCCCACCAGCAGGTTGAACTTCTGGTCGGTGCCCCCGAGTTCCACGTCGGCTTCGAGCGCCACCGAGTCGTAGCCCTGCGCCAGGGGGTAAAGCAATTCGTGCATTGCAATCGGTTTTTCTTCGTGAAAACGCTTGTGGAACTCTTCGCGCTCGAGCATCTGCGAAACCGTGTACTTCGCGGTCAGGCGGATCATGTCTTCCGCGCTGAACTTCGAGAACCAGCGGCTGTTGAAGTCGACCACGGTCTTCTTTGAGTCGAGAATCTTGAAAACCTGCGCCTTGTAGGTCTCGGCGTTCTGATCGATCTGCTCGCGGGTCAGCGGCGGGCGCGTAGCCGAACGGCCGGTGGGATCGCCGATCATGCCGGTGAAGTCGCCGATAAGGAAGATCACGGTGTGGCCCAGGTCCTGAAAGTGCTTCAGCTTGCGCAACACCACGGTGTGGCCGAGGTGCAGGTCGGGAGCGGTGGGGTCCATGCCGAGCTTGACGCGCAGGGGCTTGCCGGTGGCGCGCGATTTTTCCAGCTTGGCGCGCAGTTCCGACTCACGAATGATTTCGGCGGCGCCCTTCTTGAGGTAAGCGATTTGTTCGTCGACAGAAGCGAAGTTGGGCATGCGGTTTGATTATAGCGATCAGCTGACAGCGGTCAGCTCTCAGCTGTCAGCTTTTGGCGCCGTCAGGAACTCGCCGCCGTCGGTTTAATCGGTACGTGCGACTGACTCTTTTCTGGTAGTCTCGTCGCGCGAAAAATGCGCGCTGCGGCCATCTTCGGACTGGGTTCGTCCACGCGGAACCTCAAGCCGTTCGAGCCGGGGCTGAATACCGAGTGGGTGATCGGCCAGCCCGGCGAGCCTGCGGGCCTGGACGCGATTCTCGTGTTCGGCGGCGATGGGACTGTGCACCGCCACCTGGGTGCGCTAGTGAAACTCGCCTTACCCGTGCTGGTGGTGCCGGCAGGCAGCGGCAACGACTTCGCGCGCTCGCTCGCGCTGCACCGGGTGAGCGACTCGGTGGCGGCGTGGTGCAGGTTTGCGTCGGGCGGAGGCAATGTCCGCACCATCGATCTGGGCCTGATCACGCCGCTCGATCCCGCGGGCGGGGCGCTTATCCCGCCGGTGCGTTATTACGCGTGTGTTGCCGGAGTCGGTCTGGACGGAGAAATCTCGCGCCGTGCCAGCGCTCTTCCTCGCTGGCTGCGCGCGCACGGCGGCTATGCGCTCAGTTTGCCGGGAGCGCTGCTGGGATTCCGCCCTTTCCACTTGAAACTCAGCACGCCACAAAACGATGACGCGGCCGGAGAACTCCTGATCCGCAGCCAGCAGCCGGTTACCGCGGCCGTCTTCGCGAACACCCCCGTCTATGGCGGAGGCATGCGGGTCGCGCCCAGAGCGCAGATGGATGACGGGCAACTCGATGTGTGCGTGATCCGCGATATTGCGAAGCTCAAACTGCTGGGCGTTTTTCCGAGCGTGTATTTTGGAAAGCACCTCGGCATCCGGGAAGTCGAGTACTTCGTGACACCGCGCGTGCGCGTGGAGACGGAACAGCCTATGGAGGTCTACGCCGACGGAGAGTATGTTTGCCGCACGCCGGTTGAAGTCGGCGTTGCCCGGGGCGCAATGCGGGTGGTGGTGCCTTAAGAGCGATGTCGCTCAGTTACCCTAGCGGCGATCGCGGTCGGTGCTGGACTCGATCCAGTCTTCTGGTGGAAGGGGCACGCCCCAGATGTTCTGCGGTTCGTGCAACTCGATGCCACAATGGAACGGGTTCGCGGGGTCCACGTAAGCGACCCGGGCGCGCGCTTTCTTGCCGGTCAGGAAGACCTGGATCGAAACCTCCATGCCGCGCCGCAGACCGACCTCAGTCAGCAAGGAAGCGCCGTGCAAGTTGACCACGATGGTCTCGCCTTCACAGGTCAGGTGGTCGGTGCTACCCTCGACGCTGACCACAACTTTTAAGGGGACCCGGGTGCTTCTTCGGGATTCCCGAATAGAGGAGTGAGGGGGACGAGGTTCCATCTCTGGGTAGGTATCCTCCTCTATTAGGGGCTGGTTGGCAACTGCAGAGACGAAGGGGACGTTGTCGGGAATGGCGCGCTCGAAGACGTGGACGAATACAAAATCGTTTCAGGGCTGGAGCTGCTCTAATTGCGAATGGAACATGGCGGTTCCTACGCTGCTGAATGATCCCGCTGCGAAAAGCGCCTACGACCGACTGGCCGCGGGAAAATTTGCCGAGCACAATTGCGCCGAATACGGCGCGCGCATGCAATCCGCTGATCCCGCCAGCTTCACCGAGCGCATGCGCCAGCTCGTCTCCAAGGGCTTCAAGCCGAAAGATGCCGCGGACATCGTCCTGCAGGAAGCTCAGCTCGAATACAAGGGCAATGCGCGCATGATCGAGCGCGCCGAGTCCGACGCGCAGGATTTTCTGCGGCGCGTGCGCGAAGGGCTGATCTGAAAAACTGGCCCGCAGGCGATCCACTCTATCTGGAGAGAGTTCGTTGCTATGCATCCTCGGGTCGTCTGAGAACAGCAGATTCCTCCTGCCTCGCTGCGCTCACCCGTCGGGATGACAACAGCGATAAGGCGCTCGGCGAGAGTTCCGTGCTCCTGCCGGCAACTCCTGCCTACGTCCGGGCGAGGCTGCTAAGCCTTGATTCCCGCCTTCCCTTCGACAATGGTCACCAGTCCCCGGGTCACCGGCACCGGGATGCCGTGGCGCTCGCCACCGCGCAGAATGGGGCCGGCGATGGCGTCGAGTTCCGGAGGGTTCCCTTGCTCGATGTCTTTTTGCATCGAGCTGCGCATGCCGCCGGGCAGGCCCATCAGCGCGGCCAGGCCGATGTCCGGATCGACCCTTGCTCCCTCCGCTTTCGCGACGGCACAGGCCTCGCGAACGGAGGTCTCCAGTTGTTCGCGCCAGTGCGGGCTGGCGGCGACTTCGCCTTTCGGCACGCCTGCGGCCGAGGTGGTCAACGCCAACGGAGCCAGCAAGGCCAGCTTGCTCCACAGCAGCGTGGCCTCGTTGTCGATCCACTGGCAGATGTAACCCATCTGCTGGAAATGTCCGATGGTGGCGCCGAGGAGGTCGTGCGCCTGCGCCGTGACGTGCAAGCGGGCAAAGGGAGATCGATGCACGATGTGTCCGGGAGCCACGCGCTCGGTTTCCACGGCAATCGTCGCCGGAAGGACCCGCTCGGCGCCGTAGAGGGAACGGAGAAGTGGCACGTGGTCGATGCCGTTGAGCAAGGGGACGATCGCGTCCGCGGTGTTGGCCGCGGGAATGGCGCGCAGCGCCTGGTCGAGTTGGGTGGCCTTCACAGTGATCCAGAGCACGTCCACCGGAGGCACCTGAGCCGATTTCTCGACGTCGACGGTGAAGTTCCCGAACGCGCTTTCGAGTTGCAGTTGGTGGGGATACTTGGCCAACGCTTCTGGCCGAACGACCATCGTCACCGGCGCGCCGTTCTTCGCCAGGCAGGCCCCGATGAACCCGCCTACACCGCCCGGACCGAGGATTGCATGTCGCATGGTTGGCCATTATGCACCGGAGGTCCGGTCTGCGTCGCGCCGGGGCTCGGTGCTAAACTACTCGATCAGCTATGAGTGAACAGAAACGTTCGCGCACCCTGCTTTGGATCGTGATCGGCGGAGGGGCCTTCTTCCTTTTCGTGCTGGCGGTCTTTGCCCTGGTCTACGTCACCCTGCACGCCGGGAAGGATGCTTCTCTCACGTCGTTTGGCGACAAGATCGCTGTGGTGGATCTCGACGGGGTGATCCTCAGCCCCAATCCGGTCGTGCAGCAGCTCAAGAAATTTGCCGACGACGATTCGATCAAGGCCATCATCCTGCACGTAAATTCTCCGGGTGGCGGGGTGGCCGCGTCGGAAGAGATTTACCGCGCCGTGAAGCGGATCCGCGATGAGAAGAAGAAACGCATTGTGGCGTCGATTGAAAGCGTTGGAGCGAGCGGCGCGTACTACGTTTCATCCGCTACCAACAAGATTTACGCCGACAATGGCAGCGTGGTGGGCTCGATCGGTGTGATTGCCCAGTGGGTGAACTACGCAGAACTGTTGCAGTGGGCCAAACTCAAGGACATCACGATGAAAGCCGGCGAGTTCAAAGACACCGGCTCGCCGACGCGCGACATGACCCCCGCCGAACGCGAATACCTGCAGGGCATGATCGACAACATGCACGTGCAGTTCATTCAGGCCGTGGCGGATGGGCGAAAGATAAAGTTCGAGGACGTCAAGACCATTGCCAATGGCAAGGTCTGGACGGGCCAGCAGGCGCTGCCGATGAAGCTGGTGGACCAGCTCGCAGACTTCCAGACGGCGATTGATGATACGGCTAAGTCCGTTGGAATCAAGGGCGAACCAGTGATCGTCAGGCCCGAGAAGGACCGCAAGACCTTGTCGGACCTGCTTTTCGGCGACTATTCCGACTGGATCCCAACCCGCGAGAAGCTACTGGACCAGCACGTGGGGTTCTATTACATGTGGAAGTGAGGGAGGCAGGGGTTGGGTGTTAGGTCTGTGTTGGGGGAGCGGGGGTCGACGCTGAAGCTTTTTCCGGCAAATTAGGTTTAGACCCGGGTGCCCTGGTTTTCCCGGTTATTCAACGCGGAACTTGCGCGAAGTACCTGAAATTTGAGAAGGTTATGCAGGCCCCGGCAGGGGGCCGGCGGTCGCGACCCCTCCGGGCGGCTACTCGTCAATTTCATCACGGAGCCAAGAGGCGTATGACAAAAGCGGATCTGATCGATGAGGTCTCCCGTCTGGCGGAGCTCACGCGCAAAGACAGCGAAGTGATTGTGGAGACGATCTTTGACAGCATCGTACGGTCGCTTCGGGTAGGCGACAAGATCGAGATCCGGGGCTTCGGCAGCTTCCGCACGCGGCAGCGCAAACCGCGGGTGGGACGTAATCCCAAGACCGGCGATCGCGTGGAAGTGCCCGCGAAGAAGATCCCGTTCTTCAAGCCCAGCAAAGAGTTAAAGGACCTGGTGAATCACGGGGCCGAGGCGGCTGCGGTTGCTCCGCCCACGCCGCCACCGGCACCAGCTGCGCCCGCACAGTAGGTCCGGCCCAACCGATTGCAAGGCGCGTTGTCGACGCGCCTTTTCTTCTTCCATCGCATCTCTATCTTGGTCCTTAAAGTCTTCACAAATTCTTACCTTGGTGACTCATGCGGAAAGCCTATTTCACGCCTGAATTGTTTCAGTTCCTCAAGCAGATCAAGCGCAACAACCGGCGGGAGTGGTTCCTGAAGAACCGCGAGCGCTATGAGGATGCAGTGCGGCAGCCCTGTTTGCGTTTTCTCACCGACTTTGGATTTCGCATGCGAGAAGTCAGTCCGTGGATTGTGGTGAACGCAAAGCCTCACGGCGGATCGCTGATGCGCATCTATCGGGATATCCGTTTTTCGCCCGACAAGAGTCCGTATAAATCCTACGTCGGGATGAACTTCCCGCACGCGAGCGCCAGCGAAGAGGTGCAAGGCGCGGGATATTTCCTGCAACTCAATCCGGGAACGTGTTTTCTTGCGGCGGGAGCCTGGCATCCCGACCGGCGCTCGCTGGCAAAGATTCGCGATGCGGTCGCGTGGAAAGCAGCAGAGTGGAAGAAGGCCAAGCGCGGCATCGAACTTGAAGGCGGAGGCTTGACGCGGCCGCCACGGGGATACAGCGAAGACCATCCCATGATCGAGGATCTGAAACGGCAGGATTTCGTGGCCAGCATTGAATTCACCGACGCGCAGGTTTGCGATGGGCGGTTCTTGAGCGAAGTTACAGCGGCGGCGAAGAAACTGGCGCCCCTGGCGGGATTTCTGGCGCGGGCGCAGGGATTACAGTTTTAAAGAGCGGGTGTTGGGTGTCAGGTCTCAGGCGTCAGGTCTGAGGTGTTGGGTCTTGGGCCTTAGGTTTTGGGCGGGAGTGGGTTTTTATATTCAGAACCCTTTCCTGGGGTTGGTCATTGGCTTGATGCCTGCCACTCCCAGCATGCGCCCGGTAACCCCCTTTTCTGCGCGATGCGAAAACAATAGGTCCGTCCTGCAGGAGGTGCAGAGCGGGGAGGCTTCGATATTTTTTGCTGGCACCCCGGCGTCGAGTAACTGGCGGCGGTTGGCTTCGACCAGGTTGAGGAAGATCTTTTTCGGCAGCGTGCTATGTCCGGGAGCGCGCGCGGTCAGGAACAGCATCGGATATTTTTCCCGGACGGGATCGGACTCTTCGACTTCGTGGAAGAGTCCGGCCGCGTAGGCAAACTGCGCTGCGAAGTTGTCGCGAACTTCTGCTCCTACCGTGTAGCAGCAGTTGTGAACGCCGGGTCCGATGGCCACCGCCAGATCGCGCGGGCGGCTTCCGAAATGGCGACGCATCTCCCCGACACCTTTTTCCACGATGCGTTTGACCGTTCCGCGCCAGCCAGCATGAAACACGCCGACGGCTCGATGTTTCTTGTCGACGATGATCACCGGCAGGCAGTCGGCCGTCTGCACCGCGATCAGAAGGCCAGGTGTGTCCGTGATCAGACCGTCGCCCACGGGCGGGGTAGCGGGCGGAGCCGTGATCGCATGAATGAGGTCGGAATGAACCTGGCGTAGCGTCACCAGGGGCCACGGCCGGCTGCCATGGGCCTTAAGCTTCCGGAGGAAGGCGGCGCGATTGCGCTCGACGGCCAGCTTGGAGTCGCGATCCGTGAAGCCGAGATTGAGTGCTCGCCCGCCGTACACGCGCGAGTGGCCGCCAAGACGGGTGGAAAATCCGTGGATCAGCCAGGGAATTTCCTGCAAATGGCTGGACTGAAGGACAGTCAGTTTGGATTTCGAGGGGGCCCGGGTAGGCACACAGCCATATTAGCGGAAAAAAAAGAGGACGGCTCGAAGCCGCCCTCTTTGAATTTCCGGGTGAAAGGGAGTTAGTCCTTATCGTACTTGAGGCAGACTTCCAGCTGACGGATGGCTTCGTCGATGGCGCGGATGGCTTCAACGCGATGGCCACCGAAATCATGCGCCGCGTGCTCCAGGTCTTCTTTGGACGAACGCAACGCGGCCAGGGCTTCGCGAATGTGCGGATGGCGCTCGGGTGGAACTGGCGCGGCTGCGGCGGGTTTCGGGCTAGGTGCGGGAGAAGGGCTGGGGGCTCCGCTCCTGGCCGCCGCCGGGATCGCCAGCGCCAGCACTAAAGCTGCGGAAGGTAGCAAGCTCAAAATCTTCTTGTGTGTCATTATCTGGATTTTCTCCTCATGTGGGCTTGAGCCGTAGCTCGTCGAGATGGATATCTGGAGCGGTGAAGCCCGAGAATGTCGCGATAGTTTCTCCGCCGGCCGATCGAGAGAGCACCCCCCCGCAATGATTGGGATGATAGCTTCGGACAACGGGGATCGGTATTGTCTGCTTGGGTACAGGAGGCGAGATGTGTCGTGGCACGAGGTCTTCTCACGATGAACGAAAGGACTACAGCGGGAGAGCCCCCAGGGGCTGAAGCCCCACGATTCGCTGCCGAAACGGCACGGCTGAAGCCGTCCTCTACCCGATCGGCGCACGCAAAACCGAAGTTCGGGGAGAGGTCCTGGCTGCGGCTAAAGCCGATTCTACTTGCCGCTCTTGCGGCGGGCCTGAAGGCGCGCCCTGATACGAATCGTCTCGATTCTTCAGCACTTCGAGTAAGCAGATTTCTTCGCCGGCGATGAGGCCGGGCCTTCCCGGTGAAGAGTCCGCTTCGAGCGGTTGCATCGGCGACGAACAGCGGATTCCTCCTGCCTCGCTGCGCTCGGGTGTGGGAATGACAAAATTGATGGGGATCGGGAGGTGATCGGGGCGGAGTAGAAATTTGCG
Organism: uncultured Acidobacteriaceae bacterium; assembly: GCA_964641665.1. Taxonomy (GTDB): domain Bacteria; phylum Acidobacteriota; class Terriglobia; order Terriglobales; family Acidobacteriaceae; genus Gp1-AA133. Next base: position 16,577 of record CAZXKO010000089.1, read on the forward strand.
CCGGCGGTGAAGCCGGGCCTTCCCGGTGAAGAGTGTGCTTCGAGCGGTTGCATCCGGCGATGAACAGCAGATTCCTCCTGCCTCGCTGCGCGCGCACGTCAGAATGACAACGCGGATGGGGCGCGATCAAGAACCGTTCAAGAGACCAGCTCGCTAGTCCGGAAGGCTCAGATTTGTGAGAGCATGACCGCTTCACTCGCAGAACCGGCATGGCCAACATCCTCTACGGTGTGAATGGCGAAGGTTCGGGACACTCCACGCGCGCCCGCGAAATCATTACCCACCTCGAAGCCCGCGGACACCGGGTGCACGTGGCATCGTTCGACCGTGGATACCGCAATCTGAAAGAAGACTTCGACGTTACTGAAATTGACGGTTTGCGCCTCGCGTACGTGCACAACCGCGTGCGCTATGGCAAAACCGTTCTGCGCAACCTGGCCCATCTGCCGCAAACCGCGTGCAAAGTCCACGCCCTGGGACACAAAGCGGAGGACTGGGCTGTGGACCTGGTGATCACCGACTTCGAACCGATCTCCTGCCACGTCGGCCACAAGCTGGGCCTGCCCGTGATCGCGATCGATAACCAGCACCTGCTGACCGATACCGAGATCTCATATCCGCGCGAATACCGAGGGGATGCGGCTGCTACCAAACTGGTGACGCGTCTGATGACTCCGCGCGCCGACGCGTACCTGGTGATTTCGTTCTTCACCGCGCCGGTGAAGAAAAAGAAGAACACGTTCCTGTTTCCGCCGATCCTGCGGCGGGAGGTTCTCGAGACCAAACCTTCGAACCGCGATTTCGTTCTGGTATACGTAACCTCGGCAGCGACGGAATTGACGGATGTGCTGAAAAGCGTGCGCCAGCGCTTCGTCTGCTACGGCTTCAACCGGGAGGGAACGGACGGCAATCTCGAATTTCGTAAGCCCGGCCTGGATACGTTTCTCCGCGACCTGAGCAGCTGTCGCGCCATCATCGCGAACACCGGCTTCTCGCTCATCAGCGAAGCGCTCTATCTGGGCAAACCGTACTTAGCGTGGCCGGTAAAGCGGCAGTTTGAGCAGGTCTTTAACGCCTACTACATTGGCAAGATGGGCTACGGCGCCTACTGGGACGATCTGAATAAAGAGCGGGTCGAGTCCTTTCTCTTCAATCTCGAAACCTACCGCCAGAATCTCGCCACCTATCCGCGACAAGACAACTCGGCGCTGCTGGGCAAGCTCGATGCGCTGATCGCGAAATACTCGGTCGACTCATAGATCGCTGAGTGGAGGCTGTCTCCGTTGCGCCGTGCCCGCGAGTTTGCCGCCGGTGCGCGTCCTTCGATATAGTTTCTGTGCATGTTCTCCGACTTCACCGCAACCGACCGCTGGACCAAGAAGCTGGTGCACTGTGTTTACCAGGCCCTGATCGTGGCCATTGCCACGCGCCACGCCGACGCGGTTGACATCAAGTTCCTGGTGGACGGACGTTCCGTTTGGGTGGCCCTGCCGCATCCGGCGTGGGTGGAATACAAGAACCGGACCGGAAGGCTGATCACCGACTCACTCGCCATTGAGATCGCCGGGCACTACCTAAAAACAGCGCTCGAATCAGGAGAAGGTGTGGGGCGCGAAATGTACTCCCTGACCGTCGAGGAAACCTTGCGCCACCTCGAAGCTGTGGTTTCCGAGAGCGAAGCTGCGCTTCCCAGCGCGCGTTGACCCAATCGTTTTTCTTTCCCGCCGTGTATCGCCGCAACCGCGCCAAGCTGCTACGTCACAATGACTTGTGCTCTGCCGCCTACCTTTTTCGGTGCCGTCCGACAACAAAAGCTGCCCAGCCTGTTCCACCTCTCCCCGCCGTCGCCGGACTTCGTTTCGACTGGCATCGCCGGGGACGATGAGGGAGAATATTAAGTTTGCCTGACAGCACAGGATTGAGTGGTATCCATGCGATCTCGCATTTCATAACTTCGATTCTCCGTACGACCCTTGCCGGGGCAGATCGTGGCCTGCTGATTCTGGCTCCGTTTTCTGTGCAGGAGACGCCTTCATGTCGAGTCTTACGATTGATGTAGAAACAGCCAGTAGCGAGCACAAGCATAAGAGGCTGGCGCAGTGGGTGGAAGAAGTCGCGCATCTGTGCAAGCCCGAGCGGGTGCACTGGTGCGACGGGTCGGACCACGAGTACCAGGCGATGCTGCACCTCATGGTGCTATCGGGTACTGCCCTCCGGTTCGACGAGAAGAGGCGGCCCAACAGCATCCTGGTGCGTTCCAATCCCGCCGACGTGGCCCGGGTTGAAGATCGCACCTTCATCTGCTCCGAGACCCGCGACGAAGCCGGACCCACTAACAACTGGGAACACCCCGAGAGCATGAAGCGCAAGCTGTGGGCGCTCTATAACGATGCGATGCTGGGCCGCACGTTGTACGTCATTCCCTACAGCATGGGCCCGGTCGGGTCCCCGATCGCAAAGATCGGCGTGCAAATCACCGATTCTCCCTACGTGGTCGCCAGCATGCACATCATGGCCCGAGTCGGCACGCGCGTGCTCGAGGTGCTTGGGTGCGATGGGGAGTTCGTACGCGGCCTGCATTCCCTGGGCGCGCCCCTCGGTCCCACCGACCAGGATTCTCCCTGGCCGTGCAATGCGGAGCACAAATACATCTGCCACTTTCCTGAAACGCGCGAGATCTGGTCTTACGGGTCCGGCTACGGCGGCAACGCGCTGCTCGGGAAGAAGTGCCACGCGCTGCGGATCGCGTCGGTGCAGGCGCGCGACGAAGGCTGGATGGCCGAGCACATGCTCATCCTCAAGATGACGAGCCCCGCCGGCCAGGTGAAATACATGACCGGCGCCTTTCCCTCAGCGTGCGGCAAGACGAACCTGGCCATGCTGATTCCGACCATCCCGGGCTGGAAGGTCGAAACCATCGGGGATGACATCGCGTGGATGAAGTTCGGCGCTGATGGCCGGCTCTACGCGATCAATCCCGAGTCCGGATTCTTCGGAGTCGCCCCGGGCACCAGCCTGAAGTCGAACCGCAACGCCATGCTTACGGTGGCGCGGCACTCCATCTTCACCAATTGCGCCATGACTTTCGATGGCGACGTCTGGTGGGAAGGGATGACCGACGAAAAGCCCGCGGAGCTCGTGGACTGGCTGCGGCGCCCGTGGACGCCGGCTTCGGCGCGCAATGCCGCTCATCCGAACTCGCGCTTCACCACGCCCGCGTCCCAATGTCCGTCCATTGCGCCGGAGTGGGAGGATCCGTGCGGTGTGCCGATTGACGCGATCCTGTTCGGAGGCAGGCGCGCCGGCGTCGCTCCCTTGGTGAATGAGGCCTTCAACTGGCAGCACGGTACTTTCCTCGGCGCCACGGCCAGTAGCGAGACCACCGCGGCCGCGGGCGGAAGGGTTGGGCAGTTGCGGCGCGATCCCATGGCGATGCTCCCGTTCTGCGGCTACAACATGGGTGACTACTTCGGCCACTGGCTGAAAATCGGTCAGCACTCCGACCCCACGAAGCTGCCGAAGATTTTCTACGTGAACTGGTTCCGCACGGACGAGAATGGCAAGTTCCTGTGGCCGGGATACGGCGAGAACAGCCGCGTGCTGAAGTGGATCTTCGAGCGCTGCGACGGCAAAGTGCATGCCGTCGATACGCCGATCGGGCGCCTGCCCGAGCCCGCCGATCTCGATACCAAGGGCCTGGACTTGCCAGCCGAGAACATCGCTAAAGTGCTCAGCGTCGATGTGGACGGATGGTTGGGCGAGATCCCGCTGATCGAGAAACATCTCGCGCAGTTCGGCGAGCATCTGCCCGAAGGATTGAAGGCGGAAGTCGCGAGCCTGGGTCAGCGGCTGAAAGCTGCGAAGAAGAAGTAAGTCCGCTCTCAGCACCGGGCAATTGGACAGCTAGCGGCTCAAGCGTCGATCTACGCTTTCTTGAGCATGCGGCTGATCCAAATGAGGAGCACCGCGCCCAGAATCGCAACCACGATGGAGGAGATCAGTCCGCCCGAGGGGTAGATCCCAAGCAGGTGGACAATGAAGCCGCCGACGACTCCACCGGCGATGCCGAGCACGATATCCATGAGGGCGCCGTATCCGCCGCCACCCATGATCTTCCCGGCCGCCCAACCTGCGATCAGACCTACGATAACAACCCATAGCAACCAGAGCATGTGCGACCTCCTGATTTCTGTTGCCGGAATATTTCCGGGAAAGCACTGCGGCTGGAGAACGTCAGCGGCAGCTTCCCAGGACGTTGCGAAGGGTAGACTCGGCGATGCGGGGTGTCAAGCGGAGGCGAGGCGTCCTGTCGTTAACACATGATGGGTCCGGTTGAGAAAGCACACGATATGTCCGCTTTGCGGGCGGCGAGAATAGGAGACCATGCGAAGCATGGAATCTTACTTGAGGGCCGCGATGGAGCGGGCGATGAAAGTACAGGAAGTGATATTGCAGGCAATGGCGAAGAAGATTACGTGGTTTCAGGCAGGGGAGATCATTGGCATCAGCGACCGGCACATGCGGCGGTGGCGGGAAGGTTACGAGGAGGGCGGCTTTCGCGGGCGGTTTGACCGGAGGCGAGGCAAGGCTTCGCCAAAGCGGGTGCCCATGGCGGTGTTGGAGCG
>CAZXKO010000090.1:0-64387 GCA_964641665.1 uncultured Acidobacteriaceae bacterium
CAGTAATTTGTCCAGTCGTGATTTCATTTCGCAGAATTCGACAGTTTCGTCATATGGCAGAGAAGTTCTACCCCAATCGTGCCAGCATCGCTGAATGTGCAGAATGTTAAACCGACTGTCGCACAACAACTTGAAGTATGACTTTCCTCGTTATCCACAGAATTATCCACCGGAGTGTTGAAAACTACAGGAATGTCTGTAATCCGGGTGAACAAAAAGAAAAGCCGCCCGGCAGTGGGCGGCTCTCAAGTTCTTTTTGGTGAAGACTAACCAGCGACTTCTTCGAGCAACTTCTGATCGATGTCGAAATTTGCGTGCACGTTCTGCACGTCATCCTGCTCTTCCAGAGCTTCGAGCAATCGGATCATCTGTGCCGCTGCCGCCCCCTCGAGCTTGATATAGTTTTGCGGAATCATCGACACGCTGGAAGAACTGGGCGTGATACCCGCCTTCTTCACGGCTTCGAGCACCCCTTCGTAGGCGGAAGGTTCCGTGAGAATTTCCCAGTTGTCGCCGTCATCCCGCAGATCTTCCCCACCCGCTTCGAGCACGATGGCCATCAGGTCATCTTCCTTGGCGGCTGACTTTGGAATCACGATGTCTCCCTTCTTGTGAAACATCCAGGAGACGGCGCCCGCTTCAGCCATGTTTCCGTTATTTTTCCCAAAGCAGTGGCGGATTTCGCTCACCGTGCGGTTGCGATTGTCGGTATTGATCTCGGCGAGAATCGCGACGCCGCCCGGGCCGTAGCCTTCGAGCGTGAACTCTTCGTAAGTCGCACCGGGAAGCTCGCCAGTACCCCTCTGGATGGCGCGCTTTATATTGTCGGCCGGCATGTTCTCAGCCTTAGCCGCGAGGATCGCCGTGCGCAGGCGAGGATTGGTATCGGGATCGCCGCCGCCGTTCTTGGCGGCAATGCCGATTTCCTTAATCAGGCGCGTAAAGATCTTGCCGCGCTTAGCGTCGAGCGCGCCCTTTTTGTGCTTGATTGTGGCCCATTTTGAATGGCCAGACATAGGGATACCTCAATCTAAAGAACTGGAATTGCGCAGGATTCGCCCATGGAGGAGATCACAGGATAGCCTCGGAAACAAATGCAGGCGAAGGCAGATTATAGCATGGCGTTTTCCTAGGCCGAGGGGTAGAAGTCGAAGTATCCAGCTGCCAACGGTACAATGAACGGGTGGTCCACCGAGGAAGTGTGTGGCGGGGACGCTCCGAAAAATTGAACTGGGGAAGCGAAGAGAGGATTCGGGCCACCCTACGCGTGCTGCACGTTCGGCAGCCTGAATAATCGGGCCCCCCAGACCCCGCCATCAATTTCCTGCTACCTTCGCTTGACGTTCCCTATACGCATAGACCACGGCAAGAAGTGGGGCCGAAAGCAATACGCCCCAGAATGGAAAGATGATCCCGAGAACAATGGGGGTTAGAAGTGATGCCCAGATGGGAACTCGGGCCGCCCGCTTCATGAGGTACGGCTGGAGGAGAAAGCCATCGATGAGCACAATCCCCGCGTAGAGCATCAGGAGGTATAGCGAGTGTTCGAGGTTTCCCCAATGAATCCATGCAGCGAGGACTGGACCGAGCAGGCTGAGAACGGGGCCAATGTGGGGAACAATTTGCAAGGCTGCGGCCAGCAGTGCCCAGAATGGGGCCCAGGGGACCTTCAGGACATAGAGACCCACCCACCAAAGCAGGCCGACGACAACCGAATCCTGCAGTTGGGCAATCGCCCAGTTCTTTAGGGCGCCACCAGTTATCCGGACATGCTCATCTAAATCCATAAAGGTTGGATGCCGAAGCAGAAACGGACCTCAAAGATTTTCGTCGGCGTGTAAACCCCAGGCGTCGGGAATTCGTCCATACTCATAGCAAAGCGAGATCCGACTCCATGGAGACAGCACTGACCCCCGCGCTGGGAGCCGCAGCACATAATCTCACGGCTGAGGAATTTGACGCGATCGTACGCCGTCACCAGCGACGGGTACACCGGTTTGTGCTGATGATGGTGCGAGATGCAGACGAGGCCGACAACTTGACCCAGGAATGCTTCCTGCGGGCATACCAGAACATGTCGAGTTTTCGAGGCGAGTCGAGCCTGGAGACCTGGCTGATGCAGATCGCAGCGAACCTGGTCCGGGACCAGGCACGCAACCGAAAGGCGGGGTTCTGGAAGCGGTTGCTGGGGTTGGAGGACAGCGAAGCGGAGGGGTGGGCGGAGCAGGTGCCCGCTCTGGAAGCATCTCCGGAGCAGCTGTTGCTGGCGCGAGAGGAAGCGCGCGCGGTTTGGGAAGCGGCGGAGCAGCTTTCGCGGCAGCAGCGGGCAGTTTTCCTGTTGCGCTTCGTGGAAGAGATGGAGTTGCACGAGATCGCGACGGTTCTGGGGCTGCAGGTGGGCAGCGTGAAAACACATCTTTTTCGCGCGGTGCAGACGGTACGGGGCAGATTGAGGGACAAGGAATGAATACAGGCGAAAACTCACACGAGTTGCTGGTGGAAAAGGCGCTGGTGGGGTTCGATCTGGCGGCGGAGCATCACTTGGCGCACTGCGCACCCTGCCAGGAGGAACGGGAGCGGGTCGGCGAGGCGTTGCGGGAGTTCGGAAAAGCGAGCCGGGAGCATGCCGGGAGACCGGAGATTTTCTGGGAGCAGCAGGCGGCGCGGATCCGGGTAGCACGCAACGGGCGGGCACAGAAATCACGTTTAGGACTGACCCTCGCGCCGGGACTGGCGGTGTTGTTGCTCGTGGCTTTTGCCCTAGTGAGCCGCGAGCCCGGAGCGCGTCCAGCGCTGCCGCCTACCGCGCAGGTTGATTCCGATCACGAATTACTGGTGGAAGTGGAGCGGGCCGTCGAGGCGGAGACGCCGATGTCGCTGGAACCGGCCACGTTAATGATCGAGCAAGACACCAGTAACGGAGCCACAAGTTCGACAAATTCGGGGAAGGAGCCTCGTTCTCATGAAAACTAAATACATGACTGTTCTGGGCGTTGTGGTGCTGGCAGGAGCGGTGTGGGCGCAGAATCCTGCGGCGGACGCTGGTGGTATGCCCCATCCGCCCAAGGGCGGGCACGGAATGATGGTGAGGCGCGAAATGGGAAAGTGGTGGCAGAACCCGGATGTCGTTTCGAAATTGCAGTTGACCGACGCGCAGGTTACGGAGCTAAACCAAGTGTTTTACAACCACAAGCTAAAGCTGATCGACTACGGCGCGGAGATGGAGAAGGCGGATCTAAAACTGCAGAGCCTGCTGGACGCCGATCAGCCTGATGAGTCGCAGGTGAGTGCGCAGGTGGACCAAGTTCTGGTGGCACGCGGGAAACTGGAGCGGGAATTCACCATGATGAACCTGAACCTGCGCAAGCAGTTGTCGCTGGAACAGTGGCGGCAGCTGAAAGCGTTGCGCGGGGATGCGGGACCGAGCGATCACTTCATGTTCTTCCAGAAGCAGCTCGGCCCGGGCGGTCCGGGGCCTGGGGGCGACGTCATTTATTTCCACAAGAAAGTGGGACCGGGTGGGGCAGACGAGCTACCGCCGCCTCCACCGGGCGAAATGCAATAACGATGTATCTCTTTGTACGACCGCCCGCCCTTTACCCAGGTGTTCGGGCGGTTTGCTTTTTGTTCGTGGTAGACTCGCACTATTCCCAGCAGAAAGGCGCTCGCCATGAAATTTGGCGTCCTCATTTTCCCCGGGTCCAACTGCGACCACGATGCCTACTGGACAATCCAGCAGGTAGCCAAGCAGCCGGTGACGTTCCTGTGGCACGAAACGCATGACCTGGAGAATTGCGATGCCATCATCGTGCCGGGAGGGTTCGCCTACGGGGACTACCTGCGGACCGGGGCGATCGCGAAATTTTCGCCGGTGATGGAGTCGGTGCGCGAGTTTGCTGACGGTGGCGGGATCGTACTGGGAATCTGCAATGGCTTCCAGATTCTGTGCGAAGCGGGGCTGCTGCCCGGCGCTCTGATGCGCAATATTGGGCTGAAGTATGTCTGCAAGCCCGTGCAGGTGCGCGTGGAAAGCACCGACACGCCCTTCACCAGCGCCTGCCGGCAGGGAGAGGTATTGACAATCCCGATCGGGCACATGGAGGGCAACTATTTCTGCGATCAAGACACTCTAGCCCAGTTGCAGCGAGACAACTGTATCGTGTTTCGGTATGCGACGCCGGACGGCGAAATCAGCCTGGAAGCAAATCCGAACGGATCGCTCGACAATATTGCGGGCATTTGCAGCCCGGGGCGCAACGTCCTGGGTATGATGCCGCATCCGGAGCGGGCGGCCGAACCCGAACTGGGATACACCGACGGGTTCAAAGTGTTCGAGTCGCTGGTAGGTGCGATGGCAGCAAAATAGCGGGGTCGTATCAAACTGACACGGAGTTATTCCAAGGCGCAAGATTCCTCTTGGTAGCCTAGAGATTCTTCTGCTAGGCTCCCGGTGCTTCCCCTTTCGGCTTTGCCCATAAGGCCACTTTTTATCCGAAGGGAGGAGTGTGCGCGATGGATCCCCACACAGTGCCAGGTAGCTTTCCCGAGAATCTAACCAACCACAACTTGTTAAGCCCGCGCGAGCGCGAACTGCTGGCCAGCATTCTGCGGCACGCGCGACGGAGGATGGACGAGAGCCCGGACATGGGCCGGAGTGTAGACGCGATGCTTGCCCGCGCAGTCGGAGAGGTGCTGCTTGAGCGCGCGGCGGAAACGGCGGGGCGTGACGTACTCGAGCAGATCCGGCAGCAATCGTTCCCCACGGTCTCAGCAGGGCCACCACCCTCACCTGCGCCGAGTCCACGTCCTCCCGCTCCTTCGCCCGCGCCGGGCCCTCACCGGAGTGTCCAGACTTCCGCGGTCGTAATTCAGGAACGACCGGACTTCCTACGTGCGGCATGCGTCATCCTGGACGAGTTTCTGGCTCCGGAAGAACTGCAGGAGTTAACGCGCTTTGCACTCGGACAGGAGAGCGCGTTCCACATCAGCGAGGTCATCTCCCCCGGGGTCGAGGGCGGGGTCGTCGATCCGGAGAATCGGCGTTCACGCGTGCTGATGGACCTGAGCAAACATGGGGACATACTGGTCGGCCGCATACTGTCGGCGCTGCCTCGGGTTCTGGAAAAGCTAGGAATGAAAGCTTTTCCCGTTTCCCGCGTGGAGACGCAGATCACGGCCAGCAACCACGGTGACTTCTTCCGACACCACAGTGACAACGGAGAGGAAGAGATTGCCAACCGACAGTTGACCTTCGTCTATTTCTTCCACCGGGAGCCGAAGGCCTTCGACGGGGGAGAATTGCGATTGCACGATTCTCACCGGGAGAACGGTGTGTGGACTCACACCGGAGACTATCGGGCGGTCGTGCCGGAACAAAACCAGATCGTTTTCTTCCGGAGCGAACTCTTGCACGAGATCACGCCGGTTGTATGCCCGTCGCAGGCATTTGCCGACAGCCGGTTCACGGTGAATGGATGGCTGCACCGATAAGGGACGCGGAGTGGCTCGCCTGGGTTACGAAACTGACGAAGGAATCCGCAGGGCAACAGGTTGAATTGTCGCGGATTCCTCTCGAAGGCTTCCATTGTTTCCTCGACGAGCAGCCGACCCACCTGGTTCCGGAGCGGCTTGTGCGACGGCTGCAAGGAAGCTCGGGTGGAGACGGATTGGTAGTGAGTACCCGATGCCATCTCTCGACCGATCCGGAGCTGCCGCTCGCACTCACCGCGGCAGCGGCGTCGTTCAAGGCCGCGGACTTAAGTCGAGCGACAGTGGCCTGGGTGCAAGATCCGGCAACCGAGTCCTGGACGCCTTTCTGGATCGATGCAGAGGCGGCTACGCTGGTTCGTGATTTGCGGCGTGACGCAGGAAAAATAGCGGAACTCCCGGTGGATGTCCGGGCACGTCTCTGTCAGGCACAGATTCTTGTGGGCAGGGAATTCGCGGAGTCTCGCCAAGAGAACTGGTCAGAGTTCGCCAGATGTTGTCGGGCAAGATTCCGGGAGAGCGGTTATGCGCCCGTCAGCAACTTGATTCATCCGTTTCACCTTGGGGAACTGCGGCGTCACTTCCGGCGACAGATACGCAAGGGCGCGATTCAATTCGGGGACGATCAAAGCCCGCGGCGGTATATTGCGCACAATGAACCAGCCGCGCGCTTCTTCCATCTTCAGCTGACGAAGGCAGTCAGCGATATGGTGGGGGAGGCGGTGAAACCGTCGTACGTGTATATGGCTTCGTACCAGAGCGGGGCCCGTCTGGAAAGGCACAGGGACCGCGAGCAGTGCGAGTTCAGCATCACCTTGTGTGTGGACTACGCTCCCGAGCCGAGGGCGGCGACTCCCTGGCCGTTGTATCTCGACACCCACGACGGAACGGTCACGGTATACCAGGCCTTGGGAGATGGATTGCTCTATCGGGGACGTGAACTGCCACACTATCGGAGGACTCTAGCGGAGGGAAACACGTCGACGTCGATGTTCCTGCACTATGTGTCTGCAGATTTTGACGGTCCGTTGGAGTAGGCACAACTACCGCAAGCCGTAAATCACGTACAGAGTAGAGAGGCTCTGAAAGTAGCTGTAGACGAAGCGGGATGCATCGCCGCTCATGATGATGGGGCCGAGCGAGGTCACGCCCGCGTGTTCCCGGGGTTGCAGCTCGCGGACGAGCGTTCTCTTTCCGGTGTGGATATCCATCCGGAAGATTCGGGTTGGTACTTCCCCGAAGCGGTACACGTACAATGCTGAGCTGTCCTGGGACCATTGCGCCAGGTTGTCTCCGGGCTCAAGGCCGGGGATCTTTTCAAGTTTCCCCGCTTCCACCGAACACACGCCAACCGATGAATCGATTCCCTGGGCGGTTACAAAGCGTCCATCTGGGGAAATGAGCTGAGATACGATTCCCTCGGGCGTGACCGGGCGAGCCTTGCCTCCGGCGAGATCGACCAAATAGCCGCGAACCGGGCGGCCCGATTCGTTGCCGTTGACGACGATGTGCTGGCCATCGGGCATGAATCGTGCCGGGCCGTTCTGGACGTGCTCGAGGCTTGGAAGAGGAACAACGCGCGAATCCCCCGGGCCGAGCGGCAGGAGCGTAACCCGAGGTGGGTCGCTGGTGGAGACATCCAGCGCCCACTTACCGTCCGGGGAAAGGCCACCGGCACTTCCATCACCCAAGTGAATAGGGGGGGATCCAGTCACTCGACGGGCCGCAACCGCGTAGTGACCTTCGAAGGGTTCGCTGGATTCCTCGAACACAACCCACTGGCCGTCCCGAGAAATATCCTTGACGACACTCCAGTTGTACCAGGAAAGATCCTGTGCTTCGTGATCGGACGGCCCGAGGGTCTCAAGGCCGACGCGTGGGATCCCGGTGACAACCAGCACGCGCCCATCGGGGGCGATGTCCTGCAGGTCAAGACCGTCGGGCGTGGCCAGAACCTCGCGTTCAACACCGGCCAACGTCACCGCCATGAGCTTACGGTTGTAACCCGCCTTGGTGGCAGTAAACCAAACCTCTCTTCCGCTGGGGTTCCAAGCGAGGCCGCCCGCTGACTCCCAGTCGGAAGAGAGTCTTCTCACCTGCCCGGCGCGGTCGACGACCCGTACAAAACCACGATCATCCCAGAGGGCAGGGTGATCAATAAAGGCAATCAACCCGCCGGAAGGGGCAAACCGGATGTTCGTTATCCAGCCCGGACTCTGGTAGAGGACCTTGCCGACGGGATACTCCAGGCGGCTGCGGCCCAGGACATGATGGACTACTGCTAATTCGCCCTTCGGGTCCCAGTCGGCCCAGCGAACATCTGTCAGCAGCTCGCGGGGAGAACCGCCGGCCAAAGGCGCGCGCGCCAGTGTACCGCCAGTAAGGTCAAGAAACGCCCCGGGCTTTCCGTGCAACTGGAGCGCCAGTTCATTCGAGCGCGACAGGGCAAGCAGGTGGGCTTCGCTGGTCTCGAGCACTTGTGCTTGGGGCGACGTGGAGATAGTGGAAAACAGCTGTGAAGGACGCCCGTTCCACGAACCTTCATAAACTACGGTGCGGCCCTCGGATTCGAAGCGGGCGGCGTACACCGTTCCGCGCTCGTAGGTGAGACGCTGAAACTCCGGATTGCTCGCCGGTGGTTGACTCCACTGGTGAAGGAACCAGCCGCACCCAACCAGGGTGGCCAGAACGAGTGGCCCCAGAAGAACCTTGGTGAGCGAAGATGGGGAAGTTACCCATCGGACGCCTCTGGTGGCCGAGCCCGCGCCGGACAGGGTCTCCAAGGAAAAAATCAGATCGCTCACCGACTGGAAGCGCTTTTCGGGTTCCTTTTCCAGGCAGTGGTTTACGATTTGCTCGAATGCCTTGGGGACGTTGGCGCGCTGACGAGTAACCTCTGGGGGAGTTTCTCGCAGGACGGCGGTAATGGTGTCGACGTCGGTTTCACCGCGAAAGGCTCGGCGGCCGGTGAGCATTTCGTACAGAATCGTGCCCAGGCTGAACAGGTCGCTGCGCGCATCCACGGGCTTGCCACGAAGCTGTTCGGGCGACATGTAAGCCACAGTTCCGAGCAAGGCGCCCGCTTTCGTTTGTGTGGTCATGCCTTCCATGGACGAGGGGCTGTCGGGATGAACAAGCTTCGCAATGCCGAAATCGAGGATCTTGATGCGGTGGTCGCGGGTGATGAAGAGGTTTTCCGGCTTCAGGTCGCGATGCACGATGTGCTTGTCGTGGGCCGCCATCAGGCCGTGTGCGATTTGCAGGCCGTAATCGGCGACTTCACGCACTGCCAAGGGCGCACCCGCGAGCCGTTCGCGCAGCGTGTTGCCCTCCAGCAATTCGGACACGATGAAAGGCATGCCATCGTGGACTCCGATGTCGTAGATGGCGACGATGTTGGGGTGATTCAGGGCGGCAGCGGCGCGAGCCTCCTGCTCGAAGCGGCGCAGCCGATCTGGGTCTTTGGCGGAAGAGGGACGAACTAACTTGAGAGCCACATCACGGCCGAGGCGCTCGTCCCGGGCACGGTAGACTTCGCCCATACCACCAGCGCCGATCTGCTCGAGGACCCTGTAGTGACCCAGCAGTTGGCCTGTCATGCGAAGGGGGCGCTTGAGCATGGCATGTTAGGTCTCGCGGTGACTACAAGTCAATATGAGCGGCGGTGGACAAGTTGGCGAGAGCGGTGCGACAGCGTATTCTTTGCCGTACCCAAAGTGAAAGACTTCTTTTCTCTCGAACCCGCCGGCACAACTTTCAGCCGCGAAGTAGTGGCGGGCGTCACCACGTTCGTGACCATGTCCTACATAATCGTGGTGAATCCGGCGATTCTGAAGGCTGCCGGTATACCGGCAGGGCCGTCCATGATCGCGACGATCGTCACGGCGATCTTCGGAACTTTGCTGATGGGTGTGTACGCGAACCGGCCTTTTGCCATTGCACCGTACATGGGGGAAAACGCTTTCATCGCGTATACGGTGGTGCAGGTGCTGGGATATCGCTGGCAGACAGCGCTCGCGGCGGTGTTTCTGGGCGGGGCCATCTTTCTGATCCTGACCATCTTTCGCCTGCGGCAGTGGCTAGTGGAGGCCATTCCATCGGGCTTGCGGTACAGCTTTGCCGTCGGGATCGGGCTGTTCCTGACGTTTATCGGACTGAACGAAACCGGCATCGTCATGCTGGGAACCACCGGGGCGCCAGTGCGGACTGGACACTTAACCGCAGCTCCGGTGATGGTGGCGGTGTTCGGGTTTCTGCTGATGGCCACGCTGATGATTCGGCGCTTCCCGGCGGCGATCCTGGTAGGGATTCTGGCGACGACGTTTCTGGCGTTTGTCCTGGGAGTGTCGCCTCCGCCGGCCCACTGGGTGAGCCGCCCGCCAACCCTGGCACCCATCCTCTGGCAGGTGGACTTTCGCGGGGCGCTGAGTTGGGGCTTCTTCCCCGTCATCCTGACGATCTTCGTGATGGCGTTTGTAGACACGATGGGGACGTTGATCGGGGTGTCGGCACGGGCGGGTTTCCTCGACGACCACGGGAACCTTCCGCAGATCGAGCGGCCGATGCTGGTGGATGCGCTGGCCACGATGTTTGCGGCGGCGGTCGGGACGACGACCTCGGGAGCGTACATCGAGTCAGCGACCGGAGTGGAGGCTGGCGGCAGGACGGGACTCACTTCGGTGGTGACGGCCCTTTGCTTTGCAGGGACACTGTTTTTCTCGCCGTTCGTGGCGTCGATTCCGGCACAGGCTTATGGACCTGCGCTAATTGTCGTTGGCCTTTTGATGTTGGCGCCCATCACGAAAATTCAGTTTGACGATTTTACGGAACTGATTCCAGCGTTTGCGGTCGTCGCTTTGATGAGCTTCACCTACAACATTGGCGTGGGCATTACGGTGGGGTTTCTGCTGTATCCGTTCTGCAAAGTGGTTTCGGGGCGAGGGCGAGAAGTGAAAGCAGGACTTTGGGTGCTGGCCGGATTGTCGCTGCTTTTTTTTGCGTTTTATCCGTACACGTGAAAGGCAATCGTCAGGCGTCGGCGGGTGGCTGATGGCCTGCGACGGATGGGTGATGGCCAATGCTTTTGCCTCCAAGACACCGAGCAGCGTTCGATTTCCTCGAAAGGAACAGCCAATAGGGCCAGCGCGTTTTTATGGTGCGTTTTGGGATCGTGGGGTTTGGGCTCCATGCGGTGCGGCGGCTGATGCCGGGGTTTGCTCTTTCGCAGCGGTGCCGCGTAACTGCGCTGTCACGTCGCGACATGACGAAGGCGCGCGCGTCGGCAGCACAGTACTCGATTCCGCTGGCGTTCGATTCGGCGGCCGAGCTTTGCGCGTCTTCCGAAGTGGATGCAGTTCTAGTCACCACTCCGAATGCGCTGCATTTGGGTGATGTTTTGACCGCGATTGAGCACGGGAAAGGGGTTCTCTGCGAGAAGCCTATGGGCGTGAGTGCGGGCGAATGCCGCCAAATGGTGGAGGCTGCGCGGAAGGCGCGTGTGCCGCTCGGAGTGGCGCAGGTGTTTCGGTTTGAAGACAGCACGGCCCGGCTTCGGGAGCGCATTGCGGCTGGACAGATTGGCAGACCGATCTTTGCTCGGGCGGAGTTCTCGTACTCCGCGAAAACGCACCCGCGTACCTGGCTGTCGGATGCGGCGCTGGCCGGAAGTGGTCCGATCGGGGATGTCGGCGTGCATTGTGTCGATGCTCTGCGTTACATCCTGCAGGACGAGATTGTGCGCGTCGGGGCGCGTGGGATGTGGGACAAGGAATCACGCGGCGTCGAGGCGGCGGCGATCCTGGCGCTGGAGTTTGCCCGAGGCACTCTGGGAAGCGTGATGGTCTCGATGCGGGCGGAATACCGGACGCCACTGGAGTTTGTCGGCGAAGATGGGGCTCTGCGGGCCGAGGATGGGCTCAACGTCGAGCGGCCGATACATCTGGAACTGCGGCGGCCCGGGGTTCCCGCGGAGACCGAGATTGTGTCGAACCATCTGGCGTACGCCCGCCAGGTTGACGCTTTTGCAAGGGCCGTCGCGGGTGAGGCGTCGTTCCCCGTCCCCGGAGAAGAGGGCTGGCAGAACCAGGAAATACTGGATGCAGCGTTTCGCGGCCTGAGGAGCGGAAAGATCGAAGAAGTGCCGAAGGTCGTGTAGCCTTTGTTGATCCGGTGGCCCGGGGAGACCGGTGGAATGAACCGCAGAAGCGTACTCGTGACGGGGGCGAATTCGGGTATTGGCAAGGTGATTGTCTCCAGGCTTGCGCAGGCGGGCTACGACGTCGCGCTCAACTTCAAGGTCGGACCCGATCTTGCAGAGGCGATTGCGCGGGAACTACAGGAACAATACAAGTGCCGTGCCATCGCGGTGTATGCGGATGTAGGCAACAGCGGCGACGTTGATGAAATGTTCGGCACGGTCATCGGCCAGTTCGGCCGGCTGGATGCGCTTGTTAATAACGCCGGCGTACAGGTTTGGAAGCCGCTGCTCGAAGTTGAAGAATCGGAGTGGGACTTTGTTGTGCGGACTAACCTGAAAGGTTGTTTTCTGTGCACGCAGCGCGCGGCACGGCACATGAAGGAACACGGCGGTGGCGCTATCGTCAATATCGGGTCGGGCTGCAACAAAGTCCCGTTCCCGAATCTCTCGCCCTATAGCGCGAGCAAGGGCGGAATTGAGATGTTCACGAAGTGCGCGGCGGTTGAGCTTGGGCCCCTAGGTATTCGCGTGAATTGTATCGGCCCGGGCGCGATCGACACCGAAAGAACGCGAGCGGATCAGGCCGATTTTGCAGAAGTCTTCGGAAGTATGACTCCTTTGCGGCGCATCGGAACGCCGGAGGACGTCGCGTCGACGGTCGAGTTCCTGTTGAGCAACAAGGCGTCGTTTGTGAGCGGACAAACGTTGTGGGTGGACGGCGGACTGTTCACGCAACCGGCCTGGCCACAGGGGAAGACTCCATGAGGATTGCGTATACCACGGACTCCGAGGCCTTCTGTTTTGTTTGGCAGACCGGCGCGGGCGGGGACGCCCGCGCGACAGCCGGCAGGATGCCGGCGCCACAAAGGAAGCCCCGTCTCTTCCAAACTTCTGCCGGAAATCTCGCTCGATCGGTCTATTGCTTCTGGGTATCGGCGGGCAGGAGCGCGGGATCGGGCGATTTTTGTGGAGGCTCGCCACGAGCCTGAATGAGGGCCCAGTGCCACTCCTGATCGGGACTGAGCTTGGCGTTCAGGGCCGCTTTGAAGATGGTGGTGGCGGCGGGAAGCGCGTTTCCTTTCAGGCGATAGAGCGTGGTGACGTCGGGGCGCTTCTCTGCCAGCAGCGTGGTTTCTGATGCGACCGGCACCAGCTTGCCGATTCCGTACCGGTGTGCGGTTTCGTTTGCACGCTGAACGATCGTCAAGCCGACCGTAATCTCCTCGACTTTCCAGTCGGTCCCATTAAAAACGGAAATCTCCAGGCCGTCTTCGCTGATTCTGGCGGGACCTTGCAGTTTGTGGAGCTCTTCCTCAGGCAGATCCACAGCGACATGCGGCCGGGCGAGTAAAGACGATGTCTTTCCGTTAAACGAAAGGCTGCAGGTCACGTCTGGCGTCGAAACCTGGAAGGTTTTGGCGGCGCCATCGAAGGAGTACACCATGCTGGTGCCGGGAAGGTGGCGGCTCTCGACCTCATCCATTACTTGAGAGAAATTATCGTTGTCGATGACCGGCTTCGCCGGGGCGGGCTGGTCCTTCTTGTTGCGGAGGGAGCGCGCCAGATCTCCCAGGGGAACCGGATTGTCCTCAGATTGAGCCCATGCGCAACAGCAAAAGAGCACTGCGCAGAACATCAATGTGACTCCGCGTCGAAGTCTTTGTCCCATGGGCCCCGAGTCGTTCATGCAAAGCGCTGGCTTCACGGTTCGCAGGCCGAGGCGCGCTAAGAAAGCCCGCCCAAAGCCCAAGGATGTGAGTCCGCCAACCCTAGAATTGTAGCGGCGTTTGGAGATGCTGGATGTGAGGAGAAACGAACGTAGGTGCTAGAACCTTGGACGGAAAAGCGTTCCAGAAGGAAAGAAAGGAAAGAAAAGAGGGCGCGCACATCGACAAGTGGCGTGCAACGGGGCTACGCACCCTCAAGACCGCAGCGTTCCAGTTACAACAGGCCAGACGCGCGGTAACGCGTAACGGGATCTACCACCGGCTGACGTTTGAAAATCCAGCGGGCCACCGCAAATCCCAAAGCCGCGTAACAAACATGCATGATCCGCATAACTTTGTCCCCCCAAGCAACAAGATGCGTTGTCGCACCTTAGGGGAGGAACTCTTTACGAGGTCCAAGTTAGCAACGGGACACCAATGGGTCAATGCACCAAAGGTGCTATGGCGTAGCACTGAAGTAATACGTGATCACCCGAATGGGTAGGTGTTTAGCGGCCTAACGACGGCCCTCCAGAACCTGTTCACGGGACGCTTCTGCCGACGCTGCACCTTCAAGCGGGTGCGCCTTATGCCCGTGGAAGAAGAGCACGTGGACGAAGAACATCAGAACCAGAATGGCTCCGAAGGTACACACGATCGTCGCGCCCGTCGGCGTATCCAGGCTCACGGAGAAATACACGCCCAGGGCGGACACGAGGGTTCCCATGGTCCAGCCAATGGCGAGACGAGGGCCTACGCGATCGGCGAACAGCATGGCACCCACTGAGGGCACGATCAGGTAGCAGAAGACCAGCAGCACACCGGCGATCGCGACCGATGAAGTCACTACGAAACCGAAAGACGCGTAGAAGAGGAAGTCCCAAAGACGAACGTTGAGGCCCTGACGTTCGGCTTCGACGGGGTTGGTGGAGATCAGCAGGAAATTCCGGCGGAAGCTGTAGTGAAACAGTCCCACAGCGCCATAGAGAACAGCTGTCTTGGCGACTTCAGCTTTCGACACGGCCAGGATGTTGCCGACCAGCATGTCCTTGAGGTGCTCGGTTTCGCCGGTGGCCTTGCTCATGGCCAGAATGGCTGCGGCAGAGGCAACTGCGTAGGCAATCCCGATAAACGCTTCCTGCGGAATGTGGCCACGGCGGGAGCGCGCCATGGCGAAAATCGCGGCACCAAGAAAGGTGAATCCCAGACTCAGGAAATAAGCGCCGCGTCCATGCGGGTCCATGCCGACCAGGATCGCAACGGTTGCACCCAGGGCGGCGATCTGGGCCAGCGCAAGATCGACAAAAATGACGCCACGTTCCACCACGTGCACGCCCAGATAGGCGTGGATCCCGGTCAGGATCAGGCTGGCCACGAATGGCCACAGCAAAAACGGAAGAATCTCCATCGGTCTCCTCTAGCCTACTGCGTTGCTTGGAAGGCTTTGGTCAGCAAATCAATGTTGTAATCGAAGAGCTGGAAATAGTCGGTCACTTGCTTTTCTCCGCCCACCGACGGCAGGTACTGCACGACCTGTGCGCCGGTTTCCCGCCCAATCGATTGCGGCGTCTTGAGGTCAAAATATGGTTCGACCAGCACGACCTTGCAGTTCTCGCGCTTCATCAGGCCGATCAGTTCGATAGTGTGGCTCGGGGTCGGAGGAATTCCGGGGCGCGGCTCCACGTAGCCAATCACGTTCAAGCCGAAGTGCTTGGCGAAGTTGGGAAAGGAGTTGTGGTAGGTCACAACCTTGCGTCCATGGAAGGGCTTCATTTCGGCGTCCCACTTCTGCTCGGCGGCGGAGAGACGCTTGTCGAAATCCTGGAAGCGCTCCTGGTAATAGGCGGAATTCGGTGGATCGAGATCGCCGAGTTTGCTCGCAATGCCACGCGCGATGCGTCTGCCGTTGTCAGGATCGAGCCAGTAATGCGGGTTGCCGAGCGGGTGCACGTCACCCATGGCGCGGGTCACGGTTCCGGTCGGGATGTCCAGGATTTCGGCGAATTGCGAGGCGTCCAGGTACCCGAGGGCGCCGACCTGGATTTTGGGATTTCCACTCTGATTGATAAGCGGCGGCAGCCAGCCGATTTCGAGTTGCAAGCCAACTACGATCAACAAGTCCGCGTTGCGCAGCTTCAGCAGGAAACTGGGCTTGGCTTCGACGAAATGCGGGTCCTGGTAGCCTCTGGCGATCGACTCTACTTGGATTCGGTCGCCACCGACCTCTTGCGCAAGCGCCGCCATGTCGGTGGTCGCTGTGACCACATTCAGCTTCTTCGCCTCCGCCACGTTGGGTAGAAAAAATGCGCCAAGCGCCACCAGGGCGAGCACAACCGCAAAATGAGTCCGGTTCAACATTCATGTCCTTCCCTTCTCTAGAACGGATGCGCGCCATGCGCTCCGAGCGAGAAGATCAGCTGCACAAATAATTCATTGGCATCGATGTTATTCGCATAGTGCGTAAAGCGGTACTGCCCACGCAGCTGGCTGAACTCGCTGGGCCAGTAGGTGAGCACCACCGATCCGCCTTTGTCAGTGAGAGCCGCGTCATGGCTACGATCGGAATGATCGTAGCGCCCACCCAGAAACCAGCGCCGGCCCAACTGGTAGTCGGCAGAGGCATAGTACCCGAAAGCCTTCTGCGTGGTGGGAAGCTGCTGGCGATCGCTCCAGATAAATTCGCTGCGCCCCACGAAAGAATGGTAGATGGAACGGCGCAGCGGTTTCCAGCGAAGGGTGGCGTCGACGCCGTAGAGGTGAGTGAGGAAATCGGTACCCTGATCGTTATGACCACGAGCGTAGGAGACGCCCAAGTCCAGGTTCGTCGATTCGGTGATGTCACTGTAGCCACGCAAGTGGGCAACGGTGCTGACGTCGCTGCGTTGCGAAGAGTGGAAGACATCGCCGGAGTCACCGCGGAATAACTGGCCGGTGGCTTCCAGGAAAATACCCTTGGGAGCGGGCAGGATGCGCTGAATCGAGAATCCGGCGTCGTCGATGCCGTCTTCGCCGGCCACCAAGTTGTTGCTCACCAGCGGGCGTTCGACCCAGGGCAGCACGTGGTTATGCATGGTGTTCACCTTGCCGAAGGCGGAGCGCATCTTTCCGACCTTGGCGACAAAGCCTGCGGGCAGCGCGGTGAAGGTGATGTAGCCCTCTTCCACGTTAACGCCCTGCTCACCGAATGAGATGAAGAAATCACCGCGAGCGTAGGGGTCGATGATGGACTGGAATCCGACCTCAGACTCGTGCATTTGAAACGCCGGAATCGGTTCCAGCGAGACAGTGTTTTGTTGTGAGTTGCCGCCGAGCGCACCGATGAAATCCCCGATGACGCTGATATCAGGGTTCATGGCCTTGGCCGCCGATCCGCCTGCGCCGCCCAAACTTGGCTCCTGCGCTGTGCTCGCCAGCGCAGCAGCCTGGGTCTCGGCCGGTACGGTGGCTGCCTGAGGAGGGGTCTCCGCTGGCGTCGCGGCTGGGGACGGGGACGGCTGGGCCTGCGCGGCTTTCAGCATGCGAATCTGGCCCTCGAGCGCGATGACGCGATCTTCGAGCTCCCGCATGCGCTGCTCCATGGCCGAGTTGTCCGGAGCAGTTCCCTGCTGAGGGGCCGCCTGTTGCGCGAAAACCGGACCAGCAATCAACCCGATCAGTAGCGTGGATACAAGTTTGCTTCTCATTCGGTTACTCCCTCAATCCCTGTTACCCACGATGGATGCGGGGCACACGGCTTTGACATACACGCGAGAAGTCGAAGCGCCCCACTGCCACTCCTCGCCCGAACTCGTCTGGATCCAAGTAGTTTGACGATGCAAGACGGGTTGCGGCCCACGATTACGCCATCGCGGACACGCCCGATTTCCGCCATCTGCTCCTCTCTTGGATGCAGAAATTGCGACATGTAAGTGTCTAATTTTCAACAGGGAGTGGCTTGATTCTAGCATTGGTCGCAGTCATGCGGCGTTGTCGACGAGGGGATGGCGGGTGCGAAGTGTGGATGAAAAAGAGCCGTACCGAAGTCCGGTCGACGATCATCAGGCGACTGCGGAACTTACGGTACGGCTCGCGGCTGCACTTTAAGGGTCGTTCCGGCCCGAACTGACCGCACTACCAGCGGCTGGAATGGCGACCGGGGGGATGCCACGCTCGATGGCCAGTCGTTGGAACGCGGCCACGTCGGTTTTCTGAAGGTCCTCCCAGCTGGCGAGCGCTTTGTTGGTTTGCTCTCTCAGATCGGCGAAGCGCTTCACAGCGGCATCGGTGGGAGCGCAATCGCAACCCGCAGAGACGATCATCGCCAGGAACGCCAGCTGTCCATCGAGTTCGGGGTGGTAGGCGAGCGAGTCCTCGTTGGCGCTGATACGCAGGTTGATCAGCGGTTCACGCACTGAAACCAGCTTCCTTACCAGGTTATCGGCCGAGGAAGCTACACTTCGCGCGCTTTCATCGGGCGGCAAACGCCGCTTCATGCCGTCGGTTTGCGAGCGCACGTCCTCGATTTGGTTGACAGCAGTGTAGACCCGGTTGAGCTGTTCGCGGATCTGCAGGAGAAGGTTGAACTGCTTTTCCAAGTCGGCTTGTGAGACCAGCACGCGCGGATCGAGCTTCACTTCCAACGGCGCAGTCTGGCTCTTGCCATCCACCGTCAATCGAACCTGGTAGCTGCCTGGCAACGCCAGTGGCCCGCGAGCGCCGCCGTTGTACTCCCACAGGTAGTAACCCGGCACTCGGTTCGCGCTTTCATAGCGCAGGTTCCAGACGAAACGGTTTAACCCGGCTTCCACCTTGATTTCTTTTTCTGGTTTCTTGTCGTCAGGATCCAGGGGTTCGTCGGGCACTTCGTTCTTCAGACTGGAATACTTGCGAATCACCTGCCCTTGGCTATCAAGAATCTCGATCGTGGTCTCGCCCTTCGGTGGTGCTTTCACGAAGAAATCGATCACTGACCCAGCTGGAGGATTCTGCCCGACCAGGATGGGTTTGGGAGGAGCCTCGTCGGGATTCTGCATTCGGTAAGCGGTCGCCGGCGAGTAGAGATGGACCTCCTGCTTGGCGATGTCGTCGGTGAACTGGCGCAGGGGAGAGACGTCGTCAAGGATCCAAAAGGCACGGCCGTGGGTCGCGACCACCAAATCGTCGTTCTTCACGATCAGGTCGTGGATCGGCGCTCTCGGCAGGTTGAGCTGCAGGGAACGCCAGTCGGCACCATCGTTGAAAGAGACGAACACTCCCATCTCGGTTCCGGCGTAGAGCAATCCGCGTTTCTTGGGGTCTTCGCGCACAGCACGGACAAAGGTGGTGTCCGGAATTCCCTTCACAATGGTGGTCCACGTCTTGCCATAGTCACTGGTCTTGTAGATGTGGGGATGCAGGTCGTCATTCTGGTGGCGATCGACGGCCATGTAGGCGGTTCCCGCGTCGAAGGGCGACGGATCGATCTGGCTGATGCGGCTCCACTCGGGAAGGTCTTTGGGGGTGACGTTGCTCCAACTTTTGCCACCGTCGCGAGTGATGTGAACGAGGCCGTCGTCAGTACCGACCCAGATCAAGCCCTTGCTGACCGGAGACTCGGCCACCGCGAAGATGGTGTCGTAGTACTCAGTTCCACTGTCGTCAA
Organism: uncultured Acidobacteriaceae bacterium; assembly: GCA_964641665.1. Classification (GTDB taxonomy): domain Bacteria; phylum Acidobacteriota; class Terriglobia; order Terriglobales; family Acidobacteriaceae; genus Gp1-AA133. The sequence goes on from CAZXKO010000090.1 coordinate 19,010, forward strand.
TGGTGATCGAACCGCCCGACGGTTGCTGCTTGGTTTTGTCGTTGCGCGTGAGATCCCCGCTGATCGCTTCCCAGTGCACGCCGCCATCGGTGGTTTTGAAGAGGCGCTCGCTGGCGTGGTAGAGCGTTTCGGAATCATGCGGCGAGATAACGACAGGAGAGGTCCACTGGAAACGGTGTTCGAGCGGAGCGGCTCCGCCGGCGTCCGCCAGTTGGGTCTGGTTCGTGATGTTACGAATCTGCCCGTTGCGCTTGTCGAAGCGCGTGATCAACCCCTCGTAGTCAGCGGCATAAACCACATTGGGGTCGGGAGGATACGGAGCGATGTATCCAGCTTCTCCTCCGCCGACGTCGTACCAGTCGGCGCGGTCGATGGCACCTCTATCACTGCGGCTGGCAATCGCTACCGTTCCGCTATCCTGCTGCGAGCCGTAGACGAAGTAAGGCGTCCTGGTATCGGCGATGACGTGGTAAAACTGCGCCGTAGGCTGATTGTCCTGCCGGGTCCAGGTCTTCCCACCGTCGAGCGTGACTGAGACGCCTCCGTCGTTGGTCGCAATCATCCGCTTGGTGGCCTTGGGATCGATCCACAACCCGTGGTTGTCGCCATGGGGGATCTTGACCTTGTTAAAGCTGCGGCCGCCGTCGGTCGAACGATACGCGTCGACATTCATGATGTAGACGGTTTCAGAATCCTGCGGATCGGCGACGACGTGCATGTAGTACCACGGACGCTGAATCAGGCTGTGACTGCCGTTGACTAACTGCCAGGTATCGCCACCGTCGTCAGAGCGATAGAGTCCACCGTCGTTGGCTTGGATTAGCGCGTAGACGCGGTCGGAATTCGCAGCCACAGACACGCCGATACGACCGTATGGGCCTTTGGGCAATCCCTTTTCGTCAAGCCGCTTCCAGGTCGCGCCGCCATCGTTCGAGCGATACAAACCACTCCCTGGTCCTCCGCTGGAAAGGCTCCAGGGCGTGCGGCGAACTTCCCACAGCGCAGCAAACAGGATGTTGGAATTGCGCGGGTCAAAGGTGACGTCGATGCCACCGGTGTTCTCGTCTTTGTAGAGAACCTTCTCCCAGGTTTTGCCGCCATCGAGAGTGCGAAAGATTCCGCGCTCCGAGTTTGGGCCGAAAGGATGGCCCAGGGCGGCGACGAAAGCGATGTCCGGATTCTTCGGGTTCACGATCACTTTGCCGATCGCGCGGGAATCGCGGAGCCCGAGATTTTTCCAGGTCTTGCCGCCGTCGAGCGTTCTGTAAACGCCGTCGCCATGGGAAATGTTGCCGCGCAGGCAAGCTTCGCCGGTGCCAACGTAGACGATGTTAGGGTCGGAGGGCGCAACCGCCAGGCTGCCGATCGCCGAGGTTCCCTCTTGGTCAAATACTGAGGTCCAGGTAAGTGCGCCGTCGGTTGACTTCCAGACGCCCCCGCCGGTTCCGCCGAAATAGTAGGTGGCGGGATCGCCCGGAATGCCGGAGGCAGTCAGAGAACGACCGCCCCGAAATGGACCCACGACCCGGTATTTCATTCCCTTGAAAAGGGGATCCTCGGGTTTCGCGGATTCTTGCGCTTCCCTGGCAGGGCTCGCCTGCACCTGAGGAGCGGGGTCTTGCTTTTCGGGCTTGGTTTTCTGCGCGGACGCGACGCCTGGGCACAACAAACTGACAGTCAAGAGCAAGCAGGCGGCTCCGCCTGCAGACCAGGTTTTGGTCAGCATCTCGTTGCTTCTCTCCACGGGAAGTTTTGTGTACTTATCGTAATGCCTGCGGACTTAGACGCAAAGGCCCCGGTTCGGTTTGAACAAAGAAAATAATGCGAAAGTGATCCTGACTGCGGGACACATTCACACGAGCGGCATGTATGTTTCAGCCTCTCGCCGCTTCGTCGAAAGTTTTTCCACTGGAGTGGCTACTTCTTGGCTTCGAGGAGTTTCCTGGCGTCGGCCAGCTGCTTGGCTTTTTCGTCGTCCACCTTCGGGTAGGCGAGGTTCAAGTCTTCGAGCGTGTCGACAATCGCCGAGGCCACGGCGATTCGAGTGAACCATTTGTTGTCCGCAGGAATTACGTGCCAGGGCGCCTCGGGGGTGGCGGTGTGTCGAATCATGTCCTCGTAGGCAGCCATGTAGTCTTCCCAGCAGGCGCGTTCGCGGACGTCAGCGGCGGAGAATTTCCAGTTTTTCTCGGGCTGCTCCAGGCGTTCGATGAAGCGCCGTTTCTGCTCCTTCCGGGAGACGTTGAGAAAAAACTTTCGAATCAGGACGCCGTTCCTCGTCATGTAGCGTTCGAAGGCGCGGATATCTTCGAAACGCTCTTTCCAGATGCCTTTCGTGATCAGCGAGGGAGGAATTCTCTGCGCCTTCAGCAGTTCCTCATGCACGCGCACGACTAGAACTTCCTCGTAATAGGACCGGTTAAAGATACCGATACGGCCGCGCTCGGGAACGCACTTCATGGTGCGCCAGAGATAGTCGTGATCGAGTTCCTCGGAGGATGGGGCCTTGAAGGAGTAGACCTGACAGCCTTGCGGATTCACGCCCGACATGACGTGCTTGATAGCGCCGTCTTTTCCGGCGGCATCCATGGCCTGAAAGATCAGCAGAAGCGCCCAGTGGTCCTCGGCATAGAGCTTGTCCTGCAACTCGGCCAGTTTGGCCACGCCTTCTTCCAGCAACTGCTTCGCTTGTTCTTTTGAATCTACTCCTGCCGTGTGCGCCGGATCGTGGTCTTTGAGGCGGAAATGTTTGCCGTCTTGAACCCGATATGGCTTAACGAGTTTTCCCGAAGTCACCTTCATGTCGGCCTCTCGACATGATGGTATATGAAGGGAGGCTTTCGACAGAGGCATCAAGACAAGGAAGAGGGCGCGACAATCTACGGTGAGGGATGAGGGATTAGCCAGAGAACCCGAATGTCAGCGCGGCTTGAAATGATATACGACGTCTTGCTTGGACGGGATAGGCACGCCGTCGCGGGTAGCCGGGCGGAAATGCCAGTTTTCGAGAGCGGCAAGAACTTTGGCATCGATCACAGGCCCCAAACTTTGCACAACGGTTTTGCTCACGATATTGCCTGCCTCGTCGATGGTGATCTCGATGACGACGTTGCCCTCGACCCCTCCACGCAGATCGTCCGCGCTAACCAGTGGCTCAGAAGTGACGGCAGGCAGAGCGGGACGGATCTCGTGGCCGGCGTCAGCCCCTTCCGAAAGTGACCCGTACGGAGAACCGGCTGAGGGAGCTGGGTTGGCAGCGCTCTCCGGGGCCTCATGCTTGTCTGCTACTTCGACACCCTGGCGTTCATATCCTTGAGCAGACTTGGCCTTTTGAACCCTCTGCCACGCAAGATGTGCCTCCGATGCAGACCGCAAACGTGAGGCGCTGCCCGAAGTATTCGACTCCGCCGCATCCCACCCAGTGGCCCAGTAGAGGTGCATCACAGAGGTTCCCTTGGCGCCGCCTAGAACGGATGAGGGCGCAACAAAGATGGCCGACCGCCCGCGGAACAAGGCGATGAGCAGGGCCGCGTGAATCGCCAGCGAAGCAGGCAGTGCCCGGCGTGGCCGCGAAGGCTTGCCGTCGACCGGCTCCCCGAAGATCATCTCACCCTGGTCGGGCATAGACAGTTAGACGTGCCGGTGTTCAAAGCGTTGTGGCCGCGCCGGAAAAATCTAAGCATACCCCACCCGCAGGATTCCTTATACATTCGGCGCGTTTCCATCGGCCGGTGTTGGCAAGGATATTTCGATAACGGCGAGAAGAACTATGCGTTGGACCGGGCATTGCGCCAACCGTACGATTGCATCGTGACACGACGCTGTCGCGGAAGCTCAACGTGCTTTCGTTTTGAATCGCAGGCGATGTACTAGCGATTTCGAACATGGGAGTCTGGTCTGCTAACCTGACCTTGCGATCCAGATTTTGGCTTTCTTCAGACCTTTGGCCCTGTGATCGCGAATTCTCGACAAAAATGAAAGGCATTCTCCAATGATTTTACTAGCAGTACTTCTTATTGGCCTCTGGATCACAGGAATCGCAACCTCGCACACCATGGGCGGCTTCATTCACGTTCTACTCGTTCTGGGTGTCGTAGTCTTCGTCAACGGAATGATTCGAGGAAACAGCACCAAGCTGCACGAATTGCGTGCCTCGGGCCCGGAGCCTCGTCAGCAGTAAGAAGACCATCAGCTCGAGCTATTGTTCCCTATCGGCAACTCGGTCCTTGAAGGTCGGGGACCGAGCCTCATCACGCCAGCCACCTGTACAATGCAGCCAGCAGCCTGGAAGCGCCCGGGTGGCGAAATTGGCAGACGCACGGGACTTAAAATCCCGAGGGGCGAAAGCTCCGTGTGGGTTCGATTCCCACCCCGGGCACCACTGCCGCCCGCGGACGCATACTGCAAGGAACTAAACTGGCAGGATCGTCTCTTCAGCGGCTTCGGGATGATGGGAGCGTCGCTGCTTGCGCAGTTCGTTCAGAAAGAGTTCGGCCGACAGCGAAGCCTTTTGCTGGAAAAGATCGAGAAGCGGATCTTCGCCTTCCGCGTTTCGCAGAGCGATGTCATGGGCGCCGGTTGCCTCGCCTTCCAGGCCCTCCGGTTCCACCAACAACTCGGGTGTGGCGGAGCCCGCGGCCATCAGCGCGTGGATGAACTTTTCCACGTGATGGCGTTGTTCCGCGGTCTTCTGGGTCAACTCAACTCCCATGCCGACTTCGGGATGCATCACGCGCACTACTCCTTCAACACGCAATTCGTGTTCCGCCACGCGCATGGAAAGCACGATTCTCGTGCGTACCGGGAAAGGCGAGGCGATTTCCAGGTAGCAGCCGCCGAGACTGAGATCAGTAAGCTTGCATCGGACAGGGGGATCGTCTTTTTCACACTCTGGAGAATTCTGGTTAAGCCACGCGCGCAGGTCGTGGGCCATGTCGACCTGCAGGTTTGCGAAGCGGATGCCGACCTGCCCGCCCGGGTTCTGCCATGCGGCTTCACCGCTGGCTTCGATCACTTTCTCGGATCCCGGCAGCGTGAAGGTAACGTGCCACGGCCCGGGATCGGTGGCGCGTTTGGGAAGCTGGACCGCCATGCCACCCTCACTCAAGTCGGTCGAGGTGACCTGCTGCGTGAATCCGGTGGTCGTGCTGGCGAGAGTAATCGGCAGCTCCACGGCAACCCGGGAATTGCGCCGCCGCTCTCGCTTCATCAAGGCGCGGGCGGCACGAAAGCTCGACTTGGCGCGCTCGCTCGAAACCGGCTTATAAAGAACGAAATGCGCACCCATATCAAAGGCCGAGCGCAAGCCGTTGTGGCCGTCCATGATGGCCACAGCGATGGCGCGCTTGTTCGCCGGGGCGGAGCGAGCGCTTTTGAGGACCACGGTGGCGGTCTTCAAGTCGGTGCAGTCGATGATGACGGCTTCAAAACGTTGGCGGGTGAGCTGGCGGATGGCCCCATCGGGATCGGTGGTGTGCTCGATGGCAATCTCGAGATCGCTCAGCACGCGACGGAGAACGCGTACGATCTTCTCGTCGGAGCACAACACCAGGGCCTTGAGGCTCATAAGACGCTTTTAAAACTCCTCAACAAAATGGACGGATGAAGCTAACCGTTGTGGCCGCCGTCCTTGCCTTCATCATCCTCCGCGTTCAGAAGGTGAGCCACGCTCCGAAGCTGTTCCGCGGCGGTCTGAAGGGCCTCAATCTGCTTGCCCAATTGGGCCTGTTCGGCCTGTTTTTTGCGCAGCACTTCGTAGATATCTCTCACGAAACTGCCTCCTGAAGGCCACTTTACGGTTCGTTTACTACGTCGTCAACGAAGGGCAGAGGCTTTGGATTACGGCCGTAACCAAAGCGTTTGAGGGGTTGGGTGCGAAATCGTTTGCATCGGGCATGGGACGAGCGCCGCGAATGGGCACCTCCGTCGAAGCATAGGGTGCTACCAAAAAGCACATATCGGCCAGTCTGGTGCCGAGTGTGATTCTGGGGGGATCTTCTTTCGCTTATAACGTTATGATTGTAAATCGGTTATTCGCCAGGGGAGAAGGCGACGGAGCGAGAATTTGATTGACTTTCCGAGAGGAATAGGCCTATAATCATATGCTTCCAATATCCCATAGGTTCTTGTCAACTGGATCTTACGATGTGTTGACCCTTGGAGTTTTCCAGTGAATCCAGCCCAAGGTCCAGTGAATCTAAGGGTTAGAAGTCAGATTTCTCCAAGCAGTCGAATTTATCTCAGCTACGAGGCGTAATTTTCATGGCAAAGCGACGCGGAAACCCAAACTGGGGTAAGCCCGAACCCATTGGGCCGATCACCCCCACGATCACCGAGTTCGAGCAAGTTGTGCGCGAGTATAAGCTCTCCCCCGACCAGTATCTGAGGTCCACGCGTTTGCGGGAGTGGGCACGCCGGAACAAGAACTCCAAGTACATCCCGGAACCTCTTCTGGAAGCTTGGGGATTCGAGATCGAGTCCACCCTGTAACCCAAAATAACCCCTTCGCCTCAGGGCCGCCCTTTGTGGCGGCCTTTTTGCTTGCCTAGAGACTAGGACTATTCTGTAGAGGTCGCCGGGCCCGCAAGCCGGGCCGGGATTGCAGTCATGCTGGATGTCGTCAAATTGCCACCCAACGAGATGGCCGCTGCCCTGGTAGCTATCAGCTTTGCGGCCGGACTGAACGTTTATGCCACGGTGGCCACACTGGGCTTGGTGGCGCACGCTGGCTTGTTGCCCCTTCCCGCGCCTTTGCACCTGCTCACGAGTTGGTGGGTGATCGGGGCCAGTGGGGCGCTGTTCCTGGTTGAGTTCTTCGCCGACAAGGTGCCCGCATTCGACCTCCTCTGGAATGCTCTGCATACGTTTGTGCGTGTGCCGGTGGCCGCTCTGTTGGTCTACGGAGCGACCGCCCAACTTTCGCCTGAGAAACAGCTGATTGCGACCCTCCTGGGCGGTGCGATCGCGTTGGCCGCGCATGGCGGGAAGACTGCAGTGCGGGCGGCAGTCACACCATCTCCGGAGCCGTTGTCGAATATCAGCCTCAGTCTGGGCGAGGACGCGCTGGCGATCTTCCTGACCTGGTTTGCAACGCAGCATCCTTACTTCGCGGGCGGGATTGCCTTGGTCCTCCTTGCCATCATTGTTCTGCTGGTTCGGTGGGTGGTACGAGCGCTGCGCGCTTTGTTCCACGGCGCCGAGAGCGAACTGGTTCATCAGGGTCGCGCCAGCTAGCATTTCTGTTGTTAGAATCCTAACCATATGACCCCCCAGCCACCTTTCACGAATGTTCCCACGGCGATCGAGGAAATCTGCTCGGGCCGGATGATCGTGGTGGTCGATGACGAAGATCGCGAGAACGAAGGTGATCTGACGCTAGCCGCCGAGAAGGTCACTCCCGAAGCCATCAACTTCATGGCGAAGTACGGCCGCGGACTGGTCTGCCTGGCCATGACGGAAGAGCGGCTGGAGCACCTGCGCATCGGGCCCATGACCGCGGAAAACACCTCGAACTACGGGACAGCGTTCTGCGAGGCCATCGACGCCCGCGACGGAGTAAGCACGGGGATTTCCGCCTACGATCGCGCCCGCACCATCAAGATCGCCATCGATCCTGCGACCCGCCCGGCGGATCTTGCTCGGCCTGGACACGTCTTCCCACTGCGAGCCCGCAAAGGCGGCGTGCTGGTGCGCGCTGGCCAGACGGAGGCCGCCGTGGATTTAGCTCGGCTGGCCGGCCTGATCCCGTCGGGCATCATCTGCGAAATCATGAAGGACGACGGGACCATGGCCCGGGTTCCGGACCTGGTCGAATTCTGTCGCGCTCACCAGATGAAGATGCTGACGGTGGCGGAACTGATCCGTTACCGGATGGCCCATGAGCGTTACGTGCACCGGGTGGGCGAGGCGCTGGTAGGCACGCGCCACGGAGAGTTTCGCCTGATCGCCTACGAGAGCGAAGTGGAAGGCGGTGAGTCACACGTGGCCCTGGTTCGCGGAGACATCGAGAACACCACCGAGCCGGTGCTGGTTCGAATGCACTCCCATTGCGTGATGGGCGACGTCTTCGGTTCAACCCACTGCGATTGCCACGCCACCATCGAAGGATCGATGCAAGCCATCGAGGAAGCGGGACGCGGCGCAATCATCTATCTGCACCAGACGTCGAAGGGTTTCTCCGTGGACAAGATCGGAGAACGGACGGTGCTCACCTTCCACCGCGACCGCGCGTTGCCAACGTTGCCGGAGAGCGAACGGAAGACGCAACGCGAAATCGGGATCGGCGCGCAGATTCTGTCGGATCTGAATCTTCGCCGCATTCGGCTGCTGACCAATCACCCCAGGCGGGTCGCAGCGCTGGAAGGATTTGATATCGAGATTGTCGAACAGGTGCCGGTGCGGCTGGACCGGGCAAAGCCGGCTTTGAGGTAGGGAGTCAGGCGCGGAATTGCGGCAAGATTAGATTGGTTTACGGGGCACAATCTCACTTTCGTTAATGAAGAACTGCGCCGAGCATTGATTGGAACCGCAGATCACCGGGAGCAACCCGGCCACCTGTTTGCGCGTGACGAGGCCGAGGGTTCCACAGGAAGGACAGGCTAGCACGGCCCAGTAGGGATCTTCTTTCTCCCCAATCTCACCGGCGTTTTCCAGCACGAATAGCGTACCGGGAACCATCTGCTCCGGAATCCATTCATTCAAGAAATCCAGTTCGCCGATCATGTGTCCTCCCCCGGGTTCGCGCATTTACGAAACCGCTCTTCCACGACTGGCAGTCCTGCCCACCTTCGCGGCAGGCTTGCCTTGCTTCGTGCCACTCTTGATCTCGGCACGCACTCGCCGCACGGCGTCACTGAGACAGATCGCCAGCATGGGCTGGCGGGCGTTCTTGAGGATGTCCACAATCTGCTGCGCTGAAGTTTCCAGATAAAGATTCGTGCCGTCGGTCAACAGGTGGTAGTCAGACGAGCCGCTCACGGTTTCGGCCAAACGCTTGCCGAACTCGCGCTGCAGGAAGCGCACCACCTTGCGCATGCGCTGGAGAGAAAACCCGCGCTGCCGCAACTCGCAAATTACGGCAATCTCCGAGAGATCTTCCATCGAATACAGACGTCGGCGTCCGTCACGTGCCGGGACCACGATTCCGCGCTCGTCCCACCACTGCAGTTGGCGTGGCGTGATGCCGGTGAGATCAACCACATCCCGGGATGTGAATTCATTCTTCAAGGTCCAACTTCGTCGCTGACACATCGTCAAAACAACAACGACGTCAAATGTTTGAAACATTTTAGGTCTACTTTGGTCAGTGTCAAGAAAGAGTCTTCCACAGGTAGTAATTAAGGGTGTTCCAGAGGTTCTTGGAAAGACAGGGTTTGCGGATCTGATTCCAGTGAGGCGAAGGTCAGGGACGTTACCCGCGCCTCACCGGGAATGATTCGAAGGCCTATTGCTTGTGGGCGGGCGCGGGCGGCTTCGGCTCGTGGATCTTCGCCACCACTTCCTTCATGCGCTCGAATTCTCCCGTCTGATAGCCATAGTTCTGCTGCGGCAGCCTGGTAATTTCCTGCTCGATTGCCTTCTCGCGATTTTCGGGACTGGGATGATCGGACAGGAATTGCGGCGCGCGCTGTCCGCCTTCGGCAGTGAGTTTCTCGAAGAACCGCGCCATCTCGACAGGGTTATAGCCCGACTCCGCCATGAGATGAGAACCCATGAGTTCAGCCTGGCTCTCGGCCGTCCGCGAAAATTTCAGCAACACGCTGTTGGCGCCGAGTCCGATACCCAACTCGGCGAGCTGTCCCATCATGGACCCCCCGGACATCTGCGAGGCTAGAACCGCCGGCAGCTCAATCAGCTTGCTCTTAGAAGCCTGGTTGGTACCGTGCCGCAAAATCACATGAGACATCTCATGTCCCATCACGCCCGCCAGTTGTGCTTCGTTGTCGACCGCGCGCAGCAGGCCTGTGTTGATGAACATCGGCCCACCCGGCAGGGCGAAAGCGTTGATGGAAGGATCGGCGACCACTTCAAATGTGAATGGGAACCCGCTCTCCTGAGCCTCCTGCGCGCTCCCAAGGCGCTTGCCCACTCGATTCACATACTCGGTCAACACAGGTTCCTTAATAACCGTCATCTGCTTGCGGACCTGGGCGGCATTTTCCTGGCCCACCTGCACGTCCTGCTCTTTGGAGAAGAGATTGAATCCCGGGCGAAATCGAGTGGGGCCCTGCGCCCATCCCAGGACTGACAGAACAGGGATCGCGATCAGTGTGAGAAGCCGAAGTTTTTTCATGATCCACCTCCGACAAAGTGCACGATTTCCAGCCGGTCTCCGTCAGCAAGGGCTGTCGCCGGCCATTGTGCGCGCGGCACAAGGTTGCGATTTAACTCGACCGCCACCCGGTCCGCCTTCATTCCCAACTGCTCGACCAGTCCCTGCAACGAGAGCGGGCCATCAACACTGCGATCCTCTCCATTAATGAGCAGTTTCATCACTGCTGATCTTCGCAGGCGTCCAAGGGTTCGTGCAACCGACCCGCTGGGCGCCGGATAGGTAAGCGAGAGCGCCCCAACTCAGTTTCTCTATTTTGTCTCAGGAAATCAAAAAACAGATGAGGGATATCAGAATTTCCGGTGATCAATCAATCTTGCGCAGGCGGAACTTACGCGTAGCGCTTCGGCCGGAGAAGTTGGCTTGCACCAGCACCGAGGCATCGGGCAACAGCGACTCTTCCAGTTCGACTCTCATCTCGGCGGTGCCCGCGGAGTCCGTTACCGCTTGGGTATAGAAAGGTGCGGCGTCGGGACGCGCGAAGCGGAAGGTGAGGCGCGCCCCCTCGACCAAATTTCCGCCTTCGGTCACGCGCAGACGCATGATCAGGCTGCTGTCGCTGTGGACCGAGTCGGCGTTGACCCATTGCAGATCCAGTTCCTTCACTGCCGCCAGTGTTTCCGGGGTGTCCTTGCGGTCCAGGACGCTTTCGAGACGCCCTTCACGAATGGAATCGAGTACCAAGCGATGCTGGTCACGCAGAATCTGTTCCTTGTGTTGATCGGTGAAATCTCCCTGGGACAATCGCTCAGCGTAAGGCGTAGCCCGTTTTCCGATGCAGCGGCCACGGACAAACACCTGGGTCTGCAGGATGAGCTCGTTTTCCCGGGCTTCACTTTGCACGTGGTAGACCGTGTCGCCCTGCTTCACATCGGTGTTGAAGCCGAAAATCATGCGGACTCGATTCAGAATGCGAGCGAAAACTGAATGACGCTCAAAGTGCTATGGCAAGCACAGTTGCGTCGCTTGACACTGTTCCCCACGAACTCTAATCTAGAACGTTTAAGCAACAATACTTGGCGCGAATTATATCTAGCTCTCCTATGCCCGACAATTACTTCGCCCGCTACCTGCCGTTACTGATTCATATCCTCGCGGCCTCGGCTGTGGCCGTCGGAATCGTGACGTTGTCGTGGCTGCTGGGCAAACGCCGCCCCACCCGGGCGAAAATGTCGCCCTACGAGTGTGGCATGGCTCCTGTCGGCGACGCCCGCGAGCGCTTTTCCGTCAAGTTCTACCTGGTGGCGATGCTCTTCATTTTATTCGATGTTGAGGCGGTCTTCCTTTATCCGTGGGCGGTGATCCTCCGTGACCTCAAAATGTTTGGGTTCTGGGAGATGTTGGTGTACATCGCGATTGTCCTGGTGGGCTTCTTTTATGTATGGAAAAAGGGAGTGCTTGACTGGGGCAAGTCTTCGGCCACGCGAGGTTCGGTGTAATGCCCCTCGCTCCCTCCATTACCGACATTGAGCAACTGAAGAACCATCCGGCTTTGGGCCGCTTGCTGGGGTGGAATTCTGCGGCCGTGCAGGCGGTGAAGTTCGACCGCGACGAGATGACCATCTACGTCGATCGGCCCTACATTCGCGAAGCATGTGCCCTGCTGCGCGACGATTCTCGGTTCCCTTTCACCTTCCTGTCTGACATTACGTGTGTCGACTGGTATCCGTCGGAACCACGCTTTGAGGTGGTCTACCACCTGCTCTCGATCGCGAAGAAAGAACGCGTCCGGTTGAAGGTCCGGGTAGACGGGTCGAGCCCCGTCGTCGAATCCATTACGTCGGTCTGGGCGGGCGCGAACTACTTCGAACGCGAGATTTTCGACCTGTTCGGCGTGCGCTTCACTGGCCATCCTTATTTGCGGCGCATCCTGATGCCTGAAGACTGGGAAGGACACCCGCTCCGCAAAGACTACCCCGTGGAGGGCTACCGGTAATGGCGCACCTCACGCCCACTCCCGTGATCGAGCCCGCTCAGGACAAGACCATGATCCTGAACATGGGGCCACAGCATCCCTCCACGCATGGGGTTCTGCGCGTGCTGCTCGAGATCGACGGCGAGAACGTCGTCCGCGTCATGCCGGACATCGGCTACCTGCACACCGGGATCGAGAAGACCTGCGAGGCGAAGTTCTACCAGCAGGTGGTTCCGCTCACCGACCGAATCGATTACCTGTGCCCGTTGACCAACAACCTCTGCTACGCGCTGGCGGTGGAAAAGCTGCTCGGGCTGGAGATTCCGCCGAAGGCGCAGTGGCTGCGGGTCTTGTTGAACGAACTCACGCGCATCAATTCTCACCTGGTCTGGCTGGGCACCCATGCCATGGACATCGGCGCCCTGACGGTGTTCCTCTACTGCTTCCGCGAGCGCGAAGACATTCTGCGCATGTTCGAGATGGTGAGCGGGCAGCGGATGATGACTTCGTATTTTCGTATAGGAGGCATCGCCCTCGAGCCGCCGTTGGGGTTCTTTGACATCGTCCGCGAGTTCGCCGACCGCTTTCCTTCCAAGGTGGACGAATACGAAAACCTGCTGACCGGCAACCCGATCTGGCTGTTACGCACCAAGGGTGTCGGTAAGATCACGGCAGAAGACGCGATTGCCCTGGGTGCAACCGGACCGACCCTCCGCGGCAGCGGCGTCGATATCGACCTGCGCCGCGACATGCCGTACACCGGCTACGAGAATTTCAAGTTTAAGGTGCCGCTCGGCACCGAAGGCGACGTCTTCGATCGGTATCTTTGCCGGGTGCAGGAACTGCGTGAATCCATCGGGATTGTGAAACAGGCGCTTGACGGGATGCCCGAGGGTCCCATCAAGGCCGACGCTCCCAAGGTTGTGCTGCCCGATCGCGAAAAGATGAAGACCCAGATGGAGGCCCTCATCTATCACTTCAAGATCATTACCGAGGGCTTTTCCGTTCCAGCTGGCGAGGTATACCAGGCGGTTGAATCGCCGCGCGGTGAGATGGGCTATTACGTGGTGAGTGACGGAACGGCGAAGCCCTATCGCGTACACATGCGTTCAGCCTGCTTCGCGAACCTGCAAACTTTGCAGACGATGTGCGAAGGACACCTGCTCGCCGATGTGGTGGCGGCCATCGGATCAATTGATATTGTGCTGGGAGAAATCGACCGGTAGGGCAATTAGCGAATTGGGAAATGTAATTCGTAGGGGGGAACCACTAAGAACATTGGGCCATGAAATTTTCCGACGAATTCGAGCAGCGGTTCTCCGAGATGATCGGACATTATCCGACCAAGCGCTCGGTGCTGGTCCCGACTTTGCTTTACGCGCAAGATGAAGCCGGGTTCCTGAGCGACGAAGTCGTGCGCGAGATTGCGGGCCGGCTCGACTTGACCGAACTCGAAGTGCGCAACGTGATCAGCTACTACTCCCTCCTGACCACCAAGCCTCGCGGCAAGTACAACGTGCAGGTGTGCACCAACATCGCCTGCATGCTGCGCGGCGGAGAAGAACTGTTCGCGCACTGCAAAAAGAAGCTCGGGATCGGACACAAGGGCACGACCCCCGACGGCATATTCACTGTGGAGGAAGTTGAGTGCATCGGTGCCTGCAGCTGGGCTCCGGCTATCCAGGTAAACTACGATTTCCACGAGAACCTAACGCCCGAGAAGCTCGACGACGTCCTCGACCAGTACAAGAGAAAAGGTATCCAGTAAGTGGCTGACCTGGTATCCCATCCCGATGAAGTGCAAGTGGTGTCCAAGCGCTTTGGCCAGGGAGCGACGAACCTCGATCGCTACCTGGAACTGGACGGCTACAAGGCTGTGCAGAAAGCGCTGGCGATGCAGCCTGACGCCATCATCAACGAGGTGAAGAACGCTGGCCTCCGCGGCCGTGGCGGGGCGGGGTTCTCCACGGGAATGAAATGGTCGTTCGTGCCCAAGCAATCGGCCAAGCCGAAGTATGTCCTGTGCAACGGCGATGAAAGCGAGCCCGGCACCTGTAAAGACCGGCTGATCTTTGAGCACGACCCGCATTCCGTGATTGAGGGCGTAATGATCGCCGCGCTCGCCGTAGGCGCGCAGACGGGATACATCTACATCCGCGGCGAGTACCGCTACCTGTCGATCATCATGCAGAAAGCGATCAAGGACGCGTACGCCCGCGGATTCATCGGCAAGAACATCTTCGGCAGCGGTCGCGATCTCGACATCTTCTGGCACGGCGGCGCCGGCGCTTATGAGGTTGGCGAAGAATCGGCGCTGATGGAGTCACTCGAGGGAAAGCGCGGAATTCCGCGGATTCGCCCTCCCTTTCCAGCAGTGGTTGGCTTGTGGGGCGGACCGACGGTCATTAATAATGCCGAAACCCTTGCCAGCGTGCCCCACATTGTTCTTGGGGGCGCGGAGTGGTACGCGAACCTGGGCACGCCGAAGAATGGCGGAACCCGGCTGTTCTGCCTCAGCGGCAACCTAGCAAAGCCCGGCGTTTACGAGCTCCCGATGGGCTACAACCTTAAGAAGATGATCTACGGCGTCGGGGGTGGCATTCCCAACGGCCGTGCCCTGAAGGCGGTCGTGCCCGGGGGATCGTCGACACCGGTTCTTCTACCCGAAGAGATCGATATCCCAATGGACTTTGACTCGGTGGGAAAGGCTGGGTCCATGCTGGGTTCTGGCGGCGTGGTGGTGCTCGACGATGCCACGTGCATCGTGAAGTTCGCGCTTCGCACCATCAAGTTCTACCAGCACGAGAGTTGCGGTTGGTGCATCCCGTGCCGCGAGGGCACCGACTGGCTGAAGAAAACGCTCACGCGCTTCCACGCGGGTGGCGGACTGAAGAAAGACATCGACAACATTCAGTACTTGTCCGAGAACATGCTGGGACGCACGTTCTGTCCGCTGGGCGACGCGGCCGCCATGCCGACGATTGCGTTCGTGAAGAAATTCCGCAAAGAATTTGAAGATCACCTGGAAGGCAAGCCGTGCCCGTTCGAAAAGGAAGGCGCGGTCGTCGAGCAGTTGCCGGTGATGGCGCATTGATGCGCACCTGAGAATCCATGGCAGACGTCACACTCACAGTCGACGGCAAGAAGATCACGGCCCCCGCGGGGACGCTGCTGATCGAAGCGTGCAAGAGCGCCGGCATCGAGGTGCCTTCGTTCTGCTACTACCCCAACCTGTCTTTGCAGGGCGCCTGCCGCATGTGCCTGGTGAAGATCGAAAAGATGCCGAAGCTGCAGACCGCGTGTACCACCGTGGTCGGTGAGGGCATGATCGTCACTAGCGACAACGACGAAGTGCGCCAGGCCCGCAAATCGATGGTCGAGTTGCTGCTGGGCAACCATCCGCTGGATTGCCCGGTCTGCGACGCAGGTGGCGAGTGCGAACTGCAGGACATGACGTTTTCCTATGGCGCAGCCGAGTCCAAGTACATGGAGGCGAAGAACCACAAGGAGGAGCAGCAGTGGTCCCCGGTGGTGTTCTTCGACCGGCCGCGGTGCATCTTGTGTTACCGCTGCGTGCGCGTTTGCGGCGAGGGCATGGACGTGTGGGCACTGGGCGTGCAGAACCGCGGCGTCAGTTCGATCATCGCGCCCAACCAGGACGACCATCTCGAGTGCGAAGAGTGCGGCATGTGTATCGACATCTGCCCGGTCGGCGCACTCACCTCGGGGGCCTATCGTTACAAGACCCGTCCCTGGGAGATGAAGCACGTCGGCACCATCTGCACGCACTGCGGCGATGGGTGCAAGACGACGTTGGGAGTTCGCCGATCGGATACCGGCATGCAGATCGTGCGCGGCGACAACCGCGACAAGAGCGGCATCAACAACGACTTTCTCTGCGTGAAGGGAAGGTATGCTTTCGACTTCGCCGATCACGACGAGCGATTGACGCAACCGATGATTCGCAAGAACGGCACGCTGACCCCCGCAACCTGGGAAGAAGCCTTCGTTTTGATCGGCAAGCGCTTCGCCGAGGTTCGTGACCAGGACGGCGGGGCTGCGATCGGTGTGGTCGGCTCGAACCACACCACGAACGAAGAAAATTATCTCCTGTCCAAATTCGCCCGCGTGGTGCTAGGGACGAATAACGTCGACCATCACCGCACCGCCGACTTCCCGGCTTTCGCCGCCGCCCTGAGCGGAAAACCAGAAGCCACCGCCAGCATGCGCGAGGTCTACAACGCACCCGCGGTCCTGGTCATCGGTAATAATCCCACCGACCAGCATCCTCTGCTCGCCTGGCAGATCCGCAACAACGTGCGCCTGCATCGCTCGCGGCTCTACCTGATTAACTCGCAGCCGATCAAGCTGGGAAGGCAGGCTGCGGGCTTCCATCAGATTCCCGTCGGGACTGAAGGCAAGGTCGCGAGTTTCCTAGCAGGCGACGACGTGTCGGCCGATGCCATCGCCGGGGAGAAGACGAATCGCGAAGCATGGGTTGCTCTCCGCGAGAAGCTGCGCGGCGAGCAGAACCTCATCATTGTCTTTGGCTCCGAGGTTCGCGGGAACGACGTCACGGCTTTGGTAAAGTTCGGCTCATCGGTTCCGGGCGCGAAGTTCGTTTGCTTAGCCGACTACGCCAATTCGCGCGGGGCTGCGGACATGGGCCTCTATCCTGACCTACTGCCGGGCTACAACCTCGTCGCCGACACGGGGAAATTCCACCCGGAATGGGGCAGCATCCCGGCCACCCCGGGCCTGTCGCTTCCCGGGATGGTCGAAGCCGCCCAAGCCGGCAAGTTGAAAGCGCTTTACGTCGTTGGCTCCAATCCCGTCGGCCGTTTCTCAATCGATCCATTCCTATTCGCTAACTCGTTCGTGGTCGTTCAGGAGATGTTCCTCACCGAGACCGCGTTCATGGCGGACGTCGTGCTGCCCGCCGCCAACGCTTACGAAAAGTCCGGCACGGTAACGAACACCTGCGGCGACGTGCAACTGGTGAAGAAGGCCGGCGAGGTCACCGGTAGCAAGAGCGACTTTGAAATGATCGTGCGGATCGCCGACGCCATGGGATTCGATGTGCACAAACTCGTCCCCTTCGGGGCAGGAGAGCGAACCGACATGGGGCAGTCGCGCGGCGCGCAGTCGGGCGAAGCCGATCGACATGCTGTGTGGCTCGAAGCCCATGGGCTCGAACCAAAGATGAGCCCCTTTGAGCCGGCTGCAATTCTCGACGAGATTCAGCGGCTGGTACCGGGCTACGATGTTTCGCGCATCAACCTGCTGGCCGGAAACGACCAGCACACGACGCTCTCAGATTGCGGGCCGGGCGTGGTTGGAAAACCCGAACTGATTGTCCCGGCCAATGACGACCTGTTTAGTTCCGGCACGCTCGGTCGATA
This sequence comes from uncultured Acidobacteriaceae bacterium, assembly GCA_964641665.1. Taxonomy (GTDB): domain Bacteria; phylum Acidobacteriota; class Terriglobia; order Terriglobales; family Acidobacteriaceae; genus Gp1-AA133. Next base: position 36,657 of record CAZXKO010000090.1, read on the forward strand.
CTCGAAGACGTTGAACGCCGTTCTGGAGAACCATCGCAAGCAACCGGCTCCGTCAGAAGTCGCCGCCGATTGAGCTAGGGACAGCGCCTCGTTCCCTGTATCAGGTTTCGCAAGTTGTCGATTAAGCCAGGAAGCAAAATTGCTGAGTCTCCCAGTTTTCCTCATTGCGTCGTTGATCAAGACCGTGCTGGTGCTGGTCATCCTGCTCACGGCCGTCGCGTATACGGTCTGGCTGGAACGCAAGGTTGTCGGCCACATGCAGAACCGCTGGGGTCCGACCCGCGTGGGTCCGTTCGGATTGCTGCAACCGCTGGCCGACGGCGCGAAGTTCCTGCTGAAAGAGGACCTGACGCCACCGCACGTCTACAAACCGCTGTTCATCGCGGCGCCGATGATTGCGGTGGTCTGCGCCCTGACTTCGATCGCCGTGGTTCCGTTCGGCACCTCGCTTCCGATTTTCGGGTACAACATTCCCATGCAGATCACCGACGTGAATACTGGCCTGCTGGTGGTTCTCGGGATAACGTCGGTCGGCGTGTACGGCGTGGCGCTGGCCGGTTGGTCGTCGAACAGCAAGTATTCTCTGCTCGGCGGGCTGCGGGCCAGTGCGCAGATGGTCAGTTACGAAATCTGTCTCGGCCTGTCGCTGGTGGGTGTTCTGATTGTGTCGGGAAGCTTCAGCTTGAGTGAAATCGTCAAGGCGCAGGGCGGGCACTTCTGGGGCTTTCTGCCGAAGTGGAACATCCTTTACGGCGGCCAGTTCATCGCATTTTTCATTTACCTGATGGCAGCTTACGCCGAAACCAATCGCATCCCGTTTGACTTACCGGAGGCGGAGACGGAACTCGTCGCCGGCTACCACACCGAATACAGCGCGATGAAATTCGCCATGTTTTTCATGGCGGAATACGCCAACATGATTACCGTGGCCTGCCTGGCCACGTTGCTCTTCCTCGGTGGCTGGCAGAGCCCGTTCGGCGAGCAGCACTGGTTGCAGACACACGGAGCACCTGCGCTGCTGCTGATCGTTCTCCCAACGTTCTGGTTCGTCGCCAAGGTGTTTGTCTTCCTCTTCATTTACATCTGGGTGCGGGGCACGCTGCCCCGCTTCCGCTATGACCAACTGATGGCCTTCGGATGGAAATTTCTCCTCCCCCTGGCTATCGCCAACCTGGTGGTGACCGCGCTGATCGTGGCTTACTTTGCGAAATAGCGCGGCTGGGCCGCGCGACGAGACTGAGAATGCTGCATCTGGTGCTTTTCCTGGTTTTCGGAGCGATCTGCGTCGCAGGAGCGATCAACCTGCTCGCGCAGACGCATCCCATCAGCAGTGCGCTTTCGCTGGTGGTGGTGATGGCGTCGCTTGCGGTGGAATATCTGCTGCTGGGCGCGGAGTTCGTTGCCGTAGTGCAGGTGATCGTCTACGCCGGGGCGGTCATGGTGCTCTTTGTCTTCGTCATCATGCTACTGAACGCCGGTGAAGAGGAGCGCACCAAAGGCAGCCATGTTGCGACGATTCTGGGCGTACCCGGAGTGCTGGCAGGTGGTTTGCTCGTGGCCTGGGCATTGCTCAAGCGTTCCGAGACCGGCTCAGTGGCGCTCGGTTCCCTGCCCGGCTATCCCAAGGTCATCGGCAATCTTCTCTTTCACGATTTCCTTTTGCCTTTCGAATTGACTTCTATTCTCGTCCTTATTGCGATCATGGGCGCGGTTGTGCTGGCCAGCCGGCCGGAAGCGCAAAATCCGCCTCCGGGGAAGGAGAACTGATGGTACCGGTCTCCTATTACCTGATCCTGAGCGGGATCCTGTTCGCGTGCGGCGTCATCGGCTTCCTGATCAAGCGCAACATCATCACCATCTTCATGTCGATCGAACTCATGCTCAACGGCGTGAACCTCGCGTTCGTCGCCTTCGCCGCTCAGTGGCAGCACTTGAGTGGACAGGTGTTCGTCTTTTTCGTGATGGTCGTCGCCGCGGCGGAAGCGGCGGTTGGACTGGCCATCATCATCGCCGTCTATCGCACGCGTGAGACCCTGAACGTCGACCAAGTGAACCTGCTGAAACTATGACGCCTTCCCTCCATCTCTGGCTGATCCCAGTTCTGCCGCTGGTCGGCGCCGCCATCAACGGGTTTTTTGGGCGGCGGCTCACGCGGCAGGCCGTGGGCGCGGTCGCGCTGACGTTCTGCGGCGGCGCGTTCGCGATGGCTCTTTACGTGTCGGCGCGATTCTCTTCGCTTGGGCTACCGCACACCGAGTTCCTGGCGCATTGGATTCGCTCCGGCGACTTCCTCGTGAATTTTGAGTTCTATCTCGACCAGCTCACTTTGGTGATGCTGCTGGTGGTGACCGGCGTCGGCTTCCTCATCCACATTTACGCGGTGGGCTACATGTGGGAAGAGGGCGGCTTCTACCGCTTCTTCAGCTATCTGAACCTGTTCATGTTCTTCATGCTCACGCTGGTGCTGGCGGGCAACTACCTGCAGATGTTCATCGGGTGGGAAGGCGTGGGCCTGGCGTCGTACCTGCTGATCGGATTCTGGTTCACGAAGGACTCGGCGGCCTCCGCGGGCAAGAAAGCGTTCATCGTCAACCGCATTGGTGACTTCGGATTTCTGATCGCGCTGTTCCTGATGATCAAGCATTTTGGGTCGCTCGATTTCGGCCAGGTGTTCGCGGCCGCCTCCCATCTACCGGTCGAGACGGTCGGCTTTGGCCTGCTCACCTCGATCGGACTTTTGTTAATGGTGGGTGCGGCGGGCAAGTCGGCCCAGCTTCCGCTCTACGTCTGGCTGCCCGACGCGATGGAAGGCCCGACTCCGGTCTCCGCCCTGATCCACGCGGCGACCATGGTCACGGCCGGGGTGTACATGGTGGCGCGCTCACACGTGATCTTCGATCATGCACCCAATGCGCTGACAGTAGTGGCCATCGTAGGAACGCTGACCGCCTTGTTCGCGGCCACGATCGGTGTCGCGCAGACCGACATCAAGAAGGTTCTTGCGTACTCCACCGTTTCGCAGCTCGGCTACATGTTCATGGCTTGCGGCGTGGCGGCCTATTCCGCCGGAATCTTCCACCTGATGACTCACGCTTTTTTCAAAGGGCTGCTCTTCCTCGCAGCCGGATCGGTGATTCACTCCGTGGGCGGCGAGCAGGACATGAGGAAGATGGGCGGACTGCACCAGTTCATCCCGGTTACGTACATCACGATGTTCATCGCGACCCTGGCCATCGCCGGTATTCCGCCTTTCGCGGGATTCTTCAGCAAAGATGAGATTCTGTATCGCGCGTTCCTGGCGAACCCAGCGTACTGGGTGATTGGATTGTTTACCGCGTTCCTTACATCGTTCTACATGTTCCGCCTGCTGTTCATGACGTTCTACGGCGACTACCGAGGCAGCTCAGCGAGCGGGCAGGGACATGACGACGTCCACTCCAGCCACGGACCCGGTAGTCCGCACGAAAGTCCGACTATCATGCTCGTGCCACTCATGATCCTCGCACTCCTTTCTTTTGTCGGAGGCTGGATCGGAATTGGCGGCCGCTTTGAACGGTTCCTGGCACCTGTGTTCAGCTCCGGGGAATTGGCGGGCGCCACCGAAGCAGGCGGGCGCGGGTTGGAGTGGTCGCTGATGGGAGCTTCTGTCGGAGCCGCGGTGCTGGGCTGGTACCTCGCACGTCTGCTGTACCAGCAGAAGCCGCAGCTTCCGCAGAAGATTGCCGACGCGCTCGGCGGATTCTATGAAACCGTGGTTCACAAGTACTACGTCGACGAACTCTATGCGACTCTGTTCGTGAAGCCCCTGGTGGAAGGGTCGACGAATATCCTGTGGCACGGTGTGGATCAGGGAGTGATTGATGCCGCGGTTAACGACACCGCCGACGGCGCAAAACACGCCTCCGATGCTGCCCGGCATATGCAGTCAGGCAACTTGCGCTCCTACGCGGGCTGGGTCGCCGCTGGAGGGGCGCTGGTGATCGCTTACATGATTTGGATGGGAGTGCGATGAGCGGCGGTCTCGATAACCTGATCCTCACACTGGTGACGTTCATCCCGGCCGCAGGTGGAGTGTTGCTGTTGCTTTTTCCGCGCCGTGACCGCGACATCCGCATCTTCGCGCTCATCATCTCCTTGCTCACATTCGGCCTGTCCCTGCATCTGATTGCGCGTGTTCACCGCATGTCGCCGGGGTTCCAGTATGAAATCGACCGGCTCTGGATTTCCAGTCCCAACATTCACTATCACATGGGCGTGGACGGGATCTCACTGTGGCTGGTGTTGCTGACCACGTTTCTCACGCCTCTGTGCGTGCTCATTTCGTGGAAGTCAATCCAGGAGCGGGTCAAGGAATTCTTCATCCTGCTGCTGATCCTGGAAACCGCCTTGATCGGGGTTTTCACTTCGCTCGATCTGTTCCTGTTCTACTTCTTCTGGGAATCGACGCTGATCCCGATGGCCCTGTTGATCGGTATCTACGGCCACGGGCGCAAGGTGTACGCCGCGGTGAAGTTCTTTCTGTACACGATGGTTGCGTCGGTGTTCATGCTGGCGGCCATGTTGTGGCTTTACGCGCACGTACAGAGCTTTGATTTCGTGACCATCCAGAACGCCATCCGGTCAGGACAAGTGCCAGGATTTGCTGCGGCAGCGCCGTGGCTCTTTCTCGGGTTCTTTATCGCTTTCGCAGTCAAGGTCCCGCTCTTCCCATTCCACACCTGGCTGCCGGACGCGCACGTGGAAGCTCCGACAGCCGGGTCGGTTCTGCTGGCGGGTGTCCTTTTGAAGATGGGTACATACGGGCTGCTGCGCTTCAACCTGGGGCTGTTTCCAGAGCAGTCGCGGCACAACGCCCCGTGGATTGCGGTGCTGGCGCTGATCGGCATCGTCTATGGCGCGCTTGTGGCGATGGTCCAACCGAACATGAAGAAGCTGATCGCGTACTCGTCGGTCAGCCACCTGGGATTCGTCGTACTGGGAATTTTCAGCTTTACCCCGGCAGGTCTGAACGGCGCGATGTTCGTGATGCTGGCCCACGGCGTTTCCACCGGAGCGTTATTCATGCTGGCCGGCATCCTCTACGAGCGTAAACACACCTACGAGATCTCCGACATGGGCGGACTCGCGACTCCCATGCCGAAGTACGCCACGTTCTTTTCGTTTATCGTGCTCGCGTCAGTCGGACTGCCGCTGCTGAACGGCTTCGTCGGCGAATTCCTGGTGCTGAGCGGCGCGTTTCAGGCTAACCCCTGGTACGGAATCATCGGCGCCACTGGAGTGATCTGGAGCGCTTGCTATCTGCTCTGGATGTACCAGCGCGTTTTCTTCGGGAAAGTCACGCACCCCGAGAACAGTACTCTTCCCGATCTCTCCGCCCGCGAGCAACTGGCCCTGTGGCCGACGGCGATCGCCGCGCTGGTCATGGGTGTCGCACCTCTGCTGTGGCTCAACGTCATCGATCCGGCGGTTCACTCGACCCTCGCAGCCTTCGTGCAGTCGGCCAGTAAGGTCGTGGGCCAGTGAACCCGAGCTTCGCAGTCGCGCGGAACATTCCAGTGGCGACCGATTATCTCCGAATCCTGCCTGAGATCGTGCTCTCCATCTTCGGAATGGTAATCATGGTCCTCGACCCCCTGATGGAGGAGGAGAAGAGCCAGAAAATTCTCGGCGGAATCGGGCTGGCCGGCACGCTGGCGGGGCTGTTGTCCACGTGGGCGATGGCGCAATCTCCGGGCTATGCGTTTTACAACATGGTCCGGGTCGACGGGTTCAGCGTCTTCTTTCACGTACTGGTCATTGCCATCGCGGCCGTGCTCATTCTCACTTCCTACGAATACATGGCCGTACAGCGAATCCGGGCCGGGGAGTACTACGGCCTGATCCTGTTCGGACTGGTTGGCATGTGCCTGATGTCGTCGGCGGTCGAGTTGGTGTTGATTTTCATCGCGCTCGAAATCTCGTCGATCTCCACCTACATCCTAGCGGGTTTCCGCCGCCGCTCCGCGACCAGCAGCGAGTCGTCGCTCAAGTACTTCCTGCTGGGTTCGTTTGCGACATCGTTCTTCCTTTACGGCGTGGCCCTCATGTTCGGCGCGACCGGGTCGACGAACATTGACGAAATCAGCGTGGCCCTAAACTCTGGCCCCATCCCGATGCTGGCTTACGTTGCGATGGCTCTCATGTTCGTCGGCCTGGGGTTCAAGGTCGCCGCGGCGCCGTTTCATGTGTGGACACCCGATGTGTACGAGGGAGCCCCCGCTCCGATCACCGGCTTCATGTCCACGGCACCCAAGGCGGCAGCCTTTGCCGTGCTTCTGCGCGTGGTCTTCGAGGCCAATGCTCCAGGCCGGTTCTGGCTGATCTGGATCTCGGCCGCATTGTCGATGACCCTGGGCAACGTCGCTGCCCTGGTTCAGACCAACATCAAGCGCCTACTGGCCTATTCCTCCATTGCCCACGCCGGATACATGCTGGTGGCCTTCGCGGCCACGCCGGAACTGGGTACGTCCGCGGTCATGTTTTATGCGGCCTCGTATGCGGCCATGAACGTCGGCGCCTTTGCGGTCGTGAGCCACTTGGCAAACGCCGGGGAGCGCTACGTGGCGCTCGAGGACTACGCCGGGCTCGGCCGCCGCGCCCCCGTGCTGGCAGGAGCCTTGGGGATTTTCCTGATTTCGTTAATTGGGATTCCCATCACGGGAGGGTTCTTTGCCAAGTTCTACGTCTTCAGCGCCGCACTGCAGTCAAACCTGGTTGGGCTTGCCATCATTGGCTTGATCAACAGCGCGATCGGTGCCTACTACTATCTTAAGATCATCGTAGTCATGTACATGCGGGAACCCCGCGGAGAGGTCCCGGTGCTGCCCCTTTCGCCGAGTCTTGGTCTGGCGCTGGCGATCACCTTGGCGGCCACGTTGTATCTCGGGGTTGTGCCCGGCAATGTGCTTGAATTCGCCCAGCGTTCGGCGGCGAATCTGGTCCAGCGGGAGGCCCCTCAGGCCGCGGGTGTTCAAATTTCTAAACACAAATTGTAGAAAGGAAATCTAATTGCACCATCGGGAAGATTCGGCTGACAGGCAACTGGATCTCTGCAGAACCGGCCGCTTTCCCCCGGCAGGCTGTGACGTCCCGTCGGGTCAATGAGATGCCGTATCAAAATATCCCTGGCCGGTCGTCGAACGGCAGATGTTAAGACTATTTGACAACTTCGGTGGGACTGGGCATCATAGGGAACCAATTGTAAGACTCCCATTGGCTTCTCGACAAAAACTCTGGGCAGGAGGATGGTATGTCCAAGATCATTTCTGGGCTTTGGTCCGACGAATCCGGGCAGGATATCGCTGAGTACGCAGTCATGTTGGCGGTGATCCTGGTTCTGGTGGTCGGGACCGTTCGTCTGATCGGCTCCAACGCGAACAACGCGTTTTCGCAGGCCGCCAGTTCCATTCAGTAATCCGTTGGCGCAGTATGTGGACGACTGGCGTCGCTTGAGCCTCACCCCCTCCTGAGGCTTCGGCGGCAGAAGGTATTGACGGAAAAATCATTCGCGTCTAATATCACTTCGGCATGACTCGATTTACCTACTTTTCGTTCGCGTTCTTCCGCTACTGGTTTACGAGAGTGGCGGCGTGGGCGGAACTTGTAGGTGACTCGAACCGGCAATAAATCACCTAGAATTTAGAAGTTCAAGTCCAGGGCCGCGACTCTTAACAAGTTGCGGCCCTTGCTTTTTGAGCTCATTTCCGGCCAAGGGGGCTGCACCAGATGATTGTTAACATGTCGGACAACGCAACCGAACAGGAGATCGTACACGTGATCGAGCGCATCCGCGAAGCGGGCTACCAGCCGCACGTCACGCGTGGAACCCAACGTACGATCGTGGCTGCCGTCGGCAGTGGGCGGCGGCATGAAATCGAAGCGCTGCAGGTTGCGCCGGGCGTCGACAACGTCGTCCCTATTGCTCAGCCATTCAAGTTGGTCAGCCGCCAGGTCAAACCACACCGCACCGTGGTGAACGTGGGTGGGGTGCCGATCGGAGGTGACAAAGTCGTCGTGATCGCCGGGCCATGCTCGGTTGAGTCCCCGGAGCAACTGCTCTCGACCGCACAGGCGGTCAAAAAGGCCGGCGCCAGCCTGCTGCGCGGAGGTGCCTACAAACCGCGCACGTCTCCTTATGACTTCCAGGGTCTGGGTATCGAGGCCTTGAAGATTCTGCGCGACGCGCGTCAGCAGACCGGACTGCCCATCGTCACCGAGGTGATGAGCACCGAGGACATCGACTTGATCAGTGAATACGCCGACATGCTGCAGGTCGGCGCCCGCAACATGCAGAACTTCGCCCTCCTACGCCGCCTAGCGACGATCCGCAAACCGATCCTGCTCAAGCGTGGGCCGTCCGCAACCGTGAAGGAGTGGCTGCTGGCCGCCGAATACCTGCTTGCCGGTGGAAATGGTGAAGTGGTCCTGTGCGAGCGCGGCATCAAGACCTTCGAGACAGAAACCCGGAACACAATTGACCTGGCCGCGGTGGCCCTGGCTCGGGATCTCTCGCACCTACCGGTCGTGGCAGATCCCTCTCACGGAACCGGCAAGCAAAGCCTGATCGCGGCGGTTTCGCGCGCAGCTGTCGCAGTGGGCGCAGATGGACTCATTATCGAAGTGCATCCTTGCCCGGAACGCGCGCTTTCGGATGGCCCTCAGTCTCTTGACTTCCCTGCCTTCGAGAAAGTCATGCGCGGCCTATCCGACCCGCTGCGCGGTATCGCGAGTGCCTGAAGGAGTACGAATCCGAAGACACAACCCGCGAAATCGCCCGATCCGGCTCGGATAACCGAGGTTACAGGGTATACTGAGGCTTGATGGAGAATGAATCGAAGACGTCGTTTGCCATCATCCGGTATAACTGGCGTACGTACGAGTCGGGCGGCGTTGTCGAAGTGGTAAAGGGGCGGAATAACGCGAACCTGGCGATCCAGCGTCTGGATGGCGCGCAAAGCAAGGAAGATTGGAATCACGGCTGGCGCTATTTCGCCGAGATCAGCGATTTGAAACCCGGCACCGATACCGTGAAGGCGACGAGCCTCCGGCAAGCCAGCTTGGACCGCCGCGAATCGGAAGGCTGAACGGTAAGGCGGGCCTCAGCCCTCGGCACTCCGGCGGAACACAGCGGCAATCCTAAGCGCGGAACTACCCCAAAAACGCACTCCAAAACAAAACGCCCCAGACTCCGGTTAGAGTCATGGGACGCTCCGTTGAACAGCCCTCCCCCGAGTACTGCTCAAGTAGGAATCTACTCGCGCATGTGATTTCGGGGAATGGCACCCCCGTGCCATCGAACAGCACGAACGTGCACGCGAGCCTTGCAGGTAACCATCGCTTTTGACGGCGTTACTTCTGCTCGGGCGCGTGTTGAGGCGCGTCCGGCGGGGCGCCCATTCCCTCGCCACCAGGGTGATGCCCCTGCATCCACTGCTCCTGACGGGCCTGCATCTCATCGAATTTCTTCTGCTGATTCGAATCCAGAAGAGCGCGAATCTGGCCGTTCGACGCCTTGCGAATGTCCATCATCTTCGCACGACGATCCTGGGGCGAGAGGGATGAATCGTCCCGGACGCTCTCTATCTTTGATCGGTCGGACTTCATAATGTCCAGCACCTTCGTCTTCTGGTCAGGCGTCAGGTTAAGTTGCGTGGTCAGCATCTCGGCGCGCCGGGCGGGGTCCATGCGAGAGCGCGTACGTCCCTGCTCCTGTGGTCCACCCGCTGGCGGAGCTTGCTGATCGTTGTTTGGGGCGTCTTGTGCAACCGCAGCGGGCGCGGCCGCGTAAATAAGGCCCGCCAGCATCAGCGTGAGTAGGCATTGTTTGAACATGAAGTCTCCTTCTATGAGGCTTGGGGTCACAACTAGTCGTATGAACCAGATTATGGCCCTGAAGTTGTGAAAGCTGCGTAACTTTACGAATCTTTACCTAGAGATAGAGCCCGAGGCGCCCTCCAACCGCATCTGGAAACTGTTGCGGGCCGTGATCGAAAAACACACAAATCTTTACAGTGCGCTGTACCCGCGCGGGATATGATCGCAGCACTGGAATCCTTCGCAGGCTACTAGAGTATTCAGCGTTTGCGGCCACAAATTCCTTCAAGGATACCGCGATTCAAAATTGCTTGCCCCGCGAACTTCACTGGTCACCCCAGTGGCTGCCCGTAAGGATACGACACGGTACACACCGAGTGCACAGGCGAGATTACATTCTGACCGGCCCACGTCACGACCTGCGCGAGATTCGAGGCATTCGATGCCTGCTTAGAACAACGCTTTCGATCTGCCTGGTGCTGTTGCTAACCTACAACCGCGCCCATGCCCAGGATCAGCCGGCTGCAGTGCCGGGCGGAACGATTCACGGGACCGTGAAGTCGGGCAACATGCCGATCCCGGGCGCGACTGTGTCCATCTCTGCTGGACCCGCCGCCGACAAGCTCCCTGCGTGGACGGATGTCGATGGCAGCTATTCCGTGTCCGTTCCCGCCTTTGGGTCCTATACCCTGCGCGTGCAGATGGCCGCCTTCGCCGATGCCACCCGGCAGCTCGTCGTCGATAGCGCACATCCCAGCGTGCTGGCGAACTTCGAACTGACACTCCTGTCGCGCACCCGGCAGGCTGGTTCGGAATTGCGCCGCGCCGGCGCTGGAACCGTTGGGCCTCGCGGCTTCCAGAGTCTGGCTCTTGCGCAGAGCGGAGCCGCTCAGGAATCCAACGGCGACCCCATGGCCGAAGTCGTTCCCTCGGGTATGCCTGTCCCAGGCATCGCGCCCGATAGCGCGACTGAATCGGTGGCCGTCTCGGGTACTACCTCTAATCCCTTTACTTCCTTCAACAATGATGACCTCCAGCAACGCGGCAACGACGCTCGCCAAGCAGGAGGTGGCTTCGGCGGTCCGGGCGGTTTTGGCGGCGGTCCGGGCGGCTTTGGGGGTGGTGGAGGCGGTGGCGGTGGCCGGGGCTTCGGCCGCCGCGGGTTCGATATCAACCATCCCCACGGCTCGATCTACTACGGCATCGGAGACTCGGCGTTGAATGCGGCACCCTACTCGCTGACGGGGGTGCCCACGACAAAGCCTGGCTACGTGCAACACAGCTTCGGCGGATCGGTGGGCGGGCCTTTGAACATCCCTAAGATCTACAACGGAGGCACTAAGACTTTCTATTTCATCAATTACAACGGCCACCGCGGCGAACGCCCATTCGACCAGTTCTCGACCGTGCCTACGTTGCCTGAACGGCAGGGAGACCTTTCTGCTTTGTGCAACACCGGATTCACGAGCGGGATATGCAACGACAGAGACGCCAACAACAATGTGATCGACCAGATCTACGCAGTGAACCTCGCGACGGGCGTGCGTTCCCCGTACTTGAACAACATGATCCCGCAGATCAATTCCATCGCGAGCGGATTGTTGCCCTACATCCCGAAACCGACTCTGTCCGGAGATTTTCAGAACTTCCATTTCGTCACCTCGACCAACTCCAGCAGCGATGATCTCAATATCCGACTGAACCGCACGCTGGGCGCGGTTACTCCCGGCGGACGACGCGGAGGCGGAGGACGCGGCGCACCCCGCAACAACTTGAGCTTCGGCTTCCACTATCACCAATCCGGAAGCACCCTGACAAACCCATTCCCGAGCGTAGGCGGAAACACCAGCGTCCGCAGTTTTGACGTTCCGGTATCGTACGCACGCAGCTGGGGCAGGCTCAGCAATATTGTTCGCGCCGACTTCAACCGCAGCCGGACCCGCACACAAAATCTCTATGCGTTCCTGCAAAACATCACGGGAACATTGGGAATTACGGGCGTTTCCGATAATCCTTTCGACTGGGGCTTGCCGAATCTTTCCTTCACCAATTTCGCTAGCTTGCAGGATGTCACGCCCCAACTCTTGCGCAATCAAACCCTGTCCTTTGCCGACAATGTCATCTGGAACCACGGGAAGCACACGTGGCGCTGGGGTGGCGACTTCCGTCGTATCCAGATCAACCCCGAGACCGACAGCAACGCGCGCGGCTCGTTCATTTTCACCGGTCTGAATACATCGCAGGTTATCGGAGGTCAGCCGGTTGCAGGTACGGGCCTCGACTTTGCCGATTTCCTTCTGGGCCTGCCGCAGCAAACATCCGTGCAGTACGGCGCGAACAACTATCATTTCCGCGGGAATTCGTGGGACCTGTACATCCAGGACGAGTGGAAAGTTCGCGGAAATTTGACCCTCAACCTCGGCGTCCGCTATGAGTACGTCTCGCCTTTCAGCGAGCTCAACAATCGTCTGGCGAATCTCGACTTGTCGCCGGGTGTCTTGAATCCGAATCTTGGCGCGCCCGTGGTCACTCGCGTGGTTTCCGGACAAGCCGGACCTTACAGCGGCCCTGTGCCGGCTTCCCTGCTGCGTCCCGACCGCAACAACTTTGCGCCGCGTCTCGGCTTCGCGTGGAAACCATTCTCGAAGACCGTGGTGCGCGGCGGATATGGGATCAACTACAACACCGGTGCCTATCAGGGCATCGTGCAGCAACTCGCCTTCCAGCCACCGTTCTCGACGACCTCCACCAACATCCAGGGCACCACAGGAGACCTCACGCTGCAGCAGGGCTTCCCCCAGGTTTCTTCCACCGGGATCACGAACAACTTCGCGGTCAATCCGAACTATCGGCTGGGCTATGTGCAGATACGCAATCTGGACATTCAGCAGCAGGTTCGCCCCACTCTGCTCCTGAACCTTGACTATACGGGGACTAAGGGAACAAACCTCGACATCCTTGAGGCGCCCAACCGCACGGCCGCTGGCATACGCATTCCCGACGTGCAGGCCTTCACCTACGAGAACTCGCTCGCCGACTTGTCCGCAAACGCACTATCCGTGCGCCTGCGAAAGCGGCTCTCAAACGGCTTCTCCGTGGGTGGGATCTACACATTCTCGAAGTCACTGGATAACGCGTCTTCGATCGGAGCCGGCGCCACCTCGGGCTCAAGCAGCCGAGGGCTCGGCGGCGGAGGCACCGGCGTTGCGGCAGGCGGGGCCACGGCGTCCTCAAGCGCGGCAAACGTGGCACAGAATCCCTTCGATCTCGCCGCTGAGCGCGGGCTGTCAAGTTTCAACCAGACGCACAAGTTCACGGCCGACTATCTGTGGGAACTTCCCTTCGGACACGACAAGCTCTGGCTCACCGGCAACGGCCCCCTGCGGGCCATTCTGGGCGACTGGCAGTGGAGTGGCGACTGGACCCTCGCCTCCGGCCTTCCCTTTACCCCACGCTTGCTCGGCAACCCAGGTGACGTCAACCGCGGGACCAATGGCACCCTTCGGCCCGACCTGGTTCCAGGACAAGCGATCGCCAGGTCAAGCCCGTCGATTGCGGCCTGGTTTAATACTGCCGCATTCACCGCGCCGCCTGCCGGCCAATACGGAAACGCTCGCCGCAACAGCATCATCGGGCCGGGCACGCATGTCTTCGATATGGCGTTCACCAAGATCCTGCCGCTGAAGGAGTCGCGGGTGCTCGAGTTTCGAGCGCAGGCCACCAACATTTTCAACATGCCGCAATACGCGACGATCGACACCGTGCTGAATTCGCCCACATTCGGTCGCGTCACCAGCGTGGGCGCGATGCGGCAGTTCACCCTGACGTCGCGCTTTCGCTTTTGAGGAAACTTGACCATGGCTTCCACTTCGCGCTCCCCAGCCACGAGGATCCTCGCGGTGACCCTGCAACTCCTGTTGCTTTGCCCCTTTCTGCCCTCACAGCAACCGGAATACACTTTTCATGCGCAGACCGACCTGGTCCTGGTCAACGTGACGGTTCGTGACAAGAACGGCAACTTGGTTCGCGGGCTCAAGCCTGAGGAGTTCACGGTTCTTGAGGACAATAAACCGCAGAAGATCGTCTCCTTTGACGTCGAGAACACCGACGCCGTGCCCACGCAGGACGTCACCCAGGCGAAGCCGCTACCAGCGGGCAATTCGAGCCAGCCGACTCCAAGCGCGGCTGCTCTCGGCACAGCCGATGAATTTCGAGACCGCCGCCTGATCGTTCTCTTTTTCGACCTTTCCGCCATGCAGCCCGATGAAATCGACCACGCGGTCACTTCCGCCGTGCATTACGTCGATACTCAGATGGCGCCCGCCGACCTGGTTGCGATTGTTTCTCTCGGCAGTTCCCTGTTGGTGAACCAGGACTTCACCTCTGATCACGATCTTCTGAAGAAGGAGTTGCTGGCCTTCAACAGCGGCGCCGGTCAGGGTTTCGAAGAAGGGAGCACTGGAACGACCGAGGGCACGGCTGACACTGGACAGTCATTCACCGTGGACGACACCGAGTACAACATCTTCAACACCGACCGCCGGCTGGAAGCTTTACGGTCCGTCGCTGAGCGCCTGGCGCACATCCAGCAGAAGAAGTCCCTAGTCTATTTCTCCAGCGGCATGGATCGCACCGGGATCGAGAACCAATCGGAGCTGCGCGCGGCGACCAACGCTGCAGTGCGCTCGAACCTCTCCATCTACACCATGGACATGCGCGGCCTGCAGGCCATCGTCGCGGGAGGGGAGGCCCAGAGCGCTAGTTTGCGCGGTGTGTCCGCCTACTCCGGCCAGTCCATGATGAACGCACTCAATTCCAACTTCACCACCCAGGAGACGCTTGTCACGCTGGCCAGCGACACCGGCGGACGCGCTTTTCTCGACTCCAACGATTTCAGCAAGGTGTTCAAGGGCGTCCAGGACGACACTTCCACCTACTATCTGCTCGGCTATCACAGCACCAATCCCGCGCGGGACGGTCACTACCGCCGCATCACCGTGAAAATCAACCTCCCGGGAACCAAGCTGGATTACCGCCGCGGCTACTACGCGCCTGCTGACTACCAGCATGCCAACAAGGACGACAAAGAGCGGCAGCTCGAAGAACAACTCGCTTCTGATCTTCCCGCCACCGATCTTCCTCTGTATCTGAGCGCAGCCTATTTTCGTCTCGATGGCAATCGGTTCTCAGTGCCGATTTCGCTCGCGGTACCGGGTTCGCAGATTCCTTTCGTTCGAGCCAGTGACCGCGACAAAGCAACTCTCGACGTGATCGGGCTGGTGCTCGGCAAGGACCACCGGCCGGTGGCCAGTGTTCGAGATACGGCGAAACTAGCCGTCGACACGTCCGCCGAGGTGAGGAAGAAAAACGTTCAATACGACACGGTGCTGACGCTGGCGAGCGGCAGGTATCACCTGAAATTTGTCGTGCGCGAGAACCAGACTGGCCGGATGGGATCGTTTGAAACCGACGTGGAGATCCCCGAGTTAAAGACGCAGCCCCTCAAGATGAGCTCGATCGTGCTCGCCAGCCAGCTACAACCGGCTCGAAAGAGTCCGGCTCCCAACCCCCTTGTGCGGGAAGGTTCAGAAGTCATTCCCAACGTCACGCACGTGTTCTCCACGGCGCAGCACTTGCTTCTGTACTACGAGGTCTACGACCCGGCCCGTGTGAGCGCTGACACCGCGCAGCGGGCATCCGGGCCCGGCATCCATCTCCTGAGCAATGTGGCCTTCTTTCGGGGAAAAGCGAAAGTGTTCGAGAGCTCGCTGGTAGAACTGAACGACTTGAATGCGCGCGACCGCAAGGCTGGGGTCTTCCAGCTCGACCTACCCCTAGGTTCGCTGAAGCCCGGCCTGTACACGTGTCAGATCAACGTCATCGATGACGCGGCCGGGCATTTCTTGTTTCCGAGAGTTGCCTTGCTGATTCGGGCGGAAGGTCCCGCAGCGGCCCGGTAGCGACCGCAGTATCGAGCGCGGCGGTAAAGTAATCCCTGAAAGCTGGCGTTCCGAGCGCAAGACGTCTACACCTTTGCTCGCGCCGACTCGCGATCCGCATTGCGATGAACTGCCAGGCTCGCCGGCCCGGTCGACTCGCGCACGATCAACTCGGGTTCCACCAGAATCTCCTGCGGACGAATATTCGCATTCGCGATCCGGTCCAATAGAGACGTCGCCGCCGCCTCCCCCATTCGGCGAAGCGGCTGACGCACCGTGGTTAAGCGCGGAATCATGTATGCCGCTGCCTGCACATCGTCGAATCCTACGACCGAAACGTCCTGCGGGACGCGCAACCCCGCGTCGGAGAATGCCCGCATGGCGCCGATCGCCGACATATCGTTGAACGCGAGCAGGGCGCTGAACTCCTTCCCGGCCTCTAAGAGTCTATGCGCGTACACGACGCCTTCCTCCGGAGTCGACGGCTCTGGATGACGGTCGCGCTCCTGCAGCTGCAGCGTCAGTTCCGGCCGGACTTTAATGCTGAAAGACGACGCGGCGTCCCACACCCCGGCCCAGCGCGACTCGGTATCGGCGCTCCCCGGATGCCCTTTGAAGTAGGCGATACGTTTGTGGCCCAGCGTCGCCAGGTGTTCCAGAGCCAGCCAACCCGCCTTGTGGTTGTCGAGCGCGATGGTGGTCGCCCCTCGCAACCGCCCGTGAGGGGAGATCGATACGGTGGGCACAGTCATCTCCCGGTGCAACGGAGTGTTGACCAGAATCAGGCCTTCCACCGCGCGATCCAGCAACAGCCGCGGATACTCGTCAATCAGATCCTGCCGGCCTCGATGGCTCACCACGAAGTAGAAATATCCCTCCTGCAGGAGCCGGTCTTCTACCCCGCTCATCACCAATGCAGCGTAACCTTCGCTGATCTCCGGCACCACCACACCCACGGTGAAGGTCCGCTTCTTGCTGAGGTGACGCGCGTAGAAGTTGGGCCGGTAGTTGAACTTCTCGGCGGCACGGAGAACTCGGACCTTCGTCCGTTCCGGAATGGATTTAGCCGCTGGGGACTTGTTGATTACCAGCGATATCGTCGCCGGCGATAGGTTCAGGTACTCGGCCAGGAACTTCAACGACACCACCGGCTCGGGTTGAGTTCCGCCGGAAGCTCGCTTTTTGTTCGAAGGTCGTGTCATTTGGGTTAGGAGCATAGCACCTCCCCTTCGGTCGCCCTCGGAATGGGGCCTCCCAGCTGGCTCACGCTTGCCTGTGCGCTGGATCACAGATTTCCGGCTCAAGTTGGCTGTGAAATAGGAATCGCCTGTAGTAAAGCGCTTTAGCTAGACAAATATTCTTGACAACCATTCCCGAACGATGGTACATCGAGTTCGCCTTTAGTAAAGCGCTTTAGCAGCAAGATTACAAATCCAGAATCGTATTGGGAAGCCGGTATCCGGCATCTGGTTGCCAGTCTGGCGATTCACATGGGCGTGCGCTGCAAGATATCCATCCTCGCGTGCTTCTGGCTGGTCACCCTGGCCTGCGGAGGGTCGTCGTCCCAGCCACCTACCTCCCTTCCCGCGAGCTGGTCCCTCGCCTGGAGCGACGAATTCAACGGTTCCAACGGGTCCGCCCCCGACCCGACCAAGTGGACGCTGGAGACCGGTGGCGGCGGATGGGGCAACAACGAACTCGAGACCTACACCGCCCGCACGCAGAACGCCTCGCAGGAGGACGGCAATCTCGTCATCACGTTGATGAAGGAGAACTACACGGGGTCCGATGGCATAGCCCGCAACTACACTTCAGCCCGCCTTAAGACCGCGGCCCACTTCACCCAGGCATACGGACGCTTTGAGGCGCGCATCAAGATTCCCCGCGGACAGGGGGTATGGCCAGCCTTCTGGATGCTGGGCGACAACGTCGACACGGTGGGCTGGCCGACTTGCGGGGAAATCGACACCATGGAGAACATCGGCTCCGAGCCCAGCAAAGTGCATGGCAGCATGCATGGGCCTGGCTATTCCGGCGCAACCCCGCTCACCGCGGTGTACACCTTGCCGAGCGGGGCGTTCGCCGACGATTTTCATATTTTTGCCGTGGAGTGGGAGCCGGGCGTCGTCCGTTTCTACGTGGACGGCAATCTCTACCTGACTCAGACTCCGGCCAACCTGCCCTTGGGCACGCAGTGGGTCTTCGACCATCCCTTTTTCATTTTGCTGAACGTCGCGGTTGGTGGCAATTTCCCCGGCGCCCCCGATGCGACGACCGTATTCCCGCAGACCATGCTGGTCGACTATGTACGCGTCTACGCTCGCAAGTAGAGCCGTCGACGCCAGGCGGTATCACGTTTCGCTGTCAGTGGGTTCATGCAAGCAGGCAATTCGATGATGTTGTGGAAAATCCTAGAAAGCTCGCTTGGGGGCAGCCCCGTTTGCTTTCCCGTGGCGTTCAGCGAGCGAAGGAGTTGGTATGCAATCTCGATTGATCGCTCTAGCGATAGCCCTGTTGCTGTTGTCGGGAGCCTTGTTTGGGCAATCCGACCGCGCCTCCATCACCGGCACGGTCAAAGATCCCACCGGTGCAGTCGTCCCCGGCGTTGAAGTCACCGCCGTGAACATCGGCACAAACCTGAGCACCAGCAGCACCACCAATGAACTCGGCTTTTACACCATCACCAACCTCGCCATTGGCGAATACACACTGACCTTCCGGCGTGAGGGATTCCGCAGGTACGAACAAAAAGGGATCGTCCTCAATGTGCGGCAGGTCGCACAGATTGACGCGGTCCTGCCGGTCGGGGCGACGGCTGAAACGGTCGAAGTGACCGCCAACGCCAGCCTGCTGCAGACCCAGACCTCCGCGGTGAGTTCAAACCTCACCAACGATGTGGTCAGCACCCTCCCCCTTAACGTATTCGGCGGGCGCTCACTCTCGACCTTCATGTTCAATTACGTGCCAGGTGTCGAGGGTAGCGACTACGACTCCCACATCGCCGGCAGTCTGAGCAAGACCAAAGAAGTCATGATCGACGGCACCTCGGCGGTGTCGCAGATCGGTGGCTACATCAGCGAGTCCAGTCCGCCGTTCGAGGCGGTCGAGGAATTCCAGGTTTCTACCACTGGCATCCGCGGCGATGAGGGCCATAGCGGCGGCGGCGTCTTCCGCTACAACCTCAAGTCCGGCACCAACAACTGGCACGGCAGCGCATTCAGCTTTCTGCATAACGAGATCTTCGACGCCAATTCCTGGCGCAACAACTACCACCGGGTCGTGGACGTAGCCGCAGCCAACGCCGCCGACGATCCAACACGGGCCGCCTTCCTGACCAAGCTTTACAGCCGCCAGGATGATCGCCTCTATGACTGGGGTGGCAGCTTTGGCGGCCCCATCGTCAAAGACAAGCTGTTCTTCTATGCGTCAGCCGAACGCTACACCGACGAGAACTACGCCCTCGGCGCTATGAACCAAACGGTGCCGACCACCGCCTTCCTGAACGGTGACTTTGGGGCACTCCTTGATAAAACGCACGTCCTCGGAACCGACGGCGCCGGCAACACGATTTACAAAGGAGCGATCTTCGATCCTCAGAGCGGCAACGTCTTCGTCAACAACCTCATTCCGACCACTCGCTTCAGCAGCGTCTCGCAGAAGATCGTCGACATCTACAAGCAGTCCTACGTGCCTCTGGCGCCGGGTCTGACCAACAACAACTCCATGCCAATGACCCAACCGGCGCCGCTGTACAAAATCACCAGCTTCAGCGGGAAGCTCGATTACAACCTGTCCAGCGCTCATCGTATGAACGGATCCTTCATCTGGTCGGCGATTCCACGCGTGCTTGCCGATCAGGGCGGCATATGGTCTCCGGGTTCAAAGGACGGCGGACCGCTGGCCAACGCCTACGATCACCGCACCACGGCTCCGTCGGTGCGCTTCAGCGACTCGTACACGATCTCCAGCAACCTGCTGAACGTGTTCAACATCACTTTCAATCGCTTCCGCAACCCCAGCACCGCGGTATCCCAGAAGGGCAACTGGTCTTCGACGCTAAATCTCGCGAACACAGGCGTCGGGAACTTCCCCATTATCCGCTTCAACGGAATCAACAGCGATCAGGGGCGGACCGCAGCGGACGGGACCTTTGTCACTGAGAGTCCACTGGGCAGCCAGTTCAACGACTTCTACGCCGGCAACACCCTCATCGTGGGAGACAACGTTTCCTGGGTCAGAGGCCGGCATACTTGGAAGTTTGGCGCTGAGGCCCGCGCGATGCAGTTCAACAGTCACGGCGATTTTGGCGTCCCGCTTATCGCCTTTGATCCCGCCCAGACCGCCGGCACCTACGGCGGCAACGCAGGCTTCGGCTTTGCCAGCTTCCTGCTAGGCGATGTAAACCAAGCATCTATCAGCGAGCCGAACAATACCTACGGCCGCCGCAAGACTCTCTCGCTTTACGCTCAGGACGACATCAAGGTCACGACCAAACTGACCGTGAACTTCGATCTGCGCTGGGATTTCAACGGTCGTTATCACGAAAAGTATGGCCGCTGGTCCAACTTCAACACTGCGCTGCTCAACCCGGTCACCGGGCAACCCGGCGCCCTGGAGTTCGCCAAGAACGGCAGTGACTCATTTGAGCGAGACCAGAACTTCCACAACTTTGCTCCACACATCGGTGCCGCCTACCAGCTCACGCCGAAGACCGTGGTGCGGGGCTCCTATGGCATACGGTACGTACCTCTCAATCTGAACACCTGGGGAGGCATCCCGTATGGCTTCAACCCGGGCTTCCCTCTCAACAACCAGGTCCTGACTCCCTTCAATTGGGATGGCGGATATCCGGGAACCGCCGTCGCCGTCGGCAAGGACCCCAACTTCACCCGCTGGGGCATGGTCAGCATCGATCCGCGTTCGCTTGAACTCGGCAACATCCAAGAATGGTCTGCCGGAGTACAACGTGAGTTGACGAAGGACTTCCTGCTCGACGTCAACGTCATCCAGAACCGCGGCTACCATCTGCAGAGCGGCTACCTCGGAGCCAACCAGGCCCGCCTCTCTGATTACACCGCCCTGGTCAATTCCGGCCAGCAGTGGGCCTGGGTAACCAAGCCCGGCTTCAACAACTGGTCGGGTTTTGGATGGGCCGCGGTCCAGCCTTTCCCGACCGTCGCCGCGACTTGGGGTCCACTCTTCACTGTGGGCACTCCGCTAGGTAACTCCGATTACCAGTCCATGCAAATCGCGCTGACCAAGCGTGCCTCGCACGGACTGTCCCTGCAAGCCAGCTACAACCTGTCGTCGGCCCATGGCGATACCGACACGGCCTTTGAAGAACTGTGGTGGGCCGGTCCGCTCCAGGACATCTACAACCTTAACAATGAAAGACACACCATCGCGTCTTTCGACCAGACGCACATTGTCAAAGGCTACATTGTGTACGAGCTGCCGTTCGGCAAAGGCAAGTCACTTCTGCCTGAAGCCGGGGGAGCCCTGAACGCCCTGGTAGGAGGCTGGACCGTCAACAGCGGCTTCCACTACAACAGCGGCACCCCGCTACGCATCACGTCAACGAACTGGTATCCGGGACTGAACAACGTGTATCCGAATATCGTGCCTGGCTGCAACTTCCACAGCGGAAGCTTCAACGGCCAGATCGGCAGCACCTACTTCAATCCGGCCTGCTTCGTGAATCCGACCTACGGGCAGTTCGGAAACAACCCCACTTACAACCCCAATGTCCGCGGCTTCGGTCTGGCCACCGAAGACATCGGCATAAACAAGTACTTCTCGTTCGGCACCGACGGGCACTACAAACTCAACTTGCGCTATGACATGTTCAACGCTTTCAATCGTCATAGCTTCAACGGTCCGAGCACCGGTGTGGACGGTAACCTGGGTAAGATCCTGGACGGCGGGGGAACACCCGGAGCGCGCGTCGGCCAGCTTGGCGCCCGCTTCACGTTCTGAGTATGAACGACCTGAGGGAGGGGACCTGCATCCAAGTCCCCTCCTAAACCTGAAATCTCCGACAGTTTCTACCGATCACGCTAAGCCCGATCTTCGGTAGCGAGCGACACGAATTTTAGTCTGTTCTCCTTTACTTCACGGCCCCATACTTCTTCAGTATCTCAGTGGTCTTCTCGATCGGCAGCGCCTCCACCGTGTGCCCCCGCCCGCTTATCGTCGTTGCTCGAAAAAGCGAGTTGTACACCGCCTCCTCAGTGGCTTCAATTACTGCTAGAAACAGCGGCGACATCGAATCGTTAGGCAGCAACTCGATATGCCGGAGCGATGATTTGTCGGCCGAGTGTACCCGCACCTGCGGCGCAGTCGAGAACGCGATTGCATAATCCCCGCTGCCGTTTGAGGCCGCAGCGCCAGTGCGCCCCAGCCCCAGCATCGCCCTCGCCGCCATCCGCTTCAGGTTCCTTGCATCCACGGGCGCATCGGTGGCGATGACGATCATCACCGATCCTTTTCCCTGATCTTTCGCGTTGCCAGCCTGTTGAAGCTCTTCGCGCAGGTAGTAGCGACCCAGTTCCCGGCCCACAGGAGCGCCTGCGATCGTGAGCACGCCCCCGAAATTTGTCTGGACAAGAACCCCGACCGTGTATTCGCCAAATTTCTGAGGGAGTCGGCGGGAGGAGGTTCCGATGCCGCCCTTGAAGCCGAACGCCACCGTTCCGGTACCCGCGCCGACCGCGCCTTCCTCGACTGCCCCGCCCTTGGCGTTCTTGATTGCCGCGAATACGTCCCCCGACGTGATGTGACGTCCCCGAATGTCGTTGAGGTATCCGTCATTGGTCTCGCCCACCAGCGGGTTGATCGACTCAACATCCTCATTCCCCGGCAAGCCTAGCATGTAGTCGACGAGCGCATCGGCCACACGCGCCACGCTCAAGGTTGACGTGAGCAGGATCGGAGTCTCGATCTCACCCAGTTCGTTTACCTGGGTGGAACCAACCAGCTTGCCGAAGGCGTTGCCGATGAAAACTGCACCCGGCACCCTTTCGCGAAAAAGATTGCCTGCATGCGGCAGAACGGCGGTCACGCCTGTACGCACGTTTTCCCCATGGATGATCGTGGTATGACCGACCTCGACGCCGCCGACGTCCGTGATGGCATCCTGCGGTCCGGTTGGGAGGACCCCAATTTTCAGCCCCAACTCCGAAGCACGGGGTCGAGCATTGGCAGTCCGATCCTGAGCCACGGTGACGGCGCTCAGCGCCAAGACCACACCGACAACGACATGCGTCTTGGTCATCGCACCGAATTATATCTGCGGTTGCGGCCCTGGCCTCGGGAATGCGTGCTTGTAAACCGGCCACAGACGATCACATTCACGACCAGCCGACGGAGCGACTCAGCTTAATACTTACGTCGTCGTCGTAACTGTCAAAGTCTTGTCCCGAGCCTGCCAGGTTAACTGACACGTCAGAGACCGGCAGGATGAAAGCGGAATGTACCTAGAGCGGGCTCATTCGCATATTTTGCAATCTGGTGTAGCATCCACTGGGCGAGGTTCACCATGACAACGATCGCAACCTCACTTCGAAGTGACGAGACCCCAGTGGTCCACAACCCGCAAGCCGGAAACGGTCTGGCCATCGTGCGAGTGACCATCGGCGCGATGCTCGTGTGGGTCTTCTTCGAGAATCTGGGGAAAGGCCTCTACACGCCCGCGGGTTACGCGGGTCTGATCAATTACTATATCAAGGCGAGCCACTCCCCGGCCGCCTGGAAGGCGGTGATGGGCCTGGCGGCAAACCACGCCGCGATGGCGGCTCCGATGCAGGCCATCACCGAGATCTCTCTCGGCATTCTGCTCGTCCTCGGCCTGCTTACCCGACCGGCCGCATTTGTGGCTTTTCTGTATCTCGGCAGCCTTTGGGTTTCCGAGTGGGGCACTTCCTGGATCTGGGAACTGCTGGTTTCGGTGCTCGCATCGCTCGGGGTCGCTATCGGTCGCGGTGGCCGGAGATGGGGCGTTGACGCGTGGCTGTCGCAACGGTGGCCATCGGCTCCGTGGTGGTTGATTTAAGCTGATGCCCTGTGCGAGTGTCCGTCATCATCCCTACCCATAATGAAGCGCTGTCGATTGAGCGCGTCTTAGCGGACCTGCCGTCCGATCTCACGACCGAGGTCATCGTTGTCGATAGCACCTCGAATGACGGGACGCCCGAGATCGCCGCAAGAATGGGAGCCCGCGTCGTGCAAGAGCCACGCCGTGGCTATGGGCGAGCGTGCCTTACGGGCCTGGCCGCGGCAAATTCCCCTGACCTGGTTGTCTTCCTTGATGGCGACTACAGCGATCGGCCCTCTGAACTGCCGATTCTCTTAGCGCCAATCATTGAAGGGCGTGCGGACATCACACTCGGTTCCCGCCTGCATAAGCAGCGTTCTGCGGGGGCTTTGCCTTGGCACCAGGTGTTTGGTAATCGTCTCGCCGCCGGCCTGATCAGGCTTCTCTTTTCTAGTCCATATGGACTAGAAATCAGTGATCTCGGCCCGTTTCGCGCTGGCCGCGCAGATGTACTACGCGCGCTCGCCCTCGAAGAGACCACCTATGGCTGGGCGGTTGAGATGATCCTCAAAGGCGCCCTGGCTGGCTTCCGAGTGGTTGAAGTCCCGGTGAGCTACTACCCGCGTATCGGAAAATCGAAGATCAGCGGGACACTGAAGGGCACGGTCGGCTCCGCCTGGTTCATTCTCAGCTTGATAGTGCGCTATTATTTCCGGCACCGAAGGGCCGGGACACCACGACCCGCGTAGATCCGCTCCAAAATTGTATGAAATCCGCAACTGAGACCGTGGTGCGTTCGTCGGGCAGTGACCGCGTGCTGGTAATCATGGCCAAAGCACCGAGACCAGGCGAGGTCAAAACCCGCCTGGCTTCCAGCCTTTCTCCTGCGGCCGTCACCGATTTCTATTGCTGTCTTCTGGCCGACACGCTGGCGCTAGCGCGGTCATTGAGCGATGTTGAAGTGGCCATCATGTGCCCCGAGTCGGACGTAAACGAGCTGGCACAATTGGCAGGCAGTGAAGCGAGCGTAGTTGCACAGAAAGGAGAAGGTCTTGCAGCGGGCCTCACTTCGGTGTTTGCGCACTTCGCAGAGGGTCCACAACGACGCGTGATTGCCTTCAACAGTGACAGCCCACATCTGCCACGTTCTGTTCTGGAGAACGCGTTCGAAACGCTGGCCGCACATGAACTGGTCGTGGGGCCAACCCACGACGGAGGCTACTATCTTGTTGGGGCAAAGGCCTCTCACCCTAAGCTTTTCGCAGGCGACGGAATGGGCACCAGCAGTGCGCTGGAGAGACTTCTATCGCGCGCGCAAACTCTTGGGCTTTCCGTAGGTTTTGCAGACCCTTTCTACGATGTTGATGTGGCTGACGATCTAACTCGGCTGGCAGAGGAGTTGCGTCTTGCCCCGGCCAGGGCGCCACGCACGGCGGCATGGCTCAAGAGTTGGGAGCTTGCGGCGGCAAAATCTCGGGCGCTCTCTCGAACGGGCCCGGGAGAACCGTGAAGCTCAACCCCGAGTGGAGGGTGTACGCCCTCGGCGCCATGTTGTGTGTGGCGCTAACGATCTGCTCACGCTACTTCGGCGACAGGGGCGGACCGTACTTCATGGCCTCTTTGACGGTTGGGGGAATCGTGTACCTCCTCGCGATCCGTGAGTTTTTCGCTGCGCCAAGATTCTCGCGGCGCGTTATCGTCATTGGGCTCGTCCTGGCTGCTGTGTGGCACATTGAGTTTCTTCGGCAGCCCCCGGGCGCCGACGATGACATTCATCGATATGTTTGGGATGGACGCCTGCAACGGCTCGGCTACAACCCCTACATTGTCGTTCCCAGCGATCCCGCCGTGAAGGAGCTGCATACCCCGGAAACCCGCAGCTTGAACAACCCGGATCTACCGAGCCCCTATCCAGCGGGGGCGCAGCTATTCTTCCGCGCAGTGACCGCGATTCACGAGTCCACTTTTGCACTGAAAGTGGCATTTGTGGTTTGCGAGCTAGCCATCGTTTTCGTCTTGCTCGATGTGCTGCGTTGTACGGAGCGGGGAGCGCACTTGGTTCTGGCGTTCGCCTGGAACCCATTGTTGGCCATCGAGGTGGCGGGAAACGGTCACATCGATATTGTTGGCGCGCTACTGTTGGCGGTTTCCGCCGCTGCGCTAGTACGCCGATGGCGCGCGGCTGCGGCCGTCACACTTGGCTTAGCGGTAGCAGTGAAATTTCTGCCGGTCGTACTCTTGCCCGTCTACTGGAAGCGCGTGCGCATTCGCGACGCTGCGCTGGCGGCAGCCGTAGTCGGACTCCTGTACGTACCATTTCTTAATCACGGCCGCATTCCAATCGGTTCGCTTGGAACGTATGTGCAGACTTTCCGCTTCAATGGTCCCGTGTTCGCGGCGCTCGATCAGGTGGCGCCTCCGCAGTTGCTAGCTGGGCTGGCAGTGCTCGTGGGTTTAGCGACTGCAACCTGGCTCAGGAGCGCATCGCCCGAGTGGTCTCCCGACGCATTTGCCTGGCCAATAGCAGCAGCTCTTTTGTGCGCCCCCGCCGTATTCCCTTGGTATCTCCTCTGGCTGCTGCCATTTCTGACGTCAGCCCCGACGTTGCTGATCAGCCTCTGGACAGTGAGCGTTGTCCCCACTTATCTTATGTGGCACTGGCGAACAATTGGGCGTCCGTGGGGGGCGCTCCCTGGTTGGGTCATGCTGCTGGAATACGGGTGCGTGGCAACGGCCGGTGCCATGATCGCATTGCGCCGCCTCATGCGGCCGGAGCTGCCTCGATGCCCGAGCGAACCAGTTTAATCAGCTTATTGCATCAAAACGCGACTTCTGTATCCGGAAGCCACGGGGGCTCATCCAAAGACAACATCCTTTCAACTTACCGAGGAGCGAACTCTATGAGAAATACCCGCCTTCGTATAACGACGATCGGTGTTCTGCTTTGCGGAGTGCTGATCCTTGCTCCAAACTCCTGGGCGCAGCAGCGCGCGCCCATTCTCGATCAAGTCGCCAAGACCTACGGGATCGATTCGTGGGATCAAGTTGAGGCTATCCGCTACACTTGGAACGGGGAGATTACCGGACTCTTCAAAGCTGCTCACAAGTGGGAATGGGAGCCTAAGACCAATAAGGTTTCCTTTGAAGGCGTGGGCAAAGACGGCAAGCCGGTCAAGGTTTCCTACGTGCGTACCGACCTCGGCAGCCAAACCGACGCCGTGAAGAACGAAGTCGACCCGAGTTTCATCAACGATAACTATTGGGTTCTGTTCCCTTTTCATGCTTATTGGGACAAGAGCGCCAGCGCGATCGATCAGGGCAAGTTCAACCTGCCACTGGGCCCCGGCATGGCCGAGCTAGTCCCCATAAAGTATCCAGCAGATGGCGGCTACACGCCCGGCGACACCTGGGACCTCTACGTCGGTAAAGACAATCGCGTCGTGTACTTTGTCTACCATCGCGGCGGGGCCCGGCCGCCGAGCCGCGTCCTCGCAACCTGGGCAGGCTACAAAAAGGCAGGTCCAATTCTGTTCTCAACCGAGCACCTCGGCTTCGCCGATGGCAAGCCTCTGCACATCTTTATTTCTGACGTGTCAGTGAAGCTGACCGGCTCGGATACCTGGATGAAAGCGCAATGAGGTAGGCTTATTCGAGTCGTTCATCACGAATCAGACTACCTTGCGATCACGACGGTGGTGCAGGAGCTGCTCAGCTTGGGCAAATCGCGATTCGCCGCCATGCGGATCTCGAGCCGCGGGCGCTCGCCCCGAATGATCGGACAATAACAATCGGGCTGTAGTAGTGCCCCCTGCAAGCGTCGCCGTCCGGCGCACCCGCCGTGACACGACTCGCGGAACTCGCACTGATTGCAGATCTGAGGAAGCGTCCGAGCCTGCTCGAAAGGGGAG